>CAVRNT010000002.1:0-278717 GCA_963722655.1 uncultured bacterium | reverse complement strand
GCACCTGGGTGTTTGCGAGAAATCCGGCTGTACAAGTCCAACCAGTCTTCCGGCACTTTTGCGGCGAGTTGCGCGCGCTCCGCGGTGGCCGTTTCCAGCTTCCTTTTCTTTTCGTTGTATTGCAATTCGATTTGCTTTTTCTCTGCCCCAACGGCGCTTTCCGCTTCTTTCAAATCGGCTTCCGCATGTTTCACCCGGTGCTCGACGTCCTCGGTAGCCATCATCTGTTCCAGGACCAGGTCTTCCAATTTTGCCGCCTCGCGCTCCGCAGCCGCGATTTCGTGTTGCAGGGCCTTATACGCTTCATTCGTTTTTACGGAACTGCTCTGGCCGCGATATTTCTTAGCGCGGTCTTTCCATTGCTCCACGTCCAGCTCAAGTTTCTTTCGCTGTGTCAGAGCCTGTGTGTGGGCCTCCTTGGCCGAGGCCACGGCGGACTTTGCGCCATTCAGCTTGGCATCCGCTTCGCGAAAGCGTTTGGGCAGGCTGTCAAACTCCGCATGAAGCGCAGCGATCTGCTGATCAAGCTGCTGGAGGTCCACAAGATGAGGGATTGCGGGATGCATGCCGAGTGATTCTAACACACGGACAAGGCACTCCCGGCCGACGCTTTGACGAGGGAGGCAGGTGCGCTCGCTATCGGCTAGACCTGAAATCCGACGCTGAGGAGGGATTCATCGCACAAAAAGCGTGCGATGGAAAACCGTACCTCCACTCCGGGACGCCCGAAACCGCCGTCCCTCCGGTCGGAATGACAATCATTGTGTATGGAGGGGATACTGACGGGTTAGAGAAGGCGCGGCTTGCTGGTTGGGTACAGGGTGACGGGAACCTCGCCGCGCGGAAGGTTCCCAGGCAGAATCTTCAGGAGGCTTTCAGGTCGCGACGAATCATCGCCGCATCCAGGAAGTACCCGATTCCGACAGCCAATGGCAGGATGCCGAACGCCGCCGCAACCAGGGTCTCCGGCTCGCCCGCAACACGGGCAATGACCGCAAACATGGTCATGAATCCCAAGCCGCCGGTAACCAGCAAAATCCCAGCACGACGCGACTTGGCATACTGGGAAAGTTCCGGCTCCATGGGAATCGCCGCGCCACGAGCAAGCGCCGCCAAGCGCTCTTCGGTCCGCAGTTTACGAACCCGGTAAAATGTATAGATC
Organism: uncultured bacterium; assembly: GCA_963722655.1. Lineage (GTDB taxonomy): Bacteria > Patescibacteriota > Minisyncoccia > UBA6257 > GWB1-50-10 > JAMCRC01. The sequence continues at coordinate 277,555 of CAVRNT010000002.1, read as the reverse complement.
AATGCCATGGGAATACCGCATGTCAGTACGACCGCAACGAGGCCGATCATACTCGCCGTCCATAGTCCACTCCTTCTCGCAACCGCCTTAGCTCTCCGCGTGCTGCGCTTTCACCTGAAGTTACGCATGCGCAGGCGGAATTGTTCCCGCGAAAAAGGACAGGATTGGGAGGATGAAACCCGAGCTTACTGAATTTCCCGGATTTCCATCGTGGAGTCGATGGCCAAGGTAGGGTAACGGATCGCCACGCCCGCGGGAGGGGGAGCCGCGTGCCGCGCGACAACGCGGAAATCCGACCCGGAACACTCCACTTCATAGGTGTAGCCGTCGCGCTCGCGCCGGGCCATGTTCATCGTTCCCGCGGTAGCCATTTCGTCCAGCGAAGCACACCGGCTGTTCAGGGCGATGTTCCCGCGCTCTGCCTGCGCGATGGACAGCAGGTCGCTGCGCACACCGGTGAGGCTGATGGCCTGGGTGGGCGCGGTGCCGGCATCGCTGCTAGGCATTTGCTTCAAATAAAGATAGTAGATGCCGATGGCCAAGGCGGCGGTTACAAGGAGTCCAGCTAGGGCTTTCATAGCTCCATTGTTTCGCCCCGTTCCACGCGGTTCAAGCATTTCCGCGGCCCCGCGTGCAATTGGTAACACCCCCGGGAGATTTCGGCCGGGCCACGCCCACCCTGTGCTACGCTCAAATTGACGCCGCCCCTCTCCCGGTGAATTCTCCCCTCCGGACAAAACCATGTCTGTTCTGACTCAACCAGCCGAACTTCATTCCATCGAGAAGTTGCGCGAGCAGGAGCTCGAGGAAGCGCGCGCCATCCAGAGCGTCATGCTTCCTGGGCAGCCTTTACGCACCGATTGCGTGACGATTTCCCATGAGTTCCAGCCTGCCGCGGAGGTAGGCGGCGATTTCCTGGACTACTTCCTCCTTCCCGACGGCATGATCGGCCTGTACCTTGGCGACGTATCCGGGAAGGGCCTTCCGGCGGCGCTCTATGCCGCGCTGGCGGTTGGGACGCTGCGCGGCGTCCACAAGACCGGCCAGCCCCCCGCCCGGGTCCTCTCCGTCCTGAACGAGAGGCTGCTCCTCCGGGGCATCCCGGGACGCCACAGCGCGATTCAGTACGCCATTTTTGACTCGTTTCGCGCGCAGATGCGCATCGTGAGCGCCGGCATGCCCGGCCCGCTGCTCATCCGGGGTGAAGAATGCCGCGTCCTGCAACTTGCGGGGATTCCCGCCAGGCTTCTTCAGCGGGGTAATTTACGATGAATTCACGCTGGACCTCGAGCCGGGCGATTCCATATTGTTTTGCACCGATGGACTGACCGATGCGCGGAATGTCCACGGGCAGGAATTTGAGCTGGAGGGGCTCCAGGATGTCTGCCGCAGACATGCGGGCGAAGCCCCGATTGAATTGTTGAACCACGTCTTCTCGGCGATCCAGGAATTCTCCAAGCACTGCGGCCAGTGGGATGATATGACCGCTGCGGTGCTCCATTACGCTCCCTCCCCGGCAGCGGAAGGCACGCGCCCTATTGCTCGATGAGCAAGCGCGTCACTCTTTTCATCTGACGCCTTTTTTCTTAGCCATGCTTCGGTAAGAACTGATGGTCTAGCCGCTTATCCTCCCGGGGGGTTGCGGGCCAGTTTCCAGTCAAGGCGTAATCCGCCGTCAGCCGGACCCTGGCTCTTGCTTAGCTCAGCGACCACCCAAACAGTGTGAGCGCAAGAAACAAGGTGAGCGCACCCAGGCTTACGAGGGCGAGGGTTTTCCCCTTGCCAAGGAGGGAGTCGCGGGTCTCGGCCTTGACACAAAGAACCACTGCCACGATGAGCACGCCGCCCCAGGAAATTGCGCTTGGCAAGCCGGGGTACTGCGAGAGCGCGGCAAGCGTCTTGTCCGATGGCTGATTGGCGGGGATCCACCAGGGAAGGATCGGCGCAAAACCTGCCGCAAGCACAAACGCGAGAATCTTGCGGCTGACCCACCCCTTTATCTTGGTTACGGGTTTTGCCTTGCGAATCTTGCGCCAGACAAAAAATTCCCAAAGCAGAAGCGCGGCGGCCAGCGGCATCCATCCGTACAGCGAACTTTCCCGGTCGGCCCACAGCCAGCCGCGAAAAAAAAGAACCGACGGGTGCATGGCAGACAATTTCGGCAGCAGAAACATGCCGGCAACCGAATTGCCGATCGTTGCCAGGAGGAGTACGGCCAGGCTGAACAGTTGAATCCACTCGTGCAATGGCGCCCGGCCACAGCGAGTGCATACTGGCCGCTCGGGGAAAATCTTTAATCCGCAATGCTCGCAATACACGGCGACCTCGCTTCGTTCCCCAGTGACGACACCCCGCAAGCCCACAAAGCCTATTCCAATGCAACAGCGCAGCCTACTGGTCCGAAGTGCAGGACATTGCAAGCGAAAGGACAATGGACAATGGGAGGGGTACGTTTCTCGAATGGATGGAACACTTTGCTACGGTTCAAGGCGTCGTCTATTATCAGAAGCCGGGCACTCCACATGTACTTTCTCTTGCCAGGAGAAGAAAACCTTATGTCTTCCAAGCACTTCCGTGCCGCTACTCTTTTTCTCACGTCCCTGCTTGTGCTCTTCTTTGCAGCCTTCTCTGCGAGGGCTCAGGTGCAACGGCCTTCGCTCACCGTGGAATGGATCTTTGGCAAAGAAGGCTCCAGTGTGGCGGAAGTCCCAGAGTTCAAGTGGCTGGCCGACAATTCCGCCATTTTTTACGACAGCCGCCGACCCGAAGCGCAGCGCACATTTGAGCGGCTCGATCCCATCACTCGCGAACGTCACCCGGCTCTCGACATGGCTCAAAGCGGTCGCTTCCCTCACGTCCCTGGACCCTTCCTCGGAAATCAAGCAAGCGCTTCCGTGGCCGGACTCGTTTGACGCCAATGGCCGGCAGGCGCTGTACATCTTTCATGGCGACATTTTTCTTCTTGATCTCTCCTCCTCTTCCTTCACGCGCGTCACCAATACCCCCGCGGAGGAAAAAGACGCGCAATTCTCTCCTGACGGGCGCCTCCTTTCCTTCGTGCGTTCCAATGACCTGTATGTCTACGACATCGCCGCGAAAAAGGAGACGCGTCTCACCTCCGACGGCTCGGACACGCTGCTGAATGGCACTCTTACCTGGGTCTACTGGGAAGAAATTTTCGGCCGCCGCGATATCGGCTACTGGTGGTCGCCCGACTCGCGTTCCATCGCCTTTCTTCAGACGGACGAAAGCGAAGTTGCCGATAGTACCTTTGTGGATTTTCAGCCCGTCGACGAACGCATCATTCATCAGCGTTATCCGAAACCCGGCGAAAAAAATCCTCGTGTCCGCGTCGGCGTCACCGAAGTCTCCAATCCGCAAACCCGCTGGATCAATCTCGGCGCGGAACCCTTCGAGTGGATTTTGCGACTAAAGTGGCTGCCGGATTCCGAGCGGCTCAGCATTCAAACGCATGCCCCGCTCACAGAAGGAGAATCGCCTGGACTTCATCAACGTCAAGACCGGCGAACGCAAGCGCATCCTCACGGAAACCGATCCCGCCTGGGTGAATGTTACCGACGACCTCCACTTCCTTCCGGGCGGCCGCTATTTTCTTTGGGCTTCCGAGCGCGACGGCTTCATGCATCTGTATCGCTTTACCATGGACGGCAGCCTTGTCAACCACGTCACCAACGGCGACTGGGCCATGGCCTCCTCCGGAGGCGTTTACTGGGTCCGCCAGGCGGTTGCCGGCATTGATTCCGAAAATGATTGGATCTACTTTACCGCGCTCAAGGATTCCTCCATCGAGCGCAACCTCTACCGCGTAAAAAGCGACGGCTCCGGCCTCACGCGCCTCTCTGCCGAGTCCGGCGCCCACTCCATTTCGATGTCCCCCAACGCGAAATTCTATTTCGACAGTTTCTCCAACAACCGCACCCTGCCTTCTCTGCAGCTTCATGCCGCTGATGGCAAGCTCTTGCAAACTCTCGCGGCGCCTCGCCCGGAACTGCTTCCCGAAGGAATCCAGTATTCAGAATTCCTTACCGTTCCCGCCGCGGACGGTTTTCCCATGCCCACGGAAATCTGGAAGCCGAGGAATTTTGACCCTGCCCGCAAATACCCTGTGATCCTGTATGTCTACGGCGGCCCTTCGGCTCCCAATGTCGTGAACGAATGGAGCGCGGAGATGGGCCTCTACAACCAGCTTCTTCTCCAGGATGGTTTTGTCGTCATCTATATCGACAATCGCGCCGCCACCGGCATGAGCAAGAAACTCGAGAACACCATCGCTGCCAACCCCGCCGCGTCGGAAACCGACGACCTTCTAGCCGGGGTGCGTTGGTTCAAATCTCAGCCCTGGGTGGATGCTTCACGTTTCGGTGTTTGGGGCTGGAGCGGGGGCGGCACCATGACCCTCAATCTCATGACGCGCTCCAAGGAATTCAAGGCGGGCATCTCTGTCGCGCCGGTGACCGATTGGCACTACTATGATTCCAAATGGGCGGAATCCCTCATGGGCCCTCCTTCCCAGAATGCCGAGGCGTATGACCGCACGTCGCTGGTCAAGCATGCCGGGGATCTCTCCGGCCACCTGATGGTCGCTTTCGGCACTTACGACGACAACGTACATCCGCAGAATGAGCAGGCCTTTCTTAACGAGCTCATCGCGAAAGATATTCTCTACGAAGTGATGATCTATCCCATGCGCAAACACGGCATCTCCGATGCGCCCGCGACCATCCACCTCTTCCGCACCATGCGCGAGTTCTGGCGCAGGAATCTCTAGCGCGTGGCAATATGCCACAGCTCCCATTTCTGCCTGTTAATGGCAGATTGAAGAATTCCCGCGTTTAGCAAATGATTTGGGTGCTTTTCGCCAGGGCGCTCCGTTGCATTTGCCAAAATAAATGCACATTGAAATTGCCGATGAGCGCGCGAAGGGCGCGTCAAAATGTAATACGATACGAGCATGAAAGAAACATGGCGATGGTTCGGCCCTCAAGACCCGATTCCGCTCGATCAAATCAAGCAAGCGGGCGCGACGGGCATCGTCTCCGCCCTGCATCACATCTATCGCGGCGAGGCTTGGCCTCTCGACGAAGTCCTCAAGCGCAAAGCGGAAATCGAGTCCGCGGGCCTCGTTTGGTCGGTCGTCGAAAGCATCCCGGTTCACAATTCCATCAAGCTCCGCTCCGGGCCCTATCGCCAGTACATCGCTGCATGGAAGGATTCTCTCGCCGCCATCGCCAAGGCAGGCGTGCCGGTCGTCTGCTATAACTTCATGCCGCTCGTCGACTGGACCCGGACCAATTTGAAGTGGCGCCTGCCCAGCACGGGCTACGCGCTGCGCTTTGATGCCGTGGATTTCGCGGCGTACGACCTGTTCCTCCTCGAGCGCCCGGGTGCCGAACTCGATTACTCGCCAGAGCGTGTCGCTGCCGCCCGCGCCCGCTTCGACTCGATGTCTGAGAAGCAGCAAGACGAACTCGAACACGCCATCATCGCGGGACTCCCCGGCGCGGAATCGTCGTACAACCGGCAGCTGTTTCGCGAATCGCGCGCGGAGTGGGAAGGAGCCACGCCCGGCGATCTCCGTTCCGCCCTCGTCGCTTTCCTGCAGGAAGTCGTGCCCGTGGCGGAAGAGCTCGGCCTGCGGCTCGCGATTCACCCGGACGACCCGCCGTGGCCGCTCTTCGGCCTGCCTCGCGTCGTCTCGACGGCCGGCGATGCCCGATCAATCCTTGCAGCCGTTGATAGTCCCGCTAACGGCCTCACTTTTTGCGTGGGCTCTTATGGCGCCCGCGCGGACAATGATTTGCTTGCGATGGTCGGCGAATTCGCTCCGCGCATTCATTTCGCGCATCTTCGCCAGGTCGTTCGCGAAGCGGATGGCTCATTCTATGAAGCCGAGCATCTTCACGGCAGTTCGGATATTGTAGGCGTGATCCGCGCATTGCTTGCTGAGGAATCGCGCCGGCGGCGCGCCAACCGAAGGGATCATGAAATTCCCATGCGGCCCGATCATGGACACCTGCTCGCCGGCGACATCAACAGGAAAACCAACCCCGGCTACTCCTATGTCGGCCGCTTGAAGGGGCTCGCCGAATTGCGTGGCGTGGTGGAAGGCTTGAAGTACGCTACCCCGGAATTTGCCGACTGAGCTTTCGCGCGTGTCTCTTGCCATTCAAATGCCGCATGAATCCGGAGAAACTGGCCGTTTCCATATTGCAACGGGAGGAGTAGACTCCTCACGGCCTTTCGCTGCCTGCCCGAGGTTAATGGTGGGAATGGGATTCTTTCGCAGCCGGTTGAAATCGCATGCAAAAGAATTGCAGAGAGTATTCACCCATGAAGGAATTCGAGACGTAAAGTTGCCATCGTCACCGGTACCACCGGGATTGGCCGGGCCATCGCGAAGAGGCTTGCATCGGGCGGCGCGAGCGTCATGGCTTGTGGCATAGACGCAGATCGCGAACCGCGAACTCCAACAGGAATCCGATGCGAAGGGTTATGCGCTTCGCGTGGAGCAGTGCGACGTTAGCCTGCCGCAGCAGGTGCAAGCGGTCGTCGGCAAAGCCGTTGCACAATTTGGCGGGCTCGATTTCCTCGCAAATTCCGCCGCTATTCATCCATTCGGGAATACCGTGGAAACGGAGCCGGAAACGTGGAACCGTTGCATGGCCGTGAATCTTGGCGGCGTGTATCTCCTTTCCCACTTCGGCATACCGGAAATGATAAAACGCGGCGGCGGCTCGATCGTGGTTGTCGCGTCCGTGCAAGGGCACGCTTGCCAGCACGGCGTTGCCGCCTACGCCGCTTCCAAGGGCGGTCTTCTTAGCCTGACCCGCGCGCTCGCCCTGGACCACGCGGCCGATCGCATTCGCGTCAATTCCATCAGCCCGGGATCCATTCGCACGCCCATGCTCGAACGCGCGGCCGCGCATTTTTCGCCGGACCTGCCCGTCGATGAGGTTGTCGAGAGGTTCGGGGCGGCACATCCGCTCGGTCGCGTCGGCACCGTCGAAGAAGTTGCCGAACTGGCGGCGTTTCTCCTGTCCGATCGATCCGCATTCTGCACGGGCGGAGACTATCTGGTCGACGGCGGATTGCTCGCGGGGATCGGAGTGCAATGATCGGGGATCCGGTTTGTGTCGCGCCCACGGGCGACGTCTGCGGCGAAGGCGTCGTCTGGCACGCCGCGCACAATGCCATCTATTGGACCGACATCAATCGCTTCCTGATTCATTGCCTGAATCTGGCGGACTCCTCGGTCCGCACTTGGTTGTTCGATGAACCGGTCACCTCTCTCGCATTGACCGATCGTGAGAATGTGTTGGTAGTCGCGTTGGGCTCGCGCGTGATTCTCTGGGAGCCGGCCACGGATGCGCGCCACAATCCGCTTTTCTTGCTCGAGGGATGGCCGGCGGTCCGCTTGAACGACGCGCGGTGCGATCCGCGCGGATCGCTGTGGATCGGGTCGATGCGCAACAACGTGAATGCGGATGGTTCCTCGGGCGAAGCCGGTGGACAAGACGGCATCCTCATTCGTCTCGATCCGGATGCCCAGGCGACTACCTGGCGAAAAGGAGTTGGAGTCGCCAACACGCTTGCGTGGAGTCCCGATTGCCGCCGCTTTTATTTCGGAGACACGCTCGCCAACGTGATCTGGGTTTATGACTACGATGCTTCGACGGGCGCGATCGCGAATGAACGGCATTTTCTTCAAGGTTTCGCGCGTGGATCCCCCGACGGCTCGACGGTGGATTCGCAAGGCTTTCTCTGGAACTGCCGGTTCTGCGGGAACTGCATCGTGCGAGTTGCGCCGGACGGAAAAATCGATCGAATAATCGAAATGCCGGTGAAAAATATTACGACCTGCACATTTGGCGGCGCCGATCTCACAACACTTTTTGTCACCACGGCCTCCGCCGCAGCGCCGCGCGGAGATCGCTTGGCCGGAAGCCTCTTCTCAATTCAAACCGAAGTACGGGGCCAGCCCGAAAATCACTTCCGCTTTTACGGCCAGGCGAAGTAGGAACTTTGCGCCGCAGCGTGGTAACCGAAGAAGTATTGGAACGGCAGATGCCCGGCAACGCGACACACGATTTGGCCTCTGGTTCGGAGACCGGGAGCGTTGCGGATAAAAATTGGCTAACGGCCTTGCAAACGAACGAAATTAGTGTACTATGGTGCCCATTTTTGCGACCGGAGAGGAAGTTCTGGCCCGAGCGGCACTCCTCTACCAAAGGGTCGGATCGCATCGCGTGGGAGGGGCACCATGCCTTCACTAGCAAAGCGGGTTTGCCTGACTGTTTTCGCGCTCGTGGTTTGTGGCGCGCTAACCGCGGCACAAACAGGTTCGCCAGTGGATGCCCGGCGCAAGTCCTTGAACGATCTCCTTGCCGAGCAATGGGAATACCATCTCCGTACCAACCCCTTGTTTGCCTCTATCCTCGGCTATAAGCGCTGGAACGACCAGGTGGATGATTTCTCGCAAGAGGCCATCGACAAGGACTTGCAGGAAACACAGAAGTTCTTGACGCGCTTTGAAGCCATTGACACCACCGGCTTCCCCGAGCAGGAAGCCCTAAACAAGCGCCTGATGGTTCACGATCTGCGGATGCAATTGGACGAGGCGCGTTTCAAGGATTGGGAAATGCCGGTGACCCAGCAATATGGTGTGCATCTCGAAATGCCCCAATTGGTGTTGGTCCTTTCCTTCCAGAATGTCAAGGATTACGAGGACTATATCTCGCGCCTCAAGAAAATGCCCCTTTTGTTCGACCAAACCATAGTGCAGATGCAAAAGGGAGTTTCCGACAAATTGATGCCTCCCCGCTTTCTCCTGGACAAAATCGCTGATCAGGCTAACGGCATTGCCACCCAGGCCCCCAGCGATTCGCCCTTCGCTCAACCCTTCAAGAATTTCCCCAAATCTATTTCAGATGCGGACCAAACTCGCCTGCGCGAGCAGGGAATAACCGCCATCCGCGAAGCCGTCCTACCCGCCTATGCGAGTTTCGCCAGATTTGTCCGCGAGGACTATGCCCCGCACGGTCGAAGCGAAGTCGGCGCCTGGTCGCTGCCCAACGGTGACAACTTCTACGCCTTCCTCGTAAAGCAAACCACCACCACGGACCTCACGCCCGCGCAGATCCACGAGCTTGGTCTCGCCCAGGTGAAGGAAATTGAAGGGCGCATGAAGGAAGTTGCCGCACAGCTAGGCTACAAGGACCTTAAATTGTTCAACGCTGCGATTGCCGCAGATCCGAAGCTCCACGCCCATTCCCGCCAGCAGATTTTGGACTTGTACACCAAATACATCGACCAGATGTATCCCAAGCTGCCGGATCTTTTTGGCCGTCTCCCGAAAGCCAAACTGGAAGTCTTACCCGTGGAAGAGTTCCGTGAAAAAGAAGCCTCCGGCGCTTCCTATCAGAGTCCGGCTATGGATGGTTCGCGCCCCGGACACGTCATGGTCAACACCGGCGATTTCGCGAAGCGCTCCCTCCTCGACATCGAAACCACCGCCTATCATGAAGGAGTCCCCGGCCATCACATGCAAATCGCACTCGCGCTGGAGCTGCCAGAGCTGCCTCCATTCCGTCGCAACGAATACTACACGGCCTATACCGAAGGCTGGGCGCTCTATTCCGAACGTCTCGGTAAGGAACTCGGATTTTACCAGGATCCCTACAGCTATTACGGTCACCTTCAGGACGATATGCTGCGTGCCATCCGCCTCGTCGTCGACACCGGCCTCCATTCCAAGCATTGGACGCGCCAGCAGGTCGTTGACTTTTTCCACGACCATTCCCCAGAAGATGAAGTGAGCGTTCAGTCCGAAACCGATCGCTATATCGCCTGGCCCGCGCAAGCACTGGGCTACAAAATTGGCCAACTTGAAATCCTCAAACTGCGACAGTACGCCAAGGATCAGCTCGGCGGTAAATTTGACATTCGCGCTTTCCACGACGAAATCCTGGGTGGCGGCGCCCTCCCCATGGACGTCCTCAAAGAGCGCATCCAGGAATGGGTCGCCCTCCAGAAAACTTCCACCGTGCTTTCCAAGGTCAATTGAACTGCCCGGCAATTTGAACAAGTAAATGCCGCCACACTGGACCTCGGCGCCTGATGGAATCTCCATTTAACAGGCTGAAAGTCCTCTTTTCTCAGGTAAGGCGACTCCCCACTGAAGGCAGAGACTCTGAGTTGCGCGCATTCAACCGACCGGACGATTTGGCGGGGCGATGGTGGGCGATGTACCAACAGCTTGGCAAATTCATTGTGTCCGGAGTGGGAGTAAAGATACGATGTGCGCGTTTAAGGTCCAAATCGCAAATTCCAGTTCAGGAGTGTAAGACATGTGGAATGGAAGCAACGATCCGCCAGAATCAATGACCTCCGCGCCAAGCTTGACTCGTTTCACGCGTCGCAGTCTGCTTCGTTCCGCCGCTGCAGTTGCATCCGCCGCTATCTTGCCTTCTGGATTTGCGGGCGCCGCATTGCCTGGGCAGGGCACGTCTGCCACGGAATCCGATTTTCTGCAATCGCAAACACCTGCAAACAATCCGCCCTGGTACGGTTTCAATCTGCTGGAATACTTCTCCACCGATCCTGACTGGATGAAATATTTCCCCTACAAGAACGATGGGATGTTCCTCGAAAGCGACTTCCGCTGGATTCGCGATTGGGGATTCAACTTCGTCCGGCTGCCGATGGACTACAGGTTTTGGACCGATTCCCAGGATCTGATGAAGATAAACGAGAAAAAGGTCGCGCCCATCGACCGGGCCATCCGCTTGGGTGAGAAGCATGGTGTTCACGTAAACATCAGCCTGCACCGGGCGCCGGGTTTCTGTGTGCTCGATGGCCTGGATCCCGTCGTCACCGGCATTCATGTCACTCCGGAGAAAACGAGCTTCTACAAGGATCGTGCCGCGCTTGAAGCCTTCATTCATCAATGGACTTTTTTTGCACAACGCTACAAGGGCATTTCCAATGAGTTCGTCAGCTTCAACCTTGTGAATGAGCCCTTCCTGCCTCTTACATCAGAGGAGAGGACACAATTGATGGAAAGGCGGAAGAGCGAGCCCCAGGAGGCCATAGACCATGAGACGGAGGTGCGGGGCGCGAAGGAATATGCCCGAGTGGCTCGCGCCGCGATCGAGGGGATCCGCGCTGTCGATCCGCAACGATTGATCGTCAGCGACGGCTCTTCGGGTGGCGTAACTCCGGTCGCCGACCTTTTTAGCACTGGGGTGCTACAAAGCCCGCATGACTACTATCCCCCGGAACTGACTCACCACCAATGCGAGTGGGCCCGCGGATGGGTGACGCGCACCGAGCCTCCGACTTGGCCGCTCAAGGACAGCCACGGCAAGGTGACCGCCGACCGAAAGACGATTGCAGACTTCGTGCAACCCTGGCGAGGACTGGAGCAACAGCGTGTCTCGATCCACTTCGGCGAGATGGGTTGTTACAAGCACACTCCGCCCGAGGTTGTGTTGGCGTGGTTTAACGACACACTGGACACTCTGGGTGAATTGAAGTCCGGCTGGGCGCTGTGGAATTTCCGCGGGCCTTTTGGTGTACTCGATACGGAACGCCCGGGAACAAAATTCGAGGATTGGCAGGGGCATCAGCTCGATCGGCCACTCCTTACGCTTTTGCAAAGAAAGATGAAGGCCTGACCGGTTGCGGGCAAGGAGAACTAAGGCATCTCCACATCGAGAGCATAGATCTCCTGGATGCTGGCGTCGCGGACAAACAACGGAGATCCGTCTGGGGCGAGGCCGCTCCAGTTTCCGAAGGCTCCTCCGGCCGCCTGAAACCCTTTCAGGCTGAAAAGGCGCTCCAGTTTGCGGTCGGAGATTTGCACGCGGAAAGAGCCCTCTTGGTTGTCCAGAATCCCGTCAAAATACAAATAGCGCGCGTCTCGGGACCAAGTCGGATAGGCTACGAAAATCTCGGCGAGCTCAGTCCATTTTTGAGTGGTGAAATCAAAAAGCATGAGCTTAAGAGAATCCAGCGTGATGGCTGCAATGTAGCGTCCGTCAGGGGACCAGCGTGGAGAATAGAGGCCGTCGGATTCTGGCAACTGCGAGGCTTTCCGCGTCTTCAGATCGAGAACGAAGACCGCCGACCCCTGATTGTTCAGTGAATTCTTTCCGAAGACCAGCGATTTGCCGTCTGGCGACCAGTTGGGGTCCGCCGAGTTGGTTGCACTTCGATAGATCAATTCGGGAGAGCCACCTTCGGCGGGAACCACATAGATTTGCCAGGGTTCGCCGGGCGGATGACCAAAGAAGGCGATCTGCTTCCCGTCCGGAGACCATCGAGGCAGGTAAGCCAGCATGGGCGGGAAAACAAGTTGCAGCTTCTGGGTTCCGTCTATCTTACTTCGCCACATGGTGCCATCGGAGCCATCGTTGTAGGCGACCCACTCTCCATCACGGGAGAAGTCGAGTCCCATCGCCGAGATTCCCGAAAGGTAAGGGGCGAATTGTCCTGATTTGGCATCGTAGCGCACCAATTCCCCCCGGGGCTGCCAGCCTTGGGCGAAGAGTTTCTTGCCATCGCGGCTCGGGACGGGATTGCCCACATTCATTGGCCCAGTCGTCAACTGAACCGGCTTCTGGGGGGTTGAGCGGAAAAAGCCACGACGTTCGTTCAGGGCCCAAAGGTTTGCCGTCCCGTCGCGCACGGCCTGGAATACAAAATACCTTCCGTCCGGCGTCCAGTTACCACAGCATTCGTTGGGTGTGCTGTTCCAACCCGGAAGCAGCGGTCGAAGATTGCTGCCGTCCGCGGAAACTTGCCAGATGGAGCGGTTGTTGGTCTTGGGATCGTTCAAGGTAAAACGCAAAATCGACCCGTCGGGCGACCAGCGGAGATCGTTAGAAGTTCCAGCCGCCAGCAAGAGCCGGCGTGGCTCCCTGCCATCGTTATTCGCCAGGAATATCTCGTTCCCTTTGCAGTAGGCCATCCTCTGCCCGTCCGGCGACCACGCACCGGCGTGACCCTCAAGGCTGCCCAATCGACGGGGCGAGCCGCCAAGCACAGGGACGCTCCAAAGAGGGCCATCGAGAGACGTCCCTCGGGCTGTATTCATCAAAAGCGAAGAACCGTCTGGCGAGATATCGAAAACGTTGGAAAAGCCAGTGTCCTCCAAGGAGGTGGGTATGGGAAACGTTTCGCCGCCATTCACGGCGGTTTGGGAAAGGCCAGATTGGCCCTCGATGAAGTAAAGCCGCGAACCGTCCGTGACTACGCCTGATTTCGGCCGATTCGTGTTGGTGAGCTGAACAGTTCGCAACACCCGGGGCGGCGCCACCGGGCGCGTTAGAAAATATCCAAGAATCGCCATGATGGCGATAAGAGCGCCGCCGGCAACGACGGCCAATGTGTACCATCGACGATGCGCGTGGGTTCCGCGAACTTCTTCGAGCGCACCCGACACAGCAGAGGTTGCCACCGAGCGGCCGGAATCCAACTCACGCTGCAAGCGTTTCAGGTCGTCGCGAAGTTCCGCGGCGGTCTGGTAACGGACATCGGGATCTTTCTCCAGCGCTCGGCGGATAATCCGTCCAAGCTCGGTCGGCATATCAGGATTCAGTTGTCCCGGGGGCAGTGGATTGCGGTTCAGGATCGCGTCGAAGATCAGCCCGGTACTCTCAGCGCGAAATGGCGTCACGCCTGTCGCCATTTCGTACAAAACCACTCCGAACGAAAACAAATCGGTTCGTGCGTCGAGTTCCTTGGCCTTCACCTGCTCCGGCGACATGTAAGCAATCGTGCCGAGCGTAGAGCCAGGACCGGTCAGATGCTCCGATGTCGTGCCGCCGGTTACTTGGCCCGAACCCGTTGTCGTGTCGGCCGCGCGCTCTCCCGTGACCGACAGTTTCGCCAACCCGAAGTCGAGAATCTTGGCGTGTCCCCGCTTGGTCACGAAAATATTGGCGGGTTTGATGTCGCGGTGAATGATGCCTTCGGCGTGAGCGGCGTCCAAGGCGTCGGCAATCTCAATCGCGAGTGTGAGAAGAACTTCCGTTTCAAGCGGTTTCCCGGAGATGACATGCTTCAGGGTTGACCCATCCAGTGACCGCTTCATGACGTCGTAAAACGGCCGTCGCATTTCCAGGTTCTTCACGAACCAGTCTTCGGAAATCTCCTCGAGCGGCACTTTCTCGAACACGGTCTCGTAGAAATCGGCGAACTCTAGCGCGTTCACGTGCAAAGGCAGTATTCGGTAAACGAGCTTGGCGACCTCCGGGTCTTTGAGGAGTTTGGACTGGATGGCGACGAGGTTCACCTCCTTCGCGCCGATCTCGGCGACGACGTCGCGGACGCTCTTGCCGGCCAAGTCCCGGAGATGGGATGCAATCCGGTAGCCGGATTGGGGATTTTGGGCGAGATGATCAATGGTCTCTTTGATGGCGGGGGAATCGCCGATGAGGAGCACGTTCAGGGCGTTCCGGGCCGTGAATTTGGAGATGATGGAGCGCCAGCCGTACATCAAAACGAAAAGGACGGCGCTGAAGATCAAAAGGTTTGTCTTAGGCGTTAGCTCGAAGAGGCCGGAAAAGAGATAGAAAGCGCCCATTGAGATCAGCCCGCCGAGGATGACCGCGATCACGATCGCCCGGATGAGCGTCACTTGATTGCGGAGCGTCGCGGCCTTGTAGAGATCGGCGAGGTAGAAAATGAGGAGCCAGACGATGAAGAGGAGCGAGAACGGCGCGACGTGGGCCGGCAAAGCCGCCTCGAAATCGGGGTAGCCGTAGCGGGCGACGAGCGTCAAAAACAGCGATAAATAAAGGATGACGATATCGCTCAAAAGGATGAGGATCTTCTTGATTCGCATCGTTTCCATAGTATAATAGAATCCGTATGGAAGAAAACATCCAAAAGAAGAAGAGGGATTACCTCTTGCCGGTGAGCATCTTGGTCGCCGCCGTCCTCGTAGCGTTCGCGATCGTCTACTCCGCTGGAAAGAGTTCGGGGAGTCAGGCGGCGAACCTGCCGAGCGCGCCCCAAACGGGTGACTTCACCAAGGTCCAGCCGGTTATCGCGTCTGACCACATCATGGGGAACGCGAACGCGCCGGTGAAGGTCATTGAGTTCGCCGATCTCGAGTGCCCCTACTGCCAGCAATTTCATCAGACGATGGAACAGATAAGCCAGCAGTACGCAACGAGTGTGGCGTGGGTCTTCCGCAACTATCCGATCCCCGAGCTCCATCCCAAAGCGCCCCACGAAGCTCAAGCGGCCGAATGCGCGGCGAAACTGGGCGGCAACGCCGTTTATTGGAAATATATCGATACGCTTTATGCCACGACTCCGGCGAACAACGGTCTCGACCCGGCGGAGCTCCCGCAGATCGCCTCCCAAGTCGGCTTGGACGTGAACGCCTTTAACTCCTGCCTTTCGAGCACCTACGGTCAGGACATCATCACCAAGCAGTCCCAAGAGGCCATCGCGGACGGCGCACTCGGCACGCCCTACAGCATCGTCATGCTGAACCAACCGCTTTCTCAGGGAGCGCTGAACGTCTTGAACGCCCTGAACACCCAATATCCGAGCCAACCGCAGGTTTTCCAGATTTCGCCCGACAAGAAGATCTTCACGATCGGCGGGGCAATGCCTTTGAACGCTTTACAGCAGCTTTTCGACAAATTGACTGGGTAGTGGAACGGGACTTGCTTTTCCCCAACCTTTGTGCTACCTTCAAACCAGGTTTAGAAGCATCGCGAGAAGGCGAAGATCGTATCAAGGCCATTTCAAAGAGCTCCTAGATTAAAGGGACGAATAAGCAAAAAGAAAATGGCTTTTGATCAGAATCAGGGCGGTTTCCAGCGTCAGATGTACAAAGGGAACTGGACCTGCGCCAAGTGCGGTGCGCCGATCACGGAGCTGCCGTTCGAACCGGATGCAAACCGGTTGGACAAGCTCCTGTGCCGGAACTGCCACGCCGAGAGAGTTCGCTCTTTCCGCAGATAAGGCGACTGAAAACCCCGACCTCACGGTCGGGGTTTTTAATGTCGGGAGGTTGAACCTCCGAAGGAAGTTCAACCTCCAAACTTTGATCGTTTAGCTCTCAAGCAAGTTCTTAGCGTGGAGATAATCGTAGATGTTGAGAACCGCCTTCACGGCATCGCCCATAGAGATGTTGTTCTGGCGATATAAGCTGTCCGCAACGTCGCCCGCGGCCCAAATCCCCTCGCGGCTCGTCGCTTGGGTCTGGAAATTTATCTTGATCGCTCCATGGTCGTTCAGGTCCACTAAACCCTTCACAATGTCGCTATTCGGCAATAGGCCGACCTCGACGAAGACCCCTTGAACTTCCAATTTTTTCGTCTCGCCGGTCTTGAGGTCCTTGTACGTCAGGCCCTCCACGCCGGTCTTGCCGTCAATGGACTGCGTTTCGGCGTTCAAAACGACGTGGACGTTCGGCCGGTTCAGGACCTTCTCCTGCGTTCCTTTGTCGCCCTTGAGTTCCGCCCCGTGATGGATGAGGTAGATTCCCTTGGCGTAGGGGAGGAGGTCGCGCACGGCCTCCAGCCCCGAGTTCCCGCCGCCCACGACCGCCACATTTTTGCCGCCGAAAAGGGGCGCGTCGCAGATGGAGCAGTAGACCACGCCCTTACCCTCGAACTCCTTCTCGCCGGGCACGTTCAATTTCTTCCTTCGGCTGCCCGAGACGATGAGGACAGTTTTGGTCTCGAATACCTTGCCGTTTTTGGTCTTAACTTCGAATTTATAGGGCTGGACCACCATGATCCCTGTCGCGAGGTCGCCGTCGTCGATCTCGATCTCTTGGGCGCGGAGATGAGCTTCCATCTTTTGGGCCAGGTCGTAGCCCGAAATGGACTTCTCGCCGATCCAGTTCTGGATGTCGGCCGAGACGAGCGATTGGCCGCCGAAGGCATCGGTCACGAGGACCGTCTTCATCTTCTTGCGCGCGGCGTAAACGCCGGCCGCGACGCCCGCCGGGCCACCGCCCACTATCACGAGGTCGTACATACTGCGAGGCATACCGCCATTTTAAGGCGGCTGGTCGGCGAAGGCAAACTAATCCTCGTTCCCGTCCAAGATCTCTTTTTCGTCGGCGCTGGGGGATTCAACGAGCGGAATGCCGCAGGTCGGGCAATCGCCCGGTTCGGCCGAGGTGTATCCGCAATCCGGACACTGGTACATTTTTGTTGATGGAGAGAAGTACGACCTTTTCCCCGCGTCCAGGCCGCGGGTTTTTAAGAGTTATTGGACTCCGAAAAGTGCCACAAGACGAAGATGATGACGAGCGCGCCGACCAGGACGTTGTTCCAAGCGACGAGATTGAAGGCCGAAAAGCCGAGGAGCCAAGGCGAAAGGAGGAGCCAGAGCCCCAAAACGAGCAAAACCCACTGCGTCCACTTCATCCCAGTATTATACCAGAAGGGTTCCCCTCACGCTTTTGGTATAATTAAACAATAAATGACGAAGAAGCAGGCCGTAATCGTTGTCGTGCTCGCGGTGGTGGTTTTAGGCGGCCTCATCGTCGGCGTCGCCGTTCGGAAAGGGGAAGGCCCGGCGTCTAGTCCGACTGGCGGTTCGACTGCGATCAATCCGTCCGGCGGTGCCTCCCCGGGCTACAGCCCGACCGTGCCGACGAACGCCGCGCCGACCGCGCCCGTCCAATCCATCTCGGCCGCCTCCGGCACGCCGGGCGCGGTGGAACAGAACATTTATGACATCACCGCCTCGGCGAGCGGCTACTCACCCGCCACGCTCACCGTGCATCCGAATCAGATCATTACCATCAACTTTACGAGCCAAGGCGGCCATTATGACATCTTCTCCCGGTCCCTGGGATTTTACATCGACGCCGCATCCGGCCAAACGACGAAGTTCCCCGGCTTCTCGAGCGGCAACACTCCGGGCACGTTCACCTTCGCTTGCCGAGACCATTGTCCGCCCTTCGGCAAGATCAGCGGAACGATAACCGTACTCTCCAAATAAAATGAAACGCTTCGTCCTCTATTCCGTATTCTTAATTCTGTATTCTGTCATAATTTTTGTTTCGCCAAAAATCATGGCTTTCACTGGCCCCACCTGCGCCGCGCCGAACAACTGCTCGGTTTTGAACGCAAGCGGAACCAGCTTGGGCGTCAACACGGCGAATCCTGCCGCCGCACTGGACATCCAAAGCGCCAGCGGCAACCAATTGAGATTGAGCTATTCCGCCGGTTCGTACTACTGGATCTTGGAGCGCGACAGTAGCGGCAAGTTCAACCTCATCGACCACAACAATGCCGCTAACGTTACCGCCCTGACGTCGAACAACTCCGGCTACATCGGAATCGCGACGACGACATCGCCCGGTTACCCGCTGACCGTCCAGGGTAATGTCTTCACGACCGGTGCCTATTACGGCAGCGCTTCCCAGCTTTCGAGCATCAACCCGGCGAACATCTCGGGTGGGCCGTTCGCGGCGACAGTTTACGCGTTTCCGGGAGCGGGCGGCGGCGCAGCGGCGCTCGTCGTCGGCACATCGACGACATCAAACCAGCCGCAAGCATTAAACGTTTACGGGAATAGCTATTTTAACGGCAACGTTGGCATCGGGACGACTACGCCATCTGCCCAACTCGATATCACCCAGACCTTCCGCACTCTGTCTGGCAGTCAGGTTGCACCAACAACAGGAAAGGGTCTTGAAATATATTACAATGGCACCACGGATTCCGGCGTCATCCAGTCGTATGATAGGGGAGCATCTGCGTATAAAGCGTTAACAATACAGGGTGGTGGAAACGGCATTGCTTTGAATCCTACAAGTGGCGGCAACGTCGGCATCGGGACGACGACGCCGCCTCAAGCGATGACCGTCAATGGGAGCATTCTTGATTATCAAAACGGCGGAGGAGCCATTCGTTTAACAACAAGCGGCGGAGTTAGTTACCTTCAAAGCGGTTCCAGTAGTTTAGTTTCGGGCAATTGGCAGCCATTTTCCATTGGACCTTATTCTGTGGCCACCCCGTCTTATTTTTATGTTAATGGTTCCGGCAACGTTGGCATCGGTACTACGACCCCCACGTCCGCGGGTCTCGTCGTATCAACTAACGTCGGTGGCGTAGCTCTTGACGTCCAAAACAGCAAAATTATAAACGTTGCTACCCCAACAAATGCGAGCGACGCCGCAACAAAATCGTACGTTGATTCTGTAACAGGTGGTAGCGGTTCTGTGGTTTGGGTTCTGAGCGGAAGCAATATTTACCCTTCAAGCACCTCTTGGAATGTCGGCATCGCTACTACCACTCCTCCTTATGCCCTTACCATCGGAGGAAGTAGCCAGCTTGCCCTTTTCGGTGACGGGGGGGCGGTGAATACTTACATAGGAATAGCCGGAGGTGGTTCTTCCCAACAAGCGGGAAGAGTTTTCATTGGGTATGATAGTGCCAGTGCGAATGCTGTTATTCAAGCTGGGGTATCAAAGGGAATTGAGTTCAATGTGGGTAGTAACACCATCGGTAGTGGGTTTGCGATGGGAATCACGAGTGGCGGCAAGGTTGGCATCGCCACTTCCACGCCAGTAGCAACTCTTGATACTTTGGGGACGATACGGGCATTGAGCACGACGAACGTTCTTCCGACATCCGGTAAAGGCGTTGAAATAAGATACGATTCTAGTGCTGATGTCGGAGAAATTTTATCCTACGACAGGGTTGCGCCCGGCTGGAAGAACCTCGCACTCGACTATGGCGGCGGTAACGTCGGCATCGGCACCTCGACCCCCACCACAGCCAATCTTGTCGTTGCAGGCGGTAATCCCTCAATTGACGCCCAGAGTGGCCGGATCATTAATCTCGCCACCCCGACCGCCGCAAGCGATGCCGTCACAAAAAGCTACGTTGACTCCGCCGTCCTAGCCGCCACCTCCACCCAATACTGGACCCTCAATAGTTCTAACCTCTATCCGAACAGCACGAGCTACAACGTCGGCATTGGGACGACGACACCCTCTAAAACCCTACAAGTAGTGGGGAATGCACTAATAGGGAGCGGTTCTAATCCGTCCTCAACGCTTTCGATAATGTCATCATCAACAACGAATGCGGTCTTGAACTTGCAGAACGGTGGTAATACGTTTCGGTTGAGTGGCGGTGCCGCCGGCGGAATTGGCGGTGGACTCCGTTTTTCACAGGTGAGCACGTTAGACCCGCTTTTTGATCTAAACAACAATAATATGATCTACTACGGCACCCACGGGAACTTGAGTGGGGATTTGACGATAGGTGCAACGGATAATCTAGCTCCAACTTCTGGTCTTTACAGTTCCAGCTCATCTTATCTCGCAGTTAAAAGTGGTAACGTCGGCATCGGAACGACGACTCCCACGACCGCCAATCTGGTGGTAGCCGGAGGCAACCCATCGATCGACGTGAACAACGGCCGCATCATCAACGTGGGTACCCCGACGCAGAACGGAGATGCGGTGAACTTGAGCACTCTCAACACCGCTCTCACCTCCGTCTCTCCCTTCTACTGGCTCCAGAGCGGTTCCTATCTCTACCCCTCAAGCACCTCCTGGAACGTAGGGATCGGGACGACGACGCCAACCACGGCCCTTGTTGTTAACGGAACCTCCACGATTTACGGGAATGTGAACGTTGGAACGAATTACAAATTCGCCTCTGGGAAGGATTACGGAAGCCCGAATGCCTCCAATGACAGCTACATCGTGCCCTACGATTCTAATGGTGCGATGGACTTTTATTCTCTTTACAATGGAGCATCTTCTGGCGGATTTAACTTCTACGCCGGTGGTTCGGCAACACCCGCCATAAGAATAAGCACATCAAGCAACGTCGGCATCGGGACGACTACGCCGGCCGCCCTTCTTACCGTGAATGGCCAAGCCCAAGCGACCAACTTTGGAGCTTTGAGCTACGCCGCCGGAAACAATGTAGATTTCACGGGGAGCAATGTGACCATCAATGCTTACAATAACAGCGGTAGTAATTTCTATGTGCAGAGCAGAAATGCCGCCAGTGCTTTGGCTTACAAAATCGCGATTCCCAATAACAGTAATGCCATTAATCTTACCGGCGCACCGGTCGTCATCGGTGGGACATCAAGTTCCTCATTCGCCTTGAACACTAACTCGGCGACTTGGACAATGGCCAACGATTACGGTGATTCAAGTAAATTCAAACTGTATTACAACGCGAACGCTCCGGCATTGACCGTGCAGTCAAACGGCAACGTCGGCATCGGCACTACCACCCCGACCACGGCCAATCTGGTAGTAGCCGGTGGCAATCCCTCGATTGACGTAAATAACGGTCGCATCATCAATGTGGCGACGCCGGTGGTTGGCTCGGACGCCGCGACCATGAGCTACGTGAACTCGATCATCGCCGGCGGAAGCGCTACGAGCAGCTTTGCCACGATCACTGTTTCCGGTACCTCCACTTTGTCCGGCAACTGGTCGCTGGGCGGGGCGGCGCAGGGGAATGTTAATATGAACGGCTACAATATCAGCGGGGTGAACAAGATCAGCGTGACGGCCATCGACCCGCTCTACGAGATAGACGGCCATAACTATTCCACTTACGCCTCGGCCATCGCGGGCGGAGTGAACGAAGAATACGTCGGCAAAGGAACCCTCGCCAAGACGGCCGGCGGATACCAGTACACCCTTGATTTTGACGAAGTGAAAGATGGCTCGGACCTTTGGGTCTGGCGGAACGTCGTCGATTTCTCCGCAGACAACGTCGATGCGTTCGCGACGCCGATCGGGACGCCGGCCGCCATCGCTTATCAGGTTCAGGGTAACGAGATAATCTTCACCGGCACCGCTCCGGTCCAGTTCTCCTACCGGCTGGTCGGTAAGAGAGTTGATTGGCAAAATTGGCCGACCTACGCCCAGGACCAAAGCGAAACCCCGAGTTTGATAATCAAATAATAAAAGGTCGTTTGCTATAATTAACTTATGAACACGAAGAATCTCATTGGTTGGATCATCGCCGGGGTCGTCGTGGCCGCGATCATCATCTTCGTTGCCGTGAAGGGCGGCTTCGGTCAGAAGTATGCCATTCAGCCCGGTTTGAACGGGACGACGACCGCTCAAGGGGTCGTCGCCGTGCCGGGGACGAACGCCGTTTCGAACAATGGCCAGGTCCTCACCGAAACGGGCGCACCGGTCCAGTTGAACGTTTCCCCGAACAACCCGAGCGCACCGAAGGAATCCAAGCCGGTCGCCCCGAACACGCTGCCGCCCGAGGCGGTGAAGATCACGGCGGTGATGGGCAGCTACACCCCGTCTTCCTTCACGGTCAAATCCGGTCAGCCGGTCGTGCTTTCTCTGACCTCCGGCGACCAGTACACCCACGGTCTGATGTTCAGCGACCCGTCGCTCTCGGCCGTCGTGATCGGTGTCGGTCCGGGCGAGACGCGGGCGATGACCTTTAACGCTCCCGCTCCGGGCATTTATCAGTTCTACAGCTACATCCCCGGTGAACAGGCGCGGGGCGAGGTCGGGACGATGACCGTTCAATAAGTTTGATGCGAAGAAGACCGCGGATAATCTCCGCGGCCTTTTCTTATTTTTCATATATAATGAATAACGTAAGATGCCTAGACGAAAGACCTTCTTAGAAAATTGGGGAAAGAAAAGGCTCCGGTTCGGCAAGAACGCCCTTTCCGGATTGGGCGTCACCTTCATCACGATCATCGGTGTCCTGGGCCTCTTCGCCCTCGTCTGGTTCGGGGCCGAGGCGCTCCAGCAGTTTATCTCCTCGTCGATAATCGCGCGCCTCGCTCAGGATTTGAGGAACGTCCAGCTTTCCTCCGGGGCGCCGGCGAGCCCGGGAATACAGAACATCATCTCCTCGGCCGGCCAAGCGCCCGCGACGGGCCCCGCGGAGGCCGGTCTCACCCACGCGAGCTTTTCCGACACCTTTTCCGGCGAGGGCTGGATCAATACGGATGCGACGACGATGCATCGCGACAACAATGTGACGGCCTATGTCCTGCCGCCGAAGTACGAATGGACGGAAGCCGCGGCCTCGGAGTTCAACTCCCCAGGGGAGTTGAACTCCAATTCCGCCTGCATCGGGAGTAATTGCCTGGCGGTCGTCGGCAATTTTCTCCAATTTAAAGGCGCGCCTCTCGCCCTCCCATCCGCACTCCAAGACCAAGATATCGCAAACCTCTCGGTCGGGGCCTTGGACACGAAGTTCGTCTTGGGCGCGGTCGCGAATAATTCCGGCGGTTACGCCGGGTGGGTCTTTTATTTCGACGGGAAGGATTTCACCGAGGTCATCGGCGGGGGAGGGGTTTTGGACTCGCCGTATGCCGGGAAGATATATTTCGGCGGCGACGACGGCGATTGGCTCGCGATTTACAGTGCCTACGAAGGCCGGGCGGCCGAGATCACGGGCGGCGTCGTGAATGACATCTCCCGTTTCTTCGGTATCCGCGTGATGAACGGCGGTTTCACCCCGGCCGTCATCCATCAGGGTGCCTGGTACATCTCGAGCCAGACCGCCGGTAATCCTAAGCTCCTCAAACTTTTTGATAACGGCACCGGAAAGGTCCAGGGTGCGGTGGACTTTTCGTCGGGAATTTTCCCGAAAGGTACTCAATCGGCCATATTCGTAGGAAGTCGTACTTCCTCGGGAAGTCCGACTTCCCAAATATTGATCGCGAAAGTAGTCGATAGCGACAGTGCCGTTCATTATTATCAGTTCACCGACGATGGTTTTGATGTCAGCCATCCGGCCATTGTCCAGTCGCTCAATTTGAACAATTACAACGGGACGGTACGGAGTGCCGACATTTACGGGTTGGACCTGGGGAGTGGTGGTGGGACGGTCCAATTCTCCTTTTCCAATAATGGCCGCGACTGGTATCCCGTAAGTGTCGGCGGGACCATGACGTTTCCGGACCAAACCGGCCGCCAGTTCCTCTGGCGGGCGGAGTTCACGCCCGACGGGAACGCCGCTAATTCTCCTTTTTTGGGCTCCATTGGCCTGGATTATTACATTCAGCCGTCTTAAAGCGGGAATGACTCCGCAGATTTTGATATAATGAATGGGATGAAAAACAAAGCAAGATTCGTTCTGCTTTCTTTGGGCATTCTGGCCGCGGGCGTAGCGATCGTCGGCGTAACGCAGGTCTTCGCGAGCAGCACCTACCGGAACTACTCCGTCGGGAACGATTCCGCGGACACCTATTCCCGCGGCGAGATGTATTGGAAAGGCACCACCTTCACCTTCGATACGGCGGCGAGCGGCACGACGGTCGGCACACTGCAGATCACGACCGGTAACAACACTGGATTGTTCTTAGATACGAGCGGCCGGCTGGGCATCGGGACGACGACGCCGGTGGAAGCGTTAACCATCACAAGCGGGAACTTCATGATGACAAATGCGAGCGGCGCGTTTCGGGTGGCTGAAAGCGGCGGGACAACGTACATTCAAAGCGGTGCCACACCGACTACAAACAGCTGGCAGCCGCTTTCAATCGGGCCTTATGGGGCGAGCTCACCGAACTATTTGTACATCAATAGCTCCGGCGACATCGGCATCAGCACTACGACCCCCACCACCGCCCAGCTCGTCGTCGCGGGAGGAAACCCATCGATAGACGCCCAGAGCGGCCGCATCATCAATGTGGCTACCCCGACGCAGAACGGCGACGCGGTCAACCTAAGCTACCTCAACTCCGCCATCACCTCCGTTTCCCCCTACTATTGGGTCATTAGCGGCTCCAATCTCTATGCTTCAGGCACTTCCTGGAACGTGGGCATCGGGACGACGACGCCGACGGCAAAATTTCAGGTGAGCGGGGGTAATCCAGTCCTCTTCGTCGGCGACTCCAATTATTCGTCAACGACCGCTCGTACCACCGGCTACATCCGCGTCGCTCGGAGCGGCGCTAATGAGGATTACGCTTTATTCCAGGTGATGAGTGGCACGTCAACGATCTGGAATGTGGGCGCGGAGTATAACTGCGGCAACACGGCGCTCTCCTCGAACTTCGTCATCAGCCAGAGTTCGTATTTTAACAACTGCACCTTGACCTACACTCCGGAGTTCATGATCGCCCAGACGGGCCACGTCGGCATCGCGACGACGACGGTCGCGACCGCCCAACTCGTCGTTGCCGGGGGCAATCCGGCGATCGACGTGAACAATGGCCGCATTATCAACGTCGCAACTCCATCGGCGAACGGCGATGCGGTGAACCTAAGTTACCTCAATTCTGCCATCTCTTCGGTCTCGCCCTTCTACTGGCTCCAGAGCGGTTCCAACCTATATCCCTCCAGCACCTCCTGGAACGTCGGCATCGGGACGACGGATCCCACCGGAGGTATGAGTTGGTCAAATTCCACCCCGCCCGACCTCTACGCTGCCGGCGCGATAAGCGGTCCTTTGGTTGTGGCGGCCAGTCAAGGCGTCGCAAATTATCCGGCAAGCGGCGGATGGATTCGCGTTGGTTGGTCGTCAAATTTCAATGCTGGCCATATTCAAAGTTACAACGGAGGGGACACCAGGATGGTATTAGAAGCCCAGCCGGTGGCGGTGTACGGCGGCGGAGGTTTAGCCGTCGGCACCACGACCGCTCAAACCGCCGGGAACGGCTATTTCACCGGTGCTTTAACCGCTACAACCCTCAATACTGGTCAGGGCGCGAATGATCTTTACGCGATGGATCAGAATGTCAGGACGACCGATAGTCCGACGTTTGCGAATCTCACCACCGGAGCAAATATCAGTGTGCCCTTAGCCCTTGGTACCACGAACACGTCAGGCATATCCTTAACGGGGCAAACGGCAACTGATTTTTCCTACAACGGTTTGTACTTATATGCTTATGGGATGGGCTTTCACACGCCGATCAATCAGAGTGACGCCGGTGTATATGTATCTGGATATGCTGGCGTTGATATTTTTACGGGTGACCGAACTCCGCCGAGTATATCAATATTGAAAGGCGGCAACGTCGGTATTGCAACGTCGACTCCAGGATCATTATTGGACGTCAACGGCACGGCTCAGTTGCGGGGGTCGGCTGCGGGAACTGGTCTGTACGTCAGTTCAAGTGGGACTGTCAGTATCGGGACGGTGACATCCTACTCGACGAGCCAGTTCACTATTTATGGAGGCGCATCTGGAGGGAATCCGCTTCTCACCATCATTGATCCCGGGTCGACCCCGAACCCTCGCTACGAATTTTTATCGGATAATGGCGGTAACGGTGGAATCTACATCCGCTCCGGTACTTCTCGTGTGGAGTCGTATGGGAGCTTATATCTTCTTACTGGCAACACGACTCCAGGTTCCGCGGCAACATCCGGTCTGGTACTTGATGCGAGCGGCAACGGTACTCTAAGCGGAAATCTGACAGTAAACGGTGGCAAGCTGAACGTTAGCACGGTGGACCCGGTTTATACTATCGGCGGCGTCCATTATGCCACCTACCTCCCCGAAATGACCGGTGTGAATGCGGAAACCACCGGCAATGTCCAAATAAGTAACGGCAAATATGTTTTAAATGTAAGGAACGCACAAAAAGGTTCGGATCTGTGGCTTTGGGCCCAGGCGACCAATTTGGCGCAGAGGGGATTGGACGGCGTGGCAATTCTCCTTACCCCGTCCTTCGACGGCCAGGTCTGGTACGAAAAGGACTCCAAGGATATGACCATCACGATCTACGCGGAGCCGTCTACCAACTACCCACTACCCACTACAAACTTGGAAGTTAGTTACCGCCTCTCCGCGCCGCGCTTTGACTCCGCAAATTGGCCAAATACATCCAATGCTTCAGATACCGGTTTCAATTTGGACCAGTTGTTTAAATAGGTCTTAAACATTTAAATCTTGAAATAAAAAACCCGTATCTCTCGCGAGATAACGGGCTTTTTGATTATCAATGACTACTTCATCAGCATCATCTTCTTCGTTTCGCTGAAGCTTCCCGCCTGCAACCTATAGAAATAGGTGCCGCTTGGAAGCTTTGAGCTGTCGAAGGTGACTTGATGTTCACCGAGTGACTGGTATCCATCAACCAAGGTCGCGACTTTCTGGCCAAGTATGTTGTAGACCATAAGCGTAATATACTGCCTACTTGCTACCTGATACTTTATACTCGTCGCGGGATTGAACGGGTTCGGATAGTTCTGGGAGAGGAAGAAATCTTTCGGCAATAGTTTTGGCTCAACTACCGGCGTAATGATGCTGTAAGACGTTAAGTATCCAACATTGGGCGGGTTGCCATAGAAGTTCGAGTGGCTGTATCCCATGAGCAGCAATTCGTCGCCCACGAAAACTCCACCACCGAGCTGGTCGACTATCGTTCCGCTATCGAAGGACGCATCCAGGTTCCACAACGAATCGCCGTTCGTCGTCTTTCTGCCGAAGGCATAGTAGTTGTAGTACCCGTCGTTCTGACCTTCACCTCTCTGGATAGTGCCAACCAAAATCACCTGATCCTGGCCGAGGACGATGTTCTCCGCCCAGTTCTCCTCATTGGCCATGACCGATTTTCGAGGTGCCCAGATCTTTTTCCAGGTAACGCTGCCGTTCGAGTCGATTCCGGCCATCAAGTAGCTCAAAATCACTGGATAGCCGCCATAACCAGCGGTGGTCGTACTGGCGGCAATGTAGGTGTTGCCAGAATCATCCGAGGTACCGTATAGCGCGTCGATATCTGGGAACTCTGTGGACCAAATTTTCTGGCCGGTTTTCCAATTTACCTTCGCGACATAACCGGACATGTTGGCATAGACGCCGCGATTCCAATCCTTGGAGATCAAATGCACGTAGTCGCCAGTAACGGTGAAAGTCGGTTGAACTACGGCGAACGCCAGTGAATCGCTTTTAAGCAATTTCCCTTTGCCGTCCAGAGCGTAGAACAATCCGCTCGTCACGTTCGGGCACACCACGAAAGTGGTGTCGCCCTTGGCTTGGACCGATGCAGAAGGACAAGAGAATCGCCACTGCTCACGGCCATTGCTGTCCAACTTAATGATGCCGTTGAAGCCCTCTTGAGTGAAGTTATTGATTACCCAGATGGTGCCGCCATCGGCTGTTGCGACAATGCCCGTGTACGATGAGCTCGGTGCGCAGAGTGTATCGCCCGACGCCTGCCAAAGCTTCTTACCATTAGCATCGAATTTCGCCATCGCGGCATAGTAACTGGTTAGAGTGCCTACGTTCCCGCTGACGAAAATGTCTTTTCCGTTGGTGGCCACCAACCGCGGCTGGTCCAAAGCCTGGCCGAAATCGAAGGTAATTCTCGTGTTGACTGTGACGGAAACTTTATCCTGACTAACGGCGGCATCAGTCGCCATCAGCAAGAATATTGCCAATGTGATGATGGCGTTTTTCATGACGCCACCTCCTTCCTTTTGTTTTAGTTTTAGTTGATGTTTGTTAAATGAATCTGACCGTATTATACCATACACTTATGAAAATTTCAAGCTCTTCCGAAAAGGCCGTTTGGTATAATGAAAGTAATGAAAATGCGCAAATGGTACGTCGTTTTGATCGCTATTGCGGTCATCGCCGTCGCATGGGGGATTGGAGCAAGGATCTTCCTTGCCCAAAAGTCGTCCGGGCCGAGTTCGCCGCTTGCCTCCGTCAGTTTCGCCTACTACACGAATTCCAAGGGCCAGCCCTGGGCTATTCCGACTGGTGCCTCCAACTTCACGGTCTCTTCTAAGGAGACCTACCCCCGTTTCGTCCTCGGCTCCATCGACCCGACAAAAGTTAGTATCGGCGACACCCAGAAGATGCAGATCGTCGTCCGGGACAACGTCCCGCTCACGAAGGTTTGGGCGGAAGTTGAAAACGATAAAGGCATAGACAGCATCCCGCTCGCGTTCGGCGCCTCATCCACCGTTTCTTATAACACCATTCAAAACCAGAAATACCTAGTCGGTGACGATGGCAAACTCGTGATAAACGATGGGAGCAATAAAACGCCCGCTGTCGTTGCACTTATCCAATCTCTTTTCCAGAAAGCGAACGCCGAGCAGGCGGTGGACTCTTCTTACGACGGTTTCTGGGTCGTTCATAATACCCAGACCATTACTTATCACACGACGTTCTATGCGATGGATTCAGAGGGCCGGGCGGCAAAGCTCGTTATCGCTTGGTCTGACCCTTGCAGTATGAGCGCGAATGGCTCTCTCACTGGACCGTGCAGTTTAACATCTGCCACTGACGGGACCGATGCGACGAGCACAAATTTAGCTTCCTATAACCTTACGTTGAACTCAGGTGGATTATACATCGTGAACCCTGGATACGGTGTCAATATCAATGGCGGTTCAATAACTTTTAATGGCGGCACCTTGAACACGCGAGAGTACTTGTATTATCAGGATAACGATGGCGATGGTTACGCGACGAGCAGTAAAACCGCCGATGCGTCTCCATCCCTGTCCAGTCCTTATATTCGAATTTCCGCTTACGCTCACGGATCGAGCTTCGACTGCAATGACAGCAACGCCAATATATACCAGACGGTGAGCGTCGCGACCGATACCGACCATGATAGGTACTCGACTGGGCCGGCGGCGAACGCGTGCGTCGGGGACGTGACCACCGCCCCTTGGTATAAAGACGCTAGCGGCAATGGCACCCAGATCCAGGCAAGCGCCATCCTTGGAACAAATGACTGCAATGATAGCAACGCGAGCATATATCCCGGCGAAGCCGCGTGGTGGGGCGTGAACACTGACTTTGACTGCAGTGGCGCCGTGGATCACGGTTTCGCCGGTCCCGGAACGGGTTTCCCATACACTTCGACCGGTTATACTGGAACTATTGTTCAAATCGCTTGTTTTGGTACGGCCGGCGTCGGCGTTGATTCGAGTGGTAGTTGCGGGTCTATCGCGAGCTACTCCGGCAGCGTCTTCGTCGCCTCGGGTGTCGGTTATAGCTGCGCGCCAGGGGGTTATGGCCCTTACCGGTGGACGGGAAGCTCGGCAGTGGTTTGCAGGTAGTCGTTAATCCGGTAATATCTTTTGATAGGCTCCGCTTTCATCGGTAAACATAAAGACAAGCTTTTAATCGCCATTTTTGTGGCCGCCTACGCGGCCATTTTGGGTTTGAAATTTTGGGGGCTTTTGACGATCCCCGAGGTCCTGCCGGGCAACGACACCATCGGTCATTTTTGGGCCTTCCACGAATTCTATCAGGCGCTCTCGTCCGGCCATTTTTGGCATTACAGCGTTTATTGGTTCGGCGGTATGCCGCTCTTTCAGTTCTACGCTCCCATTGGGTTCATTTTTATGAGCGGCGTTTACGCCGCCCTTAGCCACTTCATTTCGCAGTTCCTGGTCTTCCGGTGGTACGTTTTTTTGACCTTCGCCGTTTTTCCGCTGCCTTTCTATTTTTTCGTCAAAAGCTATCTTGGCAAAAAAGCGGCCAACTTTTCCCTTCTGCTTAGTTTGCTTTTGGTTTTCTATCCGCCGTTCATGAACTTCCTCGGTTTTGGGGCGGAAAGCGCGGTGGTGGCCGGGCTTTTCGACCAAATGCTCGCCGTTGATTTTATGCTTTTCTATCTCGTTGCGCTCAAGAAATTAATCGATTCGGATGGCTGGAACTGGCGGTGGGTGATCTGGGGCGGCGTCTCCCTGGCCCTGGTCTTTTTGAGCCATACGCTCACGAGCATGATGGCCGGTGTCCTCACGGCGGTCATCGCGCTCTTTTACGTAAAGCGTTGGTTCAAGAATAAGTTATTCCATAATCTGGCGGCGGTCGTGGTCTTGGGGTTCTTTTTGAGCGCTTTTTGGCTCGTGCCGTTCGTTTCGAATTTGGGATTCACCTCCGCTGAGCGGATTGACGCCAAGACCTTCCTCACCAGTCCACTGAACGTTTTCGCCCCGTTCAATTTGGGGGATCTATGGCACGGCGGCCTCGTCGGTTTCCCTTGCGTCTGGATATTGGCGATTTATCTCTTCATCGCCGGATTAGTCTCGCTCGTGAGGCGCAGGGAATATCTTTTCCCGTCGCTCTTTTTCATCCTGTTCTTCGCCTTCGGCCTGGATTATTTCAATTCCATCTTCCCGTCACTCACTCTCCACTACTATCGGCTGCTCGGCTACGACCTCTTGATCTTTCTCGCCATCGCCGCATCCGGCGCGGTTTCCGTCTTCGCGTATCTCAAGGCGCGCCGGCGTTTTTGGTCCGTCTTGGCCGGCCTCGTTTGTCTCGTCGTCTTGGGGCAGTACGTTTATCTCTTCAATATGACGTCGGGAGACGACAATAACGTTCCGAACAATGACGTGATACCGGTCGGCCAGCTGGCCAATATCAACTATCATTGGAGCCTGACGGAGTTCCCCGGGTTCCGATTGGCCAACCAGGTGATCTCCGATTTGAAGTCTCCTTCTCTGCCCGAAGCTCCGGTGAGGATAATGCCCGACATGTCGCCGGGATCGATGATGGACGGTTTGAGCTCGATCCATTTCCTGAGCGTCGCCTTGCCGCTCGCGAACGACCAGTCCTCGCTCTTCGGTTTGTACGCCGAATCGGCCTGGCAGCTGCCCTTCATCTTCCCGACGACCAATCTCGTGACCGGCGATGGTATGCTTTGGGGGAGAGTGCGGGACCTGACCTTCAACCAATACTTCCAAGGCCAGAACCTGGAAAGTATGGTGAAGCGGCTGCAACTCTTTGGCATCAACTATTTAGTGACCGGTTCTAGTTACTTCGATGCTCAGGCGAAAAAGATAAGCGAGGCGACACTCGTGAAGGACGAAGGCCAGTTCAAGCTCTACCACTTGAGCGGCGCCAAGCCCTTGGTCTACGGGGCGGGCCATGTGCCCGGGCTCTTCGTGAGTTCCGGCGGTTTGGATTTCCGGGAATTCGCCCTCGGTTGGTACTCGGTGCCGGAACTTCTGAACTATCCCGTGGCCGATTGGACGAAGGGCCCTGGCGACCTCACCCAAAGTGTGGCCGACCGGTTCAGCTTCATTGCCGTCGAATCGAACGGCGCTCCCAGCGCGAATCTGGTGAGCAAAATCCTTTCTCTCGGCAAGCCCACTATCTTCCTTAACGAAGCCAGCTCGTCCCTCGGTTTGGACGACCCGGCGGAGAACGTCCGGGAGATCGACGGTTTCCAGCCGGTCGCCCTGGTCCAATACGATTCGGTGAATATGAGCCAGCCGAACGTCCCCGGTTTGAACGCCCTCTCGGCCTTTATCCAGAAGTTCGCCTCTCTAAACAGGTACGCCTCAACCGTCCCGGCCGTCTCCGCCTTCTCCGGCGAGGACATATCTTTCGCCGGCAGCGGCCCCGTGATCGTGGACCTCAGCTATTTCCCGTACTGGCAGTGCGCCAGGGGTTGCGATAACGTCTATCCCGTGACGCCCGGCCAGATACTCGTCTTCGCGAGCGGCCCGACCGATCTCGCTTACGTCCCCGGCTCCGATACGAAGGTCGGTCTTTGGCTTTCCATCCTCGGCCTCGTCGGTGTAGTCGGTTTGGCCTATCTCTCCATCCGCGAAAAGCGAAAGCATAGGGTTGTATAATATCTCCAATGGCTCTATCCCATCATTTAAAAATACGTCCCGGGTTCCGTCGTTTCGTTTTGTGGTTTATTTTGATAGCTGAAATAGTGGTTTTATATTTGTTACTCAACCCATAAAAAGTTCTAACGTCATCCACTAGGGTTGAGTACATACTCAACTTTGCGTCCAATAACCCCCATTAACGCTAGCGTTCTAGCGCAAAAAGTTCTGACCAAAGGAGGGTCTACGAGACGTTAGAACTTTTGCGTAGCCTAGGAATAGCCGCCTTTCTGAGCGGTGACGCGTATCGTTGAAATGCTAGAATAAGATTAATGCGGGTTATAATCTCTCAAGAATCCTATAGCTCTAGAATGCTCAAGAAGCTGTGGCCACTCGTGAGGATAGGTATGATAGGATTGGCCCTGATCGTGATCGCCGTGTTACTTCCGCTTATTATCCCGAGTCTCCACCAGTACTGGCTGTATTTTGACATCGCCGCTGTCGTTGTTTTCCTAGTCATAAAGGAAAGTATTGAGGAATTGCCGGATGAAATCAGAGGCTATCGCTATGGTGAGGAGGGCGAAAAGGAGGTTCTAGAAACGCTCAAAGAAACCATAGACGACAACTATATCTATATCCGCAACTACACAATTCCTAACACCAGGATAGGCGACATTGATGGATTACTCATCGGACCAAAGGGTGTCATTATAATTGAGGTTAAGAACTACGCCGGCGTCTTCAGAGTTTCGGGACAGGATCTCTATCGCAAGCTCAAGGGCGATGTCTATAAGCTCTATCGGAGAAGCCCATTCAAGCAGGTTCTCCAGCAAAGGGATTACCTTGCCAAGTTCCTTAAAGAAAAGGGCATTGATACTAAAATTATTGCTGTCGTTGCTTTGGTTGGGGGAAGAATAAGTGCCATCAATGGCGATACAAAAATCTTCATTACCGAATCAAATAAGCTCACGAACCACATCTTTCAACTTTCACCAGTTGCAAACTGGTCAGAGCGATTGGCTGGTTCTATTACCGCTGCTCTTGCCCCTGTGAAAAATTAGAACATCGTTTGCTAAAGTAGGTAGCGTATGATTTGAGAATCGTATGCTTAGTCAAAAACCCATTTTTTCGGATGGACCTTTTAGTGGGGCAAAGTTATTACTATTAAAAGGGTACAAATACGAGATTATATGTATTCCCCTTAGTTTAAAAGGAAACATTTACGTCACTATCGGCGAAGATAAACGGACCCGTTGCCGGTGGAAACGCTGAAGCAGAAAGGCATTTTGAGGATACGATCCAGAAGAAACGCCACCTGAATGAAGTACGTCAGTTTCTGCCGCTCTCCGAGATCAAGAACCTCGAGGAGATCTATCACGATTCGCCATTCATTGTTTGGGGAGCTGTACCAGGACCTTTGAACGAAACTCGGTGGAACAGGATGGAAGCTGGCGACATCGTGCTTATTTACAACCGCGGCCGGATTAAGGTCGTAGGTGAAGTGGCAGCGAAAGCAAGGAGTAAAGACCTCGCAAAGCACTTTTGGCGCGAGACTCCGGAAGGAGCAACATGGGAGCTAATGTATTTCATCGTCAATGAAGAACGGGTTAACGTTCCGCTCAGTAAATTGAATCCATACTTCGGGTACGCTGAGGCGTACGCACCGCGCGGCTTTTCGATGATCAACGAAAACGCTGTGGCGGACTTCGCACGCCATTACGGAGACCTCCTCGGAGTCCTGAAGACCATAGAAAGGGGAGAGCCGCTTGTCCAAATTGTGGAAAGGAAGGAAATAGAGCGCGCTCACATCAACAATCAAATCGAAAGAGCCCCGACTGAACATACCGAAATGCAGTGGCGGTTGATACGATTAGGGAAACTAGCTCGCTTAGACATCTGGGTGCCCCGGAACGATCAAGGGAAGCAATATGAAGGACACATATTTAGAGATTTCGTGATTCCCGAATTTCATGAGACGGTGGATGTACCCCCGACGATCAAGAATATTGATGTAGTTTGGAAATTCGGACCATATTCAATCAAATCAGCTTTCGAAATTGAGAATACAACCTCGGTATATTCTGGGATACTACGCCTGGCTGACCTGCGGGCCGAGAACCCGAATTCCAATTACCCGCTATTTATCGTCGCACCGGAAGAGAAGAAGAGGAAAGTCTTTGAAGAGTTGAAACGGCCTTCATTTTCGGGCGTTGCCCTACGGATGAACGAGGTGACGCATTACCTAGGTTATAAATCGGTCAGGGAGATTGATGAATCATATAAGGAAAGAATCGACTTCGATACGAACGTTCTGTTCTCAAGAGGCGAATCTATCGCCTAAGAAATTCTCTCTTCCGTCATTTTCACCCTCCTCATCTGGTGATAAATCTCCTTTCAGAAACTTGTCCCAGAAAAAAGTTCTGATATTGTCTCCTAGAGTAGGGTTGAGTACATACTCAACTTCACACCAAAATAACCCTCATCAATACTTAGAGTTATAACACCACAAAGTTCTAACCAGAGGAGGGTCTACGAGACGTTAGAACTTTCTTAATCCCTTTTATAAAAAGCAAAAGGGGCCTGAGATTAGGTCCCTTAATTTATGAATGATGAGCAGGTGCCCTATCCGATCTTCAGTTGGTCCAATTCCTGGGGATAATATGTGGTCCCAGCGATGACTGAAAATACGGAAAGGTTTCGAGAATTATTTGAGATAAATAAAGAACAAAAATAATGAATGATAATCCTCGAATAGATGGCTAGTACTGCCGCAACCCTGATGCTTTTTTGAAAGAGCCCCTGAACTCTGGAAAGAGATAATCTCTTATTCTTTCCGCTATGATTATAGCAGACATGAATTGATTTGTCAAATTAATAAAATGGAGCGGGATTAACCGCTCCTTACTGGGTCTACGGGAGGTAGGGTTGAGTACACACTCGCATTCGTGCTGGTTTTCCCTTTAGAGCGCCATATTTGACAATTATGGTCAAGTATGCTAGCATATAATCGTTCTTTTCAGTTGAATAATGAAAACTCAAATCGAGGAGGATATATGTTTCTGCCAGGTAGCCAGTTATTCTGCGAGCATTGCCACGTGTACTATCCGTGGGAAAAGATCGATAAATTACCAGTGGACGGAAAGAGGACGGAGAACCTTTTAGGCTCTTCAATGATGGTATCGCCGGTCATCTGCGAGGTATGCGGCGGACCGTTGGTCGAGAAAATTCCTGAGCCGGCGGCAAAAAATACATGGGAGGCCAGGGTCGATGGTCGTCTGCTGGATGTAGACGAAGATACCAGCAAAGATATTGTGGTCCACACAAGCATCGAACAGTTCGTCGGGGAAACGACCATGCCCCGAAACGTGAGCTTATTCATCGAATAAGCAAGCGCGGTCAGGTTATATTGACCAACACCGGTTCCTATACAACCTCCTTTCTATTCATTTCGTCACATATAGTTTCACCAGCCGGTGAATGCCCTGCATAGTATAGCGGGGCTCTTTTTTTGTTAGAATGAACCAATGAGGAATATCATCGTCGTTTTGCACAATATCCGGAGCGCGCACAACGTCGGGTCCATCTTCCGGACGGCCGACGCGGCGGGAGTTTCAAAAATATACATTTGCGGTATCACGCCCACGCCCTTGGACCGTTTTGGGAAGGTCCGGCCGGAAATCGCGAAGGTCGCCTTGGGGGCGGAGAAGACAGTATTATGGGAAAAAGCGGCGAGAGCGACCGCGGTTTTGAAAAAATTGGAAGGGGAAGGATATAAAATATTCGCCTTGGAACAGGGCAAAAGCTCCGTCCCATACGACAAGGTCCGGCCGGCGGGGAAGACCACGCTGGTCTTGGGGAACGAGGTAAACGGATTGCCGCCGTCCATATTGAAGACGGCCGACGAGATAGTGGAGATACCGATGTGCGGGAAGAAGGAGTCGCTGAATGTGAGCGTCGCTTTCGGCATCGCCGTTTTCAGTTTGACCGGGTATAATTAGGGCAACGTGAACACTTACGGGAAAATTGCGGTGGTCTTGACCGGCTTCGCGATCGGCGGCGGCATCTATCTTACGTCCGTCGCCGACCAGATCGCCCAGATCGGCAACAAGGTGGAGGTCAGGATGAACAACCAGTACATCATCGCGGACACGGCGAAGACCGAAGCCGAGAGGGGAAAGGGCTTGGGGGGACGGACGGAAATCGGCATCAACGAGGGGATGTATTTCGTCTTCCCGGACGCCGAGACCTACGGTTTCTGGATGAAGGACATGAACTTCCCGATAGACATCGTCTGGATCAGCGGCCACACGGTCGTGGGGTACGCGGAGAACGTACCGCCGCCGGCGCCCGGCACTCCCGACAGCGCCTTGCAGTTGTATTACCCTCCCGAGCCGGTGGACCGCGTCCTTGAGCTCCACGCCGGGCGCGTCCAGATACTTAACCTCAAAGCCGGCGGCCAGACACTGGTTAAGCCGCTTTTGCCCGGCTCCGCCGCCGCGAGCAACCCGCAGTAATAAAAAATACGCAGGCCAAGGGGCCTGCGTTTTGTTATAGGAAAAATTCGATCCTCACTTGATTGACGAGGATCCAGTAATGGCGGTTCAGAGTCTCGGTGTAAGCTTCTTTGTATTTTTTGCACGAGTCCTGGGGACAGTAAAGGATGTGGCCGATAGCTTCCCGATAATCAAGGTCATTGAGCCTGAACGGGTGGTGTTGGGCCAGAGAATCCAAGATGACCCTCACCTTGGTCGTTGCCCGCTCGCAGTCAAGCAAGGCCTCGAAGAGCCACCGGTGGCACAAACGGAATTCGATGGCGCGGCGGTAGTCGGTCAGGCTATCGTTTTCGCCGTCTTTCTCCGGACCGATACTGTTTGCTTTGAGGACCGCCTCCAACGTGTTGCTGACCTTCCCGGGGGTTTCAATGAAGGTCACCCTCGCCGAGATGATGGGTCGGTAGGTCTCTTCGTTGCCTCCGGCGATCACCACCGCCACTCGCTGGAAGCTCATCGGTATCAGGACGGCGCCTTCAGCGTAGGCCCTGGCGGTCCCGGCGGTCATCTTGTACCCCAAGGCCTCCATAGTGGCCGTACCCTCCAGCCCGTATTCGATGCTGGACGGCTTCAGGTCCATAACGACGTTGTGAAGAAACCGGCTGACGGGTACGAAATTTTCGTGTACGGCGTCGGTCGCGATGACGAAGCGATTGGGATCGCTGGAATAAACGATGCGTTGCTTGCCCATTTTTCCGTCTCCTTTTATGAAAGAAATCTACTTTAAGATTAACTTTTTTCGGCTTGACCGGTCAAGGACGCGAAATTAAAATTTAAGGCGATTGTGGTATATTCATAATATATGGCAAAAGTGGCAATCAACGGTTTCGGGAGAATTGGGAGGTTGTTCCTGAAGCAGGCGTGGGGGAATAAGGACATAGAAATAGTCGCGGTGAACGATCTAGGGAACGTGGAAAACCTAGCGTACCTTCTGAAGTACGACACGGTCTACCGGATGTTCGATAAAAGCGTGGAGGTCAAGGGCGGCAAGCTCGTCGTGGACGGCAAGCCGATAGAGTTCTTGCAGGTAAAGGACCCGGCGCAATTGCCGTGGAAGGCGCTCGGCGTGGACATCGTCGTCGAGGCGACGGGGCTCTTCGAGGAATACGGGAAGGCCAAGGTACATTTGGCATCCGGCGCGAAGCGCGTCGTGATCACCGCCCCGGCGAAGGACGCCGACGGCACCGAAGGCAAGACGGTCCTCATGGGTGTGAACGAGGATGAGGCCAAAGGTGTGGTCTTGACCTCGAACGGCTCATGCACAACGAACGCCTCCTCGCCCGTCATCCAGGTGATGGCCGAAAACCCCGGCATCCTCAAGGCGATTTTGAACACTGTCCACGGATATACGGCCACCCAATCCATCGTGGACGGTCCGGTCAAGGGAAGCGACTTCCGGCGCGGTCGGGCGGCGGCAGAAAACATCGTGCCCTCGACGACGGGGGCGGCCATCGCCGTGACGCGGGCCATCAAGGAACTAGCGGGGAAGTTCGACGGCATATCGATGCGCGTGCCGATCGTCGCCGGTTCTATCGCCGACATCACCTTTATCGCGAAGCGGAAGACGAGCGCAGAGGAGGTGAACGACATTTTTAAAAAAGCGGCCGTGAGCCCGCGGTGGAAGGGAATATTGGGAGTCGTGAACGACCCGATCGTCTCATCCGACATTTTGGGCGCGCCCTACGGAGCGTTCGTCGACTTGAACTTCACGAAGGTCGTGGACGGCGACCTCGTGAAGGTCCTTTCCTGGTACGACAACGAGGCCGGATACGTCTCGACGCTCGTGAAGCACGTTTCAATGGTGGCGTCGCTTTAAAAGAATGCTCATCTACATCGGGGCGGACCATCAGGGTTTCGCTCTCAAAGAAAAAATAAAGCTCTTCCTTTCCGCCCGCGGCTACAGCGTGGCGGATCTGGGCGCAAAGGCGTACGAAGAGGGAGACGATTACCCGCTCTACGCCGCCGCGGTCGCGAAGAAAGTAAGCGAGGAGTTCGAGACCTCTAGAGGGATCGTGATCTGTGGCTCGGGCGTCGGCGTGGACGCCGTCGCCAACAAATTCCGGCGCGTGCGTTCGGCCCTCGTCGCCTCGTCCGATCAGGCCTTCGATTCCAGAAACGACGACGATTCCAACGTTCTTGCACTCGGCGCGAACTATCTGGACGACCCGACGGCCCAGAAGATAATCACCACTTGGCTCCAGACGCCCTTTTCGGGCGAGAGCCGGCACCGGAAGCGGATCGACGAAATAAACAACTTGGAAGAAAAGCTGATGAACCCGGAACCCAAGCTGGATTTTGATGAAGGGAACTGATGAAAGTCTCACCCGTCATCAATTGCGGCGATATTGAATGCGCGCGCAAACGCTTTGAAGCGGCCGCCGCGATCGGCGCCCCGACCGTCCACATTGACGTATCGGATGGGATTTTTTCGCCCGTCGTGATTGGCGGGACGCCCGAAGACTTGAAAAAACTTCTGGAAGAATTCCCGGCAGTTGAGGCGCACGTTCATTTGATGGTCGTTAACCCCGAGGAAGTCCTTGAAAGTTGGCTTAATGCTGGGGCGAAGCGGACGATAGTCCACGTGGAAGCTGTGAAGGCCTGGCCGGCCGTCGCGGCGTTGGGGGGAAAATACGACGCGGAGATATTTCTAGGGATGAAGAAAGAAACGTCCCTTCAAATCCTGGAAAGTTTCACGGCCGACCCGGCGCTCAAAGGCGTCCACCTTCTTGCGGTGCCCATTGGTTTTTCTGGTGGCACGCAGGACCCGGCGACGCCCAAGAGGATTAAAGAAATAAAAACTAAATGGCCGCGGCTTTTGGTGAGCGTGGACGGCGGTATAAATTTGGAAACCGCGCGCGCCGTGAAGGCCGCGGGCGCAGATGAGGTAGTTTCCGCGACGTTCATCTTCAACTCGCCCGATCCGAAGAGAGCGTACGAAGATCTGATTGCGCTATAATAATAAAAATGACCCCGATCCACGAAGGGAAGCTCCAATATCTCGAGGAACTGGCGAACCGCATTCGCGAGAAGGTGATCGAGATGCTCCTTAAGGCCGGCTCCGGACACTCGGCCGGGTCCTTGGGAATGGCCGATGTGATGACGGCGATGTATTTCCACATCCTCCAGCACAAGCCCAAGCAGCCGAAGTG
The DNA here is from genome assembly GCA_963722655.1 of uncultured bacterium. Lineage (GTDB taxonomy): Bacteria > Patescibacteriota > Minisyncoccia > UBA6257 > GWB1-50-10 > JAMCRC01. Next base: position 237,338 of record CAVRNT010000002.1, on the reverse strand, counting down.
GCCGGACCGCGATCGGTTGGTGCTCTCGAACGGCCACATCTGCCCGGTGCTTTACGCGACACTGGCCTACGCCGGCTATTTCCCCCTCGAGGAGCTGATGACATTGAGGAAGATCGACTCGCGCCTCCAGGGCCACCCGCACCGCGGTACGCTGCCGGGCTTAGAAACCACGTCCGGCCCGTTGGGTTCGGGGCTTTCGCAGGCGATCGGCATGGCACTGGCTGCGAAGCTGGATAAAAAGAAGAACCGGATCTATTGCCTGATGTCTGACGGCGAGCACGATGAGGGGAATCTCTGGGAAGCAGTTATGTTCGCGGGAAAGAACAAGCTGAACAACCTCACGGCCATAATGGACCGGAACAACATCCAGATCGATGGCTTTACGGAGAACGTGATGCCTTTGGAGAATATCCAGGCGAAATACGAGGCCTTCAACTGGCACGTTCTGGAGATCGATGGCCACAATATGTCCGAGCTCGTCGCGGCGGTCTCGGAGGCCGAGGCGATATACGAGAAGCCGACCTTGATCATCGCCCACACCATCCCCGGGAAGGGCGTTTCCTTCATGGAACGAGATTATAACTGGCACGGGAAGGCGCCGAACAAGGAGGAAGCGAAGATCGCCCTCAAGGAGCTGCGAACGCTTGGCGGGAGGATAAGAAGTGAACACGAATAATATGCTCAATCCTGAATTAAACCTTAGTCCGAAATTATTCGACGCCGACGTGGAGCAAAAACCGACGCGCGACGGATACGGCGCGGGACTCCTCGCGGCGGGGGAGGAAAACCAAGACGTCGTCGCGCTCTGCGCCGACCTCACGGAATCCACCCGGACGGAGGCCTTCGCCAAGAGATTTCCCGACCGGTTCTTCGAGGTCGGCGTCGCTGAACAGAACATGGCGACGATCGCGGCGGGTCTCGGCGTTTCCGGGAAGATCCCGTTCATCGCCTCATACGCCACGTTCTCGCCGGGGCGCAATTACGAGCAGATAAGAACCACCATCGCCTACAACAACTCCAACGTGAAGATCGCTGGGCACCACGCGGGCATATCCGTGGGGCCGGACGGCGCGACCCACCAGGCGACTGAGGACATCGCGATAATGCGGGCGATGCCGAACATAAAAATCTTCGTGCCTTGCGACGCCCTGGAGGCCAAAAAGGCGACGCTCGCCGTGACGAAGATCTTGGGACCGGTCTATCTGCGCTTCGGTCGCGAGAAGAGCCCGGTCATCACGACCGAAGGGACGCCCTTCCGCCCGGGGCGGGCCGACGTTTTCTGGCAGCCCCAGGGCAAAAAGGCGGACGCAGTGATCATCGCCTGCGGGATAATGGTCCATACCGCCCTCATCGCCGCCAAGGAATTGGAGAAGGATAAGATAAACGTTTATGTCGTTAACAACCATACCGTAAAGCCTCTGGACGAGGAGGTGATACTCGGGATGGCGGAAAGGGCTGGTGCTATCGTCACGGCCGAGGAGCACCAGATCGCGGGCGGCCTCGGCAGCGCGATCGCGGAACTCTTGGCCAAAAAGCGCCCGACACCGATGGAGTTCGTCGGCCTCAGAGACACCTTCGGCGAGTCCGGCGCGCCGGCGGAGCTTCTCGAGAAGTACGGGATGGGCGTCAAGAACATCAAAGCAGCCGTCAAAAAGGCGATTGCGAGGAAATGAAAGATATAATCGCCATCGGTTCGGTGACGCGGGATTGTTTTTTGGACGCCTCCGGATTGGCGCTCGAGCGGTACGCCAAGACACCTTCCGGCCGGGCCTTCCGTTTGCCCTTTGGGGACAAGCTTGAGGTCAAAGGCGTCTACGCGACGATTGGCGGCAATTCCGCCAACGCCGCCGTCACCTTCGCGCGGCAGGGGCTCAAAGCGGCCTGCGTCGGCCGGGTGGGGCGGGACGAGAACGGCGAGGCGATAATCCGCCGGCTGAAGCAGGAGAACGTCGGGACGGAGATGATCTCCATCGACCGCGACGTCCCGACGGCCTTCTCCGTCCTCCTCACGAAGGGCGGCGAGCGGACGATTTTGAACTATCACGGCGCGTCGAACGATTTCGGCCTGCGGGATGTGCGCCTCACGGACCTCAAGGCCGCGTGGTGGTACCTGTCGCTGGCCGGCCGCTCGGAGAAGATTTACCGGCCGCTCCTCGAACTCGCTTGGCAAAGCGGGATCGCCGTCGCTTTCAATCCGACCGGCTACCATCTGACGCACGGCCGGCGGGAGATATTGAAGTCGCTCAAGAAAATAGCCTTCCTGGTCTTGAATGAAGAAGAAGCGGCGCTCCTCACGGGGATCCCGTTCCGGCGCGAACGGGCGGTCTTCAAGAAACTAGACGCGCTGACGAACCCCGGGATTCTCGCGGTCACGAGCGGCCGGAACGGCGTCACGGTCTCGGACGGCCGTCACGTCTACCGCGCCGGTATCTTCAAAGAAAAGAAATTGGTCGATCGAACGGGGGCGGGCGACGCCTTCGGTTCCGGATTCGTCGCTGGGCTCATGAAGGCCAACGTCACTTTCCGAAACCTCTCACGCGTTTCACCCCTAGCGGTTGCGGAGGCGATCCGCCTCGCCTCGGCGAACGCGACGGCCGTCGTGGAGAAAGTGGGGGCGACCGAGGGGATACTCTCGGCGCGCGAAGCCAAAGCGGCGAGATTTAGAAATTTGAACATCAAAATAGAAAAACTCTGATGGACGGCTTGGAAAATTTAGGCAGTATCTTGGGCGTAGACCAGGCGGCCCTCCTCAAGCTCGACGGGGAGATGGCGGAGCGCATCGGCAGGAAAGGGGTTCTCCAGAACATCGCGGAGCGCAACGCGGCGATGATTAGCGTGACGCTCGACGTCCTGAACAGTGCCAACCGTTCCGCGCCCCACGTCCGGAGCGTCCTGCGGCAGACGATCTTGAACCACGAGAAGCACCTGATGAGTTTTTTAAGTGAGGTCGAGGGCAAGACCGAGTTTGATAAAGCGGCGCGCCTCGCCTGCCAAATAGCGAAGTGCGGCCGGGGTTTTTTCCTCAAAAAGGAACTGGGCAAGGAAATCCTGCGCAAACGGAAGCCGGAGAAGCTCTTGGCCTACCTTGGCGTTTCAACCGTTGACGAGGCCCTCAAGAAGCACGACGTCACCGAGCTTATGAGCGCCCTGCGATTCGTGGAATCCGACGAGTGGATGCACGAGACCTTCGACGTCGCCTACGGCGATTTCACCGCAAAGGATTTCGAGGAGCGCGACATCGAGATCTCCGTCCTGGGGCCGGAGTGGAAGACGGTCTCGGAGGAGTTCGTCAAAAAGAAGCACCACAACGTGAGCCACCTCAAGGAGTTCGGCGTCATCTTCGTGAACCCGATCAAGGAGAACATCCCCGGAAAGTTCCTGCGGGACTTCGCTTTGCTCCTCCACTACTTCCATGAGATCGAGTTCTACTCCAAGCTTTTTCGGAAGTACTCAGTGGGGCCCGACTTCGCCAAAAACTTCAAGGAGCTCCTCCGGGGGGACGTGCCCGAGATATACAAAGCCGAACCTGGCGAGTGGCTCATCGTCCAGCGTTATCTTTGGAAGATTAACCCGACGGACCCGCGGTTGTACCTGCCCCGCGTGAACCCCGAGTCGCTGCACTGGGCGCGGGGAGAGCGCGACCTCACTTTATTCGCGGCCCCCGAGGCGCACTTGGACCTTAAGATCTGGCACGATCTGGATTGGGTGGGCGGCCTCTTCGCCGACGGCGGGGAGGAGGTGGTGAGCTTCGACCTCGAGGACAACGCGATGTCCCTCGTCTCATTCATGGAAGGGAAGGACGAAAGCTTCAACTACCACCAGCGGGAGAGCATGTGGACGAAGATCTTCGAAGGATACGCGGGCGGGGAAGAAGCTATGGAGAAACTCCTCATTGAGAATTTTAACAAGGGGATTATCAAATTTTAGGTGTGTCGGCTCGGCATGTCGCAAAGTGGGCGCTCAAGGCCACTTGGCCAAGTTTCACCCACTTTGCGCCCCGCCGCGCCGCCGCTTATACTTTGAATAATATGAGATCACTCAAAGAAGAGCTGAATAAAGCGGAGAGTAAGAAAATCGCTCTCGGGCATTTTAATATTGCGGGACTAGAGCAGCTTAAGGCGGTGGTTGCAGCGGCGCGGAAACTGAACGTGCCGGTCTTGGTCGGCGTTTCGGAAGGGGAGAGGAAATACATCGGCGTTCACCACACGCGCGATTTAGTGGACAGTTACAACAAGGAACACGGCGACCAAAATGGCGATGGCTTTTGGCTTTTCCTCAATGCCGACCACACGCACGATCCCGTTCTCGCCAAAGAGGCGGCGGAGAACCGTTTTGACGAGGTGCTTTTCGACGGCGGCAAGCTGCCTCTCGATGAAAATATCGCGCAGACGAAGGCCGTCGTTCAAACGCTCAAAGCAATAAACCCCACCCTCGTTGTTGAGGGCGAGATGGGATATATCGGTTCCGATTCGGAGATTTGGGACAAAATTCCGGAAGGAGCGGCCATTTCCCCGGAGATGCTCACGAAGCCGGAGGAAGCAGCGCGTTTCGTCCAGGGGACCGGTGTCGACATGCTCGCGCCGGCCGTGGGAAATATCCACGGGATGTTCCGCGGCGGACCAGACCCGCGCTTGGATATCGCTCGCATCAAAGCCATTAAGCAAGCGGTTAAAATACCATTGGTGCTCCACGGCGGTTCAGGCACGGTAGATGAGGATTTCGTCGCGGCGGTCGAGGCCGGCATCTCCATCATCCACATCTCGACCGAGATCCGGGCGGCCTGGCGGAAAGGAGTAGAAGATGAGCTCAAAGCCGAACCGAATGAAGTGGCGCCCTACAAGATAATGCCGGAAGCGGTAGAACTGATGGAAGAGGTGATCGAAAAGCGCCTGCGGCTTTTTATGAGGCTCTAAGTCGGAGAAGGCGTTAAAGTTTGGGAAATGGTTTCATATGGAAACTAAAGCGATCAATAAGATAATTTTGGAGATTCGGGCCGGAACGGGCGGGGACGAGGCCTCGCTCTTCGCGGGTGACCTCGCCCGGATGTACCAGCGCTACGCCGCTAAAAAAGGCTGGAGTTTCTCGATTTTGGATGCGTCGGAGTCCGGCGCTCGGGGATACAAGACGATGAGCGCCGAGATCTCCGGTGAAGGCGTTTACGAAACCCTCAAGAACGAATCGGGCGTGCACCGCGTCCAGCGCGTGCCGGTCACGGAAAGACAGGGGAGGATTCACACCTCGACCGCCTCGGTCGCGGTTTTGCCGATCGTGGAGGCAAAGGCGGTGGACGTCAAAGAGAGCGACCTCGAAGTGACCTTCTCCCGCGCGGGCGGTCCGGGCGGACAGAATGTGAACAAAGTAGAAACGGCCGTCCGCATCCTCCACAAGCCGACCGGCATCGTCGTCTCATCACGCGAGGAACGCTCCCAGCACGCGAATCGCGAAAAGGCGATGGACGTCCTGCGGGCCAAGCTTTTTGATATCCAAAAGGAGCAGGCCGTGGGTTCGGTGGACCAGATCCGCCGTGATCAGATCGGCACCGGCGAGCGGTCGGAGAAGATCCGCACTTACAACTTCCCAGAGGATCGTATCACGGACCATCGGCTGGGGAAGAAATTCCACAACATCGAAAAGATACTCGAGGGCGACTTCGAGCCGATAGCGAAGGCTTTCGCAGGCCGCTAACTCGTGCTCCCCGCGTTCAAGGTCTGAATATCCTGCTCGAACTGGTTCGCGCGGTTCACGACCGGCTGGCCGTACCAGAAGCGGTAGGTGTACCAGTTGTTGCCGGCGTAGTATTTGGCCGCCGCGCAGCGTTCCAGAAGTTCCTGGGAATCGCTCGGGATCTGCTGACTGTAGCTCACGCAAGACGCCGAGGTCTCGAGGTCTTTGATATAAAGGGCGGTCGCGACGAAGGCGTCGGAGTTGTTCCAAGGGTTGGCCGGGTTGTCGCCGGTCACTTGGGAGATCTTTGAAGAATAGAGCGCCCAAGTGGACGGAATGAACTGGGCCGGGCCCATCGCGCCGCCATAGGCGCCGTCCGAATTGGCGCAGGAAACGTAGGCCGCCTGGGAATTCGGGTCCATGTTGAGCTGGGCGAGGAGCGTCAGGAAAATGGGCACGTCGCGCGTCGGGTTCATCGCCGTCTTGTATGAGCACTTGCCGACGTTCTGGCCCAGGGCTGACTCGCGGTCCAAGATGGCCAAGATGAGCGCGGCCCGAACGCCGGTCGCCTGCGAGGCCAGTTTGGCGTAGCTGTAGGCCTGGCCGAAGGTCATCTGACCGCCGCCTAGGAGTTGGAAGATGCGCTGACGGATCTCCGCGGCGCTGGCCTGGGTCTGAGCGAGGAGCTGTTTGTACTTAGCCTCTTGGCCCTGGGTCTGCTTCAAAAGTGTCGTTTTCTGGGTTTGGGTCGTGACGACGCTCTGCTTTTGAGCTTGCTGGATGGCTTGGAAGTTCTCGGTATCGGTCTTTTCGCTCGCGAGCTCCTGTTTTTGGGCGAGGAGCTGCTGGCGGAGCTTCACGATCTCGTCCAAGGTCGTCCGCAGATCGTTTTGGACGAGCGTGATGTCATTCACTGCTCCGAAGAAGTCGGAGAGGGTGTTGTTGGCGAGCAAGATCTCCACCGTGCTTTGGCTGTCGGATTCATAGATGGTCTGAATGGCCTCGGCGATGGCGGCCTTGTCGGCGTCGATCTGGCTCTCGGTCTGATCGATCTGGGTCTGGGTGTCGGCGATCGTGCCGTTCAGTTCCTGAAGCTTGAGGTTCACGGCCTTGATTTGGAGGTTCAACTGGGCGATCTGGGCGTTCAAGGTGCTGATTTGAACGCTCAAGGTCGTGCCTTGCTTGTGGTAGGCGTCGATCTGCTGCTGTTGGTCCTCGATCTGCTGTTCCAGTTGGGCCAGCTGGTCCTCGAGGGCCTGGCGTTGGGCCTGGGCGTCGGTCAAGGGCGCGGTAGACGATGCAGTCGAAACGGTCGAAGAGGCCGTCGAGGTGGCGCTCGCCGCCCACGCGGCTGTTTGACCGGCGAGCAGGAAAACGATGAGCAGAACGAAAAAGGCGTTCAATCGTCGCCACATATCCTCATAATATCATAACGAAAACGGGCTTATACCCGTTTCGTTATTTTTATTTATTGGGTTTTTCTTCAGTTGTCTTGGTTTCGATCTCCGGTTTGGTTTCTCCCTCCGGCGTTTGACCCTCCGCTGTCGCCATCGGCGCGGGCGGCGTGGCCACCTCCTCTTTCTTAGGTTCGGTAACGGTAACGATCGCCATCTCGCCCGGCGTTTTGATCTTGACCTTCGATGAAACCTTCAGATCTTTGACGTAGATGCCCTGGCCGGCCTCATCGAGGCCGCCCAAATCCACCTCGAAGTGGTGGGGGATATCGTTCGGCAAGGCTTCCACCTCGATCTCGGAGGTGACCCGTACGAGGACCAAACCCTTCTTTTCGGCCGGGGCGGAGCCCACGAAGGCGACCGGCACCTTAGCCTCCAGCTTTTCGTCCAGGCGGATGCGATGGAAATCGACCGCGAGCACCTCGTCCTTCAAATGGTCGTAGGCGACGTCCGAGATGATGGCGGGGACCTTCTCATTCTTTTCATTCACCAAGTGAATGACGGTCGTTTCGCCGGCCTCCGCGAAGACCTTCTTGAAATCCTTGGCCGAGACGCTCACGTGCTCGTTTTCCGTGCCGTGGCCGAAGACCTCCCCCGGGAGGAGTCCTTCCCGCCGGAGCTGTTTCGTCCTCTTGCCGAAGACGGTCCTGGTTTGGGTCTTGAGTTCCATTTATTTCTTGTTCTTCGCGGTGCGGGCCTTCTTTTCCGCCTTCGGTTTGGCCTTCATCTTCCTCGCCTTGAACCGCTCCACGCGGCCAGCGGTGTCGATGAGCTGCTCGCGGCCGGTGAAGAACGGGTGGCACTTAGAGCAGATCTCCACTTTGATCTCCGGCACCGTCGCGCCGACGGTGAAAGCATTCCCGCAGGCGCAGGTCACCTTGGCTTTGGGGTAATATTTCGGGTGAATGTCCTTTTTCATGAGAGTACTGCGATTTTTACATATCGGGCGGGATTTGGCAAGTGCTTTGGCGGCCCGCTTTAAGGAGTTGACATTGCTTTTCCGTTTTGTATACTTATCCCTGCCGTCAAAAATATCCATTATGCGGCGTAGCTTAATAAGTTCAAATAACAACAGTACCAAAGATCCGTTCTTAAAAACGGATTTTAGTTAAAGATTTTTTTAGTTGTCCCTTTTTTGAACACGGATTCGCGCGGATAGATTTCTACCCGTGTCCATCTGTGTTTTCTTAGAGGATTTGATCCTGGTCCAGGATGAACGCTGGCGGCGTGGATAAGGCATGCAAGTCGCACGGTCCGCAAGGACAGTGGCGAACGAGTTAGTAATACCCTGGTACGTACCCCGAAGTCGGGCATAGCCAGCCGAAAGGTTGGATAATTCCCGATGTGATCGCGAGATCAAAGGCGCAAGCCGCTTTGGGAGCGACCTAGGTCCTATCAGCTTGTTGGCGAGGTAATGGCTCACCAAGGCTATGACGGGTAGGGGAGCTGAGAGGCTGTTCCCCAACGACGAGACTGAGACACGGCTCGTACACCTACGGGTGGCAGCAGTCGAGAATATTCGACAATGGGCGAAAGCCTGATCGAGCGACGCCGCGTGCAGGATGAAGGCCCTCGGGTCGTAAACTGCTTTTATGTTCTAGAAAGTTATTGATCGGAGCATGAATAAGGAGCTGCAAACTTCGTGCCAGCAGCCGCGGTAATACGAAGGCTCCAAGCGTTATCCGGATTTATTGGGCGTAAAGGGCGCGTAGGGGGTTTCGCGTGTTTTTGGTTAAAGCCCGGGGCTCAACCCCGGAGATGCCAAGAAAACTGCGAGACTAGAGGGTGTTAGAGGTCTGTGGAACGCACGGTGTAGGGGTGAAATCCGTTGATATCGTGCGGAACACCAAAGGCGAAGGCAGCAGACTGGGACATTCCTGACCCTGAGGCGCGAAAGCGTGGGGAGCAAAAAGGATTAGATACCCTTGTAGTCCACGCCCTAAACGATGCTGACTGGTCGTCTCGAGTATCGACCCTCGGGGTGGCGCAGCTAACGCGTTAAGTCAGCCGCCTGGGAAGTACGAGCGCAAGCTTAAAACTCAAAGGAATAGACGGGGACTCGCACAAGCAGTGGAACATGTGGTTTAATTCGACGGTAAACGAGAAACCTCACCAGGGCTTGAAATGCTTTCGAAGACGCGCCGAAAGGTGCGTCGTCTCACAAGGACGGAAGCACAGGTGCTGCATGGTTGCCGTCAGCATGTGCCGTGAGGCGCTCCCTTCAATGGGGTAACATGCGCAACCCTCACCTCGTGTTACAAGTGTCACGAGGGACTGCCGTCTCATAGACGGAGGAAGGTAAGGATGACGTCAAATCAGCATGGCCCTCTGATGCCCTGGGCCACACACATGTTACAATGGGCGGTCACAGCGGGTAGCCAAGCCGCAAGGCGGAGCTAATCCCTGAAAACCGTCCTCAGTTCAGATTGAGGTCTGCAACTCGACCTCATGAAGTTGGAATTGCTAGTAATCGCGGATCAGCACGCCGCGGTGAATACGTTCTCGAGTCCTGTACTCACCGCCCGTCACACCAAGGGAGCCGGGAATGCCTGAAGTGCGCTTCGGCGTATCAGGGCAAGCTCGGTGACACGGGTGAAGTCGTAACAAGGCACGCGTAGCGGAAGCTGTGCGTGGATCAATTAAATTTATTCGATACACTCTCTTTTGGCGTCAAGCTTCGGAGAGCAAGCAAGGTGTTGGCCGATAAACCTTAAGTCTCGGCTGGGGCAACTAAAAAAGTCTTTAACCCTCTTTTCTGTTATAATAAACTGGTATGCCGGAAGCGCAGGCCAAACAAATACTCCTCGTCGAGGACGAGCCGATGCTGGCAAACGTCCTCAAGCAGCGCCTAGAAAAGGAGAGCTACGCCGTCGACCTTGTCCGCGACGGAGCGGAAGCGGTCAAAGCCCTCAAAGCCACCAAACCCGACCTGGTGCTTTTGGACATCATCCTACCCAAACTCTCTGGTTTCGAGATTATGGAAATAATGAAGAGCGACCCGACGATGGCCCAGCCACCGGTCGTCATCATCTCCAATTTGGGCCAGGAGTCGGACGTTTTGAAGGGGCAAACATTGGGGGCGGTCGGTTATTTCATCAAGGCCCAACTTTCGGTCGAGGACCTGGTCGGCAAGATCAAGGAGTTTTTGAACGGCTGATCGGAGCGGGTGTGATATAATGAACCGAGAATATAGATTCCAGGAATGAAGAGAGGTTTCACCCTCATAGAGCTTTTAGTGGTCGTCGCCATCATCGCGGTTCTGGCCGTCGCGGTCGTCTTGGTTTTGAACCCGGCCGAACTCTTGAAACAGGGCCGCGACTCCACTCGCCTTTCCGATATGGCGACCCTGAACAGCGCCCTTTCGCTCTACTACACGGACGTCTTGAGCACTAATCCGGCGCTCTGGCCGACTCAAGTGACTTACTGCACGGCGGCGGTCATTCCCGCGGTCGGTTGGGCCGGTTGGCCAAGCTGCGTTGACCAGTCCTCGACCACCGTCGTGACCGGCTTGGGCTGGATTCCGATAGATTTCACCAAGATATCCAGCGGCTCGCCGCTCACCAAGGAACCGATTGACCCGAACAACGGCGTGTCTGGCTGTCGCGGCAGTATCGGCGTGACGGACCTTTGTGCGTACGCTTTTGTCGCATCGAGTACGGCCGGCACGTATAAATTGGAAACGCTGATGGAAAGCAACAAATTCAGCAACGGCGGCACATCCGACGTGACAAGTAAGGACAGTGGCGTCAGCAATACCACATACGAGATTGGTAGCAATCTTATTTTCGTCTCTTATTAAGGGTCGACATGCTACAATAAAAAGCAAAGTAAATGGGAAAATTTAGCAGCAATGGGAAAGTAAGAGGCTTCACCCTCATTGAGCTTTTGGTCGTAATCGCGATTCTCGCGGTTCTCGCCGTCGCGGTCGTCCTGGTCCTGAACCCGGCCGAGCTCATCAAGGAAGGCCGGGATACGACCCGCATTTCCGATCTGGCGACCCTAAACAGCGCCATCGCCCTTTGGACGGCGGACGTGTTGAATCCGACGGTGGTTGGCACCGTAACAGGCAACGCAGGTTCGAAATGGCCTGGTAGCGGCGGTCTATGTTTTACGACATCGTCAACAACGCCCAACGGTGGCGGTGGTTCTCCTGCTTCTTGCACCGCTACTACGACCACAACCGTAGCTGGTAGTGGCTGGCTTCCAATTGACTTCACGGCGATCGCCTCCGGCGCCCCCCTTTCTCGCGAGCCGATTGACCCGAATAACGGCGGCACCTGCAAACCCTCGAATACGTGCCAATATCTCTTTTATGCTTCGTCCACGGTAGGGGTTTACAAACTTGAGGCGATGATGGAAAGCGCTAAATTTTATGCAGGCGGCAGTTCAGATGTTGTCTCGAACAGCAAGGACGGGGGGATCTACGCTACTGTCTATGAAACCGGCAGCAACGTGTCAGTCGCCGATTAAATAAAGTGAATATTTGATGGCGGGGATGGTATCTAGATGACCTTTTTGTTATAATTGAAATCAATGGGAGAAAGAAAAGTCAGAGGTTTTACCTTGATTGAATTGCTGGTGGTGATAGCAATTCTCGCGGTTCTCGCCGTCGCGGTCGTCCTGGTCCTGAACCCGGCCGAGCTCATCAAGGAAGGCCGGGATACGACCCGCATTTCCGATCTGGCCGCGGTGAATTCCGCCATTGCCCTCTGGACGGCAGATGTTTTGAGTACGACCGGCAATTGGAGTGCTACTAGTACTTGCCAAGCTGCAACGACTTCGCCTGGCGGAGTTGGCAGTTGTTACGTGACGAGTTCTACGGTCGTGACCGGCGCTGGTTGGGTTCCGCTCAATTTTGGTCTCATCGCTTCTGGAGCGCCTCTTGCAAGAGAGCCGATTGATCCGAATCTCGGAGCAACAACGTGCAAGCAGGGCACCGGCACCGCATCTACGACTTGCCAGTACGCCTTTTACGCCTCATCCACCGTCGGCTCGTACAAACTCGAGACCCTAATGGAAAGCGCCAAGTTCTACACCGGTGGCAGCAGTCACGTGACCGATAACGACGGCGGCAACTGGAGCGGCGTTTACGAGACCGGCAGTTACTTGGGCTCCGCGCTTTAACTTAGTAAGGAATAGAGAAAACGCCCCCTATAAAAATATAGGCGGTTTTTTTAAAAAAGTTGTTTGCTATAATAAAAATTAATGAGGGGAAGAAATACCAGAGGTTTTACCTTGATTGAATTGCTGGTGGTGATAGCAATTCTCGCGGTTCTCGCCGTCGCGGTCGTCCTGGTCCTGAACCCGGCCGAGCTCATCAAGGAAGGCCGGGATACGACCCGCATTTCCGATCTGGCGACCCTAAACAGCGCCATCGCCCTTTGGACGGCGGACGTGTTGAGCACCTCTGGGACTGGCGGGTGGCCGTCGTCGGAAACAAGAAAATGCCAGGGCGGGACGACAGCGCCCGGCGGCACCGCCTGTGTGGCCGCGACTTCCACTGCTGTGAGCGGTGGCGGCTGGGTGCCGCTCGATTTCACCAAGATCGCTTCCGGTTCGCCGCTCTCTCGAGAGCCGATCGATCCGAACCTATCCGGGACCTGCAAGAACGTTCCTACTTCGTCCACCGTTTGCCAGTACGCATTCTACGCGTCCACAACCGTCGGTGTTTACAAGCTGGAGGCCCTGATGGAAAGCGCCAAGTTCTACACCGGTGGTAGCTCGGACGTCATCACCAAGACCGGCGGAATTTACACGGGTATTTACGAAACCGGCAGCTATTTGAGCGTTGCGCTCTGATTTTAAATTGATGCGCTTGGCGCCCCCCAACGGGCGTCTTTTTCTCCGGTTTTACGTTATAATAATGAGGTAATGATCAATCTGCCGCCCGCCAAGCTCAAAGAAATTCTGGTCAAATCCGGGGCCATAGACGCCGCCGCTTTCGACGCTCTGGAGGAAGAGGCCGAACACAAGCGCCAATCCTTGGCCGAGATCATCATCTCCCAGGGTTTGGTCAATCGCGACTATTTTTACCTGCTAATTTCCCGGGCTTTGGGCGTCGAACGGGTGAACTTAGGCGCGATCGGCATCGACGAGCACATCCTCCATTTACTCTCCGAAGATATCGCCCGCCAGAGGAACGTCATTGTTTTTGGCCGCGACCAAATGGGACGTTTCGAAGTGGCGATGGAAGATCCGACCGACCTTGAGACGATTGACTTCCTCACCCTGCGTTTGGGCGGGCCCGTCATGCCCTTCCTCGCGACGGAAGACGACCTGAACCGCGGTTTTTTGCTCTATCAGCGCGAGCTCGCCCAAGATTTCAAAAAGATCATCGAGGACAGCATTCAGCAGTCCCTGCGAACGAAGGCGAAAGGGAACCTGAAGGAGGCGGCGTCCGACCTTCCCATCGTCGCCATCGTGGACAATCTGATGTCCTACGCCATCGCCTCGCGGGCGTCGGACATCCATTTCGAGGTTCTGGACGACGTAGTGCTCGTGCGCTACCGGGTTGATGGTATTCTTCACGAGATCGTACGGGTGCCGAAGGAGATCCACCCGGCCGTCGTTGCCCGCATCAAGATCCTTTCGAGCCTGCGGGTGGACGAGCACACCCATTCCCAGGACGGTCGCTTCCGCTACAACGTGAGCGGGAGCATCGTCGATGTCCGCGTTTCCATCATTCCGACCTTCTACGGCGAAAAGGTGGAGATGAGACTCCTCTCAGCCGCCCAAAAGCCACTCTCCTTCGCCGAGCTCGGCATGAACGATGACACCGTGAAATTGATATCCGAGGCGGCCGCGAAGTCCTACGGCATGGTCCTGGTCTGCGGTCCCACCGGCGCCGGGAAAACGACGACGCTCTATTCCATAATGAATGTCCTGAACCGGCCCGAAGTGAACATCGTGACCATCGAAGACCCAATCGAGTACGACATGCGCTATGTGAACCAGATGCAGGTCAATAACGCTGCCGGCATCACCTTTGTCGATGGACTCCGGTCCATCCTGCGCCAAGACCCGAATATCATCATGGTCGGCGAGATTCGCGACGCGGAAACCGCCAACATTTCGGTGCAATCGGCCCTCACGGGGCACCTAGTCCTCTCATCGCTCCACACGAACGACGCCGCGACGGCCGTGCCGCGCCTTATGGATATGGGCATCCCGCCCTTTCTCGTCGCCGCGGTCTTGAATGCGGTCTCCTCCCAGCGGCTGGCGCGTCGGATCCATCTCGCCTGCATCGAGTCGTACGTTCCAGACAAGAATTTGATCGCCAGCTTGGACAAAGAGCTGGAGGCCATGAACGTCGACAAAGACCGGCTCAAGATCCCGCACACCTTTTACCGTGGCAAGGGCTGCGAGGCCTGCGGTCACACCGGCTACTATGGTCGTACCGGCATCTTCGAGGTTTTGAACATCACCGAAGGGGTCCGGAAGCTAATCATCAGTCCCGATTTCAGCTTGGACAACTTGAACAAGCTCGCCCGGAACGAGGGGATGGTGACGATGCTCGAAGACGGCCTGCACAAGGTGGAATTGGGTCTCACGACCATCGAGGAGATCTTCCGGGTGATCAAGGAATAATCGGTTATACTATAAAAGACATGCAATTCCGTTACATCGCATCCCAGCCGGACGGGCGTGTGCTCGAAAGCCAAATGGAGGCGAAGGACGTCGCCGAAGTCCTGCAGTTCCTCGTGACCCGCGGCTTGAAGCCCATCAGCATTAAGCCGGTCGAGAACGCGCTCGGTGCCCGGCAGCTCTTCCGCGGAAAGATTAATCTGACCGACCAGGTCTTCATCTCCAAATACCTAGCTTTGATGCTCAAGATCGGCACCGGTCTTCTCCAGGCCATTAACATCCTCATCGACGATTTCGATAAGCAAGCGGTGCGCACCTTCCTGATGGAGGTCCGGGCCAATCTCGAGCGCGGCCAGCCGTTCTATTCGACCTTTTCTAAATACCCCAAGGTTTTCAGCCAGGTCTACATCAATCTCATCCGGGCCGGCGAGACCTCCGGCAATTTGGACACGGTCTTCGACAATCTGACGCGTTCGCTCACTCGGGAGAAGGAGATCAAGGACCAGGTGAGGAGCGCTTTGATCTACCCGATATTGCTCTTGAGCGCTTCGGTCCTCATTCTCATCTTCCTCGTCCTCTTCGCCTTGCCGAAGATCGCGAACGTCTTTTCCGAGGCCGGTTTTCAGCCGCCGCTCTTCTCGCGGATCGTCTTCGCGGTCGGCCTCTTTTTCGGCAATTACGGTTTCACCATCCTGATCGTTCTCGTCGCAACCCTCATTGTCGCCACCTTCCTCTATAAGACTTCGATCGTCTTCAAAAGGACGGTCTCCGGTCTCTTCGGCTCTGTGCCGATCGTGAAGACGATCGTGAAAAAGATCGCCATCCAGCGTTTCGCCGCGACCCTTTCGTCATTGATTCGCGCCGGCATTCCCCTCACGGACGCGCTCGAGATCACCGCCCAGGCGGTCGGCAACATCGAGCTCAAAGAGGCGCTCATTCGGATATCCAAGGAGGGTCTGGCGAAAGGTCTCACCGTCGGCGACGCCTTCCGGCGCGAACCGTTCTTCCCGAAGACGGTCGTGAACCTGATGGCGATCTCGGAGAAGGCCGGCCACATCGATGACGTCCTGGACACTCTGGCCAGTTTCTACGCCGGGGAGATAGATAACTCCTTGAAGAACCTCGTCTCTTTCTTGGAACCGGTGATGCTTTTGGGCATCGGGGTCATCGTGGGACTCATCGCGCTCTCGATTATCGTTCCGATATACCAGCTTACAACCCAGTTCTAATGAAGGGGAATCGGGGATTCACGCTCATCGAACTGCTCGTCACAATCGCCCTCGCGGCGGTCCTCGCCACGGTCGGTTTCGTGAGCATCTCCGGCTACCGGAGCGAGAACCATCTTAAGGACGAGGCGAGCAAAATAACTACCGTGCTTCAGAACGCCCGCCAGAACTCCATCTCCCAACTGGGCGGGGCGGAGTGGGGAGTGCATTTCTTGAACGGCACCTCGAGCGACATATATCAGCAGTTCAGTGGCGCATCGTCTTTCGCCTCCGGCACCCCGGGCAACGCTTACAGCTTGGGATACGGTTTGAGTTTCGGGAACCCGGCGACCTCTTCGGAGGACGTCGTTTTCAATCCCTTGACCGGCACGCTTCCGAACGATGCGACCGTTAATCTGATCCCCGGCCAAGCGAACGGGATGTCCGAGAACATCATCGTGAGCGCTCTCGGGGCGATCACGGCGCGCTTCGAGACCGGCCTCGTCGGTTACTGGCCGATGGACGAAGGAGTAAGCTCGACGGCCTACGATGCTTCCGGTTACGGCAATAACGGCATCGCGACGAGCACGAGCTGGCAACCGACCTGCAAGGTCGGAAACTGTTTAAATTTCAACGGTGCCTCAGCCTACGTCCAGCTCTCGAATTTGTTGGTCAATACCGCGAGCGGCGGTCAGAACACCGTCACTTTTTGGATGGATTGGAACGGCGCGACCGGCGGTCGGATGCCTTTCGGTTTTTCCTCGCCCTATGACTTGGAGATGACCGGATCCAATTTCGGTTTCAATACTAGCTGCAGCGATCTCTGGCAAATGCCGTTTACATCCGCTCAGTACGCCAATAAATGGGTCTTCGTGGCCGCGATTTTCGTCAATAACAACGCTACATCATCCCAGCTTTACATTAACGGCGTTCAGCAGACGTTGTCGCAATCTGGGACACCGTGCAGTAAAGCAGCGACCGCAAGCGCTCGGATCGGCTATTGGCCGAACGGTGGAACCTATTACTTCAGCGGTTACCTGGATGACTTTCGTATCTACAACCGCGCCCTTTCCGCCCAGGAGATCCAGGACCTCTATAACGCCTATTAGGTTTGGCATTGATGCCGAACGCGTGGTACTTTATACTGGCTACTGAGCCAGGCCACCTTAGCTCAGCGGTAGAGCGGCACTTTTGTAAAGTGAAGGTCCTCGGTTCAAATCCGAGAGGTGGCTCGCCGAAGTAGCTCAGAGGTAGAGCAACTCCATGGTAAGGAGTAGGTCGTGGGTTCAATTCCCACCTTCGGCTCAAATTTGCATTCCGCGCCGCGTTCGTGTTATATTCACGCGGTACCAAAGAAGCATAAAACATGGCTCAAGGTAAATTCACCGAGCAATTGATTCGCCTGCGCTGCAGCGTCTGCAAGCACGTGAACTACACGACCCGCAAGAACAAGAAGGTCGTGGAACGGAAGATCGAATACAAAAAGTACTGCAAGTGGTGCAAAAAGAGCACGCTCCACAAAGAATCCAAGAAGTAGGTTAAGAGCCGCTTCTCGCGGCTCTTTTGTTTTCCGGACGCCTTGTTTTATACTTTTCACGTAGGGGGCATATTTCAATGGTAGAATCGCGGTCTCCAAAACCGCTAATGTGGGTTCGATTCCTACTGCCCCCGCCAATGCAACCGAAGACCAAAGAAGGGCTCATCGCACTCCTCATCGAGGACGGCTATTTGAAGACGCCGCTTTTGATCGACGCCTTCCGCACCATCGACCGGAAAGATTTCGTCCCGGCGGAGCTTTTGGACCAAGCGTACGCCAACCACCCCCTCCCGATCGGTTTCGGCCAAACAATCTCCCAGCCGCTCACGGTTGCCTTTATGCTAGAGCTTTTGGCCCCGAAGCCGGGAGAAAAAGTATTGGATGTCGGCGCCGGCTCCGGCTGGCAGACGGCACTCCTCGCGCGCATTGTGACGGACGGCGGCGCGGCGGGGAAGGTCTTCGCCCTCGAGCGGATTGTATCCGTCGCGAGCATCGCCGAGGAGAACATCGCGCGTTACGGGTTTCTTGAAAGTGGCGCCGCAGCGGTCATTGTGAAGGACGGCAAGCTTGGCCACTCGACCGAGGCACCCTTCGACAAGATCATCGCCGCGGCGGCGGCCGAATCCATTCCGCCGGTCTGGAAGACCCAGCTCAAGATCGGTGGCCGCCTCGTCGCGCCGGTCGGAGAGAATATCGTCGTCTTGGACAAGAAAAACCAGACGGAATTCGAAGAAAGGCGCTATTTCGGCTTCAGTTTCGTACCTCTCCTCGGGGGTGTGGATAAGGCCAAGGTGTCTATTGACGGCATCAAGGTTTCTGATACAATTGGCATTACGAATGGAAATGATGAGAACATACCACGGCGGACGCCATAAGCGCGGGCTTTAAAAAGGCCTACCTCGTGGTGACCCGCCAGCTCGGCGGTTTTTTGTTGTCTGAACGAATTTTTAAAAGTGAATATCTGATCGAAGAAAAACTCAAGAGACCGTAGTCGCAAATCGGTTTTTTGAGGTAGAAATTAAGAGTGCTTCATTTAGCGATTAATGAAGCGAATCAATTAAGGGTGGATGGTGGATGCCTTGACACTAAACGGCGATGAAGGACGTGGCGTAGCTGCGATAAGTCTCGGGGAGGTGCGTAGCAACCTTTGATCCGAGAATTTCCGAATGGGGCAACCTATTGCGGCAAACCCGCAATATCTCTCGCGTTAACAATGCGAGAGAAGCGTACCCGGTGAAGTGAAACATCTCAGTAGCCGGTGGAAAAGAGAATAAAAATTTATTCCCCAAGTAGCGGCGAGCGAAAAGGGAACAGCCCAAACCTTCCGGCCTCGCAAGAGGTTGGCAAGGGGTTGTAAGGTAAGGACATCTTTGAACTTAAAAAGCTTTGAGTTCAAGGGGAGAGTGAAAAATTGATCTGCTAGTTGAACGAGCTGGAAAGCTCGACCAAAGCGGGTGATAGTCCCGTAAACGAAAGCAGATCAACTCTTCGTTCTTATTCTTGAGTACTTCGAGGAACGAATGCCTCGGAGGAATCCGGGAGGACTATCTCCCAAGGCTAAATACGTTTAGTGATCGATAGTGAACTAGTACCGTGAGGGAAAGGTGAAAAGCAGCCCGGTTAGGGCGATGAAATAGTACCTGAAACCATCTACTTACAAGGAACCGGAGGCCCAAGTATCGTCCGCAAGGGCGGTGCGGGCTAACGGTGTGCCTATTGAAGAATGAGCCAACGAGTTTACGCACGTTGCAAAGTTTAATCCGCTTTGGCGGAGCAAGCGCAGCGAAAGCGAGTCTGAATAGGGCGTTACATCCTTAACTTACAGCTTACGATTCGTCGTGGGTTGTGAGTTATGGTTGTTAGCAGCCTGCGTAAGACCCGAAACCAGACGAGCTTGCCTTGGCCAGGGTGAACTCCCGAGAAATCGGGAGGGAGGCCCGCACCGGTCGGTAGTTCAAAACCGTCGGATGAGCTGGGGTAAGGAGTGAAAAGCTAATCGAGTTTGGTAATAGCTGGTTCTCTCCGAAATAGTTTTAGGACTAGCCTCGAAGATCAAGTCGCGGGGGTAGAGCACTGGATGATCGTGAAAGGGAGAAATCTCGCGCGATCAATCAAACTCCGAATACCGCGATGTTCGCTTCGGGAGTCAGGCTGTGGGGGCTAAGCTCCATGGCCGCGAGGGGAAGAGCCCAGATCGTCGTCTAAGGTCCCCAAATTTCTGCTAAGTGTGAAAGGAAGTCATTATCCTATGACAGATAGGAGGTTGGCTCAGAGGTAGCCATCCTTCAAAGAGTGTGTAACAACTCACTATTCGAGGATAGTGGCGCCAAAAATTTACCGGGGCTAAAGCAGAGTACCGAAGACACGAATTCTCCGACTTCGGTCGGAGAGTGGTAGGAGAGCATTCCCACTGCTGTGAAGCCGGACCCGCGAGGGCCGGTGGAGCGCTGGGAAGAGAGAATGTTGGCATGAGTAATCGCAAAGCACGTGAAAACCGTGCTCCCCGCAAATCCAAGGTTTCCTCCGCAACGAAATTCGGCGGAGGGTTAGGCGATCCTTAGGCGATGGCGAAAGCCGCAGCTGAATGGGTAGCCGGTTAATATTCCGGCCCTTCCATCTCTTTCGATGGGGTGACGGAGCGTAGTAGATCCAGTGTCTCAATGGTTTGGCATTCCTGACCGAGAGCGGTGTCCAGGCAAATCCGGGCGCCGGCCTTAAGTGGCGAGCTTCAGGGTAGGGATGACTCCGGTCTTTTGATCGGGGAATTGGATCGAGCGCGCTTCCGAGAAAATCCTCTAAGGTTAGGGAGATGGAAATCGTACCGTAAACCGCCACTGGTGGATGAGGCGAGCAGCCTCAGGGGAACGGGTGATTTTTCGTTAAGGAACTCGGCAAACAAGCTAGGCGTAACTTCGGGATAAGCCTTGCCGTCCGCAAGGACGGCCGCAGCTAAAGTTTCTCGGGTGACTGTTTACCAAAGACACAACTCCCTGCGAACTCGTAAGAGGATGTATAGGGGGTGACGCCTGACCGATGCGAGAAGGTTAACGGCGGGGGTGCGAGCCGCAAGGTTCGTGCTCACTGCCCGAAGCCCTCGTCAATGTCGGCCGTAACTATAACGGTCCAAAGGTAGCGCAATTCCTTTCCGGGTAAGTTCCGGAGCGCATGAGTGGCGTAACGACCTGAGAACTGTCTCAACGAAAAGCCCGATGAAAATGCGACACCCGTGAAGACGCGGGTTACTGGCAGCAAGACGAAAAGACCCCGGAAGCTTTACTGTAGTTTGATATTGGCATTAGTTTCTTGGTGCGTAGCGTAGTGGGGAGGATTTGAA
This sequence comes from uncultured bacterium, assembly GCA_963722655.1. GTDB lineage: Bacteria > Patescibacteriota > Minisyncoccia > UBA6257 > GWB1-50-10 > JAMCRC01. Next base: position 216,560 of record CAVRNT010000002.1, on the reverse strand, counting down.
GTTCCGGTTTCGGCCGGGATGGATCCGACAGTGAAATACCCATCTCTAAGAGATTAATGTCTAACCCCCAGGGCAAAAACCTGGAGGAACAGTGTCTGACGGGCAGTTTTTCTGGGGCAGAACCCTCCTAAAAAGTAATGGAGGGGCCTATTAAGATCAGCTTGGCGCGGATGGACATCGCGCCTAAAGTGCAAAAGCAAAAGCTGGTTTGACTGCAAGGCCTACAAGCCGCGCAGGCGCGAAAGCGGAGTTTAGCGACCCGACCGTCCTTTATAGAAAGGCGGGAGATACCGGATAAAAGTTACTCCGGGGATAACAGGCTAGTGAGATCCGAGAGTCCCTATCGACGATCTCGCTCGGCACCTCGATGTCGGCTCACCACATCCCGGGACTGGAGAAGGCCCCAAGGGTTTGGCTGTTCGCCAATTAAAGTGGTACGTGAGCTGGGTTCAAACCGTCGTGAGACAGGTTAGTCTCTATCTGCTGTCAGCGTGAGTGTTTGAGGGAAGTCGACCCTAGTACGAGAGGACCGGGTTGAACGAACCGCTGGTGTACCGGCTTTGCCACCAGGTGAATTGCCGGGTAGCTATGTTCGGACGGGATAAGCGCTGAAAGCATCTAAGCGCGAAGCCTCTCCCAAGATTAGACACTATGAACTCCTGGAAGACTACCAGGTTGATAGGCTCTAGGTGTAAGAACGGCAACGTTTTTAGCCGAGGAGTACTAATATGTTCAACGATTCACTTTACGCTCATTGGAGCACATTAATTTCTATCTCAAAAAGCCGAAGTTACGAAAAAGGAGCTTTTGTTTGTCGGTGTTCAACCCAAGCGTGACCCACCTCATCCATTCCGAACTGAGAAGTGAAAGCGCTTAGGCCTGATGATACTAACCGTTAGGTTGGGAAAGTAGGGTACGCCGGCATACAAAAGCTCCTTTTTTGTTTATAATCATTTTAATGATCAAGTACCTGAGCAGGCAGAACCTGAAGAAATTTTCCGGGAAGACGTGCCTTTTGCGCGTGGACCTGAATGTGGAAGAAAGCATGCCGCTCGATTCGTACCGCCTGGAGGCGGTCCTACCAACAATAAAGCTACTTTTAAAGCACAAGGTGAAAGTGGTGATTTTGAGCCACCGCGGCCGACCAGTTCCGAATACCAGTTCAAGAATACGGAATAGGGCATATTCGCTCTTTCCGTTCGGTTTTATATTCGCCCAAAAATTAAATGTGCCAATTGACTTCGTGTATGCCGCGCGGTTAGGCGCGCTAAAAATGGCTGTTCGAAAATCCACGGCTCGTTTGGTCCTTGTTGAGAACTTGCGGTTCTTCAAGGGTGAAGAGACGAACGATCCGGCTTTTGCTCGCGGGCTGGCGAGAATGGGCGATTTCTACGTGAACGATGCTTTCGCCGTCTCGCACCGGGCGAACGCCTCGGTCGCGGCCATCGCGAAATTCTTGCCATCATACGCCGGGCTTTTGATGGAGAGGGAAATAAGGAACTTGGAAACGGCGATGGGCCGGTACAAAAAGCCGCTCACGCTCATCATTGGTGGAGCGAAGATATCCGATAAGCTGGGCGTAATGAAGTATTTTTGGAATAAGGCCGAGAACTTCCTTGTCGGTGGTGCTCCCGCGAATACAATTTTGAAAGCGGAGGGGATGAATGTCGGCGGCTCGCTCGTTGATACGAAAACAGTGCCGCTGGTAAGACCGTATCTCAATTTCAAGAAGGTCCACTTGCCTGTTGATCTGAAATGGAGGGGGACGAAGATCTTGGACGTCGGCCCAAAGACCGTGAAGGAATACGCAGCTATAATAAAAAAATCTAGGACCATAATCTGGAACGGCCCGATGGGATGGTTCGAGACAAAAGGTTTCGGGGGCGGCACGAGGGAGATTTGGAGGACCGTCCTCGCGAACAAAAAGGCGAATGTCGTCATCGGCGGCGGAGAAACTATTACCTCGTTAGGTCTACTCACTACTTACTACAAACTACCAACTAACGTGTTTTTATCAACGGGCGGTGGCGCGATGCTGGAATACCTTTCCGGCAAGAAATTGCCGGGGATAGAATCACTCAAATGAAACCCATCGTTGTTTTCTATCACGCGAGTTGCCCCGACGGGTTCGGTGCCGCCTGGGCGGCCTGGAAGAAATTCGGGACGAAAGCCCAATACGTGCCGATAAACGCCAGCCAGACCAAAGATCAATTGGGCGGCATGGAAGTGGAAAACCGCGAGATCTATTTTCTGGACACATGTTCCTCCCCAGAGGTGCTGAAGAAGCTCACGGCGTCGAACAAATCGGTGACGGTCGTCGACCACCACCCCACCAATAAGGATCGGGGAGTATACGTAACAAACTTCATCTTCAACCTAAAGCATTCCGGTGCGGTCCTGACCTGGAAGCACTTTCATCCCAAAAAAGAGGTGCCGACCCTTCTGCTTTACGTGGAGGACAACGACCTGTGGAAATTCAAGTTGCCGAATACTTACGCCATCGGGAACTGGCTCGGCCTTGCGAATTTCAAATTCAAGGAATGGAACAAGCTCGCGGATACGCTTGAGGACAAGGAAAGCCGCGCCAGGTGCATCGCCGAAGGGGAGATCATCGGGCAGTATCGGGACAGTTTGATCCAGGACGTTCTAGGCCACGCCTATGAAGTGGAGTTTTTCGGTCACCGGGCCAGGGTCGCAAACGAGGGCGCAGCCCAGACCCATTCGCTTGTGGGCCATCGGCTCATCGACAAAGACCACCCGGTCGGCATCGTTTGGTACGAGAACGGCCGGAACCGCAAGTATTCGCTGCGGTCTAAAGGCGCAATGGACGTCGCGAAGCTCGCGGCGAAATTCCCGGGCGGGGGAGGACACAAACACGCGGCCGGATTCACTTTACCGGCGACGGCACCATTTCCATGGAAAAACATCAAAAATTAATCATCAATACGGATGGAGGAGCGAGAGGAAATCCGGGTCCGGCGGCGATCGGAGCCGTCGTGGATGGGCACGAATACGGCGAATACATCGGTAAAACGACGAACAACGTCGCCGAGTACAAGGCGGTGATCTTCGCCCTCAAGAAGGCCAAAGCGCTTTTGGGAGGCAAGAAAGCTGAAGCGGCGGAGGTGGAAATTCGGGCCGACAGCGAACTCCTCGTAAAGCAGCTCACTGGGCAGTACAAGATAAAAGAAGAAAGCTTGAAGCCACTCTTCATCGACGTTTGGAATCTAAAGCAGGACTTCAAATCGATCACGTTCAAGCACGTGCCGCGGGAGGAGAACAAAAAAGCCGATGCCCTGGTAAACCGGGCGTTGGACACTCTCATATGAAGAGGGAAACCATCCTTTTTAAAAAGATCTTCTCTCTCAATAAGAAGGTACTTAAGGACCTCAACATACTGAATTCAGCGCGTTTGGTCATCGGTATCGCCGGAGTGCCGGGTTCGGGGAAAACATTGCTGGCCCGCCAGATCGCCAGCCGCTATCACGCCGTTAGGATCAGCAACGACGAGATACGCCGCATTATCAATAGGTTCGACATAGTTCGTTTTGGATATAGACCGGATGAAGGCCAAAAAGTCCTAATAGAATACTTGCCGTTTTTGATCTCCAGTTTGTCTAAAGAATCCCTGAATAAATTTCTTGTCTTGGATAGCGGCATTGAGCGAAAATATACCTTGGTGAAAAGATGGTGCAAAGACAACCGTTTTCGCCTTTTTGTGATCCAGATCTCGTTAAGTAGGAAGCAGTTAATGAAGAACCTTTATGGTAGAAAGAAGCCGGCCGAGCGGTATTTGCCGGACCTCCCTCGTTATTTCAGGGAATACGCGGCTTTCGCGCGCAGGAAAGTTGGGGACGTCGTTTTTAGGAACGACGGTAAAATCAAAACCTTGCGATCTTTCGTGGGGCGGTTGCGGATCGGCTAACTCAGCTTTTCTTCGAGGATTTTCCGGGCCGTATTCGGCTCGGCCTTGCCTTTCGTCTTGGCCATCATCTGGCCGACGAGGAATTGGAGGGCGTTCTGCTTGCCATTTTTGAAATCCGCAACCGATTTGGCGTTCGCGGCGATGACCTCGTCGGCGATCTTGCCGAGCTCGCCTTCGCCGCTCACAAGCTCCATTCCTCCACCTTTCATAATATTCTCCGGGTCTTCGCCGGTCGAAAACATCTTGGTGAGGATGTCTTTGGCGAGGCGGCTCGTGAGCTTGCCATCGCTGATCAAGGCGACGAGATGCGCGATGTGCTCCGGCGGCACTTTGATGTCTACGATCTCCATATTCGCGTTCTTCATCAGTCCCCGGAGATCGCTCGTCAGGTAATTCGCGAGTGTCTGGTAATCAGCCTTCGGCGAGCGCTCCTTGAGTTCCGAGGCCGCCTCCTCGAAGTATTCGGCGAATTCTTTTTCCATCGTGAGCGTCTCGACTAGCGGTTGTGGCAAACCGAACTCTTGGACGAAACGATGCTTCTTCGCCTCCGGCAGTTCCGGTAATTCGTCTCTTATTTTTTCAATATCAAAAGCCGACTTCAGATCCATCGGCGGCAGGTCCGGCTCGGGGAAGTAGCGATAATCGTTCGCCTCCTCTTTGCTACGCTGGCTGACGGTCACGCCCTTCGTGTCGTCCCAACCGCGCGTCTCCTGCTTGAGCTTCCCGCCCTCGTCCAAGATTTTGGACTGCCTTTCGATCTCGTATTGGATGGCGTCATAGACTGCTTTGAACGAATTGATGTTCTTTACCTCAATCTTTGTACCCAGTTTGCCAGCGTCTTCCGGAGCGATACTGACGTTCGCCTCGATGCGCATCTGACCCTTTTCCATGTCCGCGTCCGAGGCGCCGAGGTAACGGAGGATCTGCCGCAAAGACGTCGCGAAGGCCACGGCCTCGTCGGCGTTCTTGATATCCGGTTCAGTCACGAGCTCCATCAGGGGCACGCCGGCCCGGTTGAAGTCCACTAGGGACGCTTCGTCCGCGTGAGCGAGGCGGCCGGCATCCTCTTCAAGGTGGACGCGGGTGATGCGGACGCCGTTCAAAGCGCCCTTCTGCACGATGGGGTATTCGTACTGTGAGATCTGGTAGCCCTTGGGGAGGTCGGGGTAAAAATAGCTCTTGCGGTCGAACTGGGAAAAGCCGGCGATGTCGCCGCCCAAGGCCATGCCGATCTTGAGCATCAAAGCCACCGCTTCCTTGTTTATGGTTGGCAGGGTCCCTGGGTGGCCCAAGCAGACTGGACAGACGTTCATATTGGAGTGCGTTTCATCGGGGTTGTTCTTGCACCCGCAGAACATCTTGGTCTTGGTCTTGAGCTCGGCGTGGATTTCGAGGCCGATGGTGGGGATATACATTGAGATTTCCCTTATTCTACGTTAAAATTGAGGCAGAGAAAAGATTAAAGCAGGAATGACAGACCTATCCAAGCTGGAGGGGACTTTAGGGGTTAAGTTCAAAAGCCAGGAACTTTTGAAGGAAGCCCTAACGCACCGCTCCTATCTCAACGAGCACCCTTCTTGGCCGCTCCAGAACAACGAGCGGCTGGAATATTTGGGGGACGCCGTTTTGGAGTTGGCCGTGACGGAGTACCTCTTCGCCCGCTACCCGGAGTTCCAGGAGGGCCGGATGACAACCCTGCGGGCCGCCCTCGTGAACCGTGAAATGCTCGCGCAGGTTGGCAAAGAGATCGACCTTCAGAAATTCGTCCTCCTCTCAAAGGGGGAGGCCAAGGACAGCAAGAAGGCGAAGGACATCATCCTTTCGAACGCCGTCGAGGCGCTCGTGGGCGCCGTCTATCTGGACCGCGGATACGAAATGGCCCGCGAGGTCGTGGATAAACTGGTCTTGCCCCATTTGGAGGGGATCGTAGAGAAAGGATTGGACCGCGACCCAAAGAGCATCTTGCAGGAGATCATTCAGGAAAAATTGAAAGTCACGCCGACGTACGAGGTCGTCCGCGAGACCGGCCCCGATCACCAGAAGGAGTTCCAGATCGGCGTCTATTTCGGCGGCAAGCTTTTCGCCGAGGGTGCGGGTTCCTCGAAGCAGGAGGCCGAGAACCGGGCCGCCCAAAACGCGCTCACCAAATTAGAAAATCAGAAAAAGAGGGATGCCTAACTTTTTGACGCGCCTCGAGCTCCAAGGATTCAAGTCCTTCGCCGGGAAGACTGTCTTGGAATTTCCATCGCGGGTTACGGCGGTCGTGGGTCCGAACGGCTCTGGAAAGTCCAATATCATCGATGCCGTCCGCTGGGTCTTGGGCGAGCGGGAGGCGAAGCAGCTCCGCGGCGAGACCTTGGAGAACCTCATCTTTTCCGGCACGCCGAAGAAGCCGGCGGTCGGTTTCGCGCGCGTCGCCCTCTGTTTCAACAACCAGAAGAAAATTTTCCCGGGCGAGACGGCCGAAGCCGCCCTTGAGCGACGCATTGACCGCTCCGGAGATTCCACGTTCTCTTTGAACGACACGGAGGTCAAGCTCAGGGACCTTTTGCCTCTCCTCGCCAAAGCCCGCCTTGGGACGCGGGGACTGATGATCGTGGGCCAAGGCCAAAGTGACATCTTCGTGAGGAGCACTCCGGAGGAAAGGCGCTTGATGATCGAGGAGGTCTTGGGGCTCCGGGAGTTCCGCATCAAGAAGAACCAGGCCGAAAGGCGGTTGGAGACAAGCGAGATCAATATGGAAAAGGTGCGGGCGATGATCGAGGAACTCGCGCCCCACGTCCGTATGCTGAAACGCCAAAAGGGCCGTTTTCTCCGTCGCACCGAGGTTGAGGAGGAGCTTAAGAACCTCGAAGACGCCTATTTTTACGTCCGCCACCAAACCCTCGTTGCCGGTCTCGCCAAGGTGGACGCGCCGCTCAAGGCGCTCCAAGAGGAGCTCTCGGCGGCGAACCGCGAGATCGCGGGCCAAGAGAAGGTTTTGGAGAAGGACAAGAACACCGATGCCGACTTTGAAAAGGCACGGGCCATTCGAGAGAAGATAAAGGCGGCCGGCCAGGAGGAATCCGGCTTGGCCTTGGAACTCGCCAAATTGGAGGCGCGGCTCGAGATGCAAAAAGCGGTCGCGCCGGCGGACCACTCGGCGGCGGAGCTCAAAATAGTGGTTCAGGACCTGCGCAAGGACCTCGCGGCCTGGCGCAGCGCCAATGACTTCGCGGCGGTGAAGCACTCTATCGAGAATTGGCTCGTGCGCCTCAAGAAGCTCATCGAGGGCGAGAGCGTGACGCTCGACAAGGAGCTCCTTGCGCAGAGTGAGAAGATTAAGGAGGAGCTCAAAGCGAAAAAGGAAGCCATCCAAAAACTTCAGAAGGAAGAGGAAGAGGTCGCCGTCGGCCAGCAGAAGGCTAGCCAGGTCTTCCGCGAAAGAGTGGAGGCCTTGAACTTGGCGAAGAACGACGCCCGGGCGCTCGAGCAGCGGATCCAAACCCAGCTTTTGGAAAGAGAGAAATTGCAGATTGGCCTCAAGGACCTAGAGCGGGAATGGCTCGCGCTCGGGCGGGCACTCGCTGAACTAAAAATGGCGGACCCGCCGGTCGGAGCGGCCGAACTCTCGCCCGAAATGTGGGGCGAGACGGAGCGAAAATTGATGCGCCTCCGCGGCGAAATGGCCGCGATCGGCGAGATCGACGCGAATCTCATCAAGGAGGCGGACGAGAGCGAGGCGCGGTACGAGTTTTTGACGGAGCAGATTGCCGACCTCGAAAAGGCGAGCGCCGACCTCAAGGCGCTCATCAAGGATTTGGACGAACGCATCCGCGAAGATTTCAAAAAGGCCTTCCACGCCATCAGCGAGGAGTTCAATGATTATTTCCGGCTGATGTTCGGGGGCGGCCGGGCGAAACTTTCACTCGAAGTGAAGAAATCGCCGACGATCGTTGAAGAAACCGTCCTGAACGGCGGAGCGACGGCGGAAGGGACGGCTTTGCCGGGGAAAGATGAAGAACCAGATCTGGAAATCGGCGTGGAGGTGGACGTGAACGTGCCGCGGAAGAAGATTACGAGTTTGGAAATGCTTTCAGGCGGAGAAAGGACGCTCGTTTCGCTCGCGGCCCTTTTCGCCCTGATCGCCATCTCGCCGCCGCCCTTTCTTGTTCTGGACGAGATCGATGCGGCCTTGGACGAGGAGAACGCCCGGCGTTTCGCTGAGCTCATCAAGGAGTTCGCCTCGAAGACCCAGTTCGTCATCGTGACGCATAACCGCGCGACGATGGAGGTAGCCGACGTGCTTTATGGGGTGACGATGGGGGACGACGGCGTGTCTAAGGTGCTTTCATTGAAATTAGAGTAATAAAAGACGTCTGATTGACACGAAAACGGGTTTTCTGTAGGATTGAAGCACTTATATGTTGGCGATAAAGCTCAAAAGAATCGGAAAAAAGCACCAAGGTTCCTTTAGGATTGTGGTGGGGGAGAAACGCGACAATATGAGTGGCCGCTTTGCCGACGATCTCGGCTGGTGGAATCCGCGGACGGACAAGTTTGAGGTGGAAAAGGAAAAGGCCTTGGACTGGATAAAGAAAGGTGCCCAGCCGACGCCGACCGTTCACAATCTGCTCATCACGGCCGGCGCTTTGAAAGGGAAGAAGATACCGGTTCACAATAAGCCGAAGAAAAGCGCTGAAACCGCTGCGGCACCTGCCGCTCCCTCCTCCGCTGAAGTTATGGAGGGCAAACCCGCGGCCGCCTAAACCTCAATATATTGACATTTTAAGTGAGGTGTGCTAAATTATAATCACGCTTTCAGAGTTGAAAGAAAAGGTCGCAGTGAATGAACACCAGCATGAAAGAAACATCCGATAAGGATTTCTTGGAGTTCTTGGTGAAGTCCATCGTCGATCACCCGGATGACGTGGTGATCGACAGAAGGGTCGACGAGATGGGAGTGCTCCTCTCGCTCAAGGTCAACCCGCAGGACATGGGCCAGGTGGTTGGCCGTCAGGGCGCGACCGCCAAGTCGATCCGGAGCTTGCTCCGCATCGTCGGCATCAAGAACAATGCCCGCGTGAATTTGAAGATTGAGGAACCGGAAGGTTCCACGCGCGGGGAACATCGCGAACCGAGAGAGCAAAATCTTTAGTAAGGGGAAGCCGCATCGCAAGGTGCGGCTTTTCGTATATAATAAGGTCAAATGACCTTCCATATCATCACTTTGTTTCCGGAGGCGGTGGAAAATTACCTGCACTCGTCCATTTTAGGCCGAGCGGAGAAGAAAAAGCTCATCAAGTTCGACCTGGTGAACCTGCGGCGTTTCGGCATCGGCAGGCACAAGAAGGTGGATGACCGGCCATTCGGCGGCGGACCGGGAATGGTCATAATGCCGGATGTAGTCGAAAAAGCGGTCGAGAGCGCTAAGCGACATGCGATAAGAAACAAGAGACAAGTAAGAACGATATTGTTCTCAACAAGGGGGAAGAAATTCACCCAAAAAGAAGCCAAACGTTTGTCGAAGTACAGCGACCTCATATTCATCTGCGGCCGGTACGAGGGCGTGGACGAGCGCGTGGCCAAGTATTTGGCGGATGAGGAAATCTCCATCGGCGATTTCGTCCTCTCCGGCGGAGAGCTGCCGGCCCTCATCGTGACTGAGGCCGTGAGCCGGCATCTGCCCGGCGTCCTCGGGAAGATGGAATCCTTGGAGGACGTCAAGGGCTCGTACCCGGTCTACACCCGACCGGAGGTTTGGAAGAAGCACAATGTGCCGGCGGTCCTCAAATCCGGTGATCACAAAAAAATAGACAAGTGGAGAGGGAAATAGCGCGCCCTTTACTTTCTCCTGACTTTTGCTTAATATAGCAAGACATTTTAAACATGGCAGTTGAAACGTTGAGCGAGGAGCAGATAACGGAAATGGCCAAGACGGGCCTTTTTTACGGTCACAAAAAGACGGCGACCCACCCCCGGATGAAGCCGTTTTTGGGCGGCCGCCGTAACGAGATCGAGATCATCGATCCGGAGGAAACGGTGAAGAGCTTGGCGAAGGCCATCGAGTTCATCAAGGAGACCGTGAAGCAGGGCGGGCTCATCCTTTGGGTCGGCACGACGCCGGCGGCGAAGGCCGCGATCAAAGGCATCGCCGACGAGACCAAATCGCCCTACGTCATCTTTCGGTGGCTCGGCGGTATCCTCACGAACTTTAAGATCATCAGCCAGCGTCTCAACTATTTCCTTGACCTCAAGGCCAAGCAGGCCAAAGGCGAGCTTTCCAAATACACCAAGAAGGAACAGTTAGCGTTCGCGAAGGAGATCCAGAAGATGACGCGCATCTTCGACAGTTTGGCGCCGCTCACGCGCCTGCCGGCCGCCGTTTTCGTCGTGGACGCCGAGGAGCACAAGACGGCCGTGCGCGAGGCGCGCCGCCTCAAGATCCCGGTCGTCGCCATCATTGATTCAAACGACGACCCAGCGCTCATCGACCACCCGATCTTCGCCAACGACCACGCGAAGGCCAGCATCGAGTGGGTAATCGAAAGGATCAGGGAGGGGATAAAGTAGTTTGCTAAAATAGAACTTATGGACGATCGCATCATCAAACTGCGGGAGGAGACCGGCGCGGGCGTGATGGAATGCAAGCGCGCGCTCGATAGATCGGGCGGCGACATGAAAAAGGCGGCTGAACTGATCCGCGAGGCCGGCATCGCCAAAGCCGAATCCAAAAAGGAGCGCAAGACCGGCGCGGGCTTTTTGGGCAGCTACTTGCATAATAACCGCGTGGGCGTCCTCCTTGAGATGCGGGCCGAAACGGATTTCGTCGTCCGCTCCGAGCCGTTCCAAAAGATGGCCCACGAGATATTGCTCCACATCGCCGCCATGGCGCCCGAGAGCGTGGAGGCGCTCCTTAAGCAGCCCTTTGTGAAGGACGAAAAGCAGACCGTCGCCGACGTCATCAAAGGGGTGACGGCGAAGGTCGGGGAGAACATCAAAGTGGAAAGGTTTACTCGTTACGAGATCTGATGGCCCACTTCATCCTCCAAACGCTCATTATGCTCGCCCTGGGGGCGATCATCTACCTCATGGCCGTGGCCCTGCCGCGCGTCGGTGACGAGGAAATCAACACGCCGGGAAAGACGAGTCGGACGATGGTCTACATCGAGAAGGCCGACGAGATCTTCCAGGGCTTTTGGGAAAAGACCCTCCGCCGGTTCCGCGTTTGGCTCCTCCGGCTGGACAACTTCATCACGAAGAAGCTGGACCGGTTCAAGAAGGACGTAGCGAAGGAGAACAAACTGCCGCTCGGGGAGAACGGCAATAAGGACGAAAACGAAGGAAATTAAAACATCCTTGAGGGTGTTTTAATTTTTGTGCGCAGGGAAGGATTCGAACCTTCGTAGCCACAAGGGCGTCAGATTTACAGTCTGATGCAATTGACCGCTCTGCCACCTGCGCTTTGTCACTCTATTTATACATACTTTCCGGCTATTTTCAATTGGTATAATGAAAAGGAATGAATAAGCGATTGAATTCGTTCCTGCGTCGGCAGGAAGGCCAAAGCTTAGTCGAGATATTGGTCGGTCTTGCGATTGGCGCGCTCCTCATCGGCACCGCGACAGTCGGAGTCGTTTTCGTCCTCAAATCATCCACGACGAACCAGAATCTTAGCACCGGCAACAACCTCACGGAGGGGATTTTGGATAATGTCCGGTCGTTCGCGGCGGCGAACTGGTCGGGGCTTTACAACCTGACCCACGGCGCGACCTCCACCTACTTCATTGTGGCTTCCGGCACGACGCTCCTTACCGCGCCCGGCGAAGAGGGCGTCTTGGGAAGCGACGTCGCAAACGGTCTCGTCGGCCACTGGGGATTGGATGAAGGGACGGGAACGGTTTCCTACGATACGAGCGGCTATCTGGCCAAAAATTTAACTCTTGTTAATAGCCCAAGCTGGATCTCCGGTGAAATTAGCGGCGCTTTAAGTTTTAATAGCAGCAGTACCTACGTAGTGAACAATACTGGCGGTTTTCTGCCAACTGGCTCCAGCACTAGGACAATAACGTTTTGGGGCTACCCCCTCTCTTCGGGGAATTATCCGGCCGCGGTCGCTTATGGATGTTCCTCGGAAGGTTACGGTTGCAGCGATTCTGGTAAGGGGACTTATGTTTCGGTTGAAGCGAGTACGAATTGGGGATTTAAATTGGATGCTGAAACTTGCGGGACGACAGCTATGGTAATTCCGTCCCCCCAGCAAGCATGGCATTTTTTCTCAGCCGTCTTCAATGGTGACAATACGGTAACGTTTTACATAGATAGTGTTGCCGGTGCACCTGTTACTCCGCCTTGCACCCTGAATACGGCGATTGGCAATGGAATAAGTGTTGGGGTCGGTCGCTGGGGCTATTACAATGGTTATCTCGACGATATCCGCATATATAATCGCGCCCTCTCGGCATCAGAAATATCAGAGCTCTACAAAGCCCAGCCCTTCTCCCGCTACTTTTACGTTCAGGACGTCTGCCGGACGAACGACGCCTCAAGCTCCATCGTCGGCAATGCGCCCTGCAGTGGGAGCAACTGGGACGACCCCTCGACCCAGCAGGTGACGGCCGTGACGCAGTGGCCGGCGGGTCCGTCGAACGACCAGACGACGCTCTCGACCTATCTCACCCGATACCAGAACTTCACATTGCGTCAAAGCGATTGGTCCGGCGGCCCTGGCCAAACGGGTCCTTTGAGCATCCCGAACACCCAGTACGCCTCCGGGTCGAACGTGACTGGCACGTCCACTTTAGGCTCGTTCCAGATACAGAATCTTACCCAACATTAGTTTTGGGGTTATAATCAACCATAATGGCCAAGGTACAGAATTTCAGCGAGAATCTGGAGAAAAGCTTTTCCCGCTTGGGACACGACATCGGTGAGCGGCTCAAACTGCCGGAATCGGGTGCCCGGCCGGAGAGGGAGATTGTCAAAGAATCGGTGCGTTCCGTCGCCGTTCCCGAAACGGGCGAGGCGCCCTTAGGAGGAGCCCCCGGAGAGGGAAGCATCACGATCACCGGTACGGATCAGACCTTTTTACCGGCCTATATTTCGGCCAATCCCACTCCGGCGGAGGTGACGCGGACCGTGGAGCAACTGATCGATCTGACCTTCCGGACCGACATCGAGACGGCGGTTCGGACCGCCAAGCGCTATCCACCGTTCGTCGAAAACGCCTTCCACGATGCGCTCACGGATAAATTGCTACCAGAGTTAAGGAAGCGCGGATATTTGAAATGAGCGTGTTCATCAGTTTCGTCGTTGTCGTTTTCCTCATCCTCCTTGCGGTCTGGTTTTATTTTTTTTGGCGGCGCCGGCGGCGGCTCTCACTAATTAAAGAGCTCGAGGTCCAGCTCTTTCTCATCAAAATCCCGCAGTTGAAGAGCGAGGGCGGGGATTTTAAAAAAGAGGTCGCCCTTTCGGAACAGCTTTTCGCCGCCCTCTCTTCGCTCCAAGAACCATTCGCATTTGAGGTGGCCGTGCCGTACGTCGGCCAAGAGATCCATTTTTACGCCGCCGTCCCCGGCCGTTTCCGGGAGGTGCTCGCGCGGCAGGTCCAGGCACTTTGGAGCGCGGCCGTGGTGGAGCCCGCCCCGGATTACAACGTTTTCAATTATTCCGGCACGGCATTAGGGGCGTTCGTGGCCGAGAAGCAAAAGTTCATTCTGCCAATTCCGACCTACGAGGAGTCGGAGAACGACACCTTCCTTTCCGTTTTGGGCGGCCTCGCGCGCGTGAGCGAGATCGGCGAAGGGGCTGCGCTGCAGGTGATCGCCCGGCCAGCGCGGAAGCAGTTCAAAAAGGAGCTGCAATCGGCCTTGAAGTCCCTCAAAAAAGGCGGCAAGTTGTCCCTCCTTTTGGAGGCGAAGCTCGACGTCAAAGCGAGTGACTTCGTCGACGCTTTCCGGGGATCGCCCGAGAGGAAGGAATCGGGTCCGAAGCCGGTGGACGAAGCGGCCCTGAAGGTCATTGATGCTAAGCTCAAAAAGCCGCTTTTCGAGGCGAACGTGCGTTTGGTCGCCTCGGCGCCGAGCGAGATGCAGGCCTCGTCGATCCTGGGTGGCATTGCAGCAGGATTTTCCCAGTTCGGCGCTCTGAACCGGAACGAGCTCAAGGTGACCACCCCCCGGAACCAGCGCAACTTCTTCCACGAGTTCATCTTCCGGGAGTTCAATCCGAAAGAAGCGGTCGTCTTCACGAGCACCGAGCTCGCGAGCGTTTTCCACCTGCCCACCTCCTTCACGGCCATCCCCCGGATCAAATATCTGAAGTCCCGCGAGGCGCCGCCTCCGCCGAACCTGCCCAAGGACGGGGTTTTGATCGGCGAGAGCGCTTTCCAAGGTGAGACCCGCGAGGTTCGGATCGCCGACGAGGACCGCGGTCGGCACGTTTATGCGATCGGCCAGACCGGCACCGGCAAGTCTAATCTGCTCTCGACGATGGCCGCCGAGGACATCGCCCGCGGCAAAGGAGTGGCCGTCATCGACCCGCACGGCGACCTGGTGGACGACGTCTTGGGCCTCATCCCGTCCGCGCGCGCTAAGGACGTCATCGTCTTCGAACCCGGGGACCTCACCCGGCCCTTGGGGCTCAACATGCTCGAGTACGATCTCGCCCGGCCGGAGGAAAAGACCTCCATCGTGAACGAGCTCCTCAGCATTTTCGACAAACTTTACGACCTCAAAACGACCGGCGGTCCGATGTTCGAACAGTATATGCGGAACGCCCTGTTGCTTTTAATGGAGGATGCTCAAAACGAACCGGCGACCTTGATGGAGGTACAAAGGGTCTTCGCCGACGCTGCCTTCCGGAGCCGAAAGCTCGCGAGGATCAAGAACCCGGTCGTCCTGGACTTTTGGGAGAAGGAGGCGGTGAAGGCCGGCGGCGAGGCATCCCTCCAGAACATCACCCCTTACGTGACGTCGAAATTCAACAACTTCACCGCGAACGACTACGTCCGGCCCATCATCGGCCAGGCGCGATCGGCCTTCAACTTTCGGAGCGTGATGGACGAGGGAAAGATCCTCCTCGTAAACCTCGCCAAGGGCCGTTTGGGCGACCTGAACGCCAACCTTTTGGGTATGATCGTCGTCGGCAAGATCTTGATGGCGGCCCTCAGCCGAGCCGACCTCGCGAAGGGGGAGCGCCGCGACTTCTACCTCTACATCGACGAGTTCCAGAACTTCACGACCGATTCGATCGCCATCATCCTCTCCGAGGCCCGCAAGTACCGGCTGAATCTGACGGTCGCCCACCAGTTCGTCGCCCAGCTTTCCGAGAAGATCCGCGACGCCGTTTTCGGTAACGTCGGCTCGATCGTCGCGTTCCGCGTGGGCGCGGCGGACGCCAATTTCCTCATCAAGCAGTTCGAGCCGGTCTTCACCGAGCAGGACCTCGTGAACATCGACAACTTCAACGCTTACGTGAAGCTCCTGATCCGCGGGGAAACGGCCAAGCCCTTCAATGTCCGGACGCGCCGGGCGCCCAAGGGCGACGCCCGCTTGGCCGCCGAACTCAAGCAAGCGTCTGCCGAGCGTTACGGTCGGAGACGGGAGGAAGTGGAAACGGAGATTTACAAACGCCTGCGGGAGTAATCAACAGTGATTAATGCCACACAATAAAAAGGACATTTACCTCGTCGCCCTGGTGGGCTTTTTGGTTGGCTGGCTTGTCATCTTGCCGGCTGAGAGCTTCGGTTTGAAGATCACGCCGGCTTGGGGAGCGGTCTCGGTCGTCAGCTTCACGGTTTTCGCGGTCCTCGCCCTCTTGGTTTTGGCCTGGCTCGATCGGTTTTGGCCCCACTTTTTTGAGATCGGCAAATTCGCCGCCGTCGGCACGCTGAACAGCTTCATCGATCTCACGGTCTTGAATGCCTTGATCCTAGTGACCGGGGCGACTACAGGACTTCTCTTCGCCATCATCAAATGGGGGGCTTTCGTCGTGGGGGCCACGAACAGCTATTTTTGGAACAAGTTTTGGACCTTCGGGAGCCGGCTGCCAGTCACCTTCTGGGAAGGGGTGCGGTTCGCGGCCTTCACCGCAGCGGGGGCGGTCTTGAACGCCGCGGTGGCCTACGCGGTCGTGACCTACATCGCCCCGCCCGCCTCTCTTTCGCTCCATGCTTGGGACAACGTCGCGGCCGTCATTGCCATCTTCGCCAATATGATCTGGAACTTCCTCACGTACAAAAAGTTCGTCTTCCCAAAACAAAAATGAATCCCGTTAGAAATCTAAAACTTGCGCATAACAAACAACTTGTTTCAAGCGGGAGCTCCGGCGTTAAGGTCGGTAAAAATAC
This sequence comes from uncultured bacterium, assembly GCA_963722655.1. Lineage (GTDB taxonomy): Bacteria > Patescibacteriota > Minisyncoccia > UBA6257 > GWB1-50-10 > JAMCRC01. Next base: position 200,307 of record CAVRNT010000002.1, on the reverse strand, counting down.
AGAAGTAAATTTCTAACGGGATGAAGCCTTTTCTCTCCGTCATCATCCCCGTCTATAACGAGGCCCAGCGTTTGCCCCTCACGCTCGTGGACGTCGACCGACGTCTCTCGCGGGCCGAGTACTCTTCCGAGATCTTGGTCGTGAACGACGGGTCGACGGACGCCACTGTGGCGGTCGTGGAACGCTTCAAGCACTTAACGCCGTATCTGCGGCTCATCGAATTGAAGGAGAATCTGGGCAAGGGCTACGCGGTGAGGCAGGGGATGCTCGCGGCCCGAGGAAACTTCCGCCTTTTTATGGACGCCGATAACGCCACTTCGGTCGACCAGTTCGATAAAATGCTGCCGTTCCTCAAAGAAGGTTACGACGTCGTGATCGGTTCGCGCACGGCGAAGGGCGCTCGGCTCGAACCGCCTCAGCCGTTTTGGAAACAGCTCCTCGGCAAGGCCGGCAATCTCGCGATCCAGGCCTTGGCCGTGCCGGGCATCTGGGATACCCAATGCGGTTTCAAAGCCTTCAGCGAGGCGGCGGCGGTGAAGATCTTCGGCTTGATGCGCGTCGATGGTTGGGGGTTCGACGTTGAAGCGCTCGTCCTCGCAAAGCGGTTGGGCTTCAAGATAAAGGAGGTGCCGGTCCGGTGGGTGAACGATGCCCGTTCCACCGTCGGCTTAAAGGCCTACTTTTCGACCCTGGCCGACGTTCTCCACATTCGCCTTCGGCTCGCGCGCGGCGAGTATAATGGAAATTAAGGGCATGGAAAGACATTCCGAATTCCGCCACGATCTCGTTTCCGGCAATTGGGTCCTGCTTTCGACCCGGCGGGGGGCGCGGCCGCAGGAGATCAAAAGTCGGCCGAAGCGCAAGCCGACACCGATCAGCCGATGTCCTTTCGAGAACCCCTTCCGGGACCGGTCGCCCATCTTACTTTGCGGACCGAAGAGCGACTGGCGGCTCGCGGTCGTGACCAACAAGTATCCGGCGGTCGTCCACGGCGGTCGGCCGGTCAAAGGGGAGCACAACGGTTTTTACGAACCCGTCCAAGGGACGGGGCATCACGAGCTGGTCATTACGCGGGACCATTTCAAGAACTTCGCCCATCTCTCCCCGGTAGAGGCCCAAGAGGTCTTTCACTCCTTCGGAGAACGCTACCGCGACCTCGCCAAGGAAAAGGAGGTGGCCTACGTTTCCATCTTCCACAATTGGGGAGTGGCGGCTGGCGCCTCCGTTTTCCATCCGCACTATCAGATTCTCACCGTGCCGATTATCCCTTCGTACGTGGCTCGCGCTCTCGAGACGTCCGAGAGATATTTCCGGGCGCACGGCCGATCGGTCCACGACGTGCTGATGAACTACGAGCTTAAGAAGAAGAAACGCATCGTTTTCGAGAACCGCGAGGCGGTGGTCCTCGCTCCCTACGTCTCCCGCGAACCGTTCGAACTGCGGGTCTATCCTAAACGCCCCAATCCTTATTTCGAAGAGGCGGAAGAGACGGAACTGCAGGGCGTCATCCTCGCTCTCCAAACGGCCCTCGTCCGGCTCGAGAAGAAGCTCCACGACCCGGATTACAACTTTCTCATCCACACCGCACCCGTGGAGAACAAGCGGCGCCACCATCACTACAAGTGGCACATCGAGATTATCCCGAAGCTCAACGTCGACGCCGGCTTCGAGCTCGGCACCGGCATTGAGATAAACACCGTTGACCCGGACGATGCGGCGAAGATACTCCGAAGTAAGTAAAATGGATCTATGAGCAAATTAGTGGTGGCCAATTTCAAGATGAACCCGGATTCGGCCCGCCGGGCGGTACGCTTGGCCAGATCTTACGATGAGAAAAACGTCGTCATTGCCCCGCCCTTCGTTTTTCTGGATGCGGTGGGGAAGGTTTTAAAAAAGGCCTCGCTCGGCGCGCAGGACGTTTTCTTCAAGAATGACGGTCCGTGGACCGGCGAGATATCTTTGCGGCAGCTCAAGGATTTGAAGGTGGGGTACGTCATCGTCGGTCACTCGGAAAGGCGCAAGCTGGGGGAGACCGACGAGATCGTCGGGCAGAAGGTCGCGGCCGCTTTAAAACACGGCTTGAAGGTCATCCTCTGCGTCGGCGAAGGCTGGGCGGTCCGTAAAAAGGGGAAGCGGGCGGCGTACGATTTCGTGAAGAAACAATTGATCAAGGACCTGTCAGGCGTTAAAAGTTCCAAGTCCCGAGTTTCGAATTTGATCGTGGCCTACGAGCCGATCTGGGCGATCGGCACCGGGAAGAACGACGATTCGAAAGACGCCGCCGAAATGGCATTTTTCATCAAAGGACTACTCACTACTCACTACTCACTACAAGCTGCCAAGGTCCTCTACGGCGGGTCGGTCACCGCCCGGAGTGCCGCCGGCTTTCTCGGTCGGCCGGAGGTCGATGGCATCCTCGTCGGCGGCGCCAGTTTGCGTCCGGCCGATTTCCGGCATATAGTGAGGGGCGTCAAACGATGATCGGCAGCATCCTCGACCGGTTCCGCAAGATGGATTGGCTCCTCATGGGAGCGCTCTTTTTCCTCGCGGCCGTATCGCTCGTCACGCTCGCGAGCTACGACCAGTCATTCTTTGAGAGGCAGCTCGTTTGGTACATCATCGCTTTTGCCATCATCTTCGCCGGCGTCTTCATCGATTGGGATTGGCTCATCCGCTCCCCGGTCTTCCAGTACGGCCTCTACGCCTTGAGCGTCCTCTTTCTCGTCGTCTCGAACCTCCAATCGCACGTCATCCGCGGCGCGAAGAGCTGGATTTTGATCGGCGGCTTCCAGTTCGAACCGGCGGAGCTCGCCAAGCTCGCGCTCATCATCCTCCTCGCCGGTTTCTTCACGCGCCGCCATTTGGCGGCCTGGCGGACCAAGTACCTTTTCACCTCCGGGTTTTACGCCGGATTGCCGGCGTTCCTCATCGCGATCCATCCCGACCTCGGTTCCACGATCGTCGTCCTTTCGATCTGGCTCGGTTTCATCCTGATGAGCGGCATCAACAAGAAGCGGTTCTTCATCGGTCTTCTGGTCGCGATCCTCCTCATCGTCATCCTTTGGTTCTCCTTCCTCAAACCCTATCAAAAGGACCGGTTGACCGCCTTCCTTTCGCCGAACCGCGACCCCTTGGGCATCAACTACAACGTGATTCAGGCGAAGATCGCCATCGGCTCCGCCGGGCTCTTCGGCAAGGGGTTCGGGGAAGGAACGCAGACCCACCTCCATTTCCTGCCCGAGGCCCAAACCGACTTCCTTTTTGCCGCCTTCACCGAGGAGTGGGGACTTTTCGGAGCGCTTCTCCTCGTCTTGACATTCCTCCTCCTTTTCTATAGATTGATGGATATCGGGCTAAGGACGGGAAGCAATGAGGGGAAATTCCTGATCTTGGGGGCATTTTTGATAATCTTCTTCCAGTTTTTGATAAATATCGGTTCCAACCTCGGCCTCGTGCCCGTCACGGGCATCACCTTGCCCTTTGTGAGCTACGGCGGCTCCAGTCTCTTGACGGTCGCCGTGCTAGTGAGTATCATTCAACATATTAAACTTGAATCCTCGCGTTGAACAAAGAGGGCTGCTTAGCCTGCGCATTCTTGTTGTCTTGGGAGGAATTTTGGTCCTGATCCTCTTTTTGGCGTACTTCTTTTACGGCTTGCAACCCAGCGCGGCGAAGAGCGGTTCAGCGGTCTTCGAGATCGCGAAAGGCGAGAGCTTCCGGGAAATCGGCGCCCGTCTTTCCCAAGAGGGTCTAATCAAATCCATCACCGTGTTCAAACTTTATTCACTTTTGACCGGCAAAGCGGGTCGCTTCCAGCCGGGGGCCTACGTCCTCACGGACGCGATGAGCGTTCCCCAGATCGTCGGCGCTTTCACCTCGGGCGGCGCGAACGTTACGGGCGTGACGATCGTCGAAGGGACGACCTTGAAGGACGTTGACGCGGCCCTCGCTACGGCCCACGTTCTCGCTTCAAGCACGCTGGAGCATTACGACTTCGCCGCCTTCAAGGCGACCTATCCCTTCCTCCAAGGCGCGACCTCGCTCGAAGGATTCCTCTTCCCCGACACCTACCAGTTCGAGATCGATTCCACGCCCGACGCGGTCGTGAAGAGATTTTTGGACAACTTCGAGGAAAAGGCCTGGCCGGTTCTCTCCGGGGACAAGGCTTGGTACCAAAAGCTCATCCTCGCCTCCTACTTGGAGCGGGAGGTCGCGGCTGACGAAGACCGGCGGCTCGTCGCGGGTATCCTCTTGAAGCGGATCGCCCTCGGCATGCCGCTCCAACTGGATGCGACCGTCTCTTACGCCAAATGCGCCGGGGCTTGGCAGACTTGCGGCGACCTCACCCTAGAAAAGCCCGACTTCAAGATCGCCTCGCCTTACAACACCTATCTCCACGCCGGTTTGACGCCGACGCCGATCGGCAACCCCGGTCTTTCCTCGATAACCGACGCCTTGAATCCCGAAAAGAGCGCCTACCTCTACTATTTGAGCGACCCGAAGACCAAAGCGACGATCTTCGCCAAGACCCTCACGGAACAGAATCAGAACCAAGCGAGGTATTTCTAAATTATGAAGCTGAAAGTTTTCTCAAAATACAACGGCCCGGTCTACACCGCCCCCAACCTGGTGGAGATCCAGACGAAGTCCTATGCCTGGTTCGTCAAAACCGGTCTCAAAGAGCTTTTCGAGGAGATCTCGCCGATCAAGGACCACACCGGCAAGGAACTGGAACTTTCCTTCCTCGACTATAAGTTCGACCAGCCGAAGTATACGGAGCAGAAGGCCATCGAGAAGGACCAGACCTACGAGGCGCCCTTGCGCGTCAACGTGAAGCTCGTGAATCGGGAGACGAAGGAATCCAAGACCCAGGAGGTCTACTTGGGCGATTTCCCGATCATGACCGACCGCGGGACGTTCATCGTGAACGGCGTGGAGCGCGTCGTCATCTCCCAGATCATCCGCTCGCCCGGGATCTATTTCACCGGCAACGTCTACCGCGGCCGGAAGCTTTTCGGCGCGAAGATCATCCCGAACCGCGGTGCTTGGCTCGAGATCGAGACCGAGTCCGACGGTTACATCGGGGTGAAGATCGACCGCCGCCGTAAGGCGCCGATCACCCAGCTTTTGCGTCTCTTCGGCCTGGCCGAGAACGACGCGATCCTCAAAGAGTTCGCTGCCGTCGATGCCGGCGATTTTAAGTTTCTTCCCGCGACGCTTAAAAAGGATGACACGAAGACCGCCGACGAGGCCTTCATCGAAATCTACAAACGCCTCCGCCCCGGCGACCTCGCGACCGTCGAGAATGCCAAGCTCCTTATCGAGCCGATGTTCTCGCGTTTCGATCGGTACGACCTGAGCCCGGTCGGCCGGTACAAGTTCAACCAGCGTCTCGATATCAAGAAGAAGGAGAGTCGGCTTTTGGACTTGGAGGACCTCCTCGCCGCCGTGCGGGAGATCGTCCGTTTGAACAACGACCCGGCGGCCGAACCGGACGACATCGACCATTTGGGTAACCGCCGGATCCGCTCGGTCGGGGAACTGGTCCAATCGCGCTTGCGCATCGGTTTTGCCCGCCTCCGGCGCGGTGTCCAGGACCGAATGTCCACTTTGGACCGCCACGGCCTCCAGCCGGCCCAGCTCATCAATTACAAGCTCCTCACCTCCGTCGTGCGCGATTTCTTCGCTTCCTCCCAGCTTTCCCAGTTCATGGACCAAGTGAACCCCTTGGCGGAGCTGGAGCACAAGCGGAGGCTCTCGGCGATGGGACCGGGCGGTCTCACCCGGGAACGGGCCGGCTTCGAAGTGCGCGACGTCCATCCGTCCTATTACGGGCGACTTTGCCCCATTCAGACACCGGAAGGCGCGAACATCGGTTTGGTCCATTATCTTTCGAACTTCGTCCGGGTGAACGACTTCGGCTTCCTCGAAGCCCCTTATTTCAAAGTCAAAAATGGCATCGTGACCAAGGAGGTCGTCTGGCTCGACGCTATCACGGAGCAAAAGTACAACATCATTCAGGCCGACACGCCGCTTGAGGAGAGCGGCAACATCTCCCCTGAAGTCGTGCCCGCGCGGGTCAAGGGCAAACCGAGCACCTGCCCCAAGGGGGGAGTGGAGCTGATGGACGTTTCGCCCGACCAGATGACGAGCGTCGCGACCGGCATCATCCCGTTTTTGGAACACAGCGACGCGAACCGCGTCCTCATGGGTTCGAACATGCAAAGGCAGGCGGTGCCGACCGTGAATCCCGAGGAGCCCTTGATCGGTACGGGCCTCGAGGAGCGGGCCGCCCAGGATTCCGGCCAGGTCATCCTCGCCGACGCTTCGGGTGTCGTCACGGAGGCCGACGGCCGTGGCGTGACGGTCAAGACCGCGGACGGTGCGCGATCCTACCCTATTTACAAATTCAAGCGTTCCAACCAATCGACCTGTATGTCCCAGCGGCCGGCGGTCGCGGTGGGCGATAAGGTGAGGAAAGGGACGGTCTTGGCCGACGGTCCAGCGACGAAGGACGGCGTACTCGCCCTCGGCCAGAACCTCCTCGTGGCCTTTCTGCCGTGGCACGGTTTGAACTTCGAGGATGCCATCATCCTTTCCGAGCGGGTCGCCCGCGAGGACCGCTTCACCTCGATCTACATCGAGACCTTCACCTGCCTCGTCCGCGAGACGAAGCTCGGTCCCGAAATGACGACGATGGACATCCCGAACGTGGCCGAGGATAAGCTCCGCAACTTGGACGCGGATGGCATCGTCCGCATCGGTGCCGAGGTGAGGGCGAACGACATTCTGGTCGGGAAAATATCGCCCAAAGGAGAGTCCGAGCTCACGTCCGAGGAGCGGCTACTTCGCGCCATCTTCGGTGAGAAGGCCCGCGACGTAAAGGACTCCTCCCTCATCCTGCCCCACGGCAAGCAAGGGCGCATCATCGGCATCAAGATCTTCTCCCGTGACAAGGGTGACAAACTCGACCCGGGCATTATCAAGAAGATCCAGGTCGAAGTGGCCCAGCTCCGTAAGGTCCGGGCGGGCGACAAGCTCGCCGGCCGCTACGGCAACAAAGGTGTCATCTCCCAGATCCGCAAAGTGGAAGATATGCCGTACCTCGAGGACGGCACGCCGGTGGACATCGTCTTGAACCCCTTGGGCGTCGCTTCCCGCATGAACCTCGGTCAGATCCTTGAGACCCATCTCGGTCTCGCCGCCAAAAAGATGGGCTACCGGGCGGTCGTGCCGAACTTCGTCGGCGCCTCCGAGGACGAGATCAAAGAGGAGCTCAAGAAGGCGGGTTATCGCGAGGACGGCAAAATGACCGTCTACGACGGTTTGACCGGCAAGGCGTTCCGCGACCCGGTGACCGTGGGCTACATTTACATGATGAAACTGAACCACTTGGTCGAGGACAAGATGCACGTGCGCTCGACCGGTCCTTATTCCTTGATCACCCAGCAGCCCTTGGGCGGCAAGGCCCAGCTCGGCGGCCAGCGCTTCGGCGAAATGGAGGTCTGGGCCCTCGAAGGGTACGGCGCGGCCCACACCCTCCAGGAGATGCTGACCATTAAGTCCGATGACGTGATGGGGCGCTCCGCGGCCTTCGAATCCATCATCCGCGGCGAGGAGATCCGGAAACCGAACATCCCGGCCTCGTTCAACGTCTTGGTCTCGGAGCTCAAATCCTTGGGACTCAGCGTCGGGTACGAGTATGAAAAAGGGGCGTTCGACGAGGGGGAACCAATGGAAAACAAACGCCATGAATAACGTAGACCTCAAATCTCTATCGATCAGCTTGGCTTCGCCGGACGAGGTCCTTTCCTGGTCCCATGGCGAGGTGACGAAGCCCGAGACCTTGAACTACCGCACCCAGCGGCCGGAGAAAGATGGCCTCTTTTCCGAGCGCATCTTCGGTCCGACCAAGGACTACGAATGCTACTGCGGGAAGTACAAGAAGATCCGGTACAAGGGCGTCGTCTGCGAAAAGTGCGGCGTGGAGGTCACACGCGCGGCGGTTCGCCGCGAGCGGATGGGCCACATCGCCCTCGCTTCGCCGGTCGCCCACATCTGGTTCTTGAAGACTGTGCCCTCACGCCTCAGCCTGCTTTTGAACATCTCGGTGCCGAAGCTCGAAAAGGTCATCTATTACGCCGCCTACGTCGTGACGAACGTGGATGCGGAGAACAAAAAGCGCGCCGTCGCCGACCTTGAAAAGGAATACAAGTCGCTCAAAGCAGAGAAGGCGGCCGACGAAAAGGCCCTCCGCGATCGGCAGGAGGAGCTCAAGGAGATCTTGGGTCTCTTGAAGCCCGGCCTCATTTTGACCCAGGACGAGTACTACCGCCTCTCCGAGCGCTTCGGCGACGTCTTCGAGGCCGACCAGGGGGCCAGTGCCATTCGCCGCATTTTGGAGAAAATGGACCTAAAGTCCACCGCCAAGGAGCTCGAAAAGGACCTCCAGACCGTGACGGACGCCAACCGCCAGAAGCGGCTCTTGCTCCGCCTGCGTCTCGTCCGTTCGCTCATCAAGGCGAACCTCCGGCCCGAATGGATGGTGATGACGGTCTTGCCGATCCTGCCGCCCGACCTCCGGCCGATGGTGGCCTTGGACGGCGGCCATTACGCGACGGCCGATTTGAACGACCTCTATAGCCGCGTCATCAACCGCAACAACCGTTTGAAGAAATTAATGGAGCTCAAGTCGCCTGAGGTCATCATCGTGAACGAAAAGAGAATGCTTCAGGAGGCGGTGGACGCCCTGATTGACAACACCGCCCGCTTGGGGAGCCAGCTCCTTTCGAGCAAGCGCCGCCCCTTGCGTTCTCTCGCGGACATGCTCAAAGGGAAGCAGGGCCGCTTCCGCCAGAACCTCCTTGGCAAGCGCGTGGACTACTCCGGCCGTAGCGTCATCGTCGTCGGTCCGGAACTCAAGCTCAACGAGTGCGGCTTGCCTAAGCATATGGCCCTCGAGCTCTTCCGGCCCTTCGTCATCTCCAAGGTCATCGAGCGCAATCTCGCCTTCAACATCAAACAGGCCAACCGTCTCATCGAGCAGGGTCCGCCCGAGATCTGGGCCATCCTCGAGGAGGTCATCGCCGACCGGAAGGTGCTCTTGAACCGCGCCCCGACCCTCCACCGCTTGGGCATCCAGGCCTTCAAACCCGTCCTTATCGAGGACCTCGCCATCCGCATTCCGCCGTTGGTCTGCGCGGCCTTCAACGCCGACTTCGACGGCGACCAAATGGCCGTCCATTTGCCGATTACGGTCGAGGCCCAGCTTGAGGCCTCCGATCTCATGGACGCGGGCGGGAACCTCCTGAAGCCCGCGAACGGTGACCCGGTGGTCTCGCCTTCCCAGGATATGGTCCTCGGGGCCTACTTTTTAACCCACATCCGCGAAGGGGCGAAAGGGGAAAGTGGGGTCTTCTCATCGCCCACCGAGGTCATGCAAGCTTTCGAAAGCGACCTCATTGCCATCAACGCAAAGATCAAAGTTCTCCTGCCGCAAGGTCTCACGGAGACGTCTTACGGCCGGCTCATTTTTCAAGAAGTATTGCCGCCGGACGCCGAACTCGTTTCCAGGGCGCTGGACAAGAAGGGCCTCACGAAGCTCGTCGGCGGCATCATCGAGAACTACTCCATCGACGAGGCAAAGGACTATTTGGATAAGATCAAGAACCTCGGCTTCCGTTACGCCACCTATTCCTCGACCACCTGGAGTATGTCCGACACGGTCATCCCGCAAAGGAAGGCGGAGATCATCGCCGCCGCGGACCAAGAGGTCGCGATCTTGGACGCCCAATACAACGAAGGGCTTTTGACGGATGAGGAGCGCAAGGCAAAATTCGACCAGATCTGGACGGAGGCCAGGGAAAAAGTGGCCGAAGAGCTGCCTCATACCTTGAAGGAAGGCAACCCAATCCTCACCATCATCGATTCCAAGGCTCGCGGCACTTGGGCTCAGATGATCCAAATGATGGGTATGAAGGGTTTGGTCCAGGACACGAGCGGCGAGACGATGGAACTGCCCGCGAAATCTTCCTACAAGGAAGGCCTTTCGGTCCTCGAATATTTCATCACGACCCACGGCGCCCGCAAAGGCTTGATCGACACGGCCTTGAAGACCGCTCAGGCGGGATACTTGACCCGCCGGCTGGTCGACGTTTCCCAGGATGTCTTCATCCGCGATGACGATTGTGGCACCGATAAGGGACTCGAGATCCGAAAGAGCGAGGGGGACGCCTACGGTTACTCCTTCGCGGAGCGGATCTACGCCCGGGTGGCCTTGGCGGACATCCGCGTCGAGCGGAAGATCATCGTCCACGGTGGGGAGATCATCGACCGCGAGGCGGCTAAAAGGATCGGCGAATCCAAATTGGAGATCATCGTCGTCCGATCGCCGATCGCCTGCAAGACGCTCCACGGCATTTGCGCCAAGTGTTACGGATTGGATTTGGGCCGGAACCGCGAGGTGGCCTTGGGCGAGGCGGTCGGCATCGTCGCCGCCCAGTCCATCGGCGAACCCGGCACCCAACTCACTCTCCGCACTTTCCACCAGGGCGGCGTGGCCGGTCAGGATATCACTCACGGTCTGCCGCGCGTCGAAGAGATCTTCGAGGCCCGGCCGCCCAAAGGCAAGGCCTCCTTGGTCTCCGCCGACGGCGTCGTCACGGCCCTCGAGGAGCGGGGGCTCACGGTCGTCATCAAGGTCCGGGAGACCGAAGGGACCAAAGGCGCGAAGAAGGTCCGTCGCGGCAAGTCCGAGGCGCACGTCGTCGACTACATCGTCCCGCCGAACGCCACCATCTTCGTCGCGGTCGGCGACAAGGTGAAGCGCGGCGACCAGCTGTACTCGGGGCCGCTCGACCTCAAGGAGGTTTTGGCCTTCCGGGGAGCGGATGCCGTCATCCATTACATCGTGAATGAGGTCCAGAGGATCTATGTGCCGGAAGGCGCCGCGATCAACGACAAACACATCGAGATCATCATCCGGCAAATGCTCTCCCGCGTGGCCATCAAGGAGGGCGGTGACACCGATTTCATGCGGGGAGAAATCATCGGCAAGAGCAAGTTCCTCGAGGTGAACCGCGAGGTCAAGAAGGGGAAGAAAGCGCCGGCCAAGGCGGTCCAGCGCATTTTCGGCGTGACGCGCGTGGCCCTCACGACGGAGAGCTTCCTTTCCGCCGCTTCCTTCCAGGAGACAGCCCGCGTCCTCGTCGCCGCTGCGGTGGAGCGCAAGCTCGACATCCTGCGCGGCCTCAAGGAGAATGTCATCATCGGCAAGCTCATTCCGGTCGGCACGGGTTACCGCGGCCTCAATGAAGAAAAACTTGCCGCTTTGAAGGAAAAGTTGACGGGCCGTCCCGAAGCTGATAATGTGGACTCGCCGATAGCGGGCGTTGAAACCCCGATTGCGGAAAAGCCCGCGGAAGAGGCGAAGATAAAACAATAAGAATGACCGAAGAAACAACGAAGAAAAAATACGAACTGACCTTTTGGCTCAAGGACGAGAACGCCTCGCCCGTCAAAAAAGTCCTCGGCAAGCACGGGGTGGAGGTCATCGCCGAAAGGGACCTTGCCAAGTTCCGTTTGAGCTATCCGATCAAAAAGGAAAGCAACGCTTTCATGGGTTCGATCGTCTTCGCGCTCGATCCCGCGCTCGTCTCGGCCCTGACGGGCGATCTGAACCTCGCTCTTGGCGTTCTGCGTTTCATCGTCACCTTGGCTGAAGAGAGGTCGGCCTCTGCGGTCGCGATCTCGCCGGATATGGGTGGTGGCGTCGCGGCGGGAGCCGCGCGCGAAAGGGGGGGATTTTTCCGCCGCCTGCGGACAGAAAGCAAGCCCGCGCCGGACGTCCTCACGAACGAGGCCTTGGAGAAGAAGATCGAAGAAATCTCCAAGTAGTGTGGTAAGATAAAGGGGAGATGAACGTCAATAAAGTATTCATTTTAGGGAATTTGACCCGCGATCCGGAACTGCGGCAGACGCCCACGGGGCAGGCGGTCGCCTCGTTCGGGGTGGCGACGAACACGTTCTTCACCGATCGGAGCGGCCAAAGGCAGAAGCGGGCCGAGTTCCACAACGTCGTCGTTTGGGGACGGCAGGCGGAGATCGCGAACCAGTTCCTCAAGAAGGGCAGCAGCGTCTTCGTCGAAGGTCGGCTCCAGACGCGTTCTTGGCAGGATAAGCAGGGCCAGACCCGCAAAACGACCGAGATCATCTGCGAAAGGATGCAATTGGGACCCCGGCCGACCGGGGGCAGCGCGAGTCCGGGCGGCGCACCGGCCGTGGACGAAGCACCCAAGGAAGAATTGCCCGAGATCAACCTCGAAGAACAAAACGACATCAAACCGGAAGAGATACCGTTCTAAAAACCAATGCCAATAATGAAGATAGCCAAGCAATGCTTTTTCTGCTCGCAAAACACCCAGATCATCGATTTCCGGGAGACCGAAAACCTGAAACGGTTCGTTTCGAGCCAAGGGAAAATTATCGACCCGCGTCATACCGGACTTTGTGCTAAACACCAGCGCCAGATCGCGAAGGCGATCAAGCGCGCCCGGATGATGGGCCTTTTGCCTTTCACGCGCCGCTAAAATGCTGGACACCTTTCCGCTCGACGTCGCCGTTTTCAAGGCGATCCACGGTCTTTCAGGGGTAGCGCCCCTGCTGGATGCGCTCGGCGTCTTCCTCGCGCTCTATTTGCCTTACCTTCTCGGCTTGGCGCTTCTGGTCTTCATTTTCAAACAAAAGACGGCCAAGCGGAAGTTCGGCGTATTCCTCATACTCGCTCTCGCGGCGCTCATTTCGCGCGGCATCATCACGGAGGCCGTCCGTTTTCTCTACCCAATCGCCCGCCCGTTCGTCACGCTGGGCTTCACGCCTTTGATCGGCGAGAGTGGCGCCTCTTTCCCTTCGGGTCACGTCACCTTCTTCTTCGCCATCGCTTTCACGCTCTTTTTTGCCTTGGATCGAAAGTGGGGGACGTGGTTCCTCGTCCTTTCAACTCTGGTCGGCGTCGCCCGAATCTTCGTGGGCGTCCATTATCCGATGGACATCTTGGGCGGTATCGTCATCGGCTTCGTTTCCTACCTCATTGCGGTCGCGCTCGTGAAGCCGGAAAAGTTCAGCGCCGTCCCGGCGCCACAACCCCCAGAGATCAAAAGCGCGGAGCCCGCTCCGAGCGAAGATGCCCAACTTTAAGCCGGAGGGTTGCTTAGATCCCCAGAGTATGATAGATTGGTCTAAAGGCCTTCAGGGCTTTTTAATTTAGCCGAATCCAATGACCGAAAAGATCAAGAGCTTTTTCCGGGAGTCCCGCGAGGAATTGAAGCGGGTCAACTGGCCGCGCCGCGAAGAGACGGTGCGCTACACGGTTTTCGTGATCATCTTTTCGGTCGGCCTCTCGCTTTTCCTTGGCCTACTGGACTTCATCTTCGTCCAGATCCTCCAGAGGACGGTTTTGTAAAATGCTCATAAAATCGGAAGCGAAAAAAACGAACGAGAACCGCGCCTGGTACGCCATCCACACCTACGTGGGCTACGAGGACGCGGTGGCCCGCTATTTGAAGCAGCGGGTGGAATCACTTTCGATGACCGACAAGATCTTCAGCGTCGTCGTCCCCAAAGAGACGAAGATCAAGATCAAGAACGGCAAGCGGTTGAAGACCGAGGAGAAAATCTACCCGGGTTATGTCCTCGTGGAGATGATCCTCGACAACGACTCGTGGTACGTCGTCCGGAACACCCCGCGGGTGACCGGTTTCGTCGGGGCGGATAGCGCGACGCCGACGCCGCTTTCGAAGACTGAGGTGGACGACCTTTTGGCGCGGCTGGGCGGGGCGGAACCGAAGTTCAAGGTTGACTTGAAGGAAGGCGAGGTGGTAAAAATAACGGACGGTCCGTTCAAGGACCAAGAAGGCAAAGTCTCCGAGGTGGACGAAGAGCATGGCAAGGTCAAAGTGCTCGTTCCCATCTTCGGCCGGGACACGCTCGTCGAGCTGGATTCATTGCAAGTCAGAAAGATATAAAAACATCATGGCCAAACCGATAAAAACGACTATTAAATTGCAGATCAAAGCTGGCGAGGCGACCCCGGCTCCTCCCATCGGCCCGGCTCTGGGCCAGCACGGCGTGAACATCGGCGCTTTCGTCCAGCAGTTCAACGAGGCGACGAAGGAGATGAAGGGGGACGTGATCCCAGCCGAGATCACGATCTACGAGGACCGTTCCTTCGAGTTCAAGCTCAAAACCCCGCCCGCCTCGGCCCTTATCAAGAAGGCCGCCGGCGTCGAGAAGGGTTCGGGCGAGTCCGGTAAGAAAGTGGTCGGCCAGATTACGAAGGCCGATCTCAAAGCCATCGCCGAGAAGAAGATGGTGGATTTGAACGCGAACGACGTTGAATCCGCGATGAAGATAATCGAAGGCACGGCTCACAATATGGGCATAAAGGTCGTCGATTAACCGATCCGGAAATGGAACCCCGCCTCTCGGCGGGGTTTTCTATTGACGCCGATGCCACCATTGAGGCATATTAAGGCCAGCTAATACATAACTAAATAGGAGGTAGTTAATGATACATTACAGGGATTTCAATTTGAGGTACCCAGACCACCAGTATCGTGATCTGTTGAGCAGGATCTTGAGAAGCCCAAAGCTCGTGCACCCTCAGCAGGGAGAAGATGCTTTTAAGGTCTTCGGTCATCTCATAAGGTTCGACATGGAGAACGGGTTCCCGATCATTACTGAAAGGGATTTGGTCGCGCCCGGCAAGAAGACGTCGTCCATATTCAACCAATCATTGGGGGAAATCACCGCTTTTTTGAACGGCGCCCAAACCCAAGAAGAGCTAGTTAAATTCGGCTGCAGTTGGTGGGATAGATGGGTGACGCCGGAAAAGTGCGCTAAGCGCGGCCTTGCGGCCGGCGACCTCGGTCCCGGTTCTTACGGAGCCGCCTGGCGAAGGTTTCCGACTGCGGAAGGGAAACCATTTGATCAGATAACCAATTTGATCGAACAGATGAAAGAATTGCCTCACCTGCGGACCCACTTCGTGAGCCCTTGGGTGCCGCAGTATACCTTCCGCGGTAAGGGTAAACAACAAAAGGTTGTAGTAGCTCCCTGCCATGGTTGGTTCGATGTCGAACTCATACCGGACAAGAAAGAGTTCAGCCTATTCCATCTTCAGCGGAGTGCTGACGTACCGGTCGGGTTGGTTTGCAATATTATTCAATATGCGGCCCTGACGTTGATGCTAGCCCAAGTAACAGGCTACCGGGCGAAAGAACTAGTCTATGCCATTATCGACGCCCACATCTACGTTAAGCAGGTCCAGGATGTGAAGGATATGCTCCAAACCGAGCCACAGAGATTCTCCACGGTCGAACTGGATCAGTCTGTCACCGATATTTTCTCTTTTCGGCCAGAGCATTTCACGGTCAAGGATTACCACCCCCAGCTTGAAAGGAGGAGAATATGGACACCGGTATGATATCCATCATCGTCGCTATGGCCCAAAACCGGGTCATAGGTAAAAACGGAGATCTGCCATGGCATCTGAAGAGCGATTTAAGGCGATTTAAGGCCATAACTGAAGGCCATGCTGTGATTATGGGGCGGAAGACCGCGGAAGCGATTTTGCGGCGGACCGGTAAACCATTGCCGAAAAGGCGTAACATCGTCCTGACACGCAATCATGATCTTTCGCTTCCTGGTTTTGAAATTGCCCACTCTGTGCAGGAGGCCATTGATCTCGTGCAGAATGAGACAGAGGTTTTTGTGATTGGTGGAGCAGAAATCTACGCATTATTTCTACCGTACGCGCATAAAATGTACCAGACTTTGGTTGAATGCGCGCCGGAAGGAGATGTTTTCTTTCCGACAATTGATGAATCAGAATGGTTGGGAGACGGTGATGCTAGGTACTCCGCTAATCCAGGGGTGGACGACCATGCTTTCGTGTTCCAAGACCTTAAGAGAAAATCTTTCGTGGTCTTGAGAAATGCTCGTTCTGATGAACAGCGTGAAGCCTTGGAACGTATTCAAGCTCGCGGGGAGTGTCCATTCTGTAAAGAAAATCTGTTGAAAGAGCATTCAAAGCCGATACTGAAAGAAGGAAAATTCTGGATTGTGACAGAGAACCAATGGAGGTATGAGAATGCTAAACGCAGCTTTCTCTTGATTTCTTTGGATCATGCCGAACGAATGTCAGAATTAAATCCTCTCGCTGGAGCTGAAATGATCGAGATGGTAGGCTGGCTAGAAAAAGAATACAACATTGAGAGCGGGGGCGTCGGAATCCGTTTCGGTGACGCAAAATTTAACGGCGGCACCGTTTCTCACCTGCATGTTCACGTTCTAGTGCCGTACAATCCAAACGATCTGGAGTTCGCTGACCTAAAATTCAGGATGAGCGCGAAGAAAAAAGAAGAAAAAATAGGTTAATAAAAGCCCCGTTTCCGGTATTATGGAAGCGGGGCGTTTTTTTCTAAATCCGTGACGCGAACGATCTCAATACCCTTGGAACGCAGAATATCTTGGGCATCCAGCATGGAATAGCCGTCTTTAAAGAGCAATCGCTTGATGCCGCTGTAGGCGATGAGCTTGGCGCAAGGCGGACAGGGGAACGTCGTGGTGTAAATGTCGGCCGAGGATAAATTGATGCCGTTTGCGGCGGCGGAGGCGATAGCTGAAGCTTCTGCGTGGAAAGCCGTCGATATCTCGATGTTGATACTTTTTTTGAAGTAGCTCCGCGGGTCGCCGAAAGCGTAGGGCATGTGGGGGGATGGAACGTGGTGGTTATAAGCGACCAATATCGTTTCTTCGCCGCGTGCCACGATTGCGCCGACATGCCGCCACCAATCCGAACTTTTCTCGCCTTCTTTTTGAGCGGCCCGCATCATCATTGTTGCACAGGCCTCCCGCGAGACGGTCCGGTCCGCTTTCACGTCGCATTTCCGGACGGAACTTTTTGAGTCCCATCGGAGGAAAACGGCGTCGAAAGTAACACCGCATCCGGCGAGGCTTTCCTGCGCGATGGCTCGGGAAACATCCTCGTCTGGCATGATCAAGCTGCGTTTCGTCATAGATAGAAGTTCAAGAGAAGAATCATCGGTGATCATCACGCTACCGAACAGGTCGAGGGCCTTGATCGTCTTGGCGGCTTCGTGCGGGTCAAGCGCTCTGATGTCCTTTCGGAAGAAATCGAATCTCTCTATCAATTCTCGTCCGAAAATATACAAAGCGCTTTTCGGCCCGCCATGACGCTTGAAGAAATCGACGTAGCCGCGGTGCAGTACGGGAACGTAAGCAAGAACGGTCTTCATCTCTTATCCTCGCTTTTCTCCACGCCGCTTGGCAGCTGGTCCAGGAAGTTCTTGAACTCGCTCAAAATGTCCAAAATATCCTTCTCGAGCTTATTGAAGCTTTCCCTGGCCTCTCGAGCCACGCCCACTATAAGCAATCTGATCTTAGCGGTTGTCGATGTGGTGGCTTGTGATTCCAGGACGACTATCTCTCCACACCACTCTTTGAGCTGGTTCCGCTCATCTTCGGAATATTCCGTCCTTTCCGAAATGACGAGAATGTCGGGCTTGACCGCCTTGATCAACGCCCATTTTTCTTCGCCTTGGTTTTTCAAGACCACCAGGTCGACGTGCCGAATGTGGCAGAGGATTCCCATCCGTTCTTTTTCTGGGACGATGGGACGGCTCTTACCCTTCTTGGCGCGTATCTTTTCGTCGCTATCCACACCGACTATCAGAACGGTATTTTCGCCGTTGGAACCCGTCGACTTTTTAGCCGCTTCCAGATAGCCGCAATGGCCGATATGGAGTATGTCCCAAGCGCCTGAAGTCAGGACTATCTTCTTGCTCAGTTTGCGACAGGCACCCACTCTTTCTTTGAGTTCTGCGTGATCGGCGACAAAACGATTGTCGAAATTACTGCCGGGACCGAACAGGTCATTCATCGCAATTCTCCTTGTTTATAGTTGTATAGTTACCACGCTTACCTTAGGCAAAACCGGGTGCGGTGTCAACGGTTTACAACCCCCGTTGCGGCTGGTACTCTAAAGTTGGTTTTTTGAAAAGGAGAAAATAATGAACGGCATTTTCGTTGTTTTTTTCGGGATTCCTTTCTCTGGGAGATCGAAGGTCTTCGGGAAAGTGGCAGCTTACGCCAAAGATCGAGGGATCAAAGTAGCCGGCTATAAGGAAAGGACAAATTCCACCTTCATGCGGATGTTTAAATTGGCGGTCGACAAAAAGTCTGAACCGGCGGCGACATCAGAGCTCGCCATTATAGAATTCGCACCCGCCGTTCGTCGGTTTCTGAACGACTTCGGCGAGTACTTCGAAAAAAGCTTTTCCGACATTCCATTGCGAATCGAGCAGATATCGAAATCCCTGCAAATGGGCGATAGGCCGGATGCTTTCGACCTTGGATTGCTCATCGTTTGCGACGAGCTTTGCGACCTGAAGTTCAACGTCATACCGAAGGTCAATGAAAACTTCTTTGTCTTCAGGAGCAGATCGCGCGCGATCTACTCGACGGAGAACTTCGGTTTTGGCAGTTGCGTGGCCGAAAGGATGTTCAAGGAAGAAAAAACGGCTCTCGATCGATACTATTACCCTGATGTGAACATATTCATTCGTTCCGACCCAAAAGCAGCCGTGGCGCGTTCTTTTGAGTCCAGTAAGTCTTTGAATGGTGAAGACCTTCCGGTGTTGCGCTATTGGAATAACGTCTACGAAAGAGGTATGGATCGCGATGACGGAGAGGGAATATTTCGATCGGTTGACGGCGATAAGCCGGAGAAAGAAGTCGCCGAAGACATCATTGATATTCTTAGGAAATATTTTAAGAAACAAAAAGAGAACTCGCTCTTGTGATCATCGTAAATTCAACGCCCCGTTATTTTTCCGGGGCGTCTTTTTTATCCTTCTCTTTTTTTTCCTCTTGTTTCGGTATCTTGCCGGCCGCTTCCATTTCGCGGTAGACGGTGCCTAAGACCCCGTTCACGAACTTTGGCGAGTTCTGGCCGCCATAGTTCTTGGCGATCTCGATCGCCTCGTTGATGGCGACCTTGGGCGGGACCTCGCTTTGGTCGGCGTACATTAGCTCGTATAGGCCGATCCGGAGGACGTTCCGGTCGATGATGGCGATCTGGTGGAGCGGCCACTCGGGGGCAACGCGGACAATCGTGGCATCTAAATCCTTGAGATGTTCAATGACGCCTTTCGCGATGCGCCAAACAAAATCCGGCTCGTCGATGCCGGGGCCGAATTCGTTCAAGTTCCGTTCGATGATGGTCGTGAGATCGGTCTCGCGGTTGTAAAAATCCCACTCGTAGAGCGACTGGAGGACTATCGTTCGGGCCAAATGGCGGGTCGCCATGGATGGTAAAGAGCTAAGAGGCTTTTTGCGTCGTTTTCGGTTTTAAACCGGTCTTTACATACGTGCCGCAGTTCGGGCAAATCCGGTGCGGCAGGGTCGGGCCTTTGCAGTTCGGGCAGACCACCAAGTTGACTTTCCTCAGCGCGAGCTGGGACCGCCGCCGGCCCACCTTTGATTTAGAATGATGTTTTGTAGGTACGCCACCCATAATGCTTTTATGTTAGGATAGAAATTTTTTTACGTCAAACTCGGCTTCTCTTTAGTTTTTGACCCAATGGATCCTCTTATCTCTCTTAAACCACGTCATCTGGTGCTTGGCGTACTTCAGCGTGTCGCTCACGATCGCATCGATCAGCTCCTTCTTCGTTTGCATCCCGCCATCGAGATACCTCAGGACGTCCCGGTATTCGAAGCCGAATTCGTACATCCTTTTCTTTCCGACCCCGGTTTTTAGAAGCCGCTTGGTTTCATCGATCAAACCAAGATTGATCATTTTCTTGACGCGAGTTAAAACAGATTTTTTTAGTTTTTCGGTTCCAGGATTCAGGCCGATGATCATCGCGCCAGTGTTAGTGGGCCCCGTTTCCATTTTAGGCACCTTCCCGAGCGCCTTGACAATTTCTATGGCCCGGATG
Source organism: uncultured bacterium (assembly GCA_963722655.1). Taxonomy (GTDB): domain Bacteria; phylum Patescibacteriota; class Minisyncoccia; order UBA6257; family GWB1-50-10; genus JAMCRC01. The sequence goes on along the minus strand of CAVRNT010000002.1, from coordinate 180,286 downwards.
AGGCGCACCGGATTTTTGACGTCTATCGTCTTGAATCGCGCCGGGTCCATTTTCTTCAACATGGCCGCGAGCTCTGCGGCCGATCTCTTGGCGAGGCGCGCTCGGAACTTCGGATTCGGCGGGACGTTCGGTAAAACCAGGCCATCCGTGACGGCTTGAACGTAAAATCCCGCTCCGCCGCAAACGATGGGCAGCTTACCTCGGCAGGATATCTCTTTTATCTTTTTTTCCGCCAGGCGCTTGAAATCGGTGACCGTAAAGACGCGCCGGGGACTTGCGACGTCCAGGAGGTGGTGGGGAATGCCGCCCATCTCCTTGTTGGTGATTTTGCCCGTGCCGATATCGAGACCCTTATAGACCTGGCGGGAATCGGCGGAAATTACCTCACCGTTGAATTGCCTGGCGAGCTTGACCGCCAAGGCGCTCTTGCCCGAGGCGGTCGGCCCCACGATAACGAGGAGTTTCTGCATTGTTGACTTTTTAAGCATTTATGGTATTATACCGGAAATAAAAGGGAGGTAGTACCTTGAAAAAGTGGCTGTTTACTTTGGTAACGGTCGTCGTTTTGACCGGAGCGATCGCTTACATCGCCCGACGGAACAATGGTCCCGCCGTTGATGTTGAAGAAGACGGTACGGCCCTCTTCATCTGAATGTAATCTATCTAACGCCCAGGTGGTTCTCTGAACCACCTTTTATTTTTTCTCCTCTACTTCCTGCTTGACCTTCTCAATGAACTTCATCGCACTCATCGTGACCGTCTCCTTTTTGTGCCTTTCGCGGACGTTAATGAGCTTACTTTCCACCTCCTTATCGCCGACGACGAGGATATAAGGAATCTTCTGAAGCTCGGCCTCGCGGATGTTCTTGCCAAGGGTCTCGCCGGAAGAAGCGATGTCGGCGCGCAAGCCGTTCTTTTTCAGTTCCTCCACCGCTCGCTTGGCATATTCAGTGTGCCGATCGGCGATTGGGATGACGCGCGCCTGGACGGGAGAAAGCCACACGGGCCACTCGCCGGCGTAGTGCTCGATGAGATAGGCGATGAACCGCTCGTGGGTCGAGAGCGGAGCGCGGTGGATAACAAAGACCTCGCCGTTTTCCTTGCCGTCCCGGTCGTGATAGACGAGGCCGAAGCGCTTCTTGGCCGCGAAGTCGAGCTGAATCGTGGACATCGTCTCTTCCCGGCCGGAGACGGAGCGGTACTGGATATCCACCTTCGGGCCGTAAAAGGCCGCCTCGTTTTTGGCCTCCACGAAGCTCACGCCCAAGTTAGTGAGGATCTTTCGCAGGATGTCTTCAGCCATTTTCCAATTCTTCGGCTCGTTGATGTACTTTTCCTTGTTATTCGGGTCCCAGAGCGAGAGGCGGAAGGAATAGTTCTTCAACCCAAAGATCTTGAAGTAGTGGAGCGTGAGCTCGACCACTTTCTTGAACTCTTCCTCGACTTGGTCGGCCCGGCAGTAAATATGGGCGTCGTTCATCGAGAGCATCCGGACGCGCAATAGCCCGGCGAGCGTGCCGGAAAGCTCGTTGCGGTAGACGGTGCCGTATTCGGCCAGGCGCAAGGGGAGTTCGCGGTAGCTCCGGGGGGAGGATCTGTAAATGAGGTGGTGAATGGGGCAGTTCATCGCCTTCAAGTAGTAGTTGCCGTCATCAAGCTTCATCGCCGGGAACATCGAGTCGGCATAGTGCGGCAGGTGGCCGGAGGTCTCAAAAAGCTTCTGCTTCGCGATATGGGGCGTCGAGACCCTCACGTAGCCGTACTTTTCCTCCATCTCCTTGGCGAACTTTTCTATCTCGTCCTTGATGATGGTGCCTTTGGGGAGCCAGAGCGGCAGGCCGGGGCCGAGAAGGTCGTCGAAGGCAAATAGCTCTTGCTTCTTGCCGATCTCGCGGTGATCGCGGCGCTTGGCCTCTTCCATCATCGCGAGATGGTCGTCCAGCTCCTTCTTGGTCTCGAAGGCCAGACCGTAGATGCGCTGGAGCTGCGGGTTCTTCTCGTTGCCCCTCCAATAGGCGCCGGCGATCCTGTCCAACTTGAAGGCCGAGGGATTTATCTCCGAGGTGTTTTTGACGTGGCCGCCGCGGCAGAGGTCGAAAAAGACCTTGCCGGTATGGTAGACGGTCAGCGGGCTCTTTGCTTTCGTGAAATCCTTGATGAGTTCTAGCTTGAAGGGTTGGTCTTTGAATATTTTTTTCGCCTGCGCGGGCGTAATCTTCTCGCCTTTGAAGGGGAGTTTTTGGGAAATGATGTCGCGCATTGTCTGCTCGAACTCCTTGAGGTCGTCGGGCGTGAGGGGGCGGGGGAGTTTGAAGTCGTAATAAAAGCCGTTCTCGATGACCGGCCCAACGCCTAGCTTCGCCTTTGGGAACTTCTTCAAAACCGCAGCGGCGAGGAGGTGCGCCAGCGAGTGCCGAATGCCGTCTATCTTTTCAACTTTTGCCATTTATGAATTATAAAGCAGGCGGCCGGCGGCCGCAATTTACGTTTTAATGCCCCCACCCTAAAGCACCTTTACCGAGTCGGCGATGAACTTGGCGTCGTCGTTCTTCCAAGAGACGAAGCCGTCGATGAGAACGGCGTTGTTCTCCACCCAGGCATTCCGGCTCTTAGAAAGCACGTCGTTAAAGACCAGCACCTCCATGCTGTCCTCCTTGTCCTCCAAGGTCACGAAGAGCATCGGCTGGCCCTTTTTGGTGATTATCTTCTTCACCGCGCTCACGACGCCGGCAATGGAGAACTTGAGCGACCGCTCGCCGTTTTTGGGGAGCGTTAAGGCATAGTGGATCGTCTTCACCCGGTCGCCAATCTGCCCGCTTCGGCCGTTCAAAGGGTGGTCTGTGAGATAAAGCCCCAAGAGGTCCTTTTCCCAGGAGAGCATCACGTTCTTCGCCACGGGCGCGGCCGACCGGAGGCGGAGCGAGGTGAAGGTAGCCGTGGAACCGAAGAGCGAATCCTGATTGGTGGATGCGCTCTTTCTGGCCGCCTGATTGAACTTGATGATCTCCTCGATGTTCTCCAGAAGCTGCCCGCGCTCGGTGCCGAAGGAATCGAAGGCGCCGGCCTTGATTAGGCTCTCGATAGATTTCTTGTTCAGATCGCGGTGCTGGACGCGGGTGAGGAAGTTGGTCAGGTCGGTGAAAGGGCCACCCTTGGCGCGCTCGGCGATGATGACGTCCACTATGTTCCCTCCGATGTTCTTGATGGCCAAGAGTCCGAAGCGGATGTTCTTGCCGTCCACCGCGAATCCTTGGAAACTCTGGTTGATGTCCGGCGGCAACACCTTGATGCCCATCCGCTTTGCTTCGCCGACGAGGAAGTTGATACGCTCGATCTCGGTGCCGGAGACGTTCAGCAAACTCGTCATGAACTCCACCGGATAGTGGGCCTTGAGGTAGGCCGTCTCGTAGCTGATCATCGCGTAGCAGGCGGCGTGCGAGCGATTGAAGCCGTAGCGGGCGAAGGGCGGGAAGAGCTCCCAGATCGCCTCGGCCGTCCTTTGGCTGATGCCGTTCTTGACCATCCCCTTGATGAGTTTCTCTTGCTGTTCATCGAGGAGCGCTTTAATCTTCTTGCCGATCGCCTTGCGCAAGGTATCGGCCTCGGCGAGGGTGAAACCCGCGAGGTCGCGCGCGATGCGCATCATCTGCTCCTGATAGACGCCGACGCCGTAAGTGCTTTTGAGTATCGGCTCAAGTTTCGGGTGCAGGTATTCCACCTTCTCGCGGCCGAACTTGCGCCGGATGTATTGTGGGATCAGCTCAATCGGGCCCGGGCGGTAAAGTGATCCCATAACGATCAGGTCTTCTAGCTCAGTGGGTTTAAGGTCCTTGAGATAGTGACGCATGCCGGCCGATTCGAACTGGAAGACGCCGGTCATCTCACCGGATTGGAAGAGTTTGAAGGTCTCCTTGTCATCCAAGGGGACCTTCTCGATGTCGATCCGCTCGCCCTTGTCCTCTTGGATGAGGCGCAGGGTCTTTTCGATGATGGTGAGGTTCTTGAGCCCCAAGAAGTCCATCTTGAGTATCCCGATGTCCTCCACGCTGTGCATCTCGAACTGGGTGAGAGTGATGTTCTCGCCCTGGGGGGCGCGCTGGAGAGGCATGAAGTGGACCAGGGGTTCCGGGGCGATCACGACGCCGCAGGCGTGGACCGAGGCGTGGCGGGCGGTGCCCTCGAGCTTGATCGCCGTGTCAATCACCTTCTTCGTCTCCTCGTCCCGCCGGTAGAGGTCCTTGAGCTCCGGGATGTTCTCCAAGGACTGCTTCAAATTCATGTTGAAGGGGATGAGCTTGGCGATGCGGTCGCCCGTGCCATAAGGGAAACCCATGGCCCGCGCCGTGTCGCGGACGGCGGCCCGGGCCATCATCGTCCCGAAGGTGATGATCTGGGCCACCTTATCCTCGCCGTACTTTTCGCGGACGTAGGCCAAGACCTCGTCCCGGCGGGTGTCGGCGAAGTCGATGTCGATATCCGGTGCCTGGACGCGGTCGGGGTTCAGGAACCTCTCGAAGAGGAGGTCATATTTTAGGGGGTCCAAAGAAGTGATGCCCAAGACGTAAGAGACGATGCTCCCGGCGGCCGAGCCGCGGCCCGGTCCCACGACGATGCCGTGGGTCTTCGCCCAGTTCACGTAGTCCTGGACGATGAGGAAGTAATCGGCGAAGCCGGTCTTCTCGATGACGCCGAGCTCCATATCCAAGCGCGCTTGGATTTCGGGTGAGACCTTGGGGTAGCGGTTCGCGACCCGCTCGTCGACGAGCTCCTTCAAATAGGCCTTGGCGGTCACGCCGCCCGGCACTTGGAACTTCGGCAAATGGAGCTTCCCCAGTTCCAATTTCCAATCGCACTTCTCGGCGATCTTCACGGTGTTTTCAATGGCTTCGGGGACGTGCTGGAACTTCTCCGCCATCTCCTCTGGCGAGAGGAGCGAGACGTCGAACTTTTTGAGCGAGAGCCGGTCCTCATCGTCCAATTTGCTCTGGGTCTGGACCGCGAGGAGGATCTCGTGAGCGGTCTTGTCGTCCTTCTCGACGTAGTGGACGTCTTGGGTCGCGACGACCGCGATGCCGAGCTTCTTCGCGAGGGCGATGAGCGACTCGTGAAGTTCGGGGTCGTGCGGCTGGAGCTCGATGTAATAGTCGTCGCCGAAGAGGTCTTTGTACCACGCCGCGACCTTCTCGGCTTCTGCGAGGTTCTTCGCGGCGAGGAGCTTCGGAATTTCTCCCGAGAAGCAGCCGGAGAGGCAGATGAGTCCTTCGTGATATTTTTCTAAAAGTTCCTTATCGATGCGCGGCTTGTAATAAAATCCCTGGAGATAGGAGGCCGTGACAAGTTGGATTAAATTCTTCCAGCCGACGTCGTTCTTGACGATGAGGACTTGGTGGAATCTTTTTTCGTCGATCTTCGGCCGTTTATTCAAATGGCCGTAGGGGGCGATGTAGGTCTCGACGCCGATGATGGGCTTCACGCCCGCCTTCGTCGCCTTCTTATAAAACTCCACGGCGCCGTAGAGGTTGCCGTGGTCGGTCAGAGCGATGGCGTCCATTCCGTACTCCTTCGTCTTAGCGATCAGCTGATCTATTTTCGCGAGCCCATCCAGGAGAGAGAAGTGCGAGTGAACGTGAAGATGAACGAATTTCATGATGAATGATGTGGGAGCTCGCGCCGTCCGCCTTTTCCCGGTCTCCCGGAGGACGGAGTGCGCTCATCCCGTGACACCCCTCCATTTTATTCGTCCGGGGCCCCGGACGCAATTGTTCATAAGGTCCTAAAGGACTATATTATCGAAGTAATGCCAAGGGCGGCCTATATCATCGGTCTGGACGAGGTGGGAAGAGGCGCTTTGGCCGGCCCCGTGACCGTCGGAGCAGTGGCTTTGAGGCGGGGGAGGCGGCCGGAGGCCGGCTCCGGCGGATTGGTCCTCAAGGACTCGAAGAAGCTTTCGGCGCTCCAGAGGGAGACGTGGGTGAAACACGTCAAAAAAAGAGGAGATATCCCTTATGCCGTCGTGAGCATTTCCTCCAAGCGGATAGACAGGATGAATGTCACGCGGGCGGCGAATCTCGCGGCCGGGGCGGCGCTCAAAAAGCTCTCCGAAAAGCACCGACTCGACCTCAAGAAGACGAAGATATTCTTGGACGGGGGATTGTACTTACCCGAAGGTACGGTAAAATTCGCGAACGTTAGGACGGTCATCAAAGGCGACGAGAAGATCAAGGCGATCGCTCTCGCCTCCATCGTCGCCAAGGTCCACCGCGACCGGTTGATGGTCGCTCGCCACGAAAAGTTCCCGCGTTACGATTTCGCCCGCCACAAGGGCTATGGCACGCGGGCGCACATCCGGCTCGTCAAAAAGCACGGCCTCTCCGAAATGCACCGCAAGACGTTCTGCAAGTTCGTTTAACGGAAAAATAAAAGACCGCGAATTGCTTCGCGGTCTTTCGGTAATTCATAAGCGGGATTCTGTTTAAATGACAATTCATCTGGGCCCTCGATCGCTCTCGGGCTCGAGCGGCACTCTCCGGATCTCTCCGGAGCGCGGCCTTGCACTCTGTAAGGATTTAGCCGTTTCATCTCCACGTTTTTATCCCTATCGCGGAGCTGGACCAACTAGCTTGGGATCGGGTCCTCCTTCGGCTTTCGCTTCAGGACGTTTCTGCTCGCACCTCTAAGGTTCCCCTCGGCGGCCGTTAACCGCTACATTTTTATCTGCCTCATCGGCAGAGAGTGTCCCGACTTTCCTCCCCGGCTTACGCCGGAGCTGTCATTTGAATTACCGGATTCCTTATACCACAAGAACGGCAATTTTACAAATGACCAATGTTTTATTACATTATTAAGGTTGCCACCTTAGCTCAGCGGTAGAGCAGCACTTTCGTAAAGTGAAGGTCCCGAGTTCAAATCTCGGAGGTGGCTCAAGATGCATAATCCGAACATCACTTATGTTTCCGTTTTCGCCGGCGCGGGGGGAGACGACGCCAAGGATTGGGCCCGGATGCTCATGCGGATGTACGAGAAGTACGCCGACCGCAAGGCGTGGAAGCGGCAGGAGGTCGCCGATAACGCCATCGAGATCCGCGGCCAAGGGGCCTACGAACGCTTGAAGGAAGAAGCCGGCGTTCATCGGCTCGTGCGCATCTCGCCTTTCGACGCCAAGAAGCTGCGCCACACCTCTTTCGCGCTCGTCGACGTCCTGCCGGAGATCCCGGCGATGGAGGCGGCGCACATCAGTATCCCTGAAAAAGACCTCAAGGTGGAGTTTTCCCGGGCGGGCGGACCCGGCGGCCAGAACGTGAACAAGGTGGAAACGGCCGTGCGCGTCATCCATTTGCCGACCGGGCTAGTGGCCGCCTCGCGGGCCGAGCGCTCCCAGGCCGCGAACCGCGAAAAGGCCCTGATGCTCCTCAAGGCCAAGCTCATCACGGTGATGCAGGAAAAGCACGAAAGCGCTATCGAAAACCTCAAGACCAAGGTGGAACCGGAGTGGGGCCACGAGATCCGCTCGTACGTCCTGCATCCCTATAAGCAGGTGAAGGACCACCGGACGGGAGAGAAGATCTCCAAGGTCGAAGAGGTGCTCGAGGGCAACTTGGATTTATTGAAATAGGGGAGTTATAATGTGATTATAGAGCTGAAGGCCGCCATTTTAGGCCTTTTCTTATGATAGTTTTCCAAAACGTTTCCAAGATCTACAACCACAACTCCGTAGCGCTGGACAAGGTGAACTTCAAGATCCAGCCGAACGAGTTCGTGACGATCGTCGGCCGCTCCGGCGCCGGCAAATCCACGGTGGTGAAGCTCCTGATCGGTGAGGAGAAGCCGACCAAGGGCCAGATCTTCTTCGGTTCCTACGAGGTGCAGAAGTTGAAGCCCGCCGAACTCCCGGAGTTCCGGCGCCACATCGGCGTCATCTTCCAGGACTTCCGGCTCCTGCCCAAGAAGACCGCCTTTGAGAACGTCGCCTTCGCCCTCGAGGTGGAGGGCCGCCTCCAAAAGGAGATCAACGAGCTCGTTCCCCAGGTCCTCGACATGGTGGGGCTCAAGGATAAGATGCAGAACTTCCCCTCCGAGCTTTCGGGCGGGGAGAAACAACGCGTCGCGATCGCCCGGGCGATGATCAACCAGCCGGACGTCCTGATCGCCGACGAGCCGACCGGGAACTTGGACCCCTTCAACACTTGGGAAGTGATAAAATTATTGAAGAAGATCAACGAGCTCGGGAGCACTGTCATCCTCGCCACCCACGACAAGGAGATCGTGAACACACTCGGGGAGCGGGTCATCACGCTCGAAGGCGGCCAGGTCGTCCGCGACGAGGCCCACGGAAGATTTCTCATCGACTAACCAATGGTCACTCTTTTCAGGATAATCAAATACGGTCTCCAAAGCTTTTTCCGGAACGGCTGGCTTTCGATCTCCACGATCGGCATCATGATCCTCGCCCTCCTCGTCTTCGAAGGCCTCGTCGTCTTCAACGTCGTGAGCCAAGGGGCGGTGCAGGCGATCCAGGACAAGGTGGACATCACCGTCTACTTCCAGAGCAACGTGCCGGAGGACACCATCTTGAACCTCAAGAAATCGCTCGAAGGTCTCGACGAGGTGAAGTACGTGGAATACGTCTCGCAGGACCAAGCTCTCGCCAACTTCAAGCTGGCCCACGCGAGCGACACGACGATCACCCAGACGCTATCCGAGCTCGACACGAACCCGCTCCTCGCCTCGTTGAACATCAAGGCGAAGGACATCCACCATTACGACACGATCGCGGCCTATCTCGACAAGCCCGATTTCTCCGGCATCATTCAGAAGGTCACTTACGCCCAGAACCAGGTCGTCATCGATCGGCTCTCGTCCTTCGTGGACAATATGAGCCGCGGCGGCTTCATCTTGACCCTTTTCCTGGCCTTCCTGGCCGCCTCGGTCACCTTCAACACCATCCGCCTCGGCATCTTCTCGAACCGCGAGCAGATCGGCATCATGCGCCTCGTCGGCGCCTCCAATAATTTCATCCGCGGCCCGTACGTCATCGAAGGCATCCTCTACGGCGTGATCGCCGCCGTCGTCTCCTTCCTCATCTTCATCCCCATCATCGCCGCACTCTCGCCCGCGATCTCGAACTTCGTGCCGGAGGTCAACCTCCAGGGCTATTTCAACTCCAATTTCCTCGCCCTCTTCCTCTACCAAGCCCTCTTCGGCGTGGTCTTGGGGATCGTCTCGAGCGTCATCGCCACGCGGCGCTATTTGAACGTCTAAACGCGAGCGGCTCCACACCGAGCACCCCTGGGCGATGGCCCAGCTCGGCGGTTGACGTTGAGGTTATTCGATATTACTCTATAAATCGCGTTTTCTTTTAAAACAATAAACGGGGAGTTATTATGGAAAAGATTTCTCACGTCTTTAAGAACGATGGCGCGATCCTGGTCACTAGACCCAGCAAACCTCTCGATTTGCTAAAAGCCCATAGCTTCCAAGAGAAGGGCGAAAATCCGGCAACGTTCATTAAATTCGCCGGAACGCAAGGGGAATTGCTCGAAGGTGAACTGGTCCTGGAATACGTCGTCCTGAAAGGACGGTCGTTCAGTGTGGACGACCTGCACACCATACTGCAGAAGATCGACGCTCAAGCGTGATCCTGCTGTCGGTTTTAATCCGCGCCCGTCTTTAACGGGCGCTTTTATTTGATGTTTGATGCACCGCCCCAAGCGCGTTACCATTCAAGTGTGGACACTACCTTCGTCGCGCTCGTCCAGTGGATCATCGCTCACGGCTATCTTCTCTTTTTTCTCACCGCTCTCCTTGAGGGGCCGATCGTCACCTCCGCCGCGGGCGTCGCCTCCGCGCTCGGGTATTTCAGTTTGCCGATCGTCATCCTCATCTCCATCTTCGGCGATCTCATCCCGGACAGTATGCTCTATTACATCGGCTATTTCGGCGGTCGGCCGCTCGCCGAAAAATACGGCCGCTTTTTCGGTTTGAGCGACGAGCATTTCAAGAAGTTCGACGCCTTTCTGCACCGCCACGTCGGCAAAGTGCTCCTTTTCGTGAAACTTTCCCCCGTCATCCCGATCCCCGGCGTGATCCTCGTCGGTTCCACCCGGGTGCGCTTCCGCCGGTTCATCTGGATGCTCGTCGCGATCACCATCCCCAAGGCCCTCTTCTTCTCGCTCCTCGGTTTCTTTTCCGGCCGCGCCTACGAGTATATGAGCGGAACGATCGTGAGCGCCCGGAACGCGACTTTCTTCCTCGGCGCCGCCGTCATCGCGATCTATTTCGTTTACCGTTGGCTTGCCAAGCGCTTTGCCGAAAAGGCGGAACGCAGCTAAACCCCGTTAGAAGCCAAAACGGTATTATTCTGGGTGCGCATGGGAAACAGCAGGGTAATTATCCATCATCGAAATCCGCACTAGGCATAAAGCTTCTAACGGGGTAAGATTTAACCTAATGCCACCGGAGCTTGCGCTTTACATCACAAAGTACGGTTATGCCGCGATCTTCTCCCTCGTCTTTTTGCAGGAGATCGGCATTCCGAATCCGGTGCCGAACGAGCTCGTTCTCCTTTTCGCCGGCTATCTGGCCTCGGCGGGCGTTTTGGACCTGACGCTCGTTTTCCTCACGGTCATCTCGGCCGACTTCATCGGCACTTCGCTTCTCTACGCGTTCTTCTATCTCTTCGGCGATTACGTGATGGACCACAAGCCTAAGTGGCTGCCGATCTCCAAGGAAAAGATAATGAGATTGAGCGAGAAGATCTCCCGGCGCGAACAGTGGGGGATCTACGTCGGCCGGCTCGTTCCCTACCTCCGGGGCTACACCTCGGTCGCGGCGGGGCTTTTGAAGATCCGGCCGCGGGTCTTCTTGACCGCGGTCCTCATCTCGGCTATAACTTGGAGCGGCTCTTACGCCTTGGTCGGAAGGTTGATGGGCAAGTACTGGCAGGAGTTCGCCGGTCAATTGGGGGGATATGAGAGCATTTTGTTCCTTGTCATAGCTTTATTGATAGTCGTGTATGGAGTGCGTTACGTTGTGCGGTACAAGCATAAAAAGAAGGAGGTAGAGAACCATGATTGAAGTCAGCGTCGTCATTCCGGCTTACAACGCCGCGGCGACCATCGGCGATACGGTCGCAAGTTTGCAGCGTCAAAAAGGCATTGCTCGGGATCGGTACGAAGTGATCGTCGTAATCAATGGTCCGGCGGACGAGGAGACGCGAGTGCAGGCGCGCGCGGCGGGTGCCGATAAGGTAATCCGCGAACCGGAAAGGGGGACTGGCATCGCTCGCCGAGCCGGCGCAAGAGCGGCGGACAAAAATTCCAAATACGTTCTCGGCCTGGACGCCGATTCCGAAGCTCCGGAGGACTGGATCTATCGCATCCTGGAAATATTCAAGGACGAGAAAATTCAGGCGGTTTCCGGGCCGTATGACTACGGTTTCACCGGAAGAAAGGCTTGGGCCGACGACGTCTACACCCAGAAAGTATTTCCATTCGTCATCGGCTTTTTGGGAATTTTCAAGGGAACGGCGATCATCATCGGCGGGAATTACGGCGTGCGCAAAACGGCTCTTGATAAGATCGGCGGGGTTCCTCCGGCTAAATACTTAGGTGACGATGCGCTGATGGCCATACTCATAGAAAGAATGGTCGGCAAGGTCCTCTTCGTGCTGGACTTGCGGGTCAAAAGCGCACACGATCGGTTTGATCGCGAAGGGTTCGTGACCTTGGCAGGCACGTATGCCTGGGCGTTCCTCAAGGTCTGGCGGCGAGTGCCGAAACATCCGCAACTCGAGGATATGTCGGAGATACTTTACAGGGTCTTTAAAGAAAGGGAAAAGACCAGCGACAGTCATGCCTCCCCGCTTATTGATTGAGCGGGGATTTTTTTCGTTCCGGTTTTTTGAGCAATGGTAGCTTGAGCTCTTGCGAAACATTCTTCGCAAGCGCCGCCCCTTCCTTGCTGAAGCCCCAGTAAAAAAGATATGATAGGTTACACGGCGGTGAACACTTGGCGACCGCAACGGGCTTAGGTTTTTTTGATGGTCATCATGGGCCGTTCTCAATTGAGAACGGCTTTTTTATTCCATGATATAATCCTTGAAAGGTCGGGAGGAATTTAAATTTAATTCTTATGAAAGGATTCATCATTAACATCGAGAAAGCGACCGAGGAGAACGGAAATTTTCGGACGGTGCTCTACACCGCCCGTTATAGCCAGCTGGTCGTGATGTCCATCCCGCCCCATGGCGAGATCGGCGAGGAGGTTCACGGCTTGGACCAGTTCCTGCGGATAGAAAAGGGGAGCGGCAAGGCGATCTTGGACGGCGTGGAACATGACATCGCGGACGGTTTCGCGATCGTCGTCCCCGCCGGCACCCGCCACAATTTCGTGAACACGAGCGCGACCGAGCCGCTTCAGCTTTACACGGTCTATGCGCCGCCGAACCACAAGGACGGCACGGTCCACAGGACCAAGGCGGAGGCGGACGCGCAAGAAGAGCACTTCGACGGCCGGACGACGGAGTGAGGATTTGACGCTCCGGCCAGCCGGGTGTACTTTTTAGTCAGCTCTAGAACAGCTCTCCTGCAGGCGGCCCGGAAGAACGTACTCTACTTCAAACCAAACCCAGCCAGATCGGCTCTAAAATCCGATCGCCGTTCCGAGGACCGCCTCTAAATAAAAGTTTTGAGACGGCTGGCTTGTGTGCCAAAAGGACCCCTTAATTGAAATTAGGACCCAAAGATGCATCGGTTTTGCCTGGCCTTGCGCAGCCGTCTCAATGTTTTTTTAAGCTCCCAGTGGGGGGCTTTTCTTTTTACCTCCGCCGTTTTTGTAGAATGAATGTATGAAGAGGTTGGACAAATATCTCTTGGCGCTCCTCGTCCTGGTTCTCATCCTCCATTACGCGCACCTCTTGCCGGCGGCGGCCGACGGGGACGCCCTCCTCGTGCTCGCCCTCGTCGGGACCTTGCCGGTCGTCTGGAGTGCTTTCAATTCTTTGAAGAATCGGAAGATCTCCGTCGACCTCCTCGCGAGCATCGCCTTGGTCGCCTCGCTCGCGACGGGCGAGTGGGCCTCGGCCGTCTTCATCAACCTGATGCTCACCTCGGCCCGGCTCTTCGGCTATTACACCGCGGACAAGGCTAGCGCCGCCATCAAGAGCCTCTTGAAGCTCCGGCCCGAGACCGTGAAGGTGAAGCGCGACGGGAAGATCGTCCAGATCCCGGAAAGGAAGGTCGCGGCGGGCGACCTGGTCGTCGTTGAATCCGGCGATCGTCTGGCGGTGGACGGCGTCGTCACGGAAGGCACGGCAAGCATCGACCAATCGTCCCTCACGGGCGAATCCCTCCCGGTCGAGAAGAAGGTCGGAGATGAGGTCCTCTCCTCAACGCTCGCGGTCTCCGGTTCGCTCATCGTTAGAGCGACTAAGGTTGGCGCGGATACGACCCTCCAGAAAATAGTCGGCTTGGTTGAGAGCGCCCAAGGCGACAAGGCGAGCGTCCGCGCCGTGGCTGATAAGTTCGCCGCGTGGTACATCGGCCTCACGCTCATCGGTGCGGTCGCGGTCTTCGTCGTTTTCCGCGATTTGAACCTGCTTCTTTCGCTCCTTCTCGTTGCCTGCGCCGACGACATCGCGATTGCCGTCCCCCTGGCCTTCCTCGCCGCGATCGGTTACGCCGCGCGACGCGGCGTCATCGTGAAAGGGAGCTCCTATCTCGAAAACATCGCCAAGGCCGAAACGTTCGTGATGGATAAGACCGGCACCATCACCCGCGGCAAGCTCGCGGTCCGCGAAGCCGTTCCCGCGAGCGGGTCATCGCGCGAAGAGCTTTTGCGCTTCGCGGGCGCCGCCGAGAGCGTTTCGGAACATCCGGTCGCGCGGTCCATCGTCAAGTACGTGACCGAGGCGAAAGTGAGCTTCAAGGAACCGGAAAGATTCTCCGAAACGCCCGGGAAAGGCGTCGCGATCGAGCTCGCCGGCCGAAAGGCCTTCGCCGGGAAGGAGGAATTTTTGCGGGAGAGAAAGATCCCGCTTTCGGGAAAGGACCTCGCCCCTGTCCATCAAGCGGAGGAGGCGGGCGATACCGTGACCCTGATCGCCGTAGACGGTCGATTCGCCGGCTTCGTTGCCACCTCGGACGAGGTCCGGCCGCGGGCGAGATTAGCGATCGCCCGACTCAAGGCGCTCGGCGTCCGGAAGGTCATAATGCTCACGGGCGACAACGACCGAGTGGCGAAGACCGTCGCGGCGGCAGTGGGTGCGACGGAATACCACGCCTCGCTCCTGCCGGAGGACAAATTAACCTACATTGAAAAGGACCTGGGAACGAAGGGCAAACTCGTGATGGTGGGGGATGGCGTGAACGACGCGGCCGCCCTCGCCTTGGCCGATGTGGGCGTCGCGATGGGGGCAATCGGTTCGGACGCGGCGATCGAGGCTGCCGACATCGCCCTAATGCGGGATGATCTCGAGGAGCTCCCCGAGACGATGATCCTCGGCCGCTACACGGGCCAGGTCGCCCGGCAGGACTTCTGGATCTGGGGGATCGTTAACGCCTTCGGCCTTTTCCTCGTCCTCGCCCGGTTCATCGGGCCGGAGGGCGCGGCCGCCTTCAACTTCGTGACCGATTTCTTCCCGCTTTTGAACTCGCTCCGCCTCTTCAACCTCCATTTGAAACTGAAATAGGTTCGGTGTACCATTCAAAACCAAAAGCGGCGCGTGAGGCGTCGCTTTTTGTTTTGCGTTCGGCCGTTACTGGTACTGGATGAAGATCGGCTGGGGCGAGAACTTCAGGACCTCGGCGGGCGTCATCAAGTGGCTCCCGGGCTGCAGGATGTCGTTCTTGTAAAAAAGTTTTATGCCGGTGAACTGGACGGGCTCGCTCGCGACGATGTCCTTGTAAACCTTTATCTTCTGGGCCGGCAGGCCGAAGCCGTCCATGTCCATCACGACCTGCACCTCCGGCAGCGGTTCTATCTCCTGCCAGTTCGTTACCATCTTGTCGGTGAAGAGATGGACAACGAGGACCTTCGGCGGCAGGTGATATTGCTGCACGATCTTCGCCAGGTATTCGGCGGCGAAATTTATCTCTTTGGCGTCCATCGTGCCGATCTTCCCGCCCGGCGTTCCGCCGTCCCGCATCGAAAATTCCGAGTCGAGCGCCAAATTCACCTGAGGCAGTTTCAAGTATTGGGCAAGGAGCGGTACCTCTTGTTCCACGGTGCTCAGTCCTATTTGGACGTCGAGTATCACGATGCCTTTCACTTGGTCCGCGAGGTCGATGGCCTTTTGGATCTGGTCGCCGGGCATCCGGAGGCGGTACATCCCGTCCGGTCCGGGATCGTCTTGGGCGGCGACGGCGATGTAGTCCAAGGCGGGGATGACCGGCGTGCCCGTGGCCGCCGCTTGCCAGTCGCCCGCCGCGCTCTGGAGCATCTGGAGCATTTGGTCGGGCGGATACTCACCGAGCACCCCCATTGCCGTGGAGTAGAAATTTCCGTAGTAGGCGACTATGCGGTTAAAAGGCAAAATTGCGCCGCCCAAAGGATAGACGGTTTTAACTGGCCAAGCGTAATTCTCTCCGGAAACCGTTGACGTCGCCGTGGACGTGGCAAGGGTGAGCTTGGGGTTGTTCGCCAACGCGATGACGGCCTGGTTATAAGCGACCGTGTCGAGCGGGGGATAGCCGTCGCCCTCGCTCACGACGAATGTCGGCCGGTAAATGAAAAAGGCCGCGACGGCGGCCGTTCCAAGGAAGATTATGAAGGCGGCGAGAATGGAGGCTTTCTTGCTCATCTTGAACCAGCATACCGCACGATTGCGCCGATTTCAATTTTGTTCAGTGAGTGCCGGGGGAAATTCGCTAAAAAGCGGGGAATGGGGTTTAATGGAAGGAATGAACGACCATCCCGATTTTTACGGTCTCGGCATCGCGCCGAACATCCTCTCCATCATTGATAAGCTCGGTTTTAAGACGCCGACGCCCATCCAAGCGCGTTCCATCCAGCCCGCGATCGAAGGTAAGGATCTGATCGGCCTCGCCCAGACCGGTACTGGCAAAACCCTCGCTTTCGGCGTTCCAATGGTCCAAGCGGCCTTGGGCGGCAAGCGGGGCCTCGTGGTCCTCCCGACGCGCGAATTGGCCCTCCAAGTGGAGGAGGAGCTCAAGAAGATCGGCGGCCCGCTCGGCGTCCGGACGGCACTCCTCATCGGCGGCGGCTCGATGAACGATCAGATGCGGGCCCTGCGCCGGAATCCGGCGATCGTCATCGGCACGCCCGGCCGCATCCTGGACCATCTCCGCCAGAGGACCGTCTCCTTCCGGGACGTTTCTGTGCTCGTCTTGGACGAGGCGGACCGGATGCTCGATATGGGCTTCGCGCCCCAACTCAAACAGATAATGAACGAGGTGCCGCGCGAAAGGCAGACGATGCTCTTTTCGGCGACGATGCCCGAGGCGATCGTGAAGATCGCGAACTCCTATATGCGCCTGCCCTTGCGGATAGAAATGGCGCCCTCTGGCACGACGGTCGAGAAGGTCACCCAGGAACTTTTTTTCGTCGCGAAGGGGGACAAACCCCGACTTTTGGAAAAAGTGCTTTATGACTATCAGGGGCCGGTCCTCGTCTTCTCGCGGACGAAGTTCGGCGCCAAAAGGATCGCCGCCTCGATCCGCGCTTTGGGGCATACCGCGGCGGAGATCCACTCCAACCGCTCATTGAACCAGCGGCGCGAGGCCCTGGATGGATTCAAGAACGGCCGGTACCGCATCCTCGTCGCGACGGACATCGCCGCGCGCGGCATTGACGTGAAGGGGATCGAATTGGTCCTGAACTACGACCTACCCTCCAATCCCGAGGACTACGTCCATCGCATCGGACGCACCGCCCGCGCCGGGGCCGCCGGCCGGGCCATCTCTTTCGCCACGCCCGACCAGCGCGGCGACGTGCGCGATATCGAGCGGCTGATGCGGGTCACGCTCCCGCTCTCGCGTTTGCCGGAACTCCCGCCCCTCCGGCCCGTTCCGCGTGGCGTCCGCTACGAGCTGGACACTTTGCGCCGTTTCCATTCCCGTCCCCGCGCCGGCCACTCCGGTTTCTCCGGCCGCCGGCCATTCCGTCCGAGCGGCCGTCGTTCCGGCCCGCCGCGGAGGAGGTCTTTTCGAACCAGCCGTTAATATCGGGACTATCGCGACTTTGACAAAAGCGTGATATTCAGTGCCAATAAGATGATGAGGCCGATGAGGGCGATCGCCTGGACGCTCCCGATGTTTCGGAACCCCTCATCGATGCCGTTGTAAACTATCCAAAGGATATAGAGCACATCTCCGATTAGCACGATGTTTCTAATTGCCTTCATAGCGACATTATTATAAGCGGGTCTGCTATAATATTCACATAGGGGGTAATACATTGAAACAGGTTTCTCGTAAAAAACCTAAGGGAGGATATTCCCGAAGCAACGGCAGAAAGGTTCTAGCCAAACTGTTTTTAGTTGTCTGCCTTTCTTTGATTGCCACGGTCTCTTTGGCGCACGCTGGTAGTTTAACGCCATCCACCTCACCCGCCTCCACGATGAACTCTCTTTCGGACGTCTATAACGCGATAGCCGGCACTTTCGATTCGACCGCGATTGCGCCGAGCGCGACCGGTACGCTCATTCAAAATCTAAAATACATTGTGAACAATATCCTGTTCGCTTCTTCGTCCGGAAACGCGACCCTCACCAACATGGACATCAATATTGTCACGGGGGGCCTCGAGATTGCAACCACCACGCGCATCAGCAACACAGGTCAGGCAACTCTCACCACTTCCACCATCACTTCGCTCTCCGTCTCCGGCACCTCTACCTTCTCTAATCTTCTCACATATAATAACGCCACCGGCACCAATCTCTTCGGCAGTTCCCTTGTCTTCGCCACAGGGACATTCACAACCGCCACAACCACTGGCCTCTGGTTCACCAATGCGACAGGGACCAACATCACCCTTTCAGGCATCGCCTCATCGACCAATGCCTTCCATATCAATGCCACAACCACTAACCTCTGGTTCACTAACGCCACCGGCACTAGCCTCTTCGGATCTGGATTGGTCTTTGCAACCGGTACCTTCACAACCGCCACAACGACAGGTCTCTGGTTCACCAATGCGACAGGGACCAATATCACCCTCTCCGGCATAGCCTCTTCGGCAAAGGCCTTCTTCCTCTCTGCTACCAGCACCACCTTCAGTTTCACCAATGCCACCGGCACCAATCTCTTCGGCAGTTCCCTTGTCTTCGCCACAGGGACATTCACAACCGCCACAACCACTGGCCTCTGGTTCACCAATGCGACAGGGACCAACATCACCCTTTCAGGCATCGCCTCATCGACCAATGCCTTCCATATCAATGCCACAACCACTAACCTCTGGTTCACCAATGCCACCGGCACCAATCTCTTCGGCAGTTCCCTTGTCTTCGCCACAGGGACATTCACAACCGCCACAACCACTGGCCTCTGGTTCACCAATGCGACAGGGACTAGTATCTATTCGACGAACGCCTTCCACACCTTAGTAAGTATCGGAACCACGACCATGGCAGCCGAGCTAACAATCCAAGGTACTTCTACCAACCCGTTGTTGGCTATCTACACTTCCTCATCGGTCTCAACGCCACTGCTCTACATTACATCGGCTGGCAACATCGGTATCGGCACCACTACACCCGCCTACGATTTTGTTTTGGGTAATGGGACGGCGCAGAAGAACATGGACATCGCGAACGGGGGTCTGTGTGTCGACAATGGCGCCGCAACCGGGACCAATTGTCCCGCTGCACCGGTCGCTGGCACTATTTATGCCTCGTCCACTTTGGTGACCGGCATCGACGTCGCCGAAAACTACCCAACGAACGATCCCACACTTGAGGCGGGCGATCTCGTTGCGGCCGACCTCCTTGCTTCTGAACACATCGTGAAAGCCCAATCTTACGGGGGCAGGTTGATCGGCGTTGTTTCCACCGCACCTGGTGTGACGCTTGGGATGAGCGGTGCTGACACTCGGCCGGTCGCGCTCAAGGGACGCGTGCCGGTCAAAGTATCCACGGAAAACGGCGAAATAAGCATCGGCGATCCAATTACGGTTTCGTCCGTAGCTGGCATTGGGATGAAGGCCACGCTCTCGGGCGACATTGTGGGTTACGCGCTTGAAAACTTTTCCGATCCAACGCCGGGGGAAATTCCGGTTTTCATCAATATCGGGTTCTTCTTAGCCCCGGGCTATCAGGTGGAGCAGAGCTCGACGGCGGCCGTTGCAAGCACCGATATCGTCGGTTCCGTCACTTCGTTCTTTACGCAGATCGGGGCCACTATTCAGCAAGGTTTGCTGACATTGAAAAATCTCGTGGTGGGCGTGCTGACGGCTGGGAAGGTGGTCACCGATCAAATTGAAATGACGGATAGGTTGACCGGGCAAATTTACTGCGTAGTCATTGAAAACGGCGATTTTGTAAAAACACCCGGTTCCTGTAGCGCCCCATTGCTTTCCGCACCAGACCAAAACGTCGAGGCAAATGTAGGCGCAAACACGCCAACGCCTACGGATGTTTCCACGACGACATCGCCTGATGCATCGACGACTTCGACCGCGGCAACGTCAACCGATGTAACCGTAACACCGTTGGCAAATGACGCGACATCTACGCCGAGCGTATCTTCCGACGCATCATCTTCAACGCAATAATCAAATGAGGAAAATATGGCGAGCCATCCTTGAAACGGCGATCATCATAGCATCCGTCGTAGTTGTTACATCGCTCATCAGGGTCGCTCAAGCTGGAACTTTCACGCCGCTGGCCATTCCTGCGGCTACCATGAACACGTTGGGAGATATATATAATGCGCTGGCTGGGACTTTCAATTCATCCGGCGTGAGCGCGAGCTCGACCGGAAGCGCGGTTGCGGTCTCGCGTTGCATCATAACTAAGCTGACCGGTGGCGTCTGTCAGTGATCCTATGAGCAAGCTGGGTGAAAATAGGTATTACTATCTGCTCCTCATGGGGCTCTTAATTTTTTTATTTACCTGGACGAATGTGCTTGCCGCCGGCATTGACGCGACGAACGCCTACGCGTGGGGGGAGAACGTCGGCTGGCTTAATTTCGGAACCTCACAAGGGAATGTCAACGTAGGCACAAGCGCGCTTACTGGCTACGCTTGGGGGGAGAACGTCGGCTGGATAAGTTTGAATTGCTCGAACACCTCTTCATGCCTGACCGTGCCTTACGGGGTTACGAACGATGGCTCCGGAAACCTTTCCGGCTACGCGTGGGGCGAAAACGTCGGCTGGATAAGTTTCAGCTGCGCAAACACTTCCTCATGCCTTACAGTGAGTTACGGCGTGACTATCGACGGGTCCGGCAATTTTTCCGGATTTGCGTATGGCGAGAACATCGGATGGGTTAGCTTCAATTGCACGAATACAAGTTCGTGCGGGACGGTGAGCTACGAAGTCGCGCTGGCGAGCGCTGCGACAGCGGTCCAACAAACCGGAACGGTGATTGGTGTGCCCGCGGCCCTGCCGGCAGCCCCATCCCAGAGCCCAAGCCCACCGTCTACGAAAACGCCGACGGCACGTGCCCCTCAAACTGCGGTGCCGCACACGGCGTCGCCCGCCTCATCACCACCTCGTTTTGTGCCGCCGGGGTCACCTAACAATATAAACGGGCCTCTCCTGACAGTCGCTGCGCCATCCGCAAACAATGTAGTCCAGAGCGGGAAAACGGGATTTGGTATTATCATCAGCGGGGTTAAAACTGCTGCCATTGCGGTAGGGAACACTGTTATTTCGGGAGTTAAAAAGATGCTTTCTTTTATTGGAAATTTATTCAAAATAACGCCAAAAAATATTCAGTCCCCTCCACGTCAGGTGGCCGGATCCTCTTCATCTTCACTGTCGGTGCCTCAAAACATCGGAGGGCAAATTCAAGGTATATTCAATTACATCCAAGGTTTGATTTCCCCGCACTAAAAATCACTGCCCCAAAAGAAGAAAATATAAATGTCACTCAATATTCAATCAATAAAACAACCTCGCACGAGATTGTTTTAATAAGGAGTATTCAATAGTTTCAACGATGGGGACAACCGGCCCAACAACAAGGACGGCGCATTCCCTCCTTGAGCTCGGTGCATACCCTATGAACGTGCTGCTTTCTGGTCCCCGGTTTTTTGACGGAGATGGTCCAGCAGACCCATTCATTGCGCGCGAGCGGCGTAATGTCCTGCCACGCTGTTCGCGCCGCTCGGTCAGATACGAGAGCCTTCAGTAAATCCGGCGGCACTTTATGCACTACGCCATCAGAAATCCCTTTTTTGCTCATAAGACGAGAATCTTTTGTAATTCTTTATCCATTGCTGGGGGTCAGGGATTCGGACCCCGATACCATCCTCCAAAGGGATGTGTCCTACCGTTAGACGAACCCCCAATTGGTTCGTGTATCATTTATAATATACATTAAGCTCGCGGGCAAACGAACGTATGTACGACGCATTTAACTTCATCGCGATCTGGCTGCCGAGAGTCTTCTTCGGCATCGTTTTCATCCTTACTTGCCTGATCTACTGGAAGATAAGAAAGGGGAGCGAGTTCAAAAAATTCACCCTCCGGGGGCTCGTCATCGCCTCGGTCGTCTTCAAGTTCTTCTACGCCTTGCTTCTCACCGTCGGCCAATATTTCGTTTGGCGAGCCGATCCCTTTGGTCACCTTCTTTTGCACGGCTCATTGAGCGGTCTACCGGCGGATGTGACGGGCGGCGTGGCGGCCTTCAATGGCCAGCTTGGTTACTTCCTCTTTTATTCCTGGAGCCATTTCTGGCTGGATGCCATCTGGTCCGTCATCCTCGCGTTCGTCTTCTGGCTAATATTGAAATCGCTCCAAAAGCACCAGGAGAGGTTCTTCCATCCGGGCGAAACGGAGATTGGCCTCATCGCCGCACTCATCGTCGGCTGGCCGGACATGCTCATTTTCGTGCCGCTCGTTTTTGTGGGCGTCATTCTTGTTTCCCTCTATCGTCTTATTTTCCTTAAAGAGAGCTACACGACGCTCGGCTGGCCGCTCCTCCTCGCGGTCATCCTGACGCTCATCGCAAGTCACTTCTTCTCGGCCGCGATCGGCCTCAATTCTTGGAGGATTTACTAAAGTTTGGAGGTTGAACCTCCCTTAGGAGGTTCAACCTCCTGATTTTCCGCGATCGCGACTTCCAAGGGGATAATGGGGAACTGGCTGTAGCGCATCTGGCCGTAGGCCGCGATGAGGCCCTTCAAAAGCTCCAAATGGCGCGGCTCAAAGACCTTCGCGTGGTTCAAGATCTTCACCAGATGCTCCGCCATCAGTTCGGACTCAAAGGCCGCCCGCATCTCCGGGTTCAAATTGAGGACCGCGACGCGGCGGATGTACTCAATGAGGTCTTTGGTGAATTGGACGAGGTTGAAGCCGCCGTCCTGGATCGCGGCGAGCGCTTCCAAGGCCTTGCCGGCCTCTCCTTTAAGCAGGAACCCGGCGAAATCCGAAAGCTTGTCGAAGCCGACCTTGCCGATCATATCTTCCACTTCCTTCAAGGTGATGTTCTTGTCGCCGAAGGTGACGAGCTGGTCCAAGAGCGATTCAGCGTCGCGGAAGCTCCCTTCGGCCGATGAGGCGATGAGGTCCAAGGCCTCGGATATTATCTTGATGTCTTCGGCTTTGATTATCTTCTTCAATTTGCCAACGATCTCCTCACGCGTCGCCCGCTTGAAGAAGAACTTCTGGGTGCGCGAGCTGATGGTGAGGGGTACCTTCTCGATCTCGGTCGTCGCGAGGATGATGATGACGTATTGGGGCGGCTCCTCCAAGGTCTTGAGTAGCGCGTTCCAGGCGTCCTTCGTCAGCATGTGGGCCTCGTCCACGATGAAGACTTTGTAGCGGCTGGAGGACGGCGCGACCCGGACGCTCTCCTTGAGGTCCCGGATCTCGTCGATGCCGCGGTTTGAGGCGGCGTCGATCTCTACGACGTCCAAGGTGGAACCGTCGTCGATCGCCCGGCAGGCACCGCATTCGTTGCAAGGTTCGCCCTGCGCGCGGAACTTGGCGTCTAAAGCGCGCTTCTCGCAGTTCGCGATCTTCGCGATGAGCCGCGCGGTCGTGGTCTTGCCCGTGCCGCGGGGTCCGGCCAGGAGGTAGGCATGGGCGAGCCGCTCGCTTTTTGCGGCGGCTTTGAGTATCTTCACGACCATCTCTTGGCCCAAAAGGTCATCGAAGACGGCCGGCCTATACTTACGGTAAATAGCGAGCTGAGGCATCGCCTTTAGTATCGGGTATCAGGCAGCAAGTATCAAGTATATAATGGAGGCGTGAGGCATGGTTTGGTCTTGTCTCTCATCTTTGGTATCCTGTTACTCACAGCCTATTTCTTAATGCCTAAAGCGACCGACGCCATTCTCGTCAAAAGTTCCGCCTTCAAGGAAGGCGGTGACATTCCAGTCAAGTTCACCTGCGACGGCAGCAACGTCAACCCGCTCCTCGAAGTGCGCGGCGCCCCCGAGGGGACGAAGAGCTTGACCTTGATTTTGGATGACCCCGACGCGACCAGGGGGCAGACGTGGTATCACTGGCTCGTTTGGAACATCGACCCCAAGACGCAATACATCGACGAGGACACGATACCGTTCGGCGCCGTCCAGGGGACGGGGAGCGGCGGCCGCGCCCGTTACGACGGTCCCTGCCCGCCGCGCGGCAATTCGCCGCACCGTTACCGCTTCAACGTTTACGCGCTCGATACGATGCTCGATCTCCAAGCGGGCGTGGACGAAGCGGCCCTCGCCTCCGCGATGCAGGGGCATATTCTCGCGCAGGGGACGCTAATCGGCCTCTACGGGAGGAAGTAAAGCCATGCTCGCGCGCAGAGCTCCGTTCCGAAACAAGCCCTCCGGATTCAAGAGGTTCGGAGATTTTTCTTTTCGTTCCGCGAATGAGAAGTACCTTTGGACGGCGCACTCGCAGGTCAAGATGCGACAATACGGGCTTTCCGAAAGCCGGGTGAAAAGGATCATCCGGTTCCCCGTGAGGTACGAGGAAGGAATAGTACCGCACACTGTCGCCGTGATGCAGCCCGCCGGCACGAAGAGATACTCGGAGATTTGGGCGATGTACAAGCTCGTCGGCAAGAAGGTGAAAATAATCACGGCTTGGCGCTATCCGGGCTTGAGCCCAAAGCGCGACCCGATACCCAAGGAGGTATTAGATGAAATCAAGGAACTTATCTGAAAGATTTTTCGCTCGGCCGACGCTTAAGGTGGCCGAGGGGCTTTTGGGCAAATATCTAGTCCGCCGGTATCGCGGGAAGACGCTCGCGGCGATGATCACCGAGGTGGAAGCCTATGACGGGCCGCACGACAAAGGCTCGCATGCCTCGCGCGGGAAGACGGCGCGCAACCAAGTGATGTTCGGCGAGTCGGGCGTCTGGTATCCGTACTTTACCTACGGCATGCACTGGCTCGTGAACGTCGTGACGCGGGAGGAAGGATACCCGGCGGCCGTCCTGATACGCGCCGTGGAGGGCGTGAAAGGCCCCGCTCGCGTGACCAAATTCTTCAAAATAGACGGGAGCGTTTACGGAAAACCGGTCTCGAAAAAGACTGGTCTTTGGTTCGAGGACCGGGGGGTGAAGATCGGGAAAAAGGGGATAAGAAAGGGCCCGCGAGTCGGTATCGACTACGCGGGACCGGTTTGGTCAAAGAAGAGGTACAATTTCAAAATAATAAAATAAAAGGGCGGTCAATGGACCGCCTGATGACGCAACTCATGATGATGGCGCCGGTGTGGATGGCGCAATTCCTCCTGGTATTGATGCCAGCGTACGGCTATTACCGGCGTTGCCACTAACCACGTGAACATGACCGATCGCCCTACCGGATTTCCGCGATCCATTCTGAAGTTGGTGATACTTCCAATAATACAGGTTGTCGGAAACCCTGGTTGCATACCAATGGGCTGTTAACGCGCCTATGGCCAGGTACATTATCGCCAGCGGGATCTTGATCGAATACAAGAGTTCGAACATACACCCTCCTTTTAATTTTAAATGGCTCGAATTTTTTGAATGTTAACAGATAAAATTCATTTTGTCAAATCTACCACCCGGTGTTATCCTGAACGGGATGAAACTATCCATTGGCTTGGTTGGGACACAACACGATATGAAAATTCTCCGATGATTTCTACCATACCGTTTGAGTTTAACATCCCGATTCCAAAGCTTAAGAGAGGTAAAATTCTCGCAAGCGGCAATTCTGCCAGATGTGAGCTGAGGATGGCCGCATGACAGCATCAGCATTCACTTCGCGGGCTGATAGCGATACAATGAGGGCATGCGTACCTACGCATTCATCGATGCTTCCAACCTGTTTTACGGAGGAGAAAAAAGCTTGGGATGGAAGATCGATTACAAGAGATTTCTCAAATACTTAAAGAATAAGTACGACGTAAGTCAGGTACTCTATTTCGGTGGCGTGGAGATTCATGATTTCCCCTTCGATTACCAGAAGGATGAAACCGTCCCCCTGAACCGTCTTGAGGAATATCTTGTGTCTCTCCTCAAGAACGAGGGACAGGAGTTAAATGAAGCCGAACTTCTCTTAATCGGCCGGCATCTCCAGCGCGTGCGGTTTTACGAGAAGCTCAGTGGGTTCGGGTATAACCTCTTCCTCAAACCTGTGAAGCTCTATGACCAGAATGATGGTACAACGAAACGGAAAGCGAACTGCGATGTCGACATGACGTTCCATCTCATGAAGGAGAGGGACAGTTTTGACCGGGCGATCGTTCTTTCCGGGGACGGGGATTTCCTCCCGGTCCTGAGTATGTTAATCCGTTAAGGGATAGAGTTACCTCACTAACGAGTCAGCTTGCAAAAGCAGTAGCGCAAAGGAATGAGATGAATGAAGTAACTCTGCCTTCTCAAGATCAGATTGAGGTATTTGCTAAAGAGTCTGCTGAAATGCTTCAGGACTTGAACTTTGTGACGAAAAGGGCAATAGTTAGGGACGTAGTAGAAAGAATAATCGGGTCGCCAATCCAATTACGTGTCTACGGTCGCATACCAGTAGGCGTTACAAATAATGTCGCATTATGTTCTAGCAATGGGAATAGTTGGGTTACCCAATGTAGGGAAAAGCACTCTTTTTAAGCTGATTACGAAGCAGGAGGTGCATATTGCAAATTATCCATTCGCCACGATCGACCCGAACGTTGGGATCGTCGCGGTGCCGGACGAGCGCGTCGACAAGCTTGCAGACCTGACCCATTCGAAGAAGAAAATTCCCGCCGTCGTCGAGTTCTACGACATCGCAGGGTTAGTGAAGGGAGCGAACAAGGGCGAAGGTCTCGGCAATCAGTTCCTGGCGAACATCCGCAACGTCCAAGCCATCGTCCACATCGTGCGGACGTTCAATCAGGGCGACATCGTCCACGTGGAGGGTGATGTGAATCCGATCCGGGACGTTGAGACGATCGAGATGGAGCTCATCTTCAAGGACTTGGACACGCTCGGAAAAGCGCTTTCCAAAGTTGAGGGCGAGGCGCGGAGCGGCGACAAGACGGCCCTCGCCAATTTGGAGGCGCTCAAAAGGGCCAAAACGGCGCTCGAGAGCGGCGAGCTTTTGGTCTTCAAGCAACATTCCGAAATTCTCAAGAACGCGAGGATAGCCGAATTGCAATTCCTCACGGCCAAGCCCCAGCTCTTCCTTTTGAACGGTGCGCCGGAGGAGGCGACGGACGCGGTGAAGCAGAAGATAAAGGGAATGGGATTTGAATACGTCGTCGCGGACCTCGCGGACGAGACCGCCGTGCCGGACCTGATTCGAGCGGCCTACGCCATCTTAAACCTCATCAGCTTCTTCACTACCGGCGAGGACGAAACGCGGGCTTGGACGATAGAAAAGGGGACGAAGGCGCCGCAGGCGGCGGGCGTCATCCACACCGACTTCGAGCACAAGTTCATTCGGGCCGAGGTCGTGAATTGGCAGAAGCTGATCGAAGCCGGCGGTTGGGCCGCGGCCAAGCAAAAAGGATGGCTAAGGTTGGAGGGGAAGGAGTATGCTGTCCAAGACGGCGACGTGATTGAAGTGAGGCACGGATGATGCCGAACAAGCGGTTTAATGAAATGGTCACCCCGCGGTGGCCATTTTTTATTTTTCCTTTCTTATTAGAAGAAAAAGGGCGAGCGTGGACATCAAAAGCCCGAAATCGCGGAAGGTGACGTCGTCCACGCCGAAAAAGACGAGGATGGCGAGAAAGTCCAGGAAGGCGAGAAGGGAAAGAATGGGAAGGAAAAGGCCGATGACGATGCCAAGTCCGAGAAGGAGCTCAAAGGCGCCGTGGATGTAGACGAAGGTCACGGGGTTCATGATATTGCCGAGCCAGCCGGGGACGAAACCGGTCCAGCTCCCAGGGTCGGCGATTGCGTGGGCGCCGGCATAGATGAAGACCAAGCCGAGGCCGATGCGCAGGAGAAGAACGGGAGAAAGTTTGTTGTGATCGGATGCAGAATCCACGGAATTATTATATCATTCAAAGGTGCCCTATGAACTCAGCTTAGAGAGCTACCAAGGTCCGATCGGCAAATTACTGGAGCTCATCGAGGAGAAAAAGATGGAGATAACGCTCGTGAACCTGGCCGAAGTGACCGGCAGTTTTTTTGAATATTTGAAGAAGCTTGAGGCCGAGCACAAAGACCACTCGCTCGTGGCCGATTTTTTGGTCGTCGCCTCCAAGCTTCTCCTCATCAAATCCAAGGTCCTCCTGCCGACGCTACCCTTGACCGAAGAGGAGGAGAGCGATATCAAGAATTTAGAGGCGCGTTTGCGGCTATATCAAGAGTTAAAGAAGGCCCAGGTACACATCAAGTCCAACTGGCATCCGGTTCCGGTCTTGATGACGCGCGAATTCTTGATGGCCCGGGCGCCGGCCTTCTACCCGCCCTCCAAGATCGAGCCCAAAGACATCAAAGCCGGCCTCCAAAACCTTCTCGGGGAGATCGAAAAGTTCCTGAAGCCCGTCGTGCGGATCAAAAGCGAGATCATCAACTTGAAGGCCAAGATCGAAGAGATCTTCGCCCGTCTCACGGAAAAGCCGATGGGCTTCGGCAAGCTCAAGAACGGCAAAGCGCGGAGCGAGATCGTCGTGCTCTTCCTCGCCATATTGCATATGATCCGCGACCAGTTGATCTCCGTTGACCAGCCGGGGCAGTTCGGGGAGATAACGATTGTCAAAAACGGCGGTCCCGCCTAGAATATCCAAGCATAGCGACCTTATGAACGAATCCGAAAAACTCGCGGCCATCGAAGCCCTTCTTTTCTTTTACGGCGAGCCCATCGGGGTGGCGAAGATCGCGAAGATCACCGGTTTTCCCGAAAAGGAATGCGGCGAGCTTTTAGAGGTCCTTGCCCAGAACCTCGCGGCCGACCCGAAGCGCGGCTTGATGCTCCTCGAGGAGGGGAAGTCGGTCCAGCTCGCGACGAAGCCGAATCTCGCTTGGCTCACGAAGAAGCTCTTGGAGAGCGAGTTCAAGGAGGAGCTCACGCCCGCGGCCCTCGAGACGCTATCGCTCATCGCGTACCTCGGCCCCGTGCCGCGCTCCACGATCGATTACATCCGTGGCGTGAACTCCACCTTCATGCTGCGGCACCTTTTGATCCGCGGTCTCGTGACCCGCGAGCTCGAAGCCGGCAAGAAGAACGTCTACGAATACAGCGTCAGTTTCGATTTTTTGAAACATATGGGGGTTAAGAGCATCCGGAACCTGCCGGAGTACGAAAAATACCAGGGTATCTTGAAACAGTTCGAGTCGGAAAGCGCCATAGAAACGGCCGAGCAAAAGGAAGTGCCGCCCGTCCAATGAAGTGGCAGCTCATCATCGTCCTGCTACTCATCTTCGCGGCGGTCCTCGTGTGGCAAGCCGGCTCGCTTTTGGGTTCGCCCGCCGCCTCGACCGTGAACCGGCCGGGGAACGCGGCGACCTCATCCGACGCTTACGGCGGCACGGCGAGCGCGGGCGCGGGGACGAACGCCAACCTCCCCGTCCGCGATTGGAGCGTGTTGGACCCGAACGTGAGCTCCTCGGCCGTCCTCGTGGAATCCTTGGACACCAACTTCCCGTACCTGCGCGTGAACACCGAACGTCCTTGGCCGATGGCCTCCCTCACGAAGCTTCTCACGGCGGTGGTCGTCTTGGAAAATGTCGGGACCGACAAGCAGATTCCGATTTCGACCTCGACCGCGACTGCCGAAGGGACGGCGGGGAATTTGAAGGGCGGCGAGATCTACAACTCCGGCGACCTTTTGAGGATCATGCTCCTCGCTTCGTCGAACGGCGCCGCCGAGGCCTTTTCGGATTACGTCGGCCGCGACCAGTTCGTCCCGATGCTCATGGCGAAGGCCCAGGCGATCGGGATGCGGAACACCGTCCTCTACGACGCGTCGGGGTGGGACGACAACGACGCGACGACCGCGAGCGACGTCTTCGCGCTTTTGAACTACATCCTGGCGAGGCATCCGGAGATCTTGGGGTGGACCCGCCTCACGAGCTTCCTCGCCCAGCCCTTGAACTCCGACCGCACCAATATCGTCGCGAACATCGACCCGCTTTCGACGAGGGGCGACTTCCTCGGCGGGAAGACCGGCACCTCGCCCAAGGCGGGGGAGAACCTGGCGGCCATCCTCTCCTTCCGGAACGAGCATTTGGCCGTCGTCATCTTGGGGAGCGGGGACCGGCTGAGCGAAGTGGATGACATTTTGAATTGGGTACAAAAGGCCTACAAGTTCTATACTGATTAATAATGGCCGTATTTGCCGCAACCCGGGTCCTTATAATGTTCGCCCTCTCCTTCGTCGTGGCGCTCATCCTCACGCCGTTCGTTTTCCGCGCTCTCGAGAAGTTCAATCTGCGGAAGGTGAACATCCGGGACGAAAAGAGCGCCCCCGTTTTCTACCAGTTCCATAAGCACAAGGGGAACACCCCGACGATGGGCGGCATCATCATCTGGGCGACGGTGATCGGCCTGGCCGTCGTCTTCCTCGTCGCCGGGAACTTCCTCGACGGTTTCGCCAATTACTTCAACTTCGTGAGCCGGCAGGAGACCTATCTGCCCCTCGCCGCCCTCCTCCTCGCGGCCTTGGTCGGCATGGCGGACGACATCATGGGGATCTTGAAGATCGGGCCCCACGGCGGCGGCCTCAAGATGAAGCACAAGATTGCCCTCTACACCTTGGTCGCCATCTTGGGCGCTTGGTGGTTCTACTTCCGGCTCGGCCGGCACCTGCTCGCCGTGCCTTTCATCGGGACCTTCGACATCGGCTGGTGGTACATCCCGTTCTTCATCTTCGTCATCGTCGCGACGGCCTTCTCCACCAACGAAACGGACGGTTTGGACGGCCTAGCGGGCGGCATCCTCCTTTTCGCCTTCGGCGCCTTCGCCGTCGTCGCTTTTACCCTCGGCTACTACGATCTCGCGACGATGAACGCGGCGATCTTGGGAGCACTCCTCGCCTTCCTTTGGTTCAACATCTATCCCGCCAAGTTCTTCATGGGTGACACGGGCTCGATGGCCTTGGGCGTTGCCTTGGGCGTGATGGCGATGCAGACCGACACGGCGCTCTTCCTGCCGTTCTTCGGCTTCGTCTTGATGGCCGAATCGGTCACGGTCATCATCCAGCTCATCAGCAAGAAGTTCTTCAAGCGGAAGATTTTCCTTTCGACGCCGGTCCACCACCACTTCGAGGCCTTGGGCTGGCCCGAGAGCCAAGTGACGATGCGCTTCTGGATCGTGGGGGCGGTCGTGACGATCTTCGGCCTGGTCCTCTTCTTCTTGGCCCACTTCATTTAAAAAACCTCGGCAAACATGAGCGCAGTCCTCATTAAAAACGGTTTGGTTTACGACGGCACGGGCGTACCGCCCAAAAAGACGGACGTCTTGGTCCAACGGGCGCGCGTCGCACGCTTGGGTGACATCGGTCGGCGGGAAGCGGAGCGGGTCATCGACGCGACGGGCGCGACGGTGATACCGGGCGTCGTCGAGATGGATTTCGAACCGGAATCCGAAGACGAGATTTTTTCGGCCGAGGCCCAGCATTATCTCCTGCGCCGAGGCATCACGACCGTCGTGGACGGCACGGACGGCAACTCCCTCGCGCCGCTCCT
The DNA here is from genome assembly GCA_963722655.1 of uncultured bacterium. GTDB lineage: Bacteria > Patescibacteriota > Minisyncoccia > UBA6257 > GWB1-50-10 > JAMCRC01. Next base: position 149,065 of record CAVRNT010000002.1, on the reverse strand, counting down.
TTTGCCCCTGCGTCACGCGAGCCACTCTTGGCGGACGCTCGGCGAATTCCGGAGGACGTTCGAAAGGATGAAGCCGGCCTTAAACTTCGGCACGCTCGTCGGCTACGCGGGCCTCCGCGCCGCCTTCACCGGCGGGGAAGGGCGCGATCTGGACCCCCGCGAGATGGAACAGCTCGCTCTCGTTGTGAGGGCCGCCCTCAAAGAAGGCGCTCTGGGCATCGGTTTGGGCGATCTTGAAGCCCTCCGCCTGCCGGATTGGGAGCTTCTCGCTCTCGCCCTCGAGGCGAGCCGAGCGAAGAAGGTCCTCGCGCTCCATCTGAGCGGCGGGGCAGGGGAGCTTGGCGAACGCCTCGGGCGGGTTCTCGCCGTGGGAAAGAAGAGCGGCGCGAGCATCGAGTTCACCCACTTCGAACCGCGGGCGGCGGAGGCGGCCGCGGTGAAGACCGCATTGGGAACGATCGAAAAGCAGGCCGCCCGGGCGCACGTCGGCTTCGACGTCTTCCCACTCCCTTACGCCCATTTCGGCATCGCTTCGTTCCTCCCACATTGGTTCCGGAGCGGCACGCTCGAGGCGACGCTCGCCGACCTCAAGTCGGCCCACGCCAAGGACCGCGTCCTGGAACATTTCAAAAAGTTGCCGCTCGCCGAAATGCGGGTCGCCGAGGCGCCGCGACATCTCAAGTTCCTCAAAGGCAAGCGGATCGGCGACCTCGCCGCGAGTTGGGGAACGCGCCCCGAACGGGCCTTCCTCAAGCTTGCGCTCACGACCGGCCTCAAGTGCCACATCGCCGACCCCGGGATCGACGGACCCGTGCTCGAGGAAATCGTCGGCAATGCCCGCACCATCCTCACTTTGAGCTTTCACGAAGCGGAAGGGGATTTCAAGGAGATCTTCGCGGCGGCTTCCTCGGGTGGCAAGCTTCCCCAGGAACAGATCATCGCCAAGCTCACCGGCGCGCCGGCCAAAAAACTGGGGCTCCAGAAACGCGGCCTCATCGCCCCCGACCATTTCGCCGACATCGTGATCCTCCGGGACGACAAGGTCCAGTCGGTCTTCGTCGGCGGCGTCGAGGTCTTCGCGGACGGCGTCTTTTCCGTCGCAAGGAACGGCTTGGTCCTATGAAACGCCTGGCGGGCAACATCGACTACGCCTTCATCACCTTCCTTTTCATCCTCACGGTCTTCGGCCTCGTGATGCTCGCGAGCGCCTCTTCCGACCTCGCCCGTTCGCAGTTCGGCTCGAGCTTCTATTATCTGGAGCACCAGATCCTCTACGGCCTCCTGCCCGGCATCGTCGGTTTCTTCGTCGGCCTCTTCGTGGATTACCACTTCTGGGCGAAGTTCAGCGTGCCGCTCCTCGTCCTGAGCATCGGCCTCCTGCTCCTCGTCTTCACGCCCCTCGGTTTCCATGCCCTCGGCGCCGACCGCTGGCTCCAGTTCGGGAGCTTCACCTTTCAGCCCGGTGAGGTCGTGAAGTTCACCTTCATAGTCTACGCCGCGGCTTGGCTTGCCAAAGGCAAGGCTCGGGCCCAAAGCTTCGGGGCGGGGCTTCTGCCCTTCGGTTTGCTCCTCGCGAGCGTCCTTTTACCCCTTATCCTCCAGCCCGCGACGACGACGGCGGCCCTCGTCGCCGCCGGGGCCCTCGCGATGTATTTCGCCGCCGGGGCGAAGTGGCGCTACATCCTCCTCGTCATCCTCGTCGGGGCGTTGGCCTTCGCCGTCCTCCTCCTCGCCACCCCTTACCGGCTGCAGCGGGTGACCGGATTTTTGAACAAGCAGAGCAACACCTTGAGTACCAATTACCAGATCAACCAATCGCTCATCGCCATCGGCTCCGGCGGGCTTTGGGGCGTGGGCTACGGGCGCTCCACGACCAAGCTCCACTTCCTGCCCGAGCCCATCGGCGACTCCATCTTCGCCGTGATCGGCGAGGAACTGGGGTTCGTGGGGGCGGGGGCGCTAGTTCTCCTTTTCCTGCTCTTCATCTGGCGGGGGCTCCGGATCGCGAAACGGGCGCCGGACGCCTTTGGTAGATTGATGGTCACCGGTTTTATGACCATCATCGGGCTCCAGGCCTTCGTGAACATCGGCGCCATCTCGGGCGTCATTCCGCTCACGGGCGTGCCCTTACCCTTCATCAGTTACGGCGGCACGGCCCTCGCGATCTTGCTCACGATGGGCGGCATCACGACCCAGGTCGCCATGAGGAGATCCTGATATGAAACGGATACTTTTGGTCGGCGGGGGAACGGGCGGGCACATTATGCCTCTCCTCGCCGTCGCGGACGCGCTCCAGAAGCTCGGCGGCGGGGCGGTCCGCCTGGACTACATTGGTCCGAGGAGCGGTTTCTTCGGCGATTTCGAGGCGAGAGGAATAAAGACGCACACCGTGATCCAAAGCAAGTTGCGGAGGTATTTTTCGATCGCGAACCTCGTCGCTTTTCCGCAGCTCATCTTGGGTTTCCTGGAGGCGTTCTTTAAACTCGTCTTCGTTCTCCGGCCGGACGTCGTCTTCTCGAAAGGCGGGCCGGGGGGCCTCGCGGTACTTCTCGCCGCCCGGATCTGTTTCGTCCCCATCGTCGTCCACGAGTCCGATACCATTCCCGGCCTCACGAACCGGGTCTCCGGCGGTTTCGCCCGGAAGGTCATTCTCGGTTTCGCTTCAGCCGCAAACTATTTCAAGAACAAGAACGTGGTCGTCGCCGGTAATCCGGTCCGCCTGGCGCTTTTGGAAAGGGTACCGGAAGGCAGAGCCGCCAGGTCGATCTTGGGCTTGGATGCAGACCGGCCGGTCGTCTTCGTGATGGGCGGTTCGCAGGGCGCCCAACGCATCAATCAGTTCTTTTGGGATAACCTCCAGGAATTTTTGGAAAAGTTCCAGGTCGTCCATCAGGCGGGCGCGGCGAATCTTAAGGAGCTGCCGGGGGGGAGAGAGGGATATAAGCCGTTCGGTTTCATGGACCTTGAGCAGATGAAGAATGCCTACGCCGCCTCCAACATCGTCGTCTCCCGCGCCGGAGCGAACTCCGTCGCCGAGATCGCGGCTTTCGGCAAACCGGCCATTTTGGTCCCGCTCCCGGCGGACGTGGTGGGGGAGCACCAGATCGTGAACGCCCATGAGTACGCCAAGACCGGCGCGGCCATCGTGATGGAAGAAACGGACCTTACGCCGAATGCGTTGCTCACGGAGATAATGAAAATTTTGGGAGACGAAGATCTGCGGAACAAAATGTCCGCTGCGGCCAGGGGATTCGCCAAGCCCAACGCTGCCGAGCTTATCGCCCGGGAGGTGCTGAATACCTGATTTTTCGTGACAGAATCTAGGTTTTAAGCTATAATCTGCCTATGGCAGTCAGAGTCCGGTTCGCGCCTTCGCCGACGGGCCCGTTCAGCTTGGGAAACGCCCGAACGGCGCTTTTTAATTGGCTCTTCGCCCGCCACGATGGCGGTCAGTTCCTTTTGCGCATCGAGGACACGGATAAGGAGCGTTCCAAGAAGGAATACGAGAAGATCTTGCTGGACGGCCTCAAGTGGCTCGGCTTGGACTGGGACGAGGAGCCGTGGCGCCAAAGCGAGCGCCTCGCGGTCTACAAGAAATACCTGGGAAAGCTCTTGGAGAACGGTCAGGCCTATTATTGTTTCTGCACGCCCGAAGAACTGGAGGCCGAGCGCCAAGCGCTCCTTAGCCAGGGGCTCCCGCCCAAATACGGCGGCCGGTGCCGGACGATCCCGCCCGCCGAAGCGAAAGAGAGGATGAAAAAGCAGCCGGCCGTCATCCGTTTCAAGATGCCGGAGAAGGAGGCGGCCTTCACCGACCTCGTCCGCGGCCGCGTCTCATTCGATCTGGGCCTCATCGGCGACGTCGTCATCGCGAAGGACCTCAATTCGCCGCTCTACAACTTCGCCGTCGTCGTGGACGACTACGAGATGGCGATCACCCACGTGATCCGCGGCGAGGACCATCTTTCGAACACCCCGAAGCAGATCGCGATCGCGGAGGCCTTGGGCATCGAACCGCCGCACTACGCCCACCTACCGCTCATCTTGGGGCCAGACCACAAAAAGCTTTCCAAAAGATTTTTGGAGACGTCGCTCCTGGATTACCGCGACCAGGGATATCTCAAGGAGGCCTTTTTGAACTTCATGGCGTTGATGGGCTGGCACCCGGAGGAGGACCGCGAGGTGGTGAGCGTCGAGGAGATGATCAATGAGTTCAGTTTCAAACGGGTATCGAAGGCCGGCGCGGTCTTCAACCCGACGAAACTCGAATGGTTGAACGCCGAATATTTGAAGAAGCTCTCGCCCGAAACGCTGGCCGAGGCAGCCGCGCCCTTTTTGCCGGAGAAGTGGCGGCAAGACAAGGTCTTCCTCGCCAAGGTCTTAGGGGTGGAGAAGGAGCGGGCGAGACTTCTCACGGACTTCAAGAACCTCGCTGGATTCTTCTTCGAACTCCCTGAATACGAGGCGCAGAAGCTCATCTGGCGCGATACGCCGGCCGCCGCCATCTTGGACAACTTGCGTTTCGTTTTGGACGTGCTGGCCAAGGTCCCGCCGGGGGACGGCAAGGACGTCATCGAGAATTATCTGATGACGGTTGCCGAGAAGCGCGGCCGGGGAGAGGTCCTATGGCCTTTGCGGGTCGCCCTTTCGGGGCTGGACGCCTCGCCGGGGCCGGCCGAGATCATCGCGGTCCTCGGGCCGGAGGAATCTACCCGGCGGATAAACGTCGCCATCGAGAAACTGGGAAGGAAGGTCAAATAAAAATGTCCCAGAAGGTCTTCAAAGCGTTCGCGGTTATTTTGGTCGCTGGGGCGGCGGTTTTTCTGATCGCCGGTCCCGCGGGCTCGGTCTCGGCCCAAACGGCCACCTCGACGACCGCGGACGCCCTCCAGAACCAGATCAACGCCAAGAACACGGAACTCCAGCAGATCCAGGCCCAGCGCGACGCCCTCCAAACCCAGCTGAACCAGATCAGCCAGTCCAAAACCTCGCTTAGCAATGATGTTCAGACGCTCACGAACAACATCGATCAACTGAACCTCCAAATTCAGTCCAATCAGATCACGGTCCAGAAGCTCACGCTCCAAATGCAGTCAGATTCGCAGAATATCACGACGATCAATCAGGAGGTCAAAGACCACTACGCCGCCCTCGCGCAGCTGATGGTCGAGATCCAGCAGCAGGAGAGCCCGAACGCGATCTCCGTCATCTTGAAGAGCGGCAAGCTCTCGGATGCCGTCGCCGAGGCCCAGAACTCGGAGCTTTTGAACCAGGCCTTCAATCAGAACATCTCCGACCTGCAGGACCTCCAAACGTCGCTCTCGCAGAGCATCCAGGACGCGAGCTCGCTCAAGGCACAGAAACAGGAACAGCAGGTGAATTTGACCAATCAGCAGTCCATCTTGAGCGACCAGCAATCGGCCAAACAGACCCTTTTGAACCAGACGCAGGGCGAGGAGCAGATCTATCAGCAGCAGATCGTCCAGCTCAACGCCCAAGAAGCCGCCATCGACCAGGAGATCGGCAGCATCGAAGACCAATTGCGCGCCTCCTTCAATCCGAACCTCCTGCCGTCCAAACTACCCGGGCTTTTGGCCTTCCCGGTCGATGAGCCGATCATAACCCAGCTTTACGGCTACACCCAATACGCCAAGACGGCCTACAGCAATCATTTCCACAACGGGGTGGATATCGGCGTCCCGATCGGGACGCCCGTCTATGCCGCCGCCGACGGCACGGTCTTCCGGGTGGACAACAACGACCGCGGCACTTCGCGCTGGAAAAAGTACCAGTACGGCAAGTACATCATGATCGACCACGCGGACAATCTGACGACACTCTACGCGCACCTTTCACGCCAGGTCGTCAAAGCGGGGGATACGGTCAAAAAGGGCCAACTCATCGGCTATTCGGGGGAGACCGGTTATGCCGAGGGAGGGCACGTCCACTTCGGCCTCTACTGGACGCCGAGCATCGAGCTCAAGGCCATCGCGCCGGCGGCCGGCCTCGTGCCCGTCGGGGTTACGATCGATCCGATGAGCTATCTGATGCGCGACGTCGCGACCATCCAGCGCGGAGCATATTGACGAGCGGCGTGGTATAATGTCTAAGATGACGAAGAAAGGATTTTGGGGAGCGATGATCGTTGCGGCCCTCATAATTTCGCCTTTGGTAGGGGAGGCCCAGACAGCGAACTTTCCCTCCCAACCGGCCCAGCCCTTGAGCGGGATCAACGGTCAGACCTTGCCCATCACGGACGTCGTGAACCTGATAAACCAGATAACGACCAAGGTGGTCCAGGGCGGCCAGGCCCTTCAGAACCTCGCCGGGAGTGCGACCGGCCAGACCCAGACCGTCACGACCCAAAATGCGGCACCCGGCGGGTCCAACTACGACGTCTCGGGCCTCGTTAACCTTTGGAACAATATCAATAATTGGTTCTCACAGAACGTCGGCACGAGTTTGGCCGACGTCGTGAAGACCGTGGTGAATTTCATGATCTACATCTGGGAGATCATCATCAAGCTCCTGCAGGTCCTAGTGGCGCATCTATAATAATGGCCGCTACCTTTTACGATGGATATATCCGTCACAAAAGGTATAATGTGCGACAGTATTGAATTGAGGAAATAGGCCCTTTTGCCCTTCTCCCCTGCAATGTCTCTCGGACGCTATTAAAGCCCCGTATAAGCGATTTTAGGGCCGGTTTTCGGGGTTTATTTCGGCCGTTTCCGGTGTTAGAATTTACCTAATGTACTACTCCGACCCGGACCAGTTCAAGGCGCTCTGCGGATACGAGATCGACGGCTTTTGGTACCCCCGGGTCACGAAGATCGTCGAGATCAAGGCCAAACCCGCCCTCTACCGCTTCTACGGCAATTTGGACAACTTCGAGGCCGGCGAGAAGATCAAACAGCAGTCCGCGGCCGAAGGGACGCTCCTCCACGAAACGGTGGAAAAGATCATGGTCGGCGAGCCGGTCCAAATCCCCTCTCAGATCGCCCCGGCCGTCCACGCCTTCATGGAATTTTCGGAAAAGCGTGGCATTCACGTGGACAAAGATTACGTGGAAAAACGTTTGGTGAACTACGAAGAAAGATATGCCGGCACATTGGATGCGATTGGGATGATCGACGGCCGGGTCGGCATCTTGGACATCAAGACCTCCCAGGCCATCTATCGGGACTATGCCCTCCAGACCTCCGCCTATCTCGCGGCGATGAAAGACCGCGTTGAGGGTTTGGAGACGCGCTGGATACTCCGCATCGACCAGGACCAGGTCTGTAAGAAATGCAAATCAACGCGGCGGACGAAGGGCGGTACCGAGAAGATCCGCCTGGCGAAGAACCTCAAATCTAAGACCTGCGTGCACGAATGGGGGCCGATGGAAGGGCGGGTGGAACTTCAGGAGTTCCCCTACTGGCACGAGGACTTCCAGGCCTTCCTGGGCGCGAAAAAGTTATGGGAGTGGGAGAATGATTATTGGTTAAAGAAGGTAGGATACAATTAGTTCGAATCCAAGCCCGGCAGCAGTCTAGTTTGGGGATCTTCGCTAGCAAATAAAATTTTAGCCGCCCTTTATCCTAAGAGGGCGGCCTTTTGAAAAATTAATTGGTAGTTTTAGGCGAAATGGATCTTATGAGGAACCGGTCCGCCCGTGTCATGGTGCATTTCTATCCCGATCCGATGACCGCTGTCGCGTCGATTGTTAACCTCCTGGAGAACGTTGGTTAACTTAACGTGCGATGCCAGTAGATCCGAGGTTTGCTGATTAATGCTCTTCGGTCCGTGCGACGGTGCGGATTGCATCCCCGCTTCACACGCGCATTTCGTGTTCGCAAGCATTACCACCTTGGATACTGATGGGTATTCGCCGGCTAGCAGCTTTAAGCTGTTAGCGACATCATCAGCCATTACTGCGACAGGCCCGCCCTTAACCGGAAAGATCAGAGTGTGGTCGCTATCGAGATTGAGACGGCTCAAGAAAGCCATCCTTTCTCTGATCCCTTGAGATGACGGGCTGCAGCATTTACAGACGACAACGATGGCGCGCACGTCTTTCTTCGTCGTGTCGACGGCCTTCGATTGAGAAGAAACTATTGAGACGGGGGCCTCAACCATGACTTACCTCCTTTTGTTAAGTTGTAAGAGTACCGGTACCAGTGAAAAATACGAAGGGTCTACCAGGCCCTTGTTTCACTTTATGAGATTATAAAACGGTCGTCGTCCGAATGTCAATCAATTTTGCCCACAATTCCCCTGCTCGATTATGATAGGCGCGCGGTTCGCCCGGTCCGCCGCGATGTATAGCCGATGCCGAAGCCAAGCGCGGCGACGACGAGCAAGCCGGCCGCTAAGACGACCTGCGGCCACTTTTCCCGGCGCCAATTCTTGAACCGGCTAATGAAATTTGACATCCCTCTCCCTTTTGATTAGGATTATACAACAAATTTCTAGGGTATGGCACATACAAAGGCCAAGGGCTCAACAAAATTAGGACGGGAATCGGAATCCAAGCGCTTAGGCGTCAAACTTTTCGCGGGCGAAAAAGCGCAGCCGGGCGCCATCATCATCCGCCAGCGCGGCACGAAGTATCACCCGGGCTTGAACGTCCGGATCGGGAGCGACGACACGATCTACGCCGTGAAGACCGGCGTCGTGAAGTTCACGGACAAGCGCAAGACCCATTTTGACGGCAAGCGCAAAGTGGTGAAAGTCGTGAACGTCGTTTAAGCGCTGGATACGATAACTTTCAGATTCGCTTTCACTCCTTCTCCGAGATCGGCGGGCACCAGATGCTCGCCGAAAGTTTTAATGTGCTTTGGAAGTTCTAATTTCACGTCCGGAAAGCCGCTCTGAGCGAGCTCCCTCTTGATGTCGCTTTCCGTAACGGAACCGAAGGCCTCGCCCTTCTCCCCCGCTTTGAGCGTGAAGTTCAAAACGAGCGCCTCGAGCTTCTTCGCCTCTTCCTTGAACTTAGCGACCCGCACTTCTCTTTCGGCCGCCCAGGCGGCCTTTTGTCTTTCCAAACGATCGAGATTTTCCTTCGTCGCGACCTCGGCGACCCTCTTCGGCAAAAGGAAGTTCCGGGCGTAGCCGTCCGAGACCTCTTTAACGTCGTACCTCTTCCCGACGCCTTTGACGTCTTGGAGCAATATGACCTTCATCAGTTGGCCTGCACCTGGACCTGGATCGGCGCGGCGACGCCATCGCCGCTCATCTCCGCTTTGAGCACCTGAAGCGCCTTGTCTAGTTGCGGGTCCTTGCTGGCGGCGGCATCCGCGTCCGTGATCGGAACGACGTAGTCCGGTTTCAAACCCACTTTGTTGATGGTGTAACCCTTGGGGGTGAGCCATTCGGCGATCGAGACCTTGAGCTCGGAGCCGTCCGGCAGGTCCTCCAGTTCCTGGACACTCCCCTTCCCGAAGGTCTGTTCGCCCACGAGTTTGATGCCCCGGTCGTCCCGCAAAGCGCCGGCCAAAATCTCCGCCGCCGACGCCGAGCCGCCATTCACGATAACGACCATCGGCATCGTGGCGAGAGCTTGATTGCCGTTTGCGAGAGTAACGTCGGGTTTTGGGTTGTCGCGCATTCTTTCCTGCACGACGGGTTGCCCGCGGTCCACGAACCAGCCGGCGATTTGGGTCGCGACGTCAAGGTACCCCCCAGGGTTGTCCCGGAGGTCCAAAACCATGCCCTTCGCCCCTTGGAGGAGGGCCGAAAGGGTATCGTTGTAGAAAAGCAGCGCTGCGTTCGCGTTGAAATTGTAGAGCTGGAAATCGGCGATGTTGCCCGGCAGCATCTTCCAGTCGAGCGTCGGCACGACGACGTTGTCCCGCGTGATAATGAAATCCTTGGGCGCCTTCCAGCCCTGTCGCATTATGAGGAGGTCCACCGTCGAGCCGATCGGCCCGCGGATGAGCTGGACCGCCTCGTCGGTCGTGATATTGGCTGTGGAGGTCGCGTCGATCTTCAGGATCTGGTCGCCGGCCTTGAGGCCCGCCTTCTCGGCCGGATTGTCCTTGAGGGGCGCGATGATGACGATCTGGTCCTGCTGCATCCCGATCTCGGCCCCGATGCCGCCGAAGTTGCCGTTCAGGTCCTGACTGAACTTTTGGGCGTCGGTCGGCTTGAAGAAGACGGTGTAGGGATCGCCCACGGCCGCCGTCGCTCCGGCCGCCGCGCCGTAAATGAGGTCCTGGTCGGAGACGCCACTGATGGCGTAGTAATTCTGCTTCAAAAGGTCGATGGTGTTCCAAAGGACGGAGGCGTCGGCGTCTTTGAGGGGCGAACCGCCGCCGGACGAGGCAATGGTCAACGCGTCGCGTTCGGTCGTTTTCTGGACGCCGAAGGCGAAGCCGCCGTAGAAAACGGCGCCTCCGAGCACGAGGACGATGACGACGACGGTGATTATTTTCTGTATCTTCTTGTTGAACGGAGGCATTTATATGATTTTACCTGGAACCCGGGTTAAAAGGCAATTTTGGACAGGGCGGTGTATTTCGGTCCGCCGCGGCCGAGGACCGATGACATCAGGTCCAGGGTCGGTGCCCGGAAGGCGAAGTTCAGCGGCTTTTGGAGGTGCGGCAGCGATCGGAGTGGCGTCTGGTTGAAGCGCGCGAGCGTGATGTGACCGTCAAAGCGTCCACGGTCCTTCTGCTCCCAAGCGACATGCGCGTCGGCCAATCCCTCCATCAGGAGCTTTTGCAGATAGCCGATGCCGTCCGAGGCATCGCGGGTGACGTTGATCTGTACCATTCGCGGTCGCGGTCCCGCGGGCCCATAGGTGATTTGTTGGAGCTTGCCGCCCGGGGCGGCGGCGTTCCGCTTCGCAACCGCCTCGGCCATCGCCGCCTCTATTTTGGGAATGTCGTCTTCCTCCTGATCGCCGAGAAAAAGGACCGTGATGTGCCAATTTTCCCGCGCCACCGGCCGGAGGCCGAATTGCCGCGGCAAGGGTATCCCCTTCAGGACCGCTTCGATCTCGTCTTTGACGTCTTCAGCGAGGTTGAGGGCGATGAAAAGGCGTTTGCGCATCGAGCTTGTTATTCAATTGAATTCTAGCATAAAATTGATAGCGATGGCCCTCCAAAAGGACTACATCGAGGAGATCAAGAAGCGCTCTAAAGAGAGCCACGTCTACCGGAAGTACCAAATGACGGGGCTAATGCTCGCCGAGATCCTCGCCGATCCGAGACACAAGGCGCTCTACATCAAGCTCGCCAAGGAGCACGACGAGCAGGAGCTGCTCTCGCTTGCGAAGAGCGTCGCCGAAAAGAAAGGGGTCAAGAACAAAGGAGCATATTTCATGCGGATGTTGTTCGACGGGGCGAAAGGTGGGAAAAAATGAACGAGAAAATATTGACCATCGGCAGTCAGAAGAACGAGACCTTCCTCCGCAAGCGGACGGCTCCCTTCGATTTCAAAGAGCATTCCAAGAAGGAGGTCCTGGAGCTCGTGCGGAAGATGCGTACCGTGATGAAGGCGGCGGACGGAGTCGGGCTTTCGGCGAACCAGATTGGCCTGCCCTATCGCGTCTTCGTCGCCCAAGTGCCCGGAGGCGATGGGCACCCCAAGTTCTACGCCGTCTTCAATCCGGAGGTTTCCAAGCTCTCCAGAGAGATGGAGACGCTCGAGGAAGGGTGCCTCAGCGTCCCCGAAACCTACGGTCCGACGCCGCGCCACTACCGCCTCACGCTTTCGGGCCAAGGGCCGAACGGCAAGAAGCTCAAGATAAACGCTTGGGGACTCCTCGCCCGCGTCTTTCAGCACGAGACGGACCATTTGGACGGTAAGCTCTTTATCGACAAAGCGGAGACCGTTTATCATCCGGAGACCCCAAGGGCCAAATGAATTACGTCTTCTTCGGCACTCCCAAGTTCTCCGCCATCATACTGGAGCGGCTGATCAATGCCGGCCTCTCTCCCTCCCTCGTCATCACGAATCCCGACCGGCCCGTCGGCCGGAAAGGCGTCGTCACTCCCCCGCCGGTGAAGGTTTTAGCCGAACGGTACGGCATTCCGATCGTCCAGCCGGAATCGTTGGCCGATTACCGATTGCCAACGGCCAATGGCCAATTCGCCGTTCTCGCTTCGTACGGCAAGATAATCCCGAAGGAGATCATCGCGGCCTTTCCCCAAGGCATCGTCGTCGTTCATCCTTCTCTCCTCCCCCGCTACCGGGGAGCGACGCCCATCCAATCGGCGATACTCGAAGGCGAGGCGGAGACCGGTACGACGCTCATATTGATGGACGAGAAGGTGGACCATGGGCCGATACTGGCTAGCGACAGGCTACAAGCGACAAGGAACGAGACCTACGAAACTTTGCACGACAAGCTGGCCGAACTGTCGGCTGATTTGCTAATTGAGATCATTCCTAAATTTCTGAAGGGCGAGATAAAACCCGCTCCGCAAAACGAATCGCTTGCGACCTACACGAAAAAATTCTCAACTGAAGATGCTTTCGTCCCCGAGGCAGAACTATTGAAGGCTGAAAAAGAGGGCGGCGATATCGCCACCGCAATCGACCGGAAGGTCCGCGCCTTGAACCCGGAACCGGGAACTTGGACCATTCGACAAGCTCAGGGCAAGCCGCAGCGCGTTAAGCTCTTGGAAGCGGAGATCGTCGAAGGAAAGCTAAAGCTCAAAAAGATCCAAAAAGAAGGCGGCCGACCCGTCCAGGTTTAGAACAAACCGCCGTACGAGCCGAGCGTCTGATTCAACGTTTGGTTGAATGAATTCACGAGCGCGACCGAAGTCCAGATCGTGACGGCGATCGAGAGGATCGTGAGCACGAGGGCGACGATGCCGATCTCGCGGGCCTTCTTATCCCCGGAGCGCAGGTATTTCCAAACGTACCAGAGGCCGAAGGGCGGCAGGAAAAGCGAGACGGAATATATGCCGATCTGCTTCCAGATCGTGGTTCCAAGCGGCGCGGCTTTGAGCGGCTTGCCGCAGTTTGGGCAGAAAAGATCGCCGGCTGGGACGCTCGCGTGGCAGGCCGGGCAGATCATTGTTTGAACCGGGTCCATTGATTGATTTTAAACGACAAAACCGGAAAGGCCCAGCGGTTGATGCCGAGCCCGTTTTCGGCGATAATTGGCGGGTGAAGGAAATATTTTTGAAGACGATCCTCGCGTGGATTCCGTTCGCGTTCGTTGTGTCGTTGATCTGCCTTTTGGGCTACGGTCTGGTCCAGCAATCCCTCCGCCAGTCGGCCAACGACCCGCAGATCCAAATGGCCGAGGACGCTGCGCTCTCCCTCGCCAAAGGGGCCAAGCCGGCCGACGTCATCCCCGCAAACCAGGTGGATATGAGCGTAAGCCTGCTCCCCTATATGATGGTCTTCGACGACAGCGGGAAGGTCCTGGCCTCGTCCGTGAACCTGCACGGCGTGACGCCCGTTCTGCCCGGCGGGATTTTGGCCGCGGCGCGAGAGTCCGAATGGCGGGAAACCTGGCAGCCGGAGATCGGCGTCCGGAGCGCGGTCGTCGCCCTCCGCTTCGGCGGCGCGAACCCCGGTTTCGTCCTGGCCGGCCGGTCACTGCGCGAAGTGGAGGTTAGGGAGGACCACACCTCCTTCATCTCCTTCGCCGCCTTGGTCTTTGGTCTCGTCGGCACCTTCGTCATCCTGTTCTGCGTCGTGGCGCTCAACGAAAAATGGACAAAAAAATAAAGATCTTGGGGATCGCGGGAAGTTTGCGGAAAGGATCGTTCAACAAGATGCTCCTGCGCGCCGCCGCGGCCTTGGCGCCGGCGGGCGTGGAGGTCGAGATCGCCGAGATCGGCGAACTGCCGCTCTTCAACCAGGATTTCGAGATGGACCCGCCGGAGGCGGTCAAAGAGTTCAAGCGGAAGGTCAAGGCGAGCGACGCAATCCTCTTCGTGACGCCGGAGTACAACTACTCCGTCCCAGGCGTCCTTAAGAACGCCATTGACTGCGCCTCACGGCCTTACGGCGATAGCGCTTGGACCGGCAAGCCGGTCGGGATAATGAGCGCCTCCGGCGGGCTCCAAGGCGGCGCGAAGGCCCAATACCACCTGCGCCAGTCATTCGTCTTTTTGGATATGTACCCCTTGAACAAGCCGGAGGTGATGGTACCGACGGTCCAGGACAAGTTCGACTCGAACGGCAATTTGACCGACGAGGACACAAAAAAACGCGTGGCCGATTATCTTACGGCTCTCGTTGCCTGGACTAAGAAGATAAGTACTTCTTCCCTTTGAGCTTTTCCGGCAGGAGGTCGTTCTTGGGATAGCGTTCGTATCCTTTCCCGTAGTCTAGGTCCTTCATCAGTTTCGTGACCGGGTTGCGGATCTGGAGCGGGATTGGCAGATTACCGTATTGCTTCACGTCCTCCAGAGCGCGGAAGTAGGCCTCGTACGAGCGCTTGGTTTTTGGCGCGCCCGAAAGGTAGCAGACGCCGTGGGCGAGGTTGATGGCGCATTCCGGAAGCCCTATGACCTCAACAGCCCGGAAGACGTTATTGGCTACTTCCAAGGCCATCGGGTCGGCTAAGCCGATGTCCTCCGAGGCAAAGATGACCATCCGCCGCGCGATGAACTTCGGGTCCTCTCCTGCCTCGACCATTCGGGCGAGATAATAGAGTGCGGCGTCCGGCTGGGAGGCCCGCATGCTTTTTATGAAAGCGCTGATGGTGTTGTAGTGCTCTTCGCCCTTCTTGTCGTACCGGATGTATTTGGACTGGAGGGCGTCGGTCAAGGTTTGGATGTTCACCTCTTTGTAGAGCGCTTGGGCGGCCTCTAGAAGTCCGAGCAGTTGCCGGGCGTCGCCGTTCGCGAAGTTCACGACCCAATCGCGGGCCGCCTTATCCATCGAGATGCCCGTGCGGTCGATGATTTTCGAAAGCTCTTCCGGCGTGAGCTCGTTCAGAACGAAGATGCGACAGCGCGAGAGGAGCGGGCTGATGACCTCGAAGGAGGGGTTCTCGGTCGTCGCGCCGATCAAGGTGATGCGGCCGGTCTCGACGAAGGGCAAAAGAAAATCCTGCTGGGCCTTATTGAAGCGATGGATCTCGTCGAGGAAAAGGATAGTCGGCCGCAGTCCCACCTGGCCCTTCACCACCTCTTTGATGTCATCCTTGCCGGCCGAGACGGCCGAAAGCTCAACAATGTCGGCTTGGAGGGCGTGGGCGTAGATCTTGGCGAGCGTCGTCTTCCCCACTCCGGGCGGTCCCCAGAGGATGAAGGAGAACAGGTGTTTCTTTTCCATCGCCTCGCGGATGGGTTTGCCTTTGCCCACGAGGTGCTCTTGGCCGATGAATTCTTCCAGTTTTTTAGGCCTGATTTTGGCGGCTAACGGTTCCATACGCTCGCATTATCAAACCGCCTGTCCCAAATGGCAAGCAGGTGAAATAAAAACCGTTCCGGCTTTGGCCGGAGCAGTTTTAACTTGAATCCTTTGATAGCTGGACTGATCTCTCTAAAACCCGAACAGTTTTTGGAAGAAGTTTCCGATAGCGGTGAAAAAGCCGTGGCTGGCCTTAGGCGGATTCGCTGCCGGAATGGTGGTTGGATTTCCACTATCGATCACCGACGAGGCCGTAACGGATGTGCCGTTTACCGTCCCTTGAACGATGACGTTGTCGCCGACGGCAATGGCCGAGACCGTGGTGCTCGTACCCGCCTTTTCCACCTTGGCGTTTGAAACGTCAACCGTGTAAGTGACGTTACTCTTGTTCGTCACCGTGAGCGTCGTCGTGCCGCTTATCGCCGTCACGCTCCCGCCAACGACCGGCTCACCGTTTCCTTGGACGATCGTGCTCGTCGCCGGCGCTTTCCGGTCGAACGTGCCAATTATCCCCGGTTTGCCAATACCGTCTCGGATCGTCTTCGCGGTGACGTTAGTGCCGCTCACGGTGCCCTGGATCATCACGTTGTCGCCGACGGCTATCGCCGCAACGGTGGAAGTGGCTCCGTTCTTATAGACGGTCGCATTCGAGGCATCGACCGTATAAACGGTCGTCGTGCTCGCATTTCTTGGCGTTTTCGATGAAACCGTGAGTATCATGCCGTTAATGGATGATACGGTTCCGAAAACCCCCGGAGCCATCATATGTGCCGGTCTTCCTGGCTGACCGTTCCATCCTCGATGAGGGACCCCACCGCTCATTTGGGCGAAAGCCGGCGCAGCGAAGGCAATTCCGCCGATTAAGCTCGTTGCCGTTATTGCCAGTAACAGATTTTTGTTAATCATATTCTTTTGCGTTTTTAAGGACGAATTAAAAAGGCTAGCTCGACCACCTAACCCCGTTAGGGTATACGGGGCACCACGGTTTCCTGGTGCGCGGGCGGAGTTCCTATTGTCCCGCGTTAAGGAAAGACCGTGTTCCCGGACCGACGTTGCCGAGAGAATTGAGGCCGTGAGCCGTCTGGTATTTCTCGACGGCGGCTTCGGTGAGCGAGCCGTAATATCCGGTCACCGGGCCGGAGTAGAAGCCGAGCGCGGTCAGGCGGTTCTGGAGGGCGGTCACGTCGGCGCCCTTGGCCCCGATCGTGAAGTTATATGTGAATTGGTAGGTGCCGCCGGTCGCCGCAGGCGTACCCGAGGTCGTGCTCCCGGACGAGGCCGGGGCGCTTACGACCACGACGTTCACCGTCGCGCAGCCGCCAATGGAGCCGCAGACCTGGACCGAGCCGCTCCCGGCGCTCGCGCCGTAGAGCATCAAGGCGTTGCCGCCGACGATGGTAGCGGTGAAGGCCGACGTGCTGTTCGAGGAGAGGTAGTAAGGGGCCGCCCCGCCGGAGATGAAGAGGTTCACGCCCTGGCCGACGGAAAGTACCTGGCTAAGAACGATATTCGAGGCGTTCGTCGTGCCCGTCCCCACGGTCACGGCGAGCGCGGCACACTGGCCGCCGGTCTGGCAAATGCTCAAATTGGAGGTGCCGGAATTGGCGCCCGAAATGAGTGTGATGGTGCTGCCGTTTATCGTTGGAGTGACGATGGAGGGATTGCTGTTCGTCGAGACGTAATATCCGCCGGCGCCGGATGCGGTCACGCTCGCTGTCTGGTTCAGCGCCATGTTCAAAGTGGACTGGCTGAGCGCGAACGAGGTCGTGCCGGGGTTCGAGACCGTCACCGTCGTCACGCCGCAGGCACCGGAGGAGGCGCAAACGGTGAGGACGGCGGAACCGTTCGAGATGCCGGTCAGGGTGAGGACGCCGTTCACAAGATTGGTCTGGACCACGTTCGTATTGGAATTGGACGAAACGTAATAGGTGCCGGTTCCCCCGCTCACGGTCACGGCCGTGATCTGGCCGGGCGAAAGCGTCGGGTTGACCTGGCTAAAGGAAACGGTGGAACCGGTCTGGGAACCGGTGGCTGTGGCGTTAATAACGGCGCAGGAGCTCATATCGGTGGAGCAGATGGTGATCGCCGCCGCGCCGCTCGTGCCGTTCGCGTACAAGCTGACTGAGGCGCCGCTCAAGGTCGTTTGGATGACGCCGGGGTTGGAGTTGCTTACGATGGAGTAGTTGCCGGTCCCGCCCCCGATCGTGACTGAGACGCTCTGGCCGTACGGGATGGACGGACTGCTTTGGCTGAGGGTGATGGGCGACACGTTCGCGCTCGGGACCGTGATCGAAAGGGCGGCGCAGGCCGAGGTGTTCGTCGAGAGGCAGAAGTTGGCGGTCGTGGAACCGGCGGCGATGGCCGTGACCGTTATCTGGCTGCCGCTGATCGAGACGTTTGCCACCGAGGGCGTGGAGTTGCTCGCGAGATAGATAGTGCCGCCGTTAAGGTTATTTGCCGTGACAGCCGAGGTCTGGCCGGCCTGGAGGGAAAGCGTTGTCTGGCCCAAGGAAAAGGCGGTCGAGGTTGTGCTCGTCGCACTGTACGGCCAAACGAGGGAGTTGGACTGCTGGCTGTTTACGCTCACGGCAAACAAACTGTTCGGGGAGATGCCATAGGTCGCGGTGCTGAGAACGATCGAGAAGGAACCGTTGGCGTTAGTGTTGCCGATGACGCTGTTTTGCGGATAGCTTGATGCGCTGGTGTTGTAGATCAACACTACGCTTGCATTCGGATCGCCGTTCACGTTCAATTGGACGTTGTCCCCGCTACCCGTCGCGTAGGCGGTGAGGGTAGGCGTCATCGCGTAGGCGCTTTGAGCGATGATAAGAGCCGAGATTACGACAAGAAACGGCGCGGCTTTAACCGCCTTCAATAAAAGGCTTTTCATATGTGTATTATACAACATCGTTCCCCTTCTCTTTGCTTTTTGATACGTTTTGGCGGCTAAATTGGTGCTTATCGAAGAACGCTTAAGATCGGCCGGTTTCGTCCGTCGGCGTTTCACCTTTGATGGCCGCGAGCATCAAAACGGCGATGATGCTCCCCGCAAGATTGAACGTCTCGTCGCCCATCGTGTCGCTGTTGCTCGGTTGCCACAAGACGTTCGGGTTCGTCAGGTTCTCGTGCAGGACATCCATTCTGAAGTGATCAACCCCGAATTCCCACATCTCCCAACACGTCTCTATGAGCGCGCAAATCGCGATAACGATGACCGCGCTCTTAAGAAAATTTTCCGATACAACCTTGAGCTGCGGGTACGCCTCTCCAAGCCACACAATGAAAAGTGCGAGCATTGCCCCAGATAGGAGGTGGACGAAGGCGTCGTAGCCGAAAAAACCAGCGTTGCAGCCGAAAACGGCGAAACATCGGTCGTTTTGCATCAAACCGAATAGATCCCCGCCTATAAATTGGGCAACGACCCAAACAAGGATCGCTGCAATTAGCCACATTCCTAACCTGGAACCTTTTGAGAGAAGCATTTTAAAAATTGTAGCAAAATAACGCTCTCCGGTCTCCCTCTGAACTGCGCTGACTACTGCTGGCTGTCTTGGACGATTTTCGAACGATTTTATTGTTATGACCTCTTTGCGGCCCTAACCGCCGCATCTAGTGCTTTGTCAAAATCATGATGCTTTTTCCAAGATTTTGTTATCGCTTCCCGTAGTTTTTTATGTTGCGGATAGCCATAATCCATATTAAACCGTAGATCTTCAAATTCCAGATTTAGTAAGACAGTAAAGGATTCTTTAACGTCCCAAAACTTGTTTTGAGGGAGTCCTTTTTCGGCAGGAGAATTTTGATAATATTTATGGAACATGAAATGCATGAGTTCGTGCATGGCGGTATCCGTGGCCCCAAATTTATTCTTAAACATGCTTGTTGCGAACCAACCCTTATCGACCTTGTAACCAAATCCTTGCGCCGAAGAGAGTACGCCCCTCACAGACCTGAAAGGAAATGGGTGTTTGTGAATTTTTTCTAATCTCCGTATAAATTCAGGCTCGATTTCAATCCAAACTTTATTTATATCCCTAGCGAGAACGTCAAGGTATTTTCTTTTTTTGTATAATCCAGAAATACTCTTCTCTATCTCCTTTTTTCTTTTTTGGATTGACAACCTGAGAAGAGCATCGTTTATCTTGTCTCTTTGTTTAAAACCGGATTTCAAATGTCGCCTATACGCGTCCAGAGCAATCAGATGATTATCGATATCTATTTTCTTATCAATTATAAATTTGATACGGGTCATTTAAATTAGTATTAGCTGCGGGACCTGGATTCGAACCAAGATACCATGCTCCAGAGGCATGTGTCCTACCATTAGACGATCCCGCAAAACATTCCTATCTTAAGGTAAATCGCCGGGTTTTTCAAGAAGTTGCAGTAATTTGAGGATCACGCCTATAATTCTTTAAGAAACCTAAAACGAGGCAATTATGAAATACAATAAACTTGTCAGGGACAATATTCCCGACATCATCCGGTCCAAGGGCGATACATCTAAGACGCACATCGCAACTGACGCGGAGTACAAGGAAAAGCTTTTGGGAAAACTTTCGGAAGAGGTCGCGGAGTTCAAGAAGGACGAAAGCATCCACGAGTTCGCCGACATTCTTGAGGTGATGAACGCCGTCGCGGAACTTGAAGGTTTCAGCATGAAGGAGGCGGAGGCCATTCGCCAGAAGAAAGTGGCGGAAAGAGGCGGCTTCAAGAAGAAAATAATCCTGGACGAGGCATAACAAAAACGCTCCGATTTGATTCGGAGCGTTTCTATTTTCATTTCCTTATTGGTTCCCGGAGGTGGTGGAAGAGGCGTTCGGTTTGGCGAAGGCCCGGAGACCTTGGACGATGGTCCCAGCGTCCTTGCGGGCGGCCTGGAGGTCCTTCATCGCCGTCTGGATCTTCGTCCTGGCGTCCTTGAGCGCGGCGGTATTCGCCTGCGCCAGGGTCGATGAACCGTTATCCGGCGTGAGCGCCGTCACCTCCGCGATGGCCGCTTGGGCCTGGGTGATGGCATCGCTCGCCTTGGCGTTCATGTCGGAAAGGTCCGTCTGGAGCGCGGTCACGTCATGGCCGGCCGACTGGGCCGCCGTGAGGCGTGCCTGGAGTTTCACGCCAATCGCCTGGACAGAGCTCGCCACCTCCATCGCTCGGTCGGCGGCCGCGGTGATCGTCCCCTGGGGCACGACGAGCATATAGATACGGTAGGAATTAGTGATGGATTGGACGTCGGACTTGAGCGAGGTGAGGTCGCCGTCCTCACCCACCTTGGACTTCAAAGAGTTCATCTCGTCTATCTGCGACTGGATGGATGAAGAAAGTCCGCTCTTTTCCGCGTCCGAGAGCTTGACCATTGAGTTGATGCGGGAAGATAGGCCGTTTAGCGTGTTGACCCGTCTTTCGATCTCCTGGTCGGCGCGGTTCACGATGTTCTGGAGCCGGGCTGTGAGACCGGGCCGGGTCGAGGTGGCCGCCGTCGAACTTGACTGGGCGAAAACTGGCACGGCGATCATCGTCGCTACGATCGCGATCACCGCTACTGTATTTCTTGCGTCTTGTTTCATGTTCCTTGTTTTATTTTTGATCATTGACCTTGCGTGACCGGCTGGTCGTTCAAGCTTTGGTTGATGCTCGCCGAATCGGAGCTCAAGCCGTTCAACTGATTGTCGAGCGACGAGAGGTCCTGGTTC
Source organism: uncultured bacterium (assembly GCA_963722655.1). Classification (GTDB taxonomy): domain Bacteria; phylum Patescibacteriota; class Minisyncoccia; order UBA6257; family GWB1-50-10; genus JAMCRC01. The sequence goes on along the minus strand of CAVRNT010000002.1, from coordinate 128,060 downwards.
AGCGCAGCATCCGATGTGTCGGTCGGCGAAGTTTGACCGCTCACGTTCCCAGAGATTCCGGCGCTCGTACCAGCTGGCTGGTTCGACTGGTTGGAGTTGATGATCAAAATGATGCCTACGACGACGATGGCGGCGATCACGATCCAAACTATGAACTTTGATGATTTGGACATAAGATATTTGGTTTTTTCGACTTAGGATATTATACTAAATCCAACCTCGATTTTCATGCGGAAGAGCAAAACCCCTTATATTATCAGCGTTTTAGTTATCATACTGATCGCGCTTTTTTATTTCGGCCGGAGCGGTCAGGCGCTGGCTCCCAAGCCCATCGCCGATCCGAGCAGCTTGCCGGGGCTTTTGACCGGTAACGCCCCTTGGCCGGCGAACATCGGTGGGCTCGCGGCCCGGCTCCAGGCGATTGGCTTGCCGACCCTCGCTCAGGAAGGCACGGCCCTCCATATCCACCAGCATTTGGACATATTCATCCACGGCCAAGCGGTTGCGGTTCCGGCGGACATCGGCATTGACGACGCGGCCGGTTTCATCTCGCCCATCCACGTTCACGACGGCACGGCCATCGTCCACGTGGAGTCCCCCGTCGTCCAGCCCTTCTACCTCGGCCAGTTCTTTGATATCTGGGGTGTGCGTCTCACGGCGAGCTGCGTTGGCGGCTACTGCGCCGACGCCACGGACACGCTCGCCGTTTACGTTAACGGCGCGCAATATTACGGAGATCCCAGGAGCATCGAGCTCCAATCGCACCAGGAAATAGCGATAGTTTACGGCTCGCCCGCCGAGGCGCCCAAGCAAATCCCCTCCTCTTATAACTTCCCGGCCGGTTACTGATCTTTTTTCTCCAGTTCTAGGCAGACGGAGTTGATGCAGTACCGCTTGCCGCCTTTTTCTTTCGGGCCGTCGTCGAAGAGGTGCCCGAGATGTGCTCCGCAGTTCTTACAGACCACTTCGGTGCGGTGCATGCCGTGCGAATTATCGGGTCGTAACTCGACGTTCTCGAGATTTTTAGGTTCAGTGAAGCTCGGCCAGCCGGTTCCGGAATCGAATTTGGCGTCGGAGGAGAACAACTCCGCTCCGCAGACGGCGCACTTGTACATTCCTTTATCGTGTGTGTTCAGATATTTGCCAGTGAAAGGCGCTTCTGTCCCCCTCTGGCGGGCGACCTCGTAAAGCTCCTTAGGTAGTTCTTTGTCGTCTTTCATAGTACTTATTTTAACAACTTATCGAATCTTTGTCTCAATTTTTCCATCTTCGGGTTGATAACGATCTGGCAGTACGGGGCCGACCGATTGCGGGCATAGTAGTCCTGGTGTCCCTCTTCTGCCGGATAGAAGACGTCAAGCGGCTTCACCTCCGTTACGACCTTGGGCCCGGATACGTTGAGCTTTTCAATGAAACGCGCGGCTACGTTTTTCTGTTCTTCGTTCGTGTAGAGGATAATGGAACGGTATTGTGTCCCAACGTCGGCGCCCTGCCGGTTCAAGGTCGTCGGATCGTGAGTGGCAAAGAAGATTGTGAGCAGATCTTCGTAGGATGTCGCTATGGGGTCGTACTCCACGCGCGACACTTCGGCGTGACCGGTCTTGCCAGAACAAACATCCTCATAGTTAGGATTTGCGGTCGTGCCACCGGCGTAGCCGGGCATCACGGAAACAACTCCCTTGAGCGCCTTGAAAACAGCCTCGGTGCACCAGAAGCAACCGCCGCCGAAGACCGCAATTTCAGTTTTGCTCGTCATGATAGCGAAAGGTCCTTTTGAAAATCCGCTGTGATATCCGCCAGAGGATGAACATCACGATGGCGACGACGAGGATGGCGATGACGATGCCGGCGATGTCGGAAAGGTTCTCCCAATAGCTCCCCACGGTGTAGCCGATGAGGAGCAGCCCGCCGATGTCCACCAGGTTGCCCGTCACGTCGTAGAGCAGGAATTTTTTAAGCGAGACGCCGGAGACGCCGGAAAGGACGCTCACCGCCGGCCCCAGGGCACCCGCGATGCGGGTCGCGAAGATCATGAAAGGCGCGTCCCGCCGCACCTCCGCTTCCAGTTGGTCGATGAACTTTATCCGATTGAGGCGGAAGCGGCGAATCAATCTGGGGCCGTACCTTTTCGCCAGGGAATAATCCACCAGATCGCCCAAAACGTTACCAGAAAGGCCGGCTAGAAGCGCCAGCCAGAAATTCAGGTAGCCCTGGCCGGAAAAGGCGCCGACGGCCATCAAAAGCTCGCTCGCCGGGATGGGCACGATGATGCCCGCCAGGAAGATCGCTAGGAAGAGCGTAAAATACTTGTAAAGGAGGACGTAAGAAAGGAGAACGCCGAGGACGGAAGTATAGGAGGCCATCTTACTTCGCCGGGACGTAGCTCCGCACGGCGTTCCTCACCTCGTCGGTGAAGGTTGCGGGAGAAATCTTCTGCGATTCGGCGAAGCGGTAGAGCGGGAGTTGGGGGTAACTGGCGCTCCCCACGCTGAGGGCGGTTTGGAGGTAGGTCCGCGGCAGGTTGAAGACACGGTTAACGTAATCGAAGGTCATCCACGGCTGGATGACGTTGGTGTCCGCGGCGGTCAAGGGCGTGTGGCGATTGATGAAAGAGAGCCAAAGAACGTGGTCGTCGATCATCCTTTGCTGACGCAGGTCCAGGTACTGCTGGATGAGGGCAATGAAAAGGACGATGAGAACGAGGGTAAGGACGGCCATCACCGCCACAATGTACTTCTCCTGGTTTTTTTTGAACCTTTCCATCGCTGAGCTCAGGTTTGCGTTTGCGGCGTGAGGGCGGGGTCTTTGCCGAGGAAGATCAGCCGGTCATTGTGGAACATTGAGAGGCAGATGTGGAAGATGGAGTACGTGATGAAGAAGGCGGCGAAGACGTCGATGGAATAGTGGAGATGGCCCAGAAGGACGATGATGCCGAAGAAGAACGAGGCGGCCAAGGCGAAGGCCCGCATCCATTTATCCCGCCAATAGATCATGGCAATGAGAAATGGCAGTCCGGTGTGGCCGGAGAAGAACTGGTCCTTGCCCGTCGTGAAGACGGCGAGAAGCCCGGAGGAGTCGATCTCAACGTGGGTCGGGAAGGGACTGATGTGGGTCAAACTGACGAAGGCCGAACGGATGATGAGGAAAACGCCGATGCTCTTCAAGGTGAAAGGCAATTTCTTCGGGTCCCAAAATGTGTAGCCGATGACGACGAGCCAGAAGATCACCGGTCCGTAAACGAAGGCGTCGTCTACGTTGAAGACCGGGATGTTGCTCAAAATGAGGTCGGTCACCGAGTTGCTGGCCCGGTTCGTGGCGTAGGCGATGGCGAAGATCGAGACCGCGATCCCGGCGGCGAGGACGAGGACCCCCAGGATGAACGACCAGACGAACTTTCGGTCGCGGAAACAGGTTTTGTATCTCAAAAACAGTTGCGACATTCCGTTCTTATTTTACGCCATCAGGCGAATCCTGGGAAGAAGTCGGTCTTGATCCGGCCCGGCGGCACCCCCATCCCTTTGAGGACGCTTTCCGTCGCCGCGACCATCGCGTGCGTGCCCGAGACGTAGAAAGTCCTTTCGCGCCAATCCGGCACGTTCCGGGCGATCAGCGCAGCGCTCACCCGCCCTTTCTCGCCGCGCCAATCGACCGGCGCAGTCTCGGTCAGAGTGTAAACGGTCTTGAGGTCCAATTCCCTTTCGGCCCGGGCGAAAAGGTTGCTGTAGACGATATCCTCCGCGTTCCGGTTGGAATAAATGAGCACGGCCGGCCGAACCTCTTTTTTGTCCAAAAGGTATTTGACCATGCTCCGGAAGGGCGTGATGCCAATGCCGCCGGCGATGAAGGCGAGCTTTTTCCTCTTGTCCCGCGGGAGAGTGAAGTCCCCGGCGAGCTGCCCGGCGACGATGGTTTGCCCATCGTCTAGGTTCAAAAGCGCCCGCTTGAAGGAACTGGACCGCTCGTAGAATTTCACGCCGAGCCGGATGTCGTCTTCGGTCGGCGACGAAGCTAAGGTGAAGTAACGGCGATTGCCGCGGCTGTCCGTTTTTTCGTGGCCTAGGGTCCATTCCATGTACTGGCCGGGCCGGAAGCGCATTTCCTCGCCGCCCGCGAAGGCGAAGTCGTACATATCGGGAGCGATTTGGACCTTCTCCTTGAGTGTGAGAACGAGCTTTTGTTTCGGGCTCATCAGGTACGAAAGGACGTTCCCGAAAAGGAGCGCGAGCTCCGGCGTGGAATAAACGCTGCCCAAGTGGACCGCCGGGGCGAAGAGAAGACCGACAAAGGCGCCGTAAACGATGCGGCGCGGCCGGGTGGGCGGCGAGGTCAAAGGCTCGGTGAGCATCACGAAGCCGAAGAAAAGAAGCGGGGCGTCAAGTAGGGCCCTTTGGAGAATCGTGGGCAAGCCGAGGTTGCCTCCGGCGTTCGTCGCGACGATCGTCGCGAGGGCGACGAGGGAGAAACTCCAAACGAGATCGGAGCGCTGAAGTTTCCGGACGAGGAGCAGCCCGCCCAAAAGGACGAAGGGGGCGAGTGCGGCCGTCGCGACCCACCAAGTGGCCGGGTCGTTCAAAAAAAGCGCCGTCGCGGCGACGCCGAAGGCCGCGGGGTTCCAAATGTGCTTCTTCTTGATGGCGATGACGTACTTGGAGGCGATGGCGATCGCGGAGGCCCAAAGGGCGGTCTCGATGAAAGCTCCTTGGTGCGGCAGTTTGAGGGGCGTGATGATGAGCGTGAGGATGAAGGCGGTGATGTAGGCCGACTCCGCATTCGCCGGCACCTTCCAAACCTTGGCAAAAACCTCGTTCGCGAGGAGGCAGACGCCGAGGATGAAGACCGCCGAGGCCGCGAGGGCGAGCGGGTCGTAAGGCAGGACGTTCAAGGCGCTGAAGCCGATCGCAACGACGAGCAGGGCGATCAAATAGTACAGAATAAGCCGGTACATCGTGACCCGGTTCAAAATACCGTCGATCCAGTCGAGAAGCTTACGCCACATATTTTTCAAAACCGCTTGTCATCGTCGCCATGCCATCCTTGTCGATGAAATATCCCTCGAGTCCGGGTAGCCGCTCAATAAGGTTTGCCCCCTCCCGGCCCATGGCGAAGGCGGCCGTAGCGAAACGGTCGGCGTCGTAGACGTCCGGTCCGATGACGGTGACGCTCGCAAGGTCGGTGAGCAGCCGGCTTTTGTCTTTGGGGTTCCAGATATGCTGGCCGCGGACGTAGGTGCCGGAGGTCGCGATCCCGCCTCTATTTTCGAGCCGCACGACCTTGACGATGCCGTCCCGGGCGAACGGGTTCCGAATGCCAATGGTCCAAGCTTGCCCTTGCCCGCTTTTACCCCGCACGGTGACGTCGCCGCCGGCGTCGACGAAGAAGTTCTCATAGCCCCGCTCGGCGATGATGCGGGCGGCGTTCCGGATCGCCCATCCCTTTACGAGGCCGGAAGGGTCAATGAGACCTTCGCGGTTCCGAACGTCGAAATAGCCGCCGGTCTCCCGTTTGGTCTCTTCGGCGAGCTCAAGGACCAGGCGCATGTCCTCGCTCCGATCGTCCTCGGCGATCGCGCCGGAGTTCAGGAGGGAAAGTTCGCTTCCCTCTTTGTATGGGCTGAACTTTTCGTCCACGTATTCGAAATAAGAAAAGACCTCGTCGAAGATACCTTCCGAGGCCTTAGGGTCGACGATTTCCACCGTGATCGGCATTCCCATTATCGTTCTGGTCTCTCTCATGTTCAGGCTTTGGCTTGAGCGAGGGCATCGCTCAAGGACTGGACGAAGGCCGCGCTCGTCTGAGTGGCGCCGGAGATGACGTCGACTTGGGCGTTCTGGGCTTGGATCGCTTCCTGCTTCAAGTATGGCATCGCTTGGGAGTTGATCTCGATCGAAGTGCCCCGGTCGTTGGGATATTGGAGGAACTGGACGTCGGCGATCTTGCCGTTTTGGATGATCGCTTTCACTTGAACATTGCCATAATAGGCGTCGGCGACGCTGCCCACGTAGGTCCCATCGTTGTAAAGTCCATTCGGTTTCGGTTGCGGCGCCGGAGCGGTCGGGGTCGTGGGCGTTTGCGACGGGGTCGGCGTCGTTTGGGCGACCGGCGCCGAAGGCGTCGGCTTCTTCGGTCCGGTGCCAGCCGTGTTCACCGGAGTCGCCGGCGCGATGGCCACCGTCCCCCCGGAGCGTTTGAGGATGAGGTAAACAAAAAAGGCCGCTATGAGTGACAATGAGAAAAATAACTTCTTCATATTAAAGCCAGAAGTCGGCTTAGTCTCCCTTAATACGCCGGGAGCACTCCCTTTGGTGCGAAAAACGCCCTTCAAAAGGGCGTTTTTCTGGTTTGTGTTCTTGCTATTTAGCCGTCGACGGAGTGCCCGTCGCGTTTTGCCAGTAGCCCATCATCGGGTAATAGCCGCCGCGATACATCATCCGGTAGCCCGGTCCGTAACCGAAGCCGCCCATGACGGCGCCGATGCGGGTGCCGATCCAGAAGATCGCTGAGGCGATCACGATGGCGATGATGATCCTGATCAACACATGCCGGTGGTGACCGAAACCACAGCCATATCCGTAGCCGCAACCCATGCCGCAGCCATGCTTCATCCCGCACATCTCGCACTTGCCGCCCTGGCAGAGCATGCACTTGCAGCCCTCCGGGTGGCCTTCGTTCTTCATATCCATATCAGTTTTGATTTAAATAGACGACCTTTCCTCTATTATACCTGATTCGTCATTCGCCCGCACGCCGCGCCCTTCGCCTTTCATTGTCGGTGAGGAGCTTTTTGCGGATGCGGACGCTTTTGGGCGTCACCTCGACGAGCTCGTCGTCGCCGATGTAGTTCAAGGCGTCCTCCAGGGTGAGCGTGAGCGGCACCTCGAGCTGGTCGCTCAATCCCTCGTTCTTGGCCCGGAAGTTGGTGAGTTCCCGCGCCCGGCAGGCGTTCACCGGCATATCCCCGGCTTTGGCGTTCACCCCGATGACCATCCCTTCATAGACCGGAACGCCGGCCGAGGCGAAGAGCTTGCCCCGCCCCTGGGCGGAGACCAGGCCGTAGTTGTTCGTCAGCCCCGTTTCCGTCGTGACGATCGAGCCGTGCGGATCGTCCCGGAGGTCGCCCTTGTATTCCTCATAGCCCAAAAAGATGGAGTTCATTATTCCCGTGCCTTTGGTCGCGGTCAAAAATTCGTTCCGGATGCCGATGAGTCCCCGGGTCGGGACGGCGAAGTCCAAGTGATTTGTGGTGCCGTCCACCCGCATGTCCTTCATCACGCCCAGGCGCTTGCCGAGCATCTCGATGACGACGCCGGCATAGGTCTCCTGCACCTCGATCGAAACGAGCTCCATCGGCTCGAGTCGCCGGCCGTCCTTTTCGTGGAAAATAACCTGCGGTTTCGAGACCTCCAGTTCGAAGCCCTCGCGCCGCATCTTCTCGATGAGGATGGCGAGGTGGAGCTCACCGCGTCCGGCGACGGTCCAGCGGTCGAAGGACTCGGTCGGGGTGACGGAAAGCGCCACGTCCGTCTCGAGCTCGTGTTCCAGGCGTTCCTTGATGTTCCGGGAAGTGGTGTACTCCCCTTCTTTGCCGGCGAAGGGCGAGGTGTTCACGCCGAAGGTCATCTTGATGGTCGGTTCGTCGATGTGGATGATGGGCAAAGCGACCGGGTTCTCGGCGTCGGCGATCGTTTCGCCTATAGAAATATCGGAGATACCGGCAATGGCAGCGATGTCGCCGGAGGCGGCTTCCTCGACGTCCACACGGCTCAAGCCGTCGAAGAGCATCACGGCCGAAAGCTGCGCCTTTTGAGCGTTGCCTTTCCGGTCGATGTGGACGACCGTCATCCCCTTCTTCACCTTGCCGGCGTAGATCCGGCCGACGGCCACCTTACCCTTGTAGTTGTCGTAGATGAGGGAGACGGTGAGCATTTGGAGCGGCTTCAAGTCGTCCGCGGCCGGGGCCGGGACGTAGGAGATAATCATCTCGAAGATGGGCCGCACGTCATTCATCCAGGCGAGTTCGGGTTTGAGGCCCGCTTTGCCCTGGACGGCCGAGGCGTAGATGACCGGGAACTCGATCTGCTCGTCCGTCGCCCCGAGCTCGATGAAGAGGTCGTAAGTGGCGCTCAAGACCCAGCCTGGCCGGGCGTCGGGCTTGTCGATCTTATTGATGACCACAATGACCTTGTGGCCGGCCTCGATGGCTTTCCGCAGGACGAACTTCGTCTGAGGCATCGGGCCTTCCTTCGCGTCCACGAGGAGGAGGACGCCGTCCACCATCCGCATTATTCGTTCCACTTCGCCGCCGAAATCGGCGTGGCCGGGCGTATCCACGATGTTGATCTTGATGCCTTGGTAGTGCACCGCTGCGTTCTTGGAGAAGATGGTAATCCCCCGCTCCCGTTCCAGCTCGTTCGAGTCCATGATGAGCTCCTGGGGCGCGTCGCTCTTCATCCGGAAGCCGTCCGATTGCTTCAAAAGCGCGTCGACGAGCGTGGTCTTTCCGTGATCGACGTGCGCTATTATTGCGATGTTCCTAATGTCTTTCTTTTCCATAAAAAAACGAATCCTCTGCGGATTTCCGTTGAATTTCATTAAACCAGAAAAACTCACGTTAGTCAAAAAATTCGGGCCCGCTGCAGAACGGGCCCCTTAGATATCGTGGTGCGCTTCGGGATTTTCAAATAGGTCTTGAACCTTCTTAACTGCCGATGCGACGGAAGCATCGCCGCATTTATCATCGCTCTTAGTGAACTGTATCTCTATGATGCGGCCATCCCAGCTCTTTTCCACTTTAATACTGCTAAGGTCGATCGCTGCAAAATCGCCGGTATAGAGCTTTCTAGCGATGGCGGAACCGATACTATCCGCCAATTTCTTCGGAGGGTTCTTCGCCGCTCCGGTTCCCAAGACCCTGTCGATCTTTTCGCGCGCCACACTGATCGTGGTCATGGCCATTCCCTTCAGTTGGTTGTGGTGCTTGTACTGACCCGATTATACCAGATTATGGTACAATCAAGGCAATATGCTCCTCGCGCCAATTTGGAGAAGATTGGCGAGGTTCGGTTTGGCCTCTTTTTTCTTGTCCCTTGCGGCCTTGCCCGGCCTGGCCTCGGCCCACGAGGTCTATGTTCTCTCATCCTCTTCGATCGACGAGGCCGTAAGCATACCCTCGTTCAATATGTGGAACGTTGTCGTCCAGAACTTGCATCAATTCGTTCTCTGGGCTTTTATTGCCGTCCTCACCGTTCTCTGCGTTTTCTTGATCTCAACTCTGCGTTTTATCGAGCGCTGGCTTGATCCGGTCTTTGTAAAGATGAAGAAATACGCGCCCTTCATTGCGCGATTGACCATCGGTGTTTCTTTCCTCGCCTGCGCTTACTATCAGGCAACGTTCGGACCGGAGTTGCCGCTTTTCTCGACCTTTGGGCCGTTCTCGGGAATTTTGACCAGTATTTTCGCGATCCTTGGTGTTTTGGCCATCATCGGCTTATGGGTCCGGCCCGCCGCTTTTGTCGCCCTTGTGATTTTCGGTTTTACTATTTGGTTCCACGGTATCTATATGCTCACGTACGTGAACTATCTCGGCGAGATCATCGTTCTTCTCATTCTCGGTGCTCACGGTTTGAGTTTTGACACGTATATCGCTCGTCGGCGCGAAAGAGCGGTAAATGCAGGACCGGCCGGCACGACGTTGCTTTCCAAAGTCGGGGAATATCTGAAACCGCGGAGTTTCGCCATCCTGCGGGTTCTCTTCGGCATCGCCCTCATCTACGCCTCCGCGTACGCCAAGATAATCCATAATAATTTGGCGCTCTTCACCGTTGAACAGTACCACCTCGACAAACTCCTAGGCTTTGAGCCGCATTTCCTCGTTCTCGGCGCGGCGATCGTCGAGCTCCTCATCGGCCTCTTCTTCATACTGGGAATAGAGATCCGTTTCACTTCGCTCTTTTTCCTTTTCTGGCTCACCCTCTCTTTGCTCTTTTTCGGAGAGATCGTCTGGCCGCACCTCATCCTCATCGGCATCCCCATCGCCTATATCTTCTACGGTTACGATCGGTATTCCCTGGAAGGTTACCTTTTCAGGGAGAAGAAGTACCAGCCAGTGCTTTGAGGCGACCGTTGGCCCCGATGGACGATCAGCTTGATTTTTCTGCCGTTTAGGCGTAAAATATCGAAGATTTTATGTCTATGGAAAAGATGAACTTCCCTAAGAAGCCGGAGAGCAAGGCGGAGGAAGAAAAGAAACTCCTAACGCCGGATATGATCTCCGGCAAGCTTTTCGATGCTTTCAAGGGCCGGGAAGACGTGCGGAATTGGATAAAAAACAAAGAGATGGGACTGATCACCAATGCCTTTGTCGCGATGACGAAGCAAACGCTGGATACGGTGAAGGCCATGGAAAGCGAGGAGTCGGCCAAAGAAGTGGCGAAGTACATCAAAGACGACATGGATTTCAACACGCGCATCTTCGGCGATCCTGAAAAAGAGACCGCCTTCAAGGTGGAAGCGGACAATTTTTTGAACGAGACCTATCTAAAACCTGAAGAGCCCGACGCCACTTCACTGGAGACGAAAGAGAATAGATAAAAGGGCAGTAAGCTGAAAAAGTGGGTAAGACTTGGCCTAGCGGCCCGGAGCGCACACTTTTTCGGCTTAGTGACCCTGCGGAATGAAATTATTCTTTCTGAGTTTTCTGTGATAAGCGATGGCGAAGCGATGCGCCTCATCCCTCACCCGGATGAGCGTTTTTTTGTCCGTGAAGGCCGGTATCTTCCCGATAATGTCGTTCCGCTTACGTTCCGGCCCCTTGGCGATGCCGATGACGGGTATTGGCCGGCCGCTTTTTGAGACGATGGTTTTTACGGCGCTCACCTGCCCCCGGCCGCCGTCAATGAGAAAAAGGTTCGGCAAGGGCCAATCATTTTTCAAACGCCTCTCGATCACCTCGCGGAGCATCGCAAGATCGTCCGAGCCGGAGACGGTCCTGATCTTGAATTTGCGGTATTCGGTCTTGTCCGGCTCGTTGTCCGTAAAAACGACCATTGAACCGACGGCTGAAGTCCCGGAAATGTTGGAAATATCGTAGCCTTCGATCCTTGTCTCTTGTCTCTTATTCCTTGTCTCTATCTGATCGTCCTTAATCAGCGCGACGTCCTGAATGTGGCGCAGGGCGAAGAGCTGGCGTTTGTACTTCTCGGCCTTCTCGAAATTCGTTTTGGCGCTCGCCTCGCGCATCGCCTTCTCCAAGTTCTTCACGATCTTCCCCTTTTTGCCATCAAAGAGCAGCTCGATGTTTCGGATATTTCTCATGTAATCCCGGCGACTTATGGCGCCGATGCATGTGCCGGGGCAAAGGCCGATCTGGTAGTCGAAACAAGGCCTTGCAAGAAGTTTCGCCGGTGTCGGATGGGTCGGGTAAGGAAAAATGCGTCGAATGAGACGCAAGGCCTCTCTGACGCTTGAGGCGGATGTGAACGGCCCATAACGCCGGCCGTTCGGCTTGTCCTTGCCGCGCGCCAAAAGGGCGCGCGGGAACTTTTCGTCCGTGATCTCGACGAAAAGGAAGCTCTTGTCGTCCTTCTCGCGGACGTTAAAGGGCGGCTGATACCTCTTGATGAGAGCCGATTCCAATATGAGCGCCTCGATCGCGGTGTCGGTATTTTTGTGGTCTATCTTCTTTATGCGTCGCACGAGGCCTTCGATGCGCGCGTCGTGCGGGCGCAAAAAATAACTGGAGACGCGGCGTTTTAGATTTACCGCCTTGCCGACGTAAAGAATGCGCCCCGCGGCGTCCTTCATTATGTAAACTCCCGGCGTATCGGGAAGTTTGGAGTACAAGTTCATTCCTCGGAAATGAAGTCTAGGAACTTCTGGAAACCGGTGCGCTTCGGTTCGGGATAACCGGTGGCTCTCCTGATCTCTCTGATGTACCGCGTCGCCTCGTTCTCGCCGGCGGTGATGAGCTCGGCGGCGTGGGCAAAATCCATCCAAGTGTGGCCGGCGATCAAGGGCCGCATCACGAGGTCGGCCTCCTTGAGGATCTCCCGGGAGAGCTGGAACTCCATCGCCGAAAAGGCGTCGGTGATGATGGATTTGATGCCGCGGATGCTCACGGTGTCCTTCGAGATGTCCGGCCAGTGCTTCGAGACGTCAACGGCGATCACGTAATCGGCGCCCATCTGCCGCGCGATGTCGGCCGGGACTGGATTCACGAGACCGCCGTCCACCAGTAGATGCCCGTCAATTGTGACCGGCGGAAAGATGGCCGGTAAGGCCACGCTCGCCTCGACCGCCCGCACGAGATCGCCCTTATCGAGCACCACCTCCATCCCCGTGTTCGCGTCCGTCGCGATTGCCTTGAAAGGTATGTGGCACCTCTCGATTGGCGTGCCGGAGACGTAGTTTTCCAATATCTTGCTGATCGGATGTTTCGGTTTGAAGAGTAATCCGTCCTTGTGCTTGGTGATCTTCCGGAGCGAGAGCATATCCTTTTCGGTCACGGAACGGAAGGTGTTTTCCATGAAGGAGAGGTCGCCGGTCGCGGCGTAAAAGCCGCCCACGAGCGCGCCCATCGAGGTGCCGGCGATGTAATTTATTTTGAAACCGGCCTCGATGAGGGCCTTGATGATACCGATGTGAGCCAAGCCCCGCGCACCCCCTCCCCCGAGGGCCAAACCGATGGTTTTTTGCTTCATCGGTCTCATTTTAATACTTTTTTGAGATATGCGCCTGTAAAGCTCCCCGCTTTGTGCGCGATGTCCTCTGGCGTGCCGGTCGCGACGACCTTGCCACCCTTTTCTCCCCCCTCCGGCCCGAGATCGATGACCCAGTCAGCGGTCTTAATGACGTCCAAGTTGTGTTCGATAACGACCACGGTGTTCCCGCGGTCCACCAGCCGGTTCAAGACGTCCAAGAGATTCTGAACGTCGGCGAAATGCAGTCCGGTTGTCGGCTCGTCCAAAAGGTAGATGGTCCGCCGCGTATCGCGCTTGCCGAGCTCGGCGGCGAGCTTGATGCGCTGGGCCTCGCCCCCCGAGAGCGTCGTCGCCGACTGGCCGAGCTCGACGTAGCCCAAGCCTACCTCGTTCAGTATCTTGAGGCGATCGTAGAGCCATGGAATGTCCTCAAAGAATTTGGTCGCCTCTTCGATCGTCATCTTGAGGACCTCATAAATGTTCTTTCCTTGGTATTTGACCTCCAAGGTCTCGCGGTCGAAGCGCTTGCCGCGGCAGACCTCGCATTCCACGTAAACCGTCGGGAGGAAGTGCATCTCGATGGCGATCACGCCATGACCCTCGCAGTTCTCGCACCGGCCTCCCCGGACGTTGAAACTGAAGCGGCCTGGCTTCCAGCCGCGGACGCGGGCGTCGTCCGTTGAAGCGAAGAGGTCTCGGATGAAAGTCCAGGCGCCGACGTAGGTCGCGGGATTGGAACGCGGCGTCCGGCCGATCGGCGACTGGTCGATGTTGATGACCCGGTTCACGTATTCCAAGCCGGAGATGTTCTCGTACGTTCCCGTCTTGTAATGCGTGCCGTTGAACGTATTGGCCAGGGCCTTGTAAAGGACGTCGTAAACGAGCGTGCTCTTGCCCGAACCGGAAACGCCCGTCACGGCGACGAAGCGCCGGAGCGGGATTTCCAGATCGAGGTTCTTCAGATTGTTCGCGTTGACCTTCGTGAGCCGCAGCGAGTCGTGGTGCCGGGAGACGCTCCGCCGCTCCTTGGGCGTGGCGATGAAGCGTTTGCCACGGAGATATTCCAGCGTGAGCGAATCCTGATTATTGTCGCTGATCACCTGGGGCATCGGACCTTGAGCGATGATGTGCCCGCCGTGGACGCCCGCCCCCGGGCCGATGTCCACCAGGTGGTCGGCGGCCCGGATCGTCTCTTCGTCGTGCTCCACGACCAAGATGGTGTTCCCGAGGTCCCGCAGGTCGAGGAGCGTCTTGATGAGCTTGGCGTTGTCCCTTTGGTGAAGACCGATCGTCGGCTCGTCCAGTATGTAGAGGGTCCCGACGAGGCGCGAGCCGATCTGCGAGGCGAGGCGGATGCGCTGGGACTCGCCGCCCGAGAGTGTCCCCGCCTTGCGGCCGAGGGTGAGATATTCCAAGCCGACGTCCATCATGAACTGCAGCCGGCTCTTTATCTCCCTCATCGGCACCTCAGCGATGGCCGCCAAGCTCTTGTTCTTGGAGATCTTGCTCTCTAGTTTCTCGAAGAATTCGAAGGCGTTGCTGATGGACATATCCACTACTTCGCTGACGTTGCGGTTCTCGATGAGCACGTTCAAGGCCTCCGGCTTCAGGCGTTTCCCCAAACAGACCGGGCAGATCTTATCCGACCAAATGTCTTCCGTCCCCAATCCGTGGCAGGCCTCGCAGGCCCCGAAGGGGCTGTTGAAAGAAAAGAGGCGGGGTTCTATCTCCGGGAAGGAAAAGCCGTCCGCTGGGCAGGTGAACTTGGCGGATAAGGAGGTCTCTTTGTCCGTAATGAGCGTCACGACGTCGTGACCGTACTTCAAACCGGTTTCGATGGCCTCGGCGAGGCGGGCGCGATTATTCTTCTCCGAAAAATCGATCCCGGCCGGCAGGCGGTCGACGACGAGCTCGATCGTGTGCTGTTTGTAACGCGAAATGTAGATCCGCTCCCTTAAGCTCAAGAACTTCCCGTCGATCCGCACCTCGGAAAATCCCGCGTTCAGGAAATCGTAGAGCATCTGATAATACTCCCCTTTCCTTCCCCGCACGACGGGGGCGAGGACGACGAGGTTCCGCCGCTCCTTGTTCTCATCCGAGATCTGGATCGCCACGTCCACGATCTCGTCGTTCGTCATCTTCTTGATTTCGCGGCCGCAGATGGGGCAAAAGGGCTTCCCGGCGCGCGCGAAAAGAACGCGCAGGTAGTCGTAGATCTCGGTGATGGTCGCGACCGTTGAGCGCGGGTTGGCGCTGTGGTGCTTTTGGTCGATGGAGATGGCGGGCGAAAGGCCCTCGATCTCGTCCACATCCGGTTTGTCCAGGCGCCCCAAAAACTGCCGCGCGTAGGCCGAGAGGGACTCAATGTAGCGTCTCTGGCCCTCGGCGAAGATGGTATCGAAAGTCAAGGATGACTTCCCGGAGCCGGAAAGCCCAGTGAAAACGACCATCTTGTCCCGGGGTATCTCCAGGTTGATGTTCTTCAAATTGTGTTCCCGGGCGCCCTTGATGATTATTTTGTCTTTCATACAGAAATGTCCCCTCGGTTCTCCTTCCTAAGGGGGTATGAGGCGAGTTTAGTATAAAGCCCGCCGGATTTCAATAACGTGAGGAGGTTTTGAACCTCCTCCGGAGTGCTACCCTATCTTGAACCGCTTCCCTATCCACCGGTAGCCGTGCTTGGATTGTTTGACCAGCTTTTTCTTATATTTTACGAGGTCGTCCCAGAGCCGGTTTTTCAATCCGTCCACGGCGGCGATGAGGTTCGTACTGCGGTTTTCGGCCCGGAATACCCTTCCCGGTAGCCCGATGATGTTGATGACGGTGCGGAAGATATCGCCTTTTCTGTGGTGATGGGTCGTCCGGCCCACTTCCACTAGGGCCAAGAGCTCCCCGTTCGCTTCAAAGCGCTTCAAGGGCTTGCTCAAGGAGCCGATTTTCCGCTCCACATGCTCCTTGATGGCCGGCGTGAGGGCGAAACCGTTGCATTCCAAGTGTATCTTCATAAAGTTTAATACGCCCCATTTTGGGAATGGGTGCAGTAAAAATTACAACAACAATGGCTGGACAAGAGCGTCCAGTTTATTTCGCTTTCAACTTTTTATTTAAAGCGATAATCTCGTCCCGCAGTATGGCGGCGAGCTCGAAGTCCAGCTTCTCCGCCGCCTCCTTCATCTCCTTCTGCTTCTCTTTGACGAGCGTTTCAAGCGACTTTTTGGATTTCGGGAGCGGCTTGGTCTCCAGTTTCAATATCTCCTCGGTCGGCAGGATGTCTTTGATCTCCCTCACGATGGTCTTGGGCGTGATGCCGTGCTCTTTGTTATACGCAATTTGGATCTCGCGGCGGCGCTCCGTCTCCCCCACCGCCCGCTTGATGGAGCCGGTGATGTTGTCGGCGTAGATCAAGACCTCGCCCTCGACGTTGCGGGCCGCTCGACCGATCGTCTGGATGAGGGCCGTTTCGCTCCGAAGGAAGCCCTCTTTGTC
Organism: uncultured bacterium; assembly: GCA_963722655.1. Classification (GTDB taxonomy): domain Bacteria; phylum Patescibacteriota; class Minisyncoccia; order UBA6257; family GWB1-50-10; genus JAMCRC01. Next base: position 111,879 of record CAVRNT010000002.1, on the reverse strand, counting down.
GGCGTCGAGGATCGCGACGAGCGAGACCTCCGGTAGGTCCAACCCCTCCCGGAGCAAGTTCACGCCCACGAGAACGTCGAAACCACCCTTGGCCGAGCCCCGGCGGAGGTTGGTCAATATCTTGATGCGGTCTAACGTTTCCACGTCGCTGTGGAGGTAGGTCACTTTTATCTTCCGTTCTTCGAGATAGGCACTCAGGTCTTCAGCCATCTTTTTGGTCAGGGTTGTCACGAGCACCCGTTCACTTTTCTTCACCCGGTCCTCGATTCGTGGGATGAGGTCATCAATCTGGCCGCGCACCGGGCGCATCGTTATCTTCGGGTCCACGAGCCCCGTCGGGCGGATGATCTGCTCAACGATTTGGGCGCTCACCTTCTTCTCGAACTCGGCGGGCGTGGCCGAAGTGAAGATCGTCTGCCCCGTCCTTTCGGTGAACTCATGGAAGCGCAAAGGGCGGTTGTCGGCCGCGCTGGGCAAACGGAAACCGTACTCGATGAGCGTCTTTTTGCGCGAGGCGTCGCCTTCGTACATTCCCTGGATCTGCGGAACCGTGACGTGGGACTCGTCGATGATGGTGAGGAACTCCCCTTGGAAATAGTCCAAGAGGGTTTCGGGCGGCTCGCCGGCACCGCGGCCGGAGAGGATGCGGGAATAGTTCTCGATGCCGTGGCAGTAACCCACCTCGCGCATCATCGCGATGTCGGCCTTGGTCCGACGCTCCAGACGTTCGGCCTCCAGGAACTTCTTCTCCTTCTCAAAGACCTTGAGGCGCGCCTTGAGCTCCGCTTCTATTTCCTTCACGGCCCGGGCGCGGTCTTCGGGCGGGGTGATGAAGTGCTTGGCCGGGGCGACGTAGATCTCGTCCAGGGTTGGCGTGATCCCCGGGCGGAAACCTTCTACCGGATTTACCTCGTAGATTTTCTCGATCGCGCCGTTCTTGATGGCGAAGTTATAGATGATCTCTCTATCGGGCGGCATTATCTCCCAGTTGTCGCCGCGGACGCGGAAGGTGGCGCGGGTGAGGTCGGCGGTCGTACGGTTGAACTGGAGCTCCACGAGCTTGCGGATGAATGCGTCGCGCTTAACTTTGTCGCCGGGTTTCAGGTGGAAGATGTTCTCGGCGTAGACCTCCGGCGCTCCCAAACCGTAGATGCACGAGACGGAGGCGACGACGATGACGTCCTTGCGGGTTAAAAGTGCGGTCGTCGCCGCGTGGCGGAGCTTGTCGATCTCGTCGTTCACCATTGCCTCTTTCTCGATGTAGGTGTCGGATGAAGGCATATAGGCCTCCGGCTGGTAATAGTCGTAGTAAGAGACAAAATAGTTTACCGAGCTATGAGGAAAAAGCTCGCGAAACTCGTTCGTGAGCTGGGCGGCCAGGGTCTTGTTATGGGCGATGACCAAGGTCGGCTTACCGACCTTCTCAATCACGTTCGCCATCGTGAAGGTCTTGCCGGAACCCGTGACACCCATGAGCGTCTGGTAGCGGTAATCCTTCTTGAGGCCCACGACGAGCTTCTCTATCGCCCTCGGTTGGTCTCCACTGGGCCGGTTTTTGGATTCGAGCTTGAAAGTGTTCATATACACGTAAATTCCCTTAGTTCTCCTGCCTAAGGGTTACGAAAGGAGTTTAGATTACCCGTGCCTCTATTTCAAGAATTCGGCGAGCTTGGATTTGTCGATGATGTCGGGACCGTAGATCTTGGTCATCCGGCCGATCTCGTTCGTGATCATCTCTTTGAGAGCGGTTAGCATTTCAGGTTTCGTGCTGGTGTTGCCGCGCAAGTTGCCGTAAATGTGGATGGCCTTGAAGATCTGTCGAGCACTACTCTTCACGTTGTCCACTGCGTTTTGGAAGTCCATATGGTTATTGGCAGTGAGCTCTTTGAGCGCCGCAGCATAGTTCTTAGATAGGTTTTCGTACGCCGACTGTTCGTTGAACAGGGTGACGTTTCCGGTATCCAGGGTCAATTGGCCGGCACTGTCATAGCCGATGTGCGCATCACCGATCATATCATTCGTGTGCATCGGGACGTTCTCCACGGCTGAATTTATCTCCACATTGTGAATAGCTTGGTCGATGTTCGGCATCGACTTTGGGGTTTCCGGCGGATGAACGAAAGCTTGGGTTGCCTCCGGATGCGGAGGAATCGCAGCGTGCTCCGGTGTGGTCGGCTGGTTGTTGAACTCCCAAACCGGGTTCCCCGGCGGATGGTCGGGGTGCGTCGGGATGACCGGCGGATGGTCGGGATAGCCCATTACGTTCTCGTGGCCGGCCGGTGGCGGATTGCCGAAGGCTTCTTGCGTTAAGGGCGACGGTCCTTGCGGCGCGCTCATATCGAGCGGTTTCAGCGGCGCGACATGCTCCAAAACTGCACCCGTGCCAATATGCTGGCCACTTGCCGGGAAGATATCAAAATGGCCGACGCCGCCGTTCTTCCCCGGGATGTAATTTGCAATGTCGCCCGGGTGGACTACATTAGCCTCAGAGATATGGACGACGCCTTGGGCGGTGTGGACAACCGATTCTGGATTGCTCCAGGCCGCCGCGAACTCTTTGTCGTTCAAACCGATGGACTTGGCTGCCTCCCAAGTGGAACCGTTTTTGGGTATGACCGCTGAATATTCCGGGTTTACGAATGCTTCCGGCACCGGTACGGGCGCGCCACGCGGTATTTCCGGTGCCGCTTCGTGCGGTGTCATACCCATAGCTGCTTCGTGTGGTGTGGTAGAGCTGAGGTATGCCGGCATTGGCCGATGTCCCAGCATTGGTTGAGCAAGGCGGTCGGCTTGAGCCGTGGCGAATTCGTGCGGCGCTGTGCCGTGCATGGCCGATATGTCCGGATGAATCTCCGGATTACCAGTGATATGGCCGATGGCTGTCGTTTCGACAACATGACTAAGGTCGGATTTGCTCAAAAGATTGGCGATATTGTGGATTACCTTCGGTATATGCTCGATGCCCGAGGCCAAGGTTTCCGCTGTCATTGCGATGACCGCGGTCTTGCCGGCGAGTTCGGCGTAGCGTGCCCCCATCGCCAAGGCGTCGACCGTGCCATACTGGGTGACCGCACGGTCCCAGTCCTTGAGGCGCCGTTCGTATTTGTCCATTATTTTCTTCTGCCCGGCCGCCTTTTGGGATTTGCTTAGGTCTTTATTGAATTGGATCTCGTCCAATTTCTTCTGGATCTTCTCGGCCGAGCGTTCTATGTTCCACTTGGCGACGTTCTGGACAACGCGGTTGGCCATCCCGACCTTCTCGGTGAGCGACGGCTTTTGGAGCCGTTCCAAAAGGTCGGCCGGAAGTTCCTTGTTGTAAGCCTTTTGTAGATCCTCGCTTTTCACCGGTTGGCCGCCGTTTTTCTCTTTGGCCTTTTCATATATCTTCCACGCCTCTTCCGACGCTTGGTCGGCATCCTGGATGCGGGTCTTATCCATTAATTCCTCGTTCTTGAACCGCGCCTCTTTAGCCGATTCGGATATGCGCGCAAATCCGGCGCTGCCGAGCATCGCATAGCGGAGCGGCATTGAAGCCGTCCAACTGGCAACGTCGCCGACAATGCGGCCGTATTTAATGAGATTGCCGAACAGGGATCCGGAACTGATCCAAATATGAGTCTTACCTTTCCGGGCATCCTCGAGTTTTTTGTCGGCACTCTTTTCGTCACGGCGGTAAGTTTCAGCCAGGCCGGACATGAAACGCGAGAGTGTCTTTTGAGAATCGGATTTTCCGCCGAGTTTTTCGAAAGTACCGGCGAAGAAACTGCTTTTACCCTTCATCGCATAAAAGCCGGCGCTTTTGATGCCGCGCCACAGTCCCATTTTTTCTTCGCGAGGCATCGCGTCTATCTCTTTTTTCACTTCCGTCGCTTCCGGAGACTTTTCTAACTTCTTCTCTTTTTGCTCGTCGCTCAACTCCTCTGCTTTCGGCTCCAGCCCAGCCTCGGCCGGTTTTTCCGGCTTCTTTTCTCCGGTCGCGACCTCCGCAGCCGTTTTAAGCGGCTGGCTCTCCGCCGGCTTCTCCTGCTCCGGCTTTTGCTCTCCCTCGTTCTTGGGTGGTTCAAACACCTCCCCAGAATTTCCCTTAAGCATTTCCATTATTTGAATTATATCACGATGCCCATTGATTGACAATGGGCTGGTTCCATTAGCTTTTATGCCCGGTCACTCGAAAATGAGAACGGCGGCGGCGACCACGGTCGTCCAAAGGCCGTCCTTGTGGCCCTCGGCCGACTGGGTGATGTTTGTGGTCTTAAAGATCTTCCCGGAGGCCTTGTAAACCTCCTCCCGCTCATCCCAGGCGGCGTTGGAGTCGAATTCCAGTCCCAGGGTGGTCGCGAGCATCGTGGCCGCCAGGTCCTCGGCGTATTCCCCCGCCTTTTCCTCCGTCTCGCCGAAGGAATGGTGCTCGGAGAGGTAGCCGTACTGGTTCGGGTCGCTGGGCTGAGCCAATCCGATGGACGAAACGACAAGCCGGTTCGGCTCGTTCGTGGCATTCCGGGCCATGACGCAGAAAACGACCTGGCCGGGATTCAGGAGCTTCTTGCCGTCATCTTTTGAGACCCGTTTGCAGTTCGGCGGGAAGATGGAGCTCACCATCACCAAGTTGTATTCGGCGATGCCGGCATCCCGCAGTGCCATCTCGAACGACTGCAGCTGCTCCTTGTGGCGTCCGACGCCTTTCGTGAAGAACATCCGCTTGGGGACCAAGGTATTCATTGAAACGATTCTAAGTATAGAATAATCGTTTCAGTCCGACCTGTGGAAAACGGATAAATTGCCTCGAGGATTTTTTTTCAGTCTTAAGGCTGGCATTGTGTTGCTAATGAGGCAATCTCGAGCACATCAGCGCGTCCTGCCTTGGGTGGATGACATTAGATTTTTTTTCATGGACAAGTTATGATGAGCCAGAATTCGATACAATGGAACCTGAAGTGCGTCGCTGGATCATCGCCATAGATTTATTATTTGCGGCCGCCAGCCTAGTGTTACTGGTGCGACATTTTATTGTTCCTATAGCTAGAGCGGTTCCGGTCCCAGCTGGATTAGATCCTAATTTTATCAACCAAGTAAACAACTGCTTTATCCCCACCGCCGCGGTGTACGGATACACATTGCGCATTACCGCTGGTTTTAGGAGCGTGGCGGAGCAGCAACAGATATACGATCAAGGGAGATTAGAAGACGGACATATTGTTACCGAAGCGGAGCCGGGGCACAGTCTGCACAATTACGGTTTTGCGGTGGACGTCGTCGATAAATGGAGGGGCTATGACATCAATTGGCAGAAACTAATAGCGATAGGCGCATATTGCGGTCTAAGCAACGGTGGAGCTGGGGACTATCCTCACTTTGAATACAGGGACGGACTAGTAACAGATCAATTCGCAGCAGGCATGAGACCAGCGCCACTCACACTACCCTGCCCGATAATGGCCGAACGCGCTAAAGACAATCAACCATTAACTCTTAGTGACTTAAAAAGTTGCGGTGCACCTGATTTTTCAAAAATTCCAGAGAGTAGTTAAATTGATGCAAAAGCCCACCTCGTAAGGTGGGCTTTTTCTACCATTCCGGCAATCTTGGGTGCGGAATACGGGAATCGAACCCGTGCATCTTGCTTGGGAAGCAAGCGTACTACCACTGTACTAATTCCGCTTGATTTGGATATTACAACGATGCCGCGTTATTGGCCAGTGCTCGTCGCCGAAGACGTGGCCGTGGAAGTGGAATTCGGCGACGTGATGATGATGAGTTTTTCGCCCTGCTCCACGTAGTTCGTCTGCGACTTGAGGATGTTGATGAGATTCTGGGGGTTTTTGAGGGAATCTAGCTCATTTTGGAGCGAGATGTTCTGCTCATGGAGCTCCGCGAGCTGGGAGGAAAGTGCCGCTTCCTGCGACTGGTATGAATTATTGGTGCTGATCAGGCTCACGAGTCCCCAGCCGAGGATGAGGACGACGATAGCGAAAGCGATCCACCGCCAGTTGCGTAGCATACAGGTATTTTATTTCTTTAGTAGCTCTTTGAAAAGCTGGGGCGGGATGGTGACGCGGGCGTTCGCGAGGAGCTTCTCCTTTCCCCGCTTCTGCTTGGCCCAGAGCTTCATCTTCCGCGTCCGGTCGCCGCCGTTCTTGCCGAAGTTACCCAGCTCCTTGCGCAGGGCCGGGATGTCCTCCCTCGCGATTATCTTGCCGCCGATCTTCGCTTGGACCGCCTGGGAAAACTGCTGGCGGGGTAGCGTGTTCTTGAGCTTCTCGGCCATCCGCCGGCCCTCCGTCTCCGCCGTGACGCGCGGGAAGAAGCGCGAGAGGCCAGGAATATTGTCGCCCGCGACGGCCATGTCCACCCGAACGACGTCCGCCTTCTCGTAGCCGGCGAGCTCGTAGGACATCGAAGCGAAGCCGGAGGTGAGCGATTTGAGCTGGTCGTCAAAATCGGAAATCAATTCGGCGAGGGGCATCACCGCATCCACCTTCGCTTGGTCGTCCAGAGTGGAAGTTTGAACGTCTTTCAACTGGAACCGGCCGTATATCGGGAAGATGGCGGAGAGCGACGAGGCCGGAACGAGGATGGTCACGTTCACCATCGGCTCCTGGATCTCCTCGTAGATCTCGGGCAGTTCCTCCGGCTTCACGATGGTCCGCCAGCCATCCTTGGTCTTCACGCGGTAGAGCACCGAGGGAAAGGTACTGACGGTGCCGACGTTAAACTCCCGCTTCAAGCGCTCGGCCGTGATCTCGAAGTGGAGGCGGCCCAAGAAGCCCACCTTGAAGCCGCGGCCCAGGACCTCGTTCTGGTCCGGCTCGATGTTCAAAGCCGAATCGTTCAGATGAAGTTTGAGCAGACTGCGCTTTAGGAGGTCGTAATCCCCCGCCTCCTCGGGATAGAAGGAGACGTAGACGACGGGGTGAGGCTCGTTGTAGCCGTGGAGCGCCGCCGCCCTCGGGTCCAGGCCTTGGGGCGGATTCGCTATGAGCGTGTCGCCTATCTTGAGGAGCGCCGTGTCTTTGACGCCGGTCGCGACATAGCCGATCTCCCCCGGGCCGATCTCATCGGCCGGGGTCAGCTGCGGCGAGAAGAAGCCGATCTCCTTGAGCTTGCCGGAGGCCTTGACCGCGGCGAGGACGAAGTCGTCGTGGTTGCGGATGCGGCCATCGAAGACGCGGACGGAGGCGATTATGCCTTTGTGGTCGTCATAGAATGAGTCAAAGATGAGGGCGCGCGAGAGCGCCGCCGAGGACCGCCGGTCGTAATCCGAAAGCCGTTCATGCGGAGACGGAACCTGGGTGACGATATTGTCCAAAAGTTCTTTCACACCCTCGCCTGTTTTGCCCGAGACGAGCATTATCCTTTCCGGCTCCGCGCCGATGAGCTTCGCAAGCTCGATTCTGATCTTCCCGACCTCCGGGCTGTCCTTCGGGAAGAGGTCCACCTTGTTCACGGCCCCGAGGATGACGAGACCCGCCTCCTTGGCCGAGCGGAAGTTGGCCAGGGTCTGAGCCTGAATGCCCTGGGTCGCGTCCACGAGGAGGATGCCGCCCTCGACGGCCTGGAGGGCGCGGGAGACCTCGTAGCCGAAGTCCGAGTGCCCCGGGGTATCGATGAGGTTTAAGATGTATTCCTTCCCGCCCGAGGCGTAGTACATCCTGACGGGAGCCATTTTAATAGTGATGCCGCGCTCCCTTTCCAGTTCCAGCTGGTCCAGATATTGCGCCTGCATCTTCCGCTTCTCCACCGTACCGGTGAGTTCAAGCAGCCGGTCGGCCAAGGTGGACTTGCCGTGATCGATGTGCGCGATGATGCAAAAATTCCTTATGTTCTTTTCCATGCATTAATCCGTGGCCGGAGGCTGGTTCTTGAGCGTGAGCGTCACGACCACCCTTCCCGGCGGGTCATCCGACTGGTAGTTGTACGAGGCCGTTCCGCTCTCGGCCCAGACGTAGTGGAACGGGGCGTTGATCGTGACGTTCAGGGAGTTCTGAACGCCGGATTGCCTTTCGAAGATGAAGGTGAAGGTCTGCCCGGCCGAAACCAGCGTTGGATCGTTATACGGCGTCTGGTAGCGCATTTCAAGCGTCTTCGTCTGACCGGCCGGGAGGATGAGCCAGGCGCCGAAGACATTCTTGCCGAACTCCTGCCGCTCCATCGTCTGGTCGTTCCCCAGGAAGGTCTCGTTGCCCTCGATCGCCGCGAGGTCAGGATTCACCGAATAGCCGGCGGATTTATAGTTGAAGACCGGAATGGAAGGCCGCTGATTTTCGCCGATCGTCGTCGCGAGCGTGGAGTTCGGTTCGGTGAAGACCTGGATGAAATCCTTGTTCGTCGCCCGCCACCAGGATTCGGTTTGAGTGTTCCCGGTGTGCGTCCGGGTGATGGTCGTATCGGTGAAGATGTTGCCGCTCGTGTCGGTATCGATGGTCGCCGCGATGTCTTCCGAGACGTAGGCATCGCTCTTCCCGCCCGCCACGTTCGCGTTCACGACCGCAAGGTAGCTCCCCCAGAAGCCGGTCGGCAGGTCATAGACCGAGCCGTCCAGGTCGTTCGTCTGGAGGAACGAGGCCAAATTCTGGTCCTTGAAGTACAAAGTGATGTCCTTGGTGTTGATGAAGTCCTTGAAGGCGCTCATCAGCCCCTGCTCGGCGTCGGGCGAGAGCGTTTGGATCTTCTGGAGGAGCAAGGGCGCGAGGACCTGGAGGATGCGCTTGGGCTGGCTGGCGTTCTTGTCGGCGCTCTGTTCGGTCTGCTGCTGGACGACGTCCAAGATGTTCGAGGCATCGATCGTCGTCTTGTAGTCCGGCAGGTAGATGGGCCCGGTCGCCTGGAGCATTGCCTCGATGACATGGATGTTGATGGCAATCGCGCCGTCGAAAGTGGTGCTCGCGTCCGAGTACATCTTTGACGCTTCCATGAAGTCAACGACGGTCTTGGCCGAGGTCGGGCCGTCGAAGAACCAGTTCGCGTCGCGCGCCCCCCAATCCGTCGTGATCCCCTGGAGCTCTTCCGGCGGTTCCACCTTCTCCTTGAGCTGGCCGTCCGGGTCGTAGATGTCGCGCACGTCTATGTTCGTCATCTGCCCGTTCCGGATCGTGATGTTGGCGTAGCTGCCGATGAAGCCGCCGCCCGGCCGGATCTCGGCGGGATTTTGGAAGAAGACCAAAAGATGCCGGTCGTTCTGGGAAGCGAGCCAGTTCGTAAGGGTCACGAGGACGTTGTCCCAAGCGTAAAGGTCGCTGCTGTATTTAAGGTAATCGTTGCCGATGCCGGCGTCCAAATTCTCAAAATAGGGCGAGAGGTCCTTGAGCTGGCTCGTCGTGTTCTTGGCGCTTTGGGTCTCCGCGGCGATCTTCTCTATGAGCGCGTGGGTGTCGTAAAGGAGCTTGATGAGCGATGGGCCGTCGTGCATCAGGTCGGGCAGGGCCTGGGTCTGGAGATCGGAGATGTTCTGGGCGAGCGAGAGGAAATCGGAGTTCAAGGTCATCGCCTGACCCAGGAAGCCGACGGCGCTCTTGAAGAGCGGCACGAAGTTGCCGAGCGTCTGGAGGAGCGTGCCGGTGAACCCCTGGTTCACCGTCGCATTGATGCTCGAAAGGGCGGCGTTATTCTCGGTCAGATAGTTCGAGGCGGACTGGGGGTCGAACTTCTTGATGGCGTCGGCCGAGGCGACGAAGTTCTGGACAAGCGTCTGGCCGCTCGCGGTCACGGACGATTTCACGTGCTGGAGGTTCGCCGCGACGATGATGGTCGCGGCGGTCAAAAAGACGATGAAGCCGACGAGGCAGGCGAAAAGGACCCGCCGGGTCTTCTTCCAGCCCGAGATCTTTTGCTGGGTGATCCTCGTTAAGTTCAGGGTGTCGGACTTCGCCAAGCGCTCGTAATTGAACGTCGGCTTTTTGACGTCCACAATGACCGGCTCGATGTTCTTTTTAGGGACTTTTTTCTTGGCCATTTTCAAATATTAATATCTTTGAATATTCGTCTCGTCTCCGCGGCGGCCTTTTGCCAACTGAAACGGGCCGAATTTTGAAAACCCCTTTGGATGAGCTCTTTTCTCAAGCTATTGTCGATCGCAACCGCTTCCATCGCCGCCGTGATCTCCTCCAAGCGGTAGGGATCCACGAGGAGGGCGCTCGAGCCTAAGATTTCCGGCAAAGACGAGCGGTTAGAGGCGATGACCGGCAAGCCGCATTTTTGTGCCTCGAGAGGCGGGAAACCGAAGCCCTCGAAGAAGGACGGGTAGACGAAGACGGCGGCGCCGTTATAGAGACGCAAGACCTCATCTTCCGCCGCTGGCCCTCGGATATCGATGTCCTTCGCGTACGGCGAAGATGCGGCCTCTTTGAAGATTTTATCATAGAGCCAGCCGGGCGCGCCCGCGATGACCAATCTAAAATCCTTGTTCGCCGGTTTCGCCTTGAAGAGATTGAAGGCCCGGATGAGGCCGATCACGTTCTTGCGCGGCTCCAATGTCCCCACGTAAAGGAAAAAGGGCGCCTCGCGATCCGGCGAGCCATTGGGGAGCGACCGATATCTTTCGTTCAGACCCGGATAGACGCGGACCACTTTTTCCGCCGGTAAGCAGAAAGAATCCAAGATGTCGTCGCGGGTGAAGTCCGAGACGGCGATTACCCTCCCTGCCTCCTGGATCTGCCGCTTCCAGCCCTGTTCCGAGTGCCAGACATTTTTCCGCCATGGGAAAAATTCGGGGAAATGGGCGAAGGAAAGGTCGTGGATGGTGAGAACATGCCGCCGCGGTTCGCGGAAGGCCAGGACGTTGAAGTGGGGGCTAAAGTAGACATCGGCCTTGACCAGTCGATCGATCTTCGGAAGACGCGGGAAGAAGCTCGTGGCATCCAAAATCCGGTTCGGGACCTTCCAATTTATCCAGGCATCGCTTTTGGCTTTGAGCGGCAGGTCCTCCAGCCGCTTACGGAAGCTGTTGGCGAAAAGGACGTACTCGTCGTTTTCCTTCTCCGCGAGGAGCTCCCGGGTGAGGGCGAAGGCGTATTCCGGTATGCCGGAATGGATGGGCGTGTCTAAGGAACGGATATCGATAAATATCCTCATGTCCTGAAGCCGAACTCCGCGAAAATATCGGCGATATTCCGCTTGAAATTATCCTTGGAAAAACGGAGGGCGCTCTTCGCGATGGCGCGCCGATCGAAGTTCATTCCCTCGAAGGCCTGGACCGCCTCGATGATATCCTCGGGCGTTTGGTTCGGGAAAAGCAGGCCGGTCTTTTTATGCACCACGATCTCCCGGGCGCCGCCTTGGTCGAAGGCGATGACGGGGGTGCCGCAGGCCTGGGCCTCGGCGGCGACCAAGCCGAAGTCCTCCACCTGGGGGAAGATGAGAGCCTTGGCGTTGGAGTACATAAGCCGGAGAGCGGCATCATCTGCGTCCTCAATGAACTCGATGTAAGGCGACCGGGCGATCTTTTTGAGCTTCGCGAGCTCAGGTCCCCGCCCCACGATCTTGAGCGGCTTTTTAAGCTGGTTGAAGGCGAGGATGCCGAGGTCGAAGCATTTGTAATATAAGAGCCGGCCGGCCATCAGGTAATAATCGCGCTTGCCTTCTGGCTCGGGATAGAAGATGTCGTCCGCGATCGGCGGATGGACGATGGCGGCCTCGCGGCCGTAGTAAGAGCGGACCTTCTCGGCGATGTGAGCCGAATTGGCGATGAAGAAATTCACCTTAGCGGAGGCCTTGCGGTCCCAGCGCTTGAGGAGCTTGGCGATGGGCTTGGCGACCGCGGTCTTGAAGCCGGAAGGGGCAAAAGGCAGATCTTTCATATAATCGATCTCCCAAGCGTAGCGGAGCGGGCTGTGGCAGTAGCTCACGTGATAGGGCGCTTTGATGTTGAACCCCTTGGCATAGCCGGCCGTTGAGGAAACAACGAGGTCATAATCCCCTTTTTGTTTGAAAGAGGCCGCGGCGAGCGGCATAAAGGGGATGAAGAGCCGGTGGTAGCGGCGTACGAGGGGCCAGTCCAAGAAGCTCGTGCCCTTCACCTTACCTTCGAAGAGGCCGCGCGTCTTTTCCTTGTCATAGACGAGAGTATAAAGATCGGCGTCCGGAAATATTTCAAGTAGAACTTGGAGCACCCGTTCGGCCCCGCCGAACTGGTTCAAGTAATCGTGGAGTATCGCAACGCGCATTGGCCATATTTTACTCCGATTTTCGCGCCTGCGCTAGATTTTGGCCGTCTCACTTTACAATTTGCTGGATTTGTGAGAAGGTCTATTTGGAAGTTTGTCATGAAAAAATAAAGAAAGAGGAGGATTGGATGAAACTCCGGAATATCAGGAATCACCCCTTTGGCCGATGGGCATCGATAACGCTACTACGTTTCCTCGTGCATCTCTTTGTGCTACCACCAAGATTGATCGCCAAGTTGAATTTTGCCTTGGCCAATCTATACCAGGATAGCGGTAATATCCGACGTGCGGAAAGAGCTTTCGCGCAAGCGGTGGAGATAGCGGCTCATATAAGCCAGTGGGACGAAGGATTCAAGTTGACGTACGTGGATTTCCTGCGTAAACAAGGATTCTTCAAGCTCAACGCTTTGAAAGATTTTAGTGGCGCCTTTAAGGATATCGACGAAGCGGTCGATGTTTTAGAGAAGGAATTGCAATCGCTAAGCCCGAAATCCGCCATCATGGAAAAGAGCGCGTGGAACGATCACAGGAAAGCAGCGTGGCGTGTCGCGGCTAATACTTACGCTGCATTGGGGAATTATTACTATGACACCGGTAATCTTTCTGAAGCGGAAAAGTACTTTTGGATCTCGATGAACTGGGCTACCCAGGCCAACTATTATGAGCGCCTAACGACGCTTTGGGGCGACCTAGGGAACGTTGCCTTGAGGCAGCACAATTGGCCGGAAGCCGAGCGCAGATTGGAGAACGCCAACGAAATGGCACGCAAGGCCTATAAGTATGCTGTCCCATCTTCCTACATTCGGTTGAGCCAATTATACGCCGATTCGGAATCTGGCCAGCGGTTCAGTTTGCAAAAGGCTTTGGACAAGGCGCAATTTGGTTTGAAGGCAGCCAGAGAGGCTAAATGGCCTCGCCATACTGCCGATGCGCTTATGCAACTAGCGGATGTAGAAAGAAAGATGGGCTATATTTTAGACGTTGACCCGTACATCCACGAAGCGAATAAGATCTATAAGCGGCTTGGCATGAAATGATCGTGACTAGCCTCCGATCCCGGAATTGATTTTCCGGGATTTTTTATACGCCCGTTGGATCGAATAGGAAAATAAAGAACGTTTTGCAGAGTATTTTTACATCCAGTGCAAACGACTGGTGCTCGATGTATTGGAGGTCGTACTCCAGTTCCTTCCGAAAGGGCAGGAGTGAGGCGCCCATTACTTGCGATAGCCCGGTAAGGCCGGATTTGGCCTCGGCGATTCTTTTGAACTCCGGCGGATACTTCTCTATCTCTCCCGGCTCATGCGGCCGCGGGCCGACGAGCGAGAGATCGCCCGCAAGCACGTTGAACGACTGCGGGAATTCGTCCAGGCGCAGTTTGCGCAGGAATTTGCCGACGCGCGTGAGGCGCGGATCGTTCTTGATCTTGAAAAGCGGTCCGTCCCGGCGTTCGTTCAGATCGGCGAGTTGCGGTTTCATCTCGTGCGCGCCTTTGACCATGGTTCGGAGCTTCCAGACGCGGATGGTCTTGCCGCCGCTTATCCTTTCGAGGCGCACGAATACCGGCCAGCCGCTCTCAATGATGATGGCGAGTCCGACGAATGGGGTGAGGATGACCGTAAAAACGGAGGCGATGAAACCTCCCAAAATATCAAAAGCTCTTTTTCCGGGATAGCCGCTCATTACGGAATGATTATCACGAATTCCCCCTTCCCTTTCTCTTTTGAAAAGTATTTGAATGCCGTGCTCGCCGGCCCGCGCCAGATCTCTTCGTGGATTTTCGTAAGCTCTTTGGCGACGATGACCCCGCCTTCGCCGAGAGCTTCCAGCGTTTTCGCAAGGCGGTGGGGAGATTCGTAGAAAATGACCGGTCGGATCTTGATCTCCGCGAGCTCTTTGAAGAACGTTTGCCTCCCCTTCTTGTGGGGCGGATAGCCGAGGAAAGTGAACTTATCGGCATTCAACCCCGATGCGGAAAGGGCCGTCGCAATTGCCGATGGTCCCGGTATGGGGATGACGCGGACGTCCGGCAGGGCGTCATTGATGGCACCGACGAGCTTTGCGCCTGGGTCGGCGATGTTCGGCGTGCCGGCGTCGGAGACGAAAGCGACATTCTTCCCCTCTTTTAGTAGCTCTTTTATCTTTTCATACGAACTCTCTTTCGCGTACTCATCGAAGCGCCAGATGGACTTTTTGATGCCGAAATGGAGCAAAAGCTTCCCCGTGACGCGGGTGTCTTCGGCGAGGACCAGGTCCGCGTTTTTGAGCGTCTCCACCGCCCGTTCGGTGATATCCTTCAAATTCCCGATCGGCGTCGCGACGATATAGAGTTTACCTTCCATTTCTTTTTATCTTTCTCATTCTAGCGTATTGCTTGATGCGGAAGCTCGCCGGAGTCCGATAAGTAGGCCTGCCTGGGCGATTCCCCACTTTTGAATGCTGTTTCATTGATTTTTCAAATATTTATTGATATTTACCTCCTGTCCGGCATACGTGGCAGAGCAGTGAATGAGGCCGGTCGAGTCGTGGATGTAATAAAGGCAGTCGGTCTTCGCCGGATTGAGGGCCGCGACGATGGCGTTCAATCCCGGATCGCAGATGGGCGTCGGCGGGAGGCCAGCATGGAGATAGGTGTTATAGGGTGAGTTTAACTTAAGATCGGTGGCCGAAAGCGGCGCCCAGTAGCCACTCCCCGTGTCACCGCGGGTATATTGGATCGTCGCGTCTATCTGGAGCTTCATTCCCTGCTCAAGTCGGTTCCAGATGATGCCGGAGATGAGCGCCATATCGCTCGGCCCGGCCGCTTCGCGCTCTATGAGCGAGGCGATCTTAAGGGCCGTCGTCCATTTTATATTCTGGGCGGTTGCCTCTTTGGCATAAGGCGCGAAGGCTTCGTCGAACTGCGCGACGAACCTTTGGGCGATTTGCGTTCCGGTTTCGTCAACGGGTAGAAGGTAGGTATTTGGGAAATAGACTCCCTCCTTGTAATCGCTGCCGCCGAGCGTCTGGTAGGCGTTCAGGAACTCGCTCTTCGTCGCGTCGCTCCAGCCGAGGGTCGTCTGGAGCAGATCAGCGATCTGCTCCTTCCGCACCCCCTCTTTGACCGTCACCCATTTCATATAGGGTGGCGCGTTCAGGACGGAAATGACCTCGAAGACGTTCATCGACTTGGAGAGCTTGTATCCGCCGGGCGCGATGCCACCTGATTTGCCCGTCAAAATCGAGGCCAGCGTGAAACCGAAAGAGCTTCTGATGTATCCACCGCTTGAAAGCGCCTGGACCGTCTGCGCCCGCGTCTCGCCTTGGGCCACAACGAACCTCTCCGCTTGGGCGTTCCCCTGCGGCGCCGTGAGGAGGAAATAATATCCAGCCACAATAACTAAGATGACCACCCCGACAATAATGAAAGCTCTTTTCATCTTAATTCGATGGCAATAAGGCCGGACTTTTTAATCTTTATCGTGATAGTCGGGGAAAGTGTAATAAAGTTCGCGCAGTTCTTTGGTCGAATTTACGTTCGGGTTTATTGCTTTGAAGCCGTAGGCCTTAACCAAGGCCTCGATGTTTTTATGTATTTTTACTTTCCTCGCGACCTTCCGGAACTTCTGTTTGCCGCAGATAAATTCTATCGTATCCCCTACCTTGATGTTCTCATATCTCACGGTTGCGGCGCGGGTCTCCACTTTCTTCCGGCCGCTTTTGATAGCGCCCCAAATATCTTTGTTAACAGCTCGGAAACGCAATCTATGAGTGACTAAGCTCCGTGGCATTTCTTAAATTTCTTCCCGGAACCGCACCAACAAGGGTCGTTGCGGCCGATGTCCTTTTTCGGTCCGGAGGGCGCTTGACCCTGCGGGCCGATGCTAATCGTGTTTTGTGCAGGACGCACTTGATTCAGATCGACATTCAGGACCTGGACGAATGTGTCCCAGAGGAGCGATTCGAAGGCGTTTTGGAGGCGCTGATACAGGCCGTGGGCGTCGCGGCGGTACTCGACGAGCGGCTCATGCTGGCCGTAGGCGCGGATGTTCACCGATTCGCGGAGGGATTCCAGGTTCTCCAGATGGTCCACCCAAAGCGTATCCAAGATCTGCGTCATATGTTGGCCCAAGAGCGCGGCTTTTTGCGGCTCGAGCGTTTCCGGCAACTTCTTCAGGCGCTCTTCAGCCTCCGCTATCTGCTTTTCGATATCGCCGACCTTGTCTGGTTCGATATCCATCTGGGCGCGGAGCGCCTGCTCGTACCCTTCCGCGAAGTGGCGGACGGTCTCCGAAAGGAGCGGCAGGATCTCGTTCTTCTCACCGGCCTCGATGAACTTGCTGCGGCGGGCGTAGATCGCGCTGCGCTGTTTGTTCAAGACGTCGTCGAAGTCCAGGAGGTGATGGCGGATGTCGAAGTTCGCCCCCTCCACCTTCGTTTGGGCCTGGTTCACGGATTTGGTGACGATCTTGGACCTAATGGGCGTGTCCTCCGGGAAGTTCAGCGTCTGCATCATCCCCTTGATGCGGTCGCCGCCGAAGATGCGCATTAGGTCGTCCTCGAGTGAAAGGTAGAACTGGGTGGAGCCGGGGTCGCCTTGCCGGCCGCTCCGCCCGCGGAGCTGGTTGTCGATGCGGCGCGCCTCATGGCGTTCGGTGCCGACGACGTGGAGCCCCCCCGCCGCCTTGATCTTCTCTGCCTCTGCCTTGTCCGGCGGATTGCCGCCCAAGATGATGTCTACGCCGCGGCCGGCCATGTTGGTCGCGACCGTCACGGCCCCCGCCCGCCCGGCCTGGGCGATGATCTCCCCTTCTCGTTCGTGGTTTTTGGCGTTCAAGACCTCGTGCGGGATGTTGGCCTTGGTGAGGTACGAGGAAATGACCTCGTTGTTCGTGATGGATGTCGTGCCGACGAGGATCGGTCGCCCGGCCGCCCGTTGCTTCTTTACGTCCTCCGCGACGGCCCGATATTTGGCGTCCTTGTTCTTGTAAATGAGGTCCGGTAGGTCTTGGCGTACCATCGGCCGGTTCGGCGGGATGGAGACGACGTCCAATTTGTAGACCTTCTGGAACTCCTCGGCCGAGGTTTCGGCGGTGCCGGTCATTCCGGCGATCTTCCCGTAAAGACGGAAGTAGTTCTGGATGGTGACCTGGGCGAAGGTGCGGTTCTCGTTCTGGACCGGCACGCCTTCCTTGGCCTCGATCGCCTGGTGGAGGCCCCAGGAGTAGCGCCGGCCCATGAGCATCCGCCCCGTGAACTCGTCCACGATGATGACCTCGCCCTGGCGGACGATGTAGTCGCGGTCGCGCTTAAAAAGGGCCTTGGCCTTCAAGCTCTCCTGGAGGAAATGGACGAGGCGGAGGTTCTCCGGCGCGTAGATGTTCTCTATGCCGGTCATCTTCTCCACCTTTTCTATCCCCGCGTCCGTAATGCTCACGGTCTTGAGCTTCTCGTCCGTTTCGTAGTCCTCGTCATCGTTCAAGCGCTCGACGACCTTGGCGAAGGTCTTGTAGAACTCGCTCGCCTGCATGTCGGGCGCGGCGATGATGAGCGGCGTTCGGGCCTCGTCGATTAGAATGCTGTCCACCTCGTCGATGATGGCGAAATTGTGTTTCCTCTGGGCGCGGTCGGCGGAGCGGATGGCGAGGTTGTCGCGGAGGTAATCAAAACCGAAATCATGGTTCGTGCCGTAAGTGATGTCCGCCGCGTAGGCTTCTCGGCGCGTGACGGGTCGGAGGAATTTCTCGGCCACCCGGAAGGAACCGAGCGCGTCGCGCTCCTTATCAGCCTTCTCCTCTCCTTGGAAACTTTGGTCGTAAATATAAGAAGAATCGTGGACGATGCAGGCCACCTTGAGTCCCAAGGCGTCGTAGATCTGGCCCATCCAGGTCGTATCGCGCTTCGCGAGGTAGTCGTTCACCGTGACGACGTGGACGCCTTCACCCGCAAGCGCGTTCAGGTAGGCCGGCGCCGTCGCGGCCAAGGTCTTGCCTTCACCCGTGAGCATCTCGGCGATCTTGCCGTCGTGGAGGGCCATGCCGCCGATGAGCTGGACGTCGAAGTGGCGCTGGCCGAGCGTGCGCTTGCCGGATTCCCGGGCCAGGGCGAAGGCCAGGGGCATAGCTTCGTCCAGGGTCTTGCCATTTTTGACCTCTTCTTTGAGCGCGAGGGAATGCGCCTTGAGCTCTTCGCCGGAAAGCTTCTGGAGTTCCGGTTCCAAGGCGTTAATAACCGCTACCAGGTTTTGGTAGCGTTTTAGGTTACTGTCCTTGAATAACTTGATCAGGAATGACATTTAAAAACACTGGTCGGGCCGCCAGAGCGGCCACGGTGGTGACCTCCAATTTTTTGAATGATGTGAGAGTGCTCACCCGTGGCCGCTCCAGCGGCCCCACCTCGTCCTTCCAAATAGCATAGGTTATTTCTCGCTAAATATGAAGTGGCGGGTAAAAACAAACCTCCCGGCTGACGCCGGGAGGAATTGGAAGGGTTTTCCTTGATTTCTGCGCTTCCGGCAAACCGGCATCGCAGCAAGGCAAACTCTGCACTTCACATCTCCCGTATTGTATCATGAGCCGTTTAAAAATGCAAGAGGTGGAAAGAAAAGGGCCGCCCGAAGGCAGCCCCGATGAACTCTTTTACGCGGCTAGCAGGAACAATCTTTTGGTTTCCCGCCAGATCTCGGAGATTATCACGTCCTCCGGTCGTCTTCTGCAGATTCGCGCCACGAAAAGTATGTATCTTACGTTGGGATGCTTCTTCATGTGGTTGGAAACCCTCCAAAGCATCGTTTCCGAAAGATACGGGTACGTTTCGAGCGGTGGATTGGACAACGGCAGTATCAAGCCGGTCGTTATGCCCCGATCGGACGTCTTGACCTGAAGATCTATCATTTTCTCGCGTTCTTCAAGATAGATCCTGAAATCAATACCGACCCTGTCCAGAGAACCGTTCTTGATGGCGTGTTCAAAAGTCATGCCGTGCCTTGAGAGACACTTGGCTACCAACGATTCCGCGTCGTATTTCAAGAATACCTCCGGTTTTTGTTGTTCTTTCTAAATTCTAAAACTATCGGAGTGAACCGCAAGCCGGAGTTGTTCACAACTCAGGGCCGGTGAACCTCTTTTCGTATCGAAGGTTGAAGTGGAACTCCAATTCCGCGTCGGAAACGACCACCCTCCCCTCTTGCGGTTTGCCGGAAACGTAGACCGCAAGGCGTCGTTTGGCGATCGGTGCGATGAGCTTATATTCAACGAGGTCGCCGAAACGCCCGCCGAGGAAAAGTTCCCAAAGTCGACCGATGATATTCCGCCCGTCGGGCAGGGATCTTAGATTTTGGGCGGCGAGCTCCGTCACACCGCACCATGTGTTCGCCCGGAAAAATGCCCGGATCGCTCCCGAATCTCCCCAGAGTGGGACCATGTTCCGGTAAAGCAGCTGATCGTAGGTGTCCGGCGCGCCGCGCGCGAAGGTCACCTCCGTTATTAAATGGTTGAAACAAAACCTGTCGGGGCTGGAATCCGTTGCGTCGTCGAGGCGCCTTTTCCCCAAGAGGCCGAAGATGAAGTTCAAAAAATAACGGGCTGTGAAGATCCGACCGGAGCGCACGCCAACCAGAACGTCGAAATCCGAGCTCGCGCGGACGTTGCCAATGGCCATCGAGCCGCTCGCGATGACGAATTCAATGAAAGGCGCGAAGCGGAACCATTTGGCGAGACGCAAAAGTTTTTTCCATTTGAGGTCCGAGAGGAGATCCTGTCTCTTCCTCTCCGTAGCGCTCAAACCGGCGCCAACAAGCGAGAAGAAACCGTCTTCTTTATTAACCTTTCCTTGAGCAGTTAGCCGCTCCAGCTCTTTCAACGTCGCCTGGGGCGGTTGATCGCCGAGGCGGGCGGTCTCCATCAAAGTTAGGGGCCGGCCGAGAGCGGAGTAGAATGCAAGCAGTTTTTCTATCATTCTTCGTTGGGTGGTTCGATGATCGTCGGCTCGACATCCACCGCCTCGCCCGTAATGCGCAGGACGTCCTTGTCGATCTTCCCCAGCTCCTTATAGGCGTTGTTGTACATCCCGACGGTCGTGCCAAGATGACCGCCGAGTTTTTTCATATAGGTCTCGTAGCTCCCGAGATGCTTGCCGAGCTCTTCCACTCTCTTCCGGATCTCCTTGGCCGATTCCTCGATCTGGAGCGCTTTGAGGCCCTGGAGGACCGTCTGGAGATAGGCCAGGAAGGAGGTCGGCGAAACGATGATGACCTTCTTGCCGAAGGCGTACTCAATGAGGTCTTTGCCCGTCACAGCGCCCACCTTGTTGATCAGGACGTCGTAGAAGACCGCCTCGGAGGGGATGAACATAAAGGCGAAGTCCATCGTCCCCTCCTCCGGTTTCACGTATTTGGACGTCTCGTCGATACGCATTTTGAGGTCGTTCCGGAAGGCGCCCTCCAGGCGCTCCTTCTCTTCCGGGCTCCGCGTTTCCAGGATGCGGTTATAGTTCTCCAAGCTGAACTTGGAATCGATGGGGATGACCTTGTCCTTCACGAAGATGGCGGCGTCCACGATCGTACCGTCCTTGAAGGGGTACTGCATTTGGAAGGCGCCGGGCGGCAATACGTTCTTGAGGACGGTCTCCAAGTAATACTCGCCGAGGATCCCCCGCTGCTTGGGGTTCTTCAGAATGTCCTGGAGGTTCTTCAATTGGTCGGCAAAGTTCACCACTTGCTTGTTCGTCTCGTCGAGCTTGGTGAGGCGTTCGGTGACGTCTTTGATAATCTTGGCGCTCTGGCCGAACTGGCTCTGGATGACGCGGGTGGACTCGGCGAGCTTGGAATCCAGAGTGCGCGTGATTTCATTCATCTGGTTTTGGAGAAGGACGAGCGACTGGCCATCGTGGGGCGTCCTGTTTTTCCGGAAAATGAAGATGGCGGCGCCGACGAGGATAATGGCGGCGGCGAGCATTACGATGGCGATGATTAGAATGGTCTCCATTTATTTCAATTGGCCGCGGCGACGACGACCGCGAAGATGAACATCAAGAGCGCAAGGAGCGCGTTCGCGGAAAGGAAAAGGTAGGCGAGGAATCGTTCGCGGCGGAAGAAGACCTCGCTCAAGATACCGTTCAGGATTAGCAGTGCCAAACCGCCGAGCCAAACGCCCCAGAAATCGGTCGCCGTGCCGATGAAGTCCACGCCGTGGAACTGGTCGAAGTGGATGATGACCGGGTATCCCAAACCGCTGATCTTCACGAGACCGACGATGAGACCGGCCGCTGTGAGCGCGATGGTCAGCCCAAGCGGTATCCAAAGGACCTTGCTTTTGAAGACGGCCATTTTATCCGTCTCATTATAGCCGTAAACGTTGGGAAAATCAGCTTTTATTTCTTTCTATAGCTTCACGACGTACCAGACCCCGCCGATGCCTTCGCCGTAGGTGTCGCCGGACACCTTATCTTCGAAGTAGTAATAGAGCGGCATATTCTTCCAGGTGAATTGGACCAGTCCGTTCAAGCCCTTCACGGTGCCGACGTTTTGGGGGAGCATCGGCAGGTTGATCGGGGCCGTGCCGGTCGCGCTTATATCCGGGCCGTAAGCCGGCCACTTGGCGGCGCAGGCGCCCGCGCAGGTCGGCGCGCCCGCCGTATCGTTCGCGAAGGTATAGAGCGTCATTCCCTTAGCGTCAGTGAGATACGTTCCGAGCGAGGTGTTGGAACGCTGGTCGAAGTAGGCCGATTTGGCTGGGTTCGAACTCCCGGTGGCCGGGACGGACGAAGTTTGATTCTCGCCTGTGGGGGCGACGACGGGCTTCGTGGAGGCCAAAAGCAGCCATAGGGCCACGACGACCACGATGATTATCAAAACATAGACCAGTTTTTTCATGGTTTTATTATACCACGCGAATAAAAACCACGGTCGCCTTTCGGTGCCGTGGTTCGCCGTTCATATCGAACGGGTGCTCTTGTACAACTCTTGCCGGATCATGTAGACCCGCATAGCGTTTCGCAGTGCCCGTTCCGCTTGGTCGCAGATCCGACTCACGCCGTTTTCAATTTCGATTATCCGCTGGACCCTAGCCTTATACGTCGCGCTGTCGAGTGCGGCGTAGGTCTCTTCCAACGTGTCGAAAGAGCATTGGATGATCCTTACGCTGTCGTAGTTGAAATAAATTATCTGCTGAATTACGGAATCCTGCTCGTCGGTGATGAACTCGCGCATGAAGAATCGGTCTTTGGATAGTCGGCCGGCGGTATTTACGACCGAATCGATACTGACTGACAATTGCTTGATCTCCTTGTCTCGGGGAGGCGTATTGTCACCGGTAGCGCCGCTCACCGGAGTCGTGACCAAATAAGTGGGGATCATAAAAAGCGATATCCCGGTCAGGACCGCGAAGAAAACCTAGGTCTTTCTCATCAAACCCCTCCTTTTTTGTCGAACTGAAGATTAAAATAATACCTTGATGCGCTAGCGTCAAGAGATTTTGCTTGTAGGTCTTGGTGATCGACGTTAGAACTTTTTTTCAGAGACAAGTATCTGAAGGACGCCTTGTCACCAGGTAGTTAAACCCTTTTTAGCATCTAAAGAGTATTAACTCACGAGTGGAAATGAACGTAAACTGCGGCTGAATATCCTGATGGCTACGTTGTTTCGTTTATGAAGAGATTTTATAAAGGTCGGTTATGGCAAGGAATAGTTACCAATAATTATAATGTCAACAAAGGCAATTGTTTTAATTGTCGCGATAATCGTCGTTATCGGAGGCGTATGGTATTTTATCGCCCGGAACCCGGCACCGGCACAAAATAGCCAGCCAGCCGCTCAAACTACTACCCAGACCACCCAGGCCTCTCCGATGAGTTCGGATACATCCATCACCTCATTTAACTTCATGGGCTTAAGTCCGGAAGTGGACGGAATCGTTGATAATATGGGTGACACTGTAACGCTCACGGTTCCCGCGGGCACGGATGTGACGAACCTCGTTCCGACAATCGTGGTTGCAAACGGTGCGACAATTTATCCTGACTCCGACGTAGCGCAGGATTTTACTTATCCGGTGACATACACTGTTACGGCGCAGGATGGAACGACTCAAACCTATACGGTCACGGTGAGCGGTGAGTAGGAAAAAATTTATTTGAGATGAATGCCTAACGCCACCCCATTTTGCGAGGATGGCGTTAAGGTATAATAGAGCGAATCAGTTCCCTCTACGGTGCATAAATGTAAATACAATAAAAAGTATTGGGCCGCACTCGTGTTGTCGGCGGTCTTACTGGTCGTAGGATGCTATCTGGATGCGGTCTCGACGCATTATTCCAGCGTGGCAAGCAGCAGACCCGTTCTTAACGATCTCGGCTTTCGGCTGTTTGGATTCAATCCTGCCTACTCCAATATCGCCGACATAATCCTTCTGGTCGCGGACATCGGCTTTGTAGCCTATGTGATTCGCAAGAAATCATACGAGGACTTACCCTTATACCTCGCGTGCATAGCGCTTTTCCAGCTATTCCGGGCGGCGATACTTCCGTTGACGCCTCTCCCCACACCAATGGAGCCCGGCACGTTCGATCTCTTGGGGAAGGTCCTTGTTACGGGAGGAACTTTCCCCAGCGGGCATGTCGGTCAGGTATTCATGTTGTTTTTCCTTATGTCGTGGCGGGACAAGAAGAGTAAATATGCGATGCTCGCGCTGGCGATACTGGAGTCGTTCTTCATAATAGCGGGCAGGGGGCACTATACAATCGACGTTGTTGCCAGCTTCTTCATAGTTTTCTTCATATATACTGTCTCCATAGGGTATTGGGGTAGAATGAAAGATCGGTTGTTGTGTCATTAGCATTTTCTTATTGTTGGGAAAGTGCTCAAGCGCAATTCAGTGGACGATTCTCCTCAACGGGAAAGTATAATCTATTCGGAGGTTAGATCCTTCCCCTTGCACCACCCAAGCTAGAACCTTTCTTAGCTTTAGATAAACCAAAAGCCCTCATTGTATGAGGGCTTTTGGTAGGTTGTGTATGTACTCAGCTTTAGTAGCCCTAATACGTGAGGATTGGAATCAGATAATCAAAGAGCTGCAGGCATGGCAACGGTTTGGACTAGATCTAAAAGCACAAGAAGTTTCGGCGTGCATAGGTCCACCGTCGGATGCTTTGTCACCACCTGATTATCCTAATGGAAAGGAATGCACAGAATAAGGTGGGAGAAATTGACGGAAGAGACAAAGACAAACTCATTTGAAAAGACTACCGATTTGGCGAGTGAATTTGGAGCCTAATCCTCGTCGCTGTAAGTCGAATAATCTGCTGTTAATTCTTCCCCGGCCCTGATATTTCTGAGTGCGAAGAAGTCATAGTTTTTGTCACACCGGACATTGGGTGTATCAGAGTCGTTTATGTACCATGCAACCGTTAGAAGATTGAAGCTTTTGGGACATAGGTATATTTTCCCGTTTTTCCTTTTCTTGATGACACAAAACTCCTCATAGAGTTTCTTTATTGCCTTCGGTAATTTCCTAATCTGCTTGCCGTCTACAGGAACCATCCTGGCGATGTCGCCGGGGAAGATATTGGTTCCTTTCTTAATTGATTGTATGGCAAATACCCCAACACCGTTCTCGTCTACCTCAGAACGCTTGATTCTGGTGTAAACGCCAATATGGGGAAGATTACTTTTGTTGGGCATAATGTTCATCAATTAATTTTTTAATTTCTCCTCTTACAAGAAGAGCACTTATGAGAAAGAGTGCTGCGGGGAAGGCCATTATAAGCTGAACTCCGAGGCTTATGTGGATTACTGGGAACCAAGACAGTAGGTAGACTATCACCTCTCCCGCAAACAAATTGAAATCTAACTCGTAGTACGTGTAATACCATTCCTCAAGATTTTTTATATGTCTTTCTTCTCCGTTGAAAAAGAATTCCCATTGAATCTTGAACTTCCCTTTGCAGAGATGATCCAAAAAGCTCTCCCATAGGACATCTCTAATCGTATCTAAAAATTCTCCCACCGCAAACCCGGCAACAATCACCATGAAGCCAATGGCGTAAAATGGAAGCGTCGTGATTGAGTTCAACACACTTAGCGATCCGCCTACATAGGCACTGAGAAGAATCACCGTGACCGTCAGAAAGCCCGGCACCCAAAGGGCTATTAGGGGATTCGGTTTAAGAGAGAAATTCATAGTATCACCTTAATAATTTTCGCCTGCTTAAATCAAATTCGCAAGTGTCCTACTAAGATGATTTCTGTCGAGGGAAATTGTACTTCTGCTCTCTTTTTGTGAAAGCATCCTCGCCACCTTCCAATATGCCCATTATCCTCGTCCTATTTCTCAAGTCTTCTATCGACGAGGTAGTAATATCACCGTATTTTCCATCATCCGTGGCTACAATCAGAATCAACTCAGCATCACCGTTGACAACGATATTAGCGTCGTGTGTGGCAAATAATAATTGCCTTCTCTTCTTAACTTCTTTGATTATTGGCGTGAGGGTTTTAAATAAATAAAAATGGTCGAGATCATCCTCGGGTTGGTCTATGACAAGTGGTTCTCGGCCCGCGATCAAAATTACGCTCAGTAGCGCTGTTCCTCTCTCACCAATGGAGCATTTTCTCAGAGGTTTAAATTCCTTTGATTGGTCTGGCCTCCAGGTCAATCGCGATGTCAGGGTTGGCAATTGCTCCTCAATATACATAGCGACCTCCTCGCGATTCGACATCTTCCTAAAATAGTCCAAGCCACCAGAGCCAAAGCCAGGTCCAATCCAGTCTTCAAAATAGTTATTGCGTAAGTCGCGTAATACTTTCTCTGCAGTCAAACTCTTAAAAAGCTCGAGGAGGGACTTTCTATTAGGAAATCTTGCTACATCACTTCCGGCCTCGTGCTGAGCTTTTTCCTCAATGACCGACAGATAAGAGTCTAGGGATAGGTTAATCTCCACTTCCAATTTAATTGTGTTTTCAAGAATAGCGCCATCTTTATCCAGTAGGTCTCTAAAATTACCTTCTAGACTACTCTTCACCGTGACTAGGTGATCGTTGTATTCCTTCAGTAGCCTCCCTCGTTCTTCAAGGAAGGTCGTTCTCTCTCTTTTGTGTGCCTCGATTGTCTGTAACTGTTTTTCTAATGAAGCAACTTCCTTTTGAATCGCATCCAGCCGCTCCAGATCGATCTTTGTTATAGTGACACCCTTCTTGCTAGATTCTGCCTGGATTTGTTTCCATATCCCCTCAAGTTCCTGATCGAACTTGAATAACGGTTCCAACTCCACAACCTTCTTTGTGAAACCCACAACTTCTGATTCGAGGCTCACCCTTGTCTTGCCTAAGGATGTCACAAACTCGTTTGCATCTTTTTCTAATTTTTTCCACTCGGCCGGGATTAGTGTCCCTTCCGGGTCAACCGAACTAAGCTTAAGGTCTGAGAAAAAAGCAGAGTCAACCAATTCGCCTTCTGCAATAAGTGGCTCTTCGTCAATTCTATCGACCCGCGTTTTTATTCTTTTTACTTGTTCGCGTAGTTTAATTACCTTATTCCTTTGATTTAATAGATGTTTAATTTCCTCCTGTGAAAGGAATTGTGCTCTGTTGGTTTTGTCATCAATCTTCCCGCGTACATCTGTTTCCTTGGCAATTTCCTTTTCACAGGCGACCACTTTCTCTCTATTAATTGCAAGGCTCGAAACACATTTATCTCTTTGTTCATTCATCTCGCTGAATATTGAATCCAACCCACGTCCTTCTTTGAAGATTTTCTCGAATAGAAAGCGACTTAAAATTTCTTCGTTATTGGGATCGGCTAAGTAACCTATCTGTTTCTGATGATAGTAATCGAATACGAACCCACTTGCCTTTGCCGTTGCAGCCGACAACTCCTTATTTTCTCCGGTAGAGGAATTTCTTACGAGTGACTTTACGATACCTGCGTCACCTGTCTTGAAGAAATACCCGACGTAGTTATTTCTGTTTTCTTTTAGTACATCTAAATTTCCCAAACTCAACGCAATGACATCTAGCATTGTGGATTTCCCCGCTCCTCGTGGACCAATCACACAATTTAGACCCTGATTAAGTAGAATCTTCCCAATTCCTTTAAAGAAAAAATCATCATCTTTTGTTGAAATGGAAAGGGAATCTACTACTGAATACTTGTAAGCAGATGGGTCATCAGTCCCCACATAGACTCTATCTCTAGGTTCATATTTCACTTGCTTTAGTATGTGAAAGAGCATTTGAAAGTTCCATGGCCGAGTCGTCAGAGAAGCGTTGGAATTTCTGAGTCACGACTCTTCCAAATCAAAGAACTGCGACAGATACACGGATACGCACGAGCACCATTCTGACGAGCCGCGGCACGATCATACCCATTGAGAGCACCGCGCGTTAGTATGGGGGGCGACTAATTCTTTTGGGCAACACAATTAGTGTCATCGTTCAGACCAGTTCCGAATGCAATATGCATTGTGGCTATGATTGTTATGTCATGGCTTCAAGGAAGGGCGTGTGCAAAATGTCCGTCGCTGAAATGCAGAATGTGGTCCGAAATGCGTCGCGAGGCTTTGACTCAGTCAAATTCACCTGGCATGGCGGCGAACCAATGTTGGCAGGGTTAGAATTCTATGAGACAGCCGTTGAAACCGAAACTGAGATCACCAGGAAAAACGCAACAGTCTTCAAGAACACTTTGCAGACCAATGGAACGCTGATCAATGGTGAATGGCTAGAATTCTTTAACAAGAATAAGTTTTCCGTAGGTGTCAGCTATGACGCCCCACCTGATGTGCAAAGGTTCCAAAGAACAATGGGAGATCCAGGTATTGAAGCGGAGATTTCTCATACCATCACACTCATGCGGGAGAAGAAGTTCCCCCTCAGCTTCCTATGCGTTGTAACCAAAAGAAATGTTCTGCGGGGTTCCGAGATATATCGTTTCTTCTCTTCATCGGGAGCAACCTCTTACTCGTTACTACCATTGATGAGCACCCCAAATGGCAGACGAGTGGAAGCCCCCACCAATGAGGAACTCTTCGAACTTTATCGGACTACCTTCGAATTGTGGGTTGACCCAAGCAACGAGACCATGCTGACACTGGACCCGATATACAGTATGGTGCAATCATTACTCGGCATTCCGCCACAGCTGTGTTCTTTCAGCTCATCTTGTCTTAAGAGAATGGTTACGGTGGCACCAGACGGGACAGTCATGCCATGCGGTTCATTTTCATCCGAAGAATTTGTCCTAGGAAATGTTTTCTCCGAACCGCTTATCAAAATCCTATCGTCAAAGAAAACACATAAACTAAGGAAGATGCGTTCAGTGCACGTAAACGCAAAATGTCTCAAGTGCGCGTACCTATCCCTCTGCCGTGGCGGCTGCCGAGAGGCGTCGTATTGGCATTCCGGAAGATATGACGGCGACTATCCATATTGCGAGGCTCGGCAGGAAACCTTCCGTTATATCCAGACGAGAATCAGAGATATTATCTCAAGCGGTAAGCTAAAGTCCACGCCCCTTGATGTTACCTCTTCAGTAAATTGACAACGCATTCGACAAAGGCTTTGTCGATGGTCTTTTTGTTCCCCATGTATGATGCGGTGATTGGATAGAGTTGCCAGACAAAATATTGGCCAACTTTGTACGGCGAATATCGACGGCCGCTTTTGAACCTGAGAAAGTGTTCGAAGATGCGTGGCATGTCTTCTGTGAACAATGTTGTTGGCTTGAACCGAAAGTAATGTTGAGCGAGAAAGCCAGAAGGGGCAAGGCAATCTATGATCGTCTCCTCCAAAATTTCGCGAAAGGGCCTTTGATTCTGGCCGAACCTAATGTTCCCGCTCATATTCTTGACAAGAGATCCCGCTTTCGCACCTATTCTCATCGCGATATGGCCTACCTCGTGGATTAGAACCCCTAGAGAGTGTTCCAATTCCCATGTATTGGGCCTCAGTGATGGGATTTCGAGAGTAATATGTCGATCATCCACGTTTGCACCACCCGCAGCAGTCACCGAATCGCCACTAAGCGGGGACATCAATGCGACAACCTCCAGCTGCGATGGAATGTCCGTCAGCCCCAAGAAGTGGAACATTTCTCGAATGGCAACACGGCAACTCCTTGCCTGAGATAGCTGCTTCAGTCTCGAAACGTCCTTTTGCAGATTTGAACGCCGCCAAATTCTCTTGAAGCGCCAATCGAACAGATTGAAAGCCCGCTTCAATTGGTTGTAATCCGAATCGGTGAGGGCGAGTCTCGCACGTTTCCAAGCAGAACTGCTTGAAAGCGTGTAGAAACAATTCCAAAGTGAATTTGATCGCCCATCCTCATAATGATAGGGACTGTGTGCCTGTATGATCTTCTTCACCGCTAGGAGCGTTTCTTTTTCCTCCGCATTAAGAGGGCCAGTGTGTTCAATCCACAAGGCACTATATTCCGTCCTACAACTGAAATCCCATTCAGCCAAATTGGTAATGAAGAAAAATTGATTGGCGATCTTTGATATTCTGAATTTCAGTTGAGTTTCCTTATCCATTATTAAAAGTATATGTTTGGATATTCGCCTGAGTCAAGATGAACTAGATTCTCTCGTAAAGTAAAAAGGGAGTAGTTGAGCTACTCCCTTTTGTTTTGGGATTCATCAGAGGAATCCGGACCAGCTTCGTTGAGGTAATCCCCCACGGAGTCCGACAGCTTGCTTATGGATATTTCACCGTTTCCGATCTCCACCTCGATCGTATCTCCGATTCTGAATCCGAATTTTTCAAGGTACTTCCCAGCTATCCGAATGACTGGATGCGGCGCGTCAGAGCCGTGGTCATAGTACGCATACTGGACTTTCCGGAGTCTGCGCACACCGTCACCCGCCAGCTTACCCGTGTCTGCCCCTGCGCTATCCGTCTTGTCCATGATCAGTCGCCTTCCCGGTAATTCCACTGCTTCACCTTGGCGATGAAGAGCGTCGCGGCGATGGAACGGATATCATTCGTCTGGAACGGGACCTCCTTCACCGAATTCACGATCTCGACCGCGTCCTTCAGGCACTCCAGCATGATGTCGCGGAAATTCAGCTTGGGCGATGCTTGATGGTTTTCTCTTCGTGGCGAAGCCGCGCCGTTCACGGAAAGCTCAATCCGCGAAGAAGGTTTCCCGTTATTCTTGAAGGGCACCTTCTTCACCGCGAATTCCTTCCCGGCGGCCAGCCCCTTCTCCTTCATCTCCTCATGGAGGTAATCAGGGGCGAAGAACGATTTCTCCTTGTCGTCGCCGAGGTCGAGAACGTCATAGCGGTAGTACCTCCCGTAATCGTTGGTGCCGATGAAGGGTTCGGTCTTGATGAGCCGGAGCCTCGTCGCCTGGTTGAATCCCACTTCAACCTTCTCATGTTTGTTGAATGACATGATCCTCATCTCCTTTTTCTTTTTTAATGATTCTGGATTCATCGTAAGGCGATGAGGAACGGTCCGTAAGAATGGTAAACGTGCCGCTCACGTCAACAATACACTCCTTATGTACTGGATAACCCGGAATTATGATCCGCTATATGGATGAAAAAGATAATGGCAAAGAGCAGGTCACCCCCATAGCGGTCACGAACTGGCGGGACATAAGGAGAATCTTCGGGATAAAGCAGAAGAACCGGCGCGGCCACATGCACATCATCGGGAAGACCGGCACGGGAAAGTCGAGCCTGATCGCTAACATGGCGCTGTCTGATATCCGGGCCGGAAACGGTATCGGACTCATCGATCCGCATGGCGATCTTGCCGACGACGTGATGAAAAGGATTCCCAAGGAAAGGATTAACGACGTAGTTTACTTCAACCCCGCCGACATGGAATATCCAGTCGGCTTCAATCCCCTGGAGAAAGTCCCCTACGAGAGGCAACACCTCATAGTATCAGGTGTCATCTCGGTTTTCAGGAAAATATGGTCGGAGTTCTGGGGGCCGAGACTGGAACACATCCTCCGGCATTCCCTTTTCACGCTGATGGATTACCCACAAAGCACGCTCCTCGATTTGCCGAGGCTTTTGACCGACGCCGGATTCAGGAAAGACCTGCTCTCCCATGTTCAGCATAAGGAGAATCTTGCTTTCTGGCTAAACGAGTTCGACAAGTACTCGCCGTGGCTGAGGTCGGAAGCCATATCACCCATCCCGAACAAGGTGGGGCCGCTTTTTGGTCAACCCGCCGTTGCGTTTACATCATCGGGCAATCAAGAAGTACGTTTGACCTGAAGGAAGTAACGAACGGGGAAGAAGATTCTCACAGCCAACCTTCCGAAAGGAAAGATCGGCGAAGACAATACTTCCCTCCTGGGTTCACTCCTCCTCACGGAAATCTGGCTGGCTATTCTCAGCCGTACCGAGATACCGGAAAACCAACGGACACCTTTCTACCTATACGTCGATGAGTTCTATTCCTTCATTACGACTTCTTTCGCCGATGTCCTCAGCGAATCGAGAAAGTACGGGCTGAATCTTGTGCTCGGCCACCAGTACATGAGCCAGCTTGACGAGAAAGTCCGAGACGCGATATTCGGAAACGTCGGCTCCATCATATCATTCAGGGTCGGCGCCGAGGACGCGAAATATCTCGCGAGGGAATTCTATCCGTTCAGCGAAAGGGATTTCATAAGCCTTCCGAACTATAACATCTACTTGAGGCTTATGGTCGACGGCGCAACCTCAACGCCCTTCAGCTGTTGGGGGGGGGGGGGGGGGGGGGGGGGGGGGGGGGGGAAAAAAAAAAAAAAAAAAAAAAAAAAAAAAAAAAAAAAAAAAAAAAAAAAAAAAAAAAAAAAAAAAAAAAAAAAAAAAAAAAAAAAAAAAAAAAAAAAAAAAAAAAAAAAAAAAAAAAAAAAAAAAAAAAAAAAAAAAAAAAAAAAAAAAAAAAAAAAAAAAAAAAAAAAAAAAAAAAAAAAAAAAAAAAAAAAAAAAAAAAAAAAAAAAAAAAAAAAAAAAAAAAAAAAAAAAAAAAAAAAAAAAAAA
The DNA here is from genome assembly GCA_963722655.1 of uncultured bacterium. Lineage (GTDB taxonomy): Bacteria > Patescibacteriota > Minisyncoccia > UBA6257 > GWB1-50-10 > JAMCRC01. The sequence goes on along the minus strand of CAVRNT010000002.1, from coordinate 79,762 downwards.
AAAAAAAAAAAAAAAAAAAAAAAAAAAAAAAAAAAAAAAAAAAAAAAAAAAAAAAAAAAAAAAAAAAAAAAAAAAAAAAAAAAAAAAAAAAAAAAAAAAAAAAAAAAAAAAAAAAAAAAAAAAAAAAAAAAAAAAAAAAAAAAAAAAAAAAAAAAAAAAAAAAAAAAAAAAAAAAAAAAAAAAAAAAAAAAAAAAAAAAAAAAAAAAAAAAAAAAAAAAAAAAAAAAAAAAAAAAAAAAAAAAAAAAAAAAAAAAAAAAAAAAAAAAAAAAAAAAAAAAAAAAAAAAAAAAAAAAAAAAAAAAAAAAAAAAAAAAAAAAAAAAAAAAAAAAAAAAAAAAAAAAAAAAAAAAAAAAAAAAAAAAAAAAAAAAAAAAAAAAAAAAAAAAAAAAAAAAAAAAAAAAAAAAAAAAAAAAAAAAAAAAAAAAAAAAAAAAAAAAAAAAAAAAAAAAAAAAAAAAAAAAAAAAAAAAAAAAAAAAAAAAAAAAAAAAAAAAAAAAAAAAAAAAAAAAAAAAAAAAAAAAAAAAAAAAAAAAAAAAAAAAAAAAAAAAAAAAAAAAAAAAAAAAAAAAAAAAAAAAAAAAAAAAAAAAAAAAAAAAAAAAAAAAAAAAAAAAAAAAAAAAAAAAAAAAAAAAAAAAAAAAAAAAAAAAAAAAAAAAAAAAAAAAAAAAAAAAAAAAAAAAAAAAAAAAAAAAAAAAAAAAAAAAAAAAAAAAAAAAAAAAAAAAAAAAAAAAAAAAAAAAAAAAAAAAAAAAAAAAAAAAAAAAAAAAAAAAAAAAAAAAAAAAAAAAAAAAAAAAAAAAAAAAAAAAAAAAAAAAAAAAAAAAAAAAAAAAAAAAAAAAAAAAAAAAAAAAAAAAAAAAAAAAAAAAAAAAAAAAAAAAAAAAAAAAAAAAAAAAAAAAAAAAAAAAAAAAAAAAAAAAAAAAAAAAAAAAAAAAAAAAAAAAAAAAAAAAAAAAAAAAAAAAAAAAAAAAAAAAAAAAAAAAAAAAAAAAAAAAAAAAAAAAAAAAAAAAAAAAAAAAAAAAAAAAAAAAAAAAAAAAAAAAAAAAAAAAAAAAAAAAAAAAAAAAAAAAAAAAAAAAAAAAAAAAAAAAAAAAAAAAAAAAAAAAAAAAAAAAAAAAAAAAAAAAAAAAAAAAAAAAAAAAAAAAAAAAAAAAAAAAAAAAAAAAAAAAAAAAAAAAAAAAAAAAAAAAAAAAAAAAAAAAAAAAAAAAAAAAAAAAAAAAAAAAAAAAAAAAAAAAAAAAAAAAAAAAAAAAAAAAAAAAAAAAAAAAAAAAAAAAAAAAAAAAAAAAAAAAAAAAAAAAAAAAAAAAAAAAAAAAAAAAAAAAAAAAAAAAAAAAAAAAAAAAAAAAAAAAAAAAAAAAAAAAAAAAAAAAAAAAAAAAAAAAAAAAAAAAAAAAAAAAAAAAAAAAAAAAAAAAAAAAAAAAAAAAAAAAAAAAAAAAAAAAAAAAAAAAAAAAAAAAAAAAAAAAAAAAAAAAAAAAAAAAAAAAAAAAAAAAAAAAAAAAAAAAAAAAAAAAAAAAAAAAAAAAAAAAAAAAAAAAAAAAAAAAAAAAAAAAAAAAAAAAAAAAAAAAAAAAAAAAAAAAAAAAAAAAAAAAAAAAAAAAAAAAAAAAAAAAAAAAAAAAAAAAAAAAAAAAAAAAAAAAAAAAAAAAAAAAAAAAAAAAAAAAAAAAAAAAAAAAAAAAAAAAAAAAAAAAAAAAAAAAAAAAAAAAAAAAAAAAAAAAAAAAAAAAAAAAAAAAAAAAAAAAAAAAAAAAAAAAAAAAAAAAAAAAAAAAAAAAAAAAAAAAAAAAAAAAAAAAAAAAAAAAAAAAAAAAAAAAAAAAAAAAAAAAAAAAAAAAAAAAAAAAAAAAAAAAAAAAAAAAAAAAAAAAAAAAAAAAAAAAAAAAAAAAAAAAAAAAAAAAAAAAAAAAAAAAAAAAAAAAAAAAAAAAAAAAAAAAAAAAAAAAAAAAAAAAAAAAAAAAAAAAAAAAAAAAAAAAAAAAAAAAAAAAAAAAAAAAAAAAAAAAAAAAAAAAAAAAAAAAAAAAAAAAAAAAAAAAAAAAAAAAAAAAAAAAAAAAAAAAAAAAAAAAAAAAAAAAAAAAAAAAAAAAAAAAAAAAAAAAAAAAAAAAAAAAAAAAAAAAAAAAAAAAAAAAAAAAAAAAAAAAAAAAAAAAAAAAAAAAAAAAAAAAAAAAAAAAAAAAAAAAAAAAAAAAAAAAAAAAAAAAAAAAAAAAAAAAAAAAAAAAAAAAAAAAAAAAAAAAAAAAAAAAAAAAAAAAAAAAAAAAAAAAAAAAAAAAAAAAAAAAAAAAAAAAAAAAAAAAAAAAAAAAAAAAAAAAAAAAAAAAAAAAAAAAAAAAAAAAAAAAAAAAAAAAAAAAAAAAAAAAAAAAAAAAAAAAAAAAAAAAAAAAAAAAAAAAAAAAAAAAAAAAAAAAAAAAAAAAAAAAAAAAAAAAAAAAAAAAAAAAAAAAAAAAAAAAAAAAAAAAAAAAAAAAAAAAAAAAAAAAAAAAAAAAAAAAAAAAAAAAAAAAAAAAAAAAAAAAAAAAAAAAAAAAAAAAAAAAAAAAAAAAAAAAAAAAAAAAAAAAAAAAAAAAAAAAAAAAAAAAAAAAAAAAAAAAAAAAAAAAAAAAAAAAAAAAAAAAAAAAAAAAAAAAAAAAAAAAAAAAAAAAAAAAAAAAAAAAAAAAAAAAAAAAAAAAAAAAAAAAAAAAAAAAAAAAAAAAAAAAAAAAAAAAAAAAAAAAAAAAAAAAAAAAAAAAAAAAAAAAAAAAAAAAAAAAAAAAAAAAAAAAAAAAAAAAAAAAAAAAAAAAAAAAAAAAAATTTTTTTTTTTTTTTTTTTTTTTTTTTTTTTTTTTTTTTTTTTTTTTTTTTTTTTTTTTTTTTTTTTTTTTTTTTTTTTTTTTTTTTTTTTTTTTTTTTTTTTTTTTTTTTTTTTTTTTTTTTTTTTTTTTTTTTTTTTTTTTTTTTTTTTTTTTTTTTTTTTTTTTTTTTTTTTTTTTTTTTTTTTTTTTTTTTTTTTTTTTTTTTTTTTTTTTTTTTTTTTTTTTTTTTTTTTTTTTTTTTTTTTTTTTTTTTTTTTTTTTTTTTTTTTTTTTTTTTTTTTTTTTTTTTTTTTTTTTTTTTTTTTTTTTTTTTTTTTTTTTTTTTTTTTTTTTTTTTTTTTTTTTTTTTTTTTTTTTTTTTTTTTTTTTTTTTTTTTTTTTTTTTTTTTTTTTTTTTTTTTTTTTTTTTTTTTTTTTTTTTTTTTTTTTTTTTTTTTTTTTTTTTTTTTTTTTTTTTTTTTTTTTTTTTTTTTTTTTTTTTTTTTTTTTTTTTTTTTTTTTTTTTTTTTTTTTTTTTTTTTTTTTTTTTTTTTTTTTTTTTTTTTTTTTTTTTTTTTTTTTTTTTTTTTTTTTTTTTTTTTTTTTTTTTTTTTTTTTTTTTTTTTATTTTATTTTATTATTTTATTTTATTTTATTATATTATATTATATTATTTTATTATATTATATTATATTATATTATTATATTATATTATATTATATTATAATATTATATTATATTATAATATAATATTATATTATATTATAATATAATATTATATTATATTATAATATAATATTATATTATAATATATATATATTATTTATATATATTATTTATATATATTATTTATATATATTATTATATTATTATTATATTATTATTTATATTTTTATATTTTATTTTTTTTTTTTTTTTGAGTCGAAGGCTGGGAGGTGAAAGAGATTTACCACCTTGAGGCGATGAGCGGAAAGACCGTCATGGGCTATCCAGAAACACAGCGCATGCTCGACGACATCAAGTGCGGACGGATAACCGCACTTATATTCTCCAAGCTGCACGGCTCGCCGAATACCCGCGAACTCTTGGAGTTCGCCGAGATATTCCGGCAATATACGCCGACCTCGTTTCGCTCCAGGAATTGATCCGACATTTTCGAGTTCGTCAGGCCGTCTCTTTTACACCATGATCGCCGCCATGGCCCAGTGAACGCGAGGAGATAGCCGACAGGTCGCCGCCTCCGTCCCGATACGGCGAAGCTGGGAAACCGCTGCGGAGCGGCGCCGTTCGGCTACCGTTGGCTGGACAGAAAACTGGTCCCCGAGCCGAAGGAGGCTCCCGTCAGGAGGCTCATGTACGATCTTTTCCTCGAACACCGCCGCAAGAAGACAGTGGCACGGATGCTCAACGAGCGGGGTCACAGGACAAGGAACGGTTCCAAGTTCAGCGACACGACGGTTGACCGGCTTCTCCGCGATCCGAGTGCCAAGGGTTTGAGACGAGCCAATTACACGAAGTCCCTTGGTGAGGGAAAGAAGTGGATTCTGAAACCGGAAGACGAATGGGTGCTATCCGAAATCGAGCCGATTGTCTCCGAGGAGACGTGGGACCATTGCAACCAGATGCTTGAGGAACAACACGCCCAAAGGAGACCCCCCGCCAGGAAGTCGCTTCACCTTTTCTCCGGCCTCGTTTACTGTTCCGCGTGCGGCACGGGGATGCCGGTCCCCTCGAAATCCGCCAACTACTACTGCCGCAAGTGCCATAACAAGATCGCCACCGCCGACCTTGAGTCTGTTTTCCAGGAGCAGCTCAAGGCTTTCTTCTTCTCCCCAGAAGAAATCGCGAAATACCTGAGCCATGCGGATGAGACCATCCGGGAAAAGGAGCGCCTCCTCGAAACCATCGATGCCGAATCCAAGACCATCCGGGAGGAGATGGACCGGATCATGAAACTCTACTTGGACAAGACGGTGCCCCAGGAGGCCGTTGGGAGGCATTACAAGCCGCTGGACGAGCGTTTCAAGCAAATCGAGAGACAACTGCCCGAATTGCAGGGAGAGATCGATTTCCTCAAGATACAGTACCTATCGAGCGACGAGGTCGTTAACGAGGCTCAAGACCTGTACTCGCGATGGTCCAGCCTGGAACCCAGCGAGAAACGCAGGATCGTCGAAACCATAACGGAGAAGATCATCGTGTCCGGCGATGAAATCCAAATAAACCTGTCCTACGTCCCCCACTCCTTGAATTCCCCCTCAATGGCAACGCATCCTCATCCCTGCGTTGCCATTCTTGATGTCCAATTAATCGCTAAAAAGCCCGTTTCCAAGGCGTACCCCCGGCAAGTCGCGACAGTCGGCGACCACATCAGGAGACGGCGGCTGGACCTGAAGATGACGCAGAAACAGGTCGCACACACCATCAAAGTCGATGAAGCGACGATCTGGAACTGGGAAAAGAACAGGACAAAACCCCTGCCAAGGGAAATCCCAGCGGTCATATCATTTCTGGGATACGATCCCTTCGCGTCGGAAGACCATGATTTAGCGGGCAAACTCCTCCGCTATCGCCTGTCCATTGGTCTCAGTCAAAAAGGGCTTGCCCGGTTGATCGGAATCGATCCGGCAACCCTAAGCAGACTGGAACGCGGTGGCGCCAGGTCATTTCACTCAGTAATGAAGAAGGTCGTCGAATTTGTCGATGGCAACTTGATGAAACGGCAAAAATGCCAGAACAATTCAAGCTAACGGTCGGCGGTCAAGCTATGAATTCACCGCTCGTGAATTTGAGGTTGAAGAGCACCAATTTGCCCTTTATGGAGCCAGTCATGATTCTTGAAATCGAATTCATTGGCACGACAACTTTCGCCAGCGGCTGCCCATCAATCAAAACGTCGAACCTCACAAAGTCAGAGCCCACCTCTTGAAGTACCGCCTTAGTGTTGTACATCTGTTGCATGGACAGATCCTGTGAGTCTATCCTTATTCCCAAGGTGTCCCCAACACACTCCTTCAGTTGAGAAGAGAAATTTTTGGAAAACATCTGAGCCTTGGTCTCGCCTGAGAAGTTCATTACCAGACTGATCGCCAGCGCAATCGACAGCGCTCCGATCAGCACGACGCTTAAGTTCCACTTTTTCATTTATCGTCTCCCTCATTTATTGATTGCGAATTTTCCCAACCGGATTTCATTTCTCGTTCCTGAGGCGTCGGAAGGACTTCAGGATTACGTCGGCGACCGCCTGGCGTTTCCGTTTCTCGGCATTCTCGCCGCCGGGATACTGGACCTTCACCTTGTACCCCTTTATTTTGCTTTCGCGGACGACTTCGGCCTTGGCGCTGAAGTACGCGGCGAGTTCTTCCGGTGTGAAGAACAGGACTTTCGCCTGGTCGTCCGGTCCGAACTGTCCCGACACAAGCGCCTTGATCTTCTCCGCCTTCTTCCTGTCCGGCGAACACATTATCACCTCTCCGTAACCGGCGAGCAGGCACTTCCTGATGTTCTCGGTCTCGTGGTATTCGTCCGTCGTGCTCGAAATCTCGCACGCTATCTTCTCGCTTTCCCTCTCAAGCACGATGTCAACTCTGCCCTTGCCGTCGGGCGTCACGGCTTCGATGGTCGCCCGGTAGCCCTTTCCCTCCGCCATTTTCTTTATGAGGGTCTGCAAATACCTGTGCTGAGACTCGGACTTCTCGTTTGAGGTTTCAATGGCATTAGGAAGAGCTTCCCTTTCAGCTTCGCTCGGCTGCTCTTGAACCGATACTGCGCCAGCCATTTTTTCTTTTCGCGGCCGCTCGGCTTCAAGGGACTTCCGGCGCTCGTCTTCCCTCACCCGGAGTACCTTGAGGTTTCGGTCCTGCCTTTCCTTCATCTCGGATGAGAGCTCCGCCCTCGTCCTAAGATACTTTTTGCCGAACGGCAACGCTTCCAGATGCTTCTCGAATTCGTCCTGGCCCATCCCCGCAGGAACCCAAGGTTGTTCGATCTCGACCGTCTGGATTGATATCAGCCCGCCCCGCACCTTGTGCTTCACGTAGCAGAACCGCGGCTGGAGATTCTGGAGCTCCTCCGTTTTCATTTCCCATTCCTCGGAAAAACTCCAATAGATCGGACTGAAAGAACTGACTGCCTTCACCTCCCTGCCGGAATAACTGAAGGCCTCCTTCGCGAGAAGCGAGGCATCCTGCCGGTTGAGCCGGAAGCAAACCTGAAGACCGGCGTTTCCCAGGATCAGGCTTCTCAGTTCGTCCGGAATCTGGGCGAGCGTCTGGTGTGCCATGATGAGCGAAAGGCCGTACTTCCTCGCCTCGGAAAGAACCAGCGAAAAAGACTCCGTCGCGAAATTCTGGAACTCATCAATGTAGAGGTAGAACGGAATCCTCTTCCTCTGGGGCAGGTCGCTTCTCGAAAAGGCGGCCATCTGGACTTTGCCGAGAAGCAGGGCGCCCAGAAGATCCGCGGAGTCCTTGAGCTTCCCCTTGTCGAGCTTGATCAGGAGAATCTTCTTTGAATCGATCACGTCTCTCAGATCGAAAGAGCTTTCTGGCGCGGAGAATATCTGCCTGACCCGGTCATCCGACAAGAGCGCGTTCACCTTATTCATGACCGGCTCGGTCCAGGTTACCTGGGCCCGGTCCGTCATGGCTTCGAACCTAGCGAAATATTCCACTGCCACCGGGTGGGTCACTTTTCTCATGACCATTTGTCTAAACGCCCTCCTCGAAAGGAAGACCGGCAGATCGACCAGCGTGTTGCCGGACTCGCCGAGGGCGATCATCGAGTTCCTCATCAGGTCTTCCATCCTGGCGCCCCATGAATCGGACCAGATTTTCCTGAAGCCGCTCACGAGTTCGTTCACCTGCTCGGCGACCGTGACGCCGCCTATCTTCTCCAGAGGATTGTGCCAAGCTTTCGAAATTCTTGAGCTTTTCGCCAGCCTCATCTTCAGAATAAGCGGATTCGAACTTTTTTATTTTCAAGACAATCTTATCTTTCAACTTCTTAATTTCCGATTTTACTTCCGGCTGACGAATAAAATGAAAACCGATTGCCTCGTCCAAGTCATTGATTTGGCTTTTGCTTTGCGGCTGGCGAAATTTCTTAAATTGCACTTTGTGCAATTCCTTGATTATCTGATACGGCACTTTCAGGAAATAATACCGAACACTGCCTATCTGCTGATAGTCGCTAATGAAATTTACATTATTCGCCGGAGCGATTATGTAAAATCTATCGTCTATTTTTCCGCCAATATTCCTGTGCAATTCCTGCAAATACCTTTCGTCAACGCTGGCGTTTTTCAAATCCCAATACGGAAAGATCTTCACATAGTACCCACGTTTCTTTCCATCAACTTCAACGCCGCCGATTTTTTTCGTTATTGTGTCCTCGATCTCAAACAAATCTTTTACAAAATGGACATATTCGTTTTTTTGTAAAGAAAAAATCTTGCCGAGATCATAGAGCCCCGACGCGACGACGGCGAAAGACTTAGACGGTTTACCATATTTCCTCTTTGGATTCCCTAAATCCTTACTTTCATCGATTCCAAGCAGTCGCTTTTGAATTGTGTAAATGGATAACTTGCCAATATCGCAACCAACCCAGCGGCGTCCGAGCTTTTCTGAAACCGCAAGAGAAGTCCCGCTTCCAGCGAAAACGTCCATGACTAAATCGCCATCATCCGTCGTCAGTTTTATTACTCTAGTTAGTAGATCTTCGGAATTTTCAGTGGGATAACCTGTCGTGAAAGTGTACCCTGGTATATCAGACCAATTACTGTCTAATGTCTCAAAATCTTTTGCTTCTACCCAATATTCTGGTTTGTTGCTTCGTGGGTTCACTCTTATTCTCCCGGCAGCTATCATTTCATCTGCTTGTTTTTGAGTGAATTTAAAATGGGAGTTCTTGGTCGGATAATACGTCTTCCCAGTAATAACGACTTGCCGTGGTCCCGAATAGCCCGCTGATTCCATATTGTGCCAATATCCTTCTCGCCTCTCTTTTAGTTGCCTAAGTATGTATTTATACTCAGCACTTTCCGTCGCAGAATAAGCAAAAATACTATCTACCGCATTCGGAATCGTTCTTCTTCCTTTTTCAGTGACATTTTTCTTGACTCGATTGACAATGAACTCATTACGAAAATTACTTCTTTCAAATATTTCATCTAAGACGGCTTTTGTGTAATGGCCAAAGTGATAATCCAGTCTAACCAGTATGAATCCTAGCGGATCGAGCATCTCTCTCAAAAGTATCAATCGTCTGCGCAAGAACTCTACAAAATCTGCCCCTTTTCTTTTCGCGCTATAGGCACCCGAATTGCCAGATCCTTCATACTCGTCGCCTGTACCGAAAGGCGGATCTATGTAAATAAGTTTCACTTTCCCCTTTACTTTTCCTCTTATGAGGGGATCTTTGTCTTCATAGAATGTCTTCAGAATTTGCAGATTGTCCCCAAAAACCAGAAGGTTGCGCCAATCTCTGGAAAAGAGCGGGTACGTTTTCCCATTAAAGACTTTTTCGATTTGGAGCGGTACAGGCTTGGCTTCTTCTGTATCGGCAAGCACATCTTCCTTCCGCATTTTGCCCGCGTAGACAAGCTCGTATTCCATTTGCTTAGTCGGGAAAATTGCGTACTTATAAACCTCCGGAATTTCTTTTCCGTTTTTAAGGCAATCAATTAAAAACTCAATGTCGTGTTTATTTAGATTGCTCATTTTGTTTCAGATCTCTTTAAGAATCTTCCGAATTCGTTCTTATCAATCCTGAACTCCTTGCCTATTTTGTACGCCTTGAGCCGCCTTGCTTTGATATATCTATAGATCGTCATTATGTTCACTGCCAACTTGTCGGCGAGTTCCTGCGCTGTATAAAACTCTTTGCTTTCCACAGTCTTCATTGATATAAGTTCCTATGGTTCATATTCTCCAATTTTTCCTTGTGCATTGCAAATAGCGCCATATCCAATTGTCTTGGAGTGATCCCGTAGCCGCTTGCAAGGCTCCTCATCTTCGAAAGGTATTCCAGCCATGTTTTCAGGGAAACAGATTTTGAGATCCCGGAGCGAAACTGCTCTTCCAACATCTCTAGGCACCTGATATCCAGGACAGCATATTTGTTTGGAAACACAACTGTGAGCAAAGCAGATGCAGTCCGAATTTTAACGCCTCTCAACTTGCAAAGGAGTTTGATTTTTTCCTTTTCGTCTTCGGTGGAAAACGCTTTCTTCGTTATATCCTCTACACACTTCTTACCCTCGTTCTGAAGATAATTTTGCTTTTGCCTTGCCGATTTCCAAATACATATCGCGTAAAATTCTCTGAACGTCAAATATCCTCTTCGACTGGCTTGTGGGCCGACTTCTTCAAAAAGGCATCTTTCTGCGTCGTAAAGCCGGACATATTTTCTGATGGTTGCTGTATCCATTCTGCCATGTTAGTATAGTTTACTATTCTTTACATTTCAATGGTATTCCCAACGGGGTAATTCACCGGTACGACTGGACAATGTCCTCCTTCTAGCAATAAGTCCCACCTTAAGATTTCCCCCATGTTCCCCTATCGTGGATGAGAAGGAACATGAAACAAGATGCGGAAATTCATCTGTCTGATGATGAGATTATTGAAATTCGCAACGCTCTTTATGACCTAGGCCAGCTGATTTTTGATGACTGGCTTGAAAATGGAGCTGTTTCCAAATATCCCGTTGGGGTCTTACAAAGATTGCGGGAAGCTAATAGAATTAAGTTATGCAAATCGAGGGGAATAGAACAGGAGTGATTTATTGCCGCGTATCTTCGAAGGAGCAGGTTGAAGGTACGAGCTTAGAAATGCAAGAACGCCTTTGTCGTGAATGGGCGTCAAGAAACAATATCGAAGTATTAGCTGCGTTCATTGACAAGGGCGAGTCAGCGAAGACAGCGGATCGCCCCGAATTCCTAAAGGCAATTAGCCTCTGTTCGAATAAAAAGCGGCCTGTAAATTTCTTTATTGTTTACAAGCTCGATCGTTTTTCAAGGAACCAGGACGATCATGTCTCCGTGCGAGGAATGTTGAGACGTTACAACACTGAGTTGCGGTCTGTCACCGAACCGATTAATGAGACCTCGATAGGCAGGGCGATGGAAGGAATGATTTCTGTGTTCGCTGAACTTGATAATAATATGAGAACTGAAAGAACCAAAAGTGGGATGATAGAGCGCATCAAACAAGGGATCTGGGTTTGGCAGTCGCCCCTTGGCTATTATCGCCCGCACCATGGCTCCAACATCGTTCCCGATCCTGAAAAAGCAGCATATATTCGGCTTATCTTTGATGAGTGGGCTAAGGGGACGTATAGCTATGAGTCTTTGTCTGATTTCGTGGCGGAACGAGGTCTTAGAACAAGGCACGGAAAAAGACCCTTCCCGCAGCTCATTGAGAAGATTACTAAGAATGAAATATACGCCGGCATCATAGATGTTTGGGGCTTTCGTGTGGAGGGCAACTTCGAGCCTATTGTCTCGAAGGAACTTTTTGCCAGGTGCCAAGCGAGGCGTGAGAGCAACAACCGATCCTTCAGACGGCAGGTCGTTAATGAGGATTTCCCATTGCGGAGATCTTTCTGCTCGGATTGCTTATGCCAGATCACTGGGAGTAATTCACGAGGTAGAAACGGCAAACGATATCCATATTATCATCACCACAAGCAAGAATGCAGAAACGCTTCGTTCATACCCAAGTCAACATTTGAGGAGTTGTTTATTGAGTACTTGCATTCCATCACACCGAATGTCAGGTACGAGAAGTGGTTCAGGGAAATCATGATTGATGTTTGGCAATCAAATTTTAAGAAGTTCGACGCGGCTAACGGCCAACTTCGGCGGGAAATTGAAAAACTGGAAAATGAACGACAGGAAATCTTCAATCTTCATAGGTCCGGCGTTTATAACGATGATGAGTTTCTTGAGCAGAAGAATATCATCAATAATAAGATCCGCGAGAAATCCCGGCTTGGGAACGAAAACCGCATTGATGAATTCAATATGGACGAGGCACTAGCATACTGCTTCGAGTTCGTTCGTAATAGCGCAGCAACATGGAAGCGGCTCCGCTATGACTTTAAAATGCGTTTCCAAAAGAACGTATTTCCCGAAAAAATATACTTTGACGGCAAGAGATTTGGAAACAGTAAATTGGCTAAGATTTATGAGCTTAACCAGACTTACGACGGTAAAAAATCTAATTTGGTAGCCCCAAGGGGAGTCGAACCCCTGTTTGCGCCGTGAGAGGGCGCCGTCCTAGCCACTAGACGATAGGGCCATTCACGTTTCCAATTTACTCGTAGAGTCCCGATTTCGCAAGCCAGACGGGCGATTGGCGGACCAGCGTCTCTTTAGCCTTCAAGGGTTCGGCCATCAATTCCTTGACGATTTTCTCCATCCGCACTCCCTGCGAGCCCTTCACGAGGACCAAATCACCTTTCTTCACCCGCTCAGCGAGCCAAATCCCCGCTTCGGAAACGGATTCGAAGGCCGCAATATCCTTCCTCGGCATCTTGGCCCCCTCGGCCGCCTCGGCGATGAACTTCGCCCTGGCCCCCACGGTCACGAGCAGATCGGCGGTCTTCGCGGCCAATTTCCCGATCTCTTTGTGGGCCTCCATCGTGTATTTGCCGAGTTCCAGCATATCCCCCAGAACGGCGATCTTCCGTTTGGCTTTGAGCATCCCTAATGTCTCCAGGGCCTCGCGCGCCGCGTGGGGCGAAGAATTGTATGTGTCGTCGACGATCATCCCGCCTCGAATGGCAGGCACTGCCCGCAAACGGCCGGCCGGGCCGCGATAGTTCGAAAGCGCCTCGGAGATCTTCAATAGGTTCATTCCGAAGACGAGGCCGGTCGCGGCGCCCACAGCCGAGGCGTAAGCGGTGGTCCGGCCGAAAACGCCGGGGATGCGTATGGGCACCATACTCCCGCCGTATTTGAGTTTGAAGGAAATCCCGGCCTCACCCGTTTCCGGGTCGAACCGGTTCTGGAAGTTCGTGATGCGCATATCTGCCTTCGGATCGAAGCCGAAGGTCACGACGTGGGCCCGAGTTTGCTCCTTCATTTTTAAAACGGTCTCGTCGTCGGCGTTGAGGAGCGCGAAACCGGTCGCGGGGAGGAAACTGACCAGCTTGGACTTTTCCTTGGCGATGCCCTCCGGCCCTTGGAAGAACTCCACGTGGACCGGAATTCGGCCGATCGCTGTCACCGCCCCGATCTGGGGCCTTGCAATGCCCAAGAGATAGGTCATATCCCCCGGCCGGTCCACGCCGTATTCGAGGACGAGGACCTCGGGGTAGTCCGTCGTGAGAACTAGGTTTTTCACGCCCAAGGCGAGCGCCCGCAACCAGACGCCGAGACCCTCGCTCGATTTGAAATCGCCGATGATGTTCAAAGGCAGACCCAGCTCGTTGTTGAAATTCTTGGCCGAGACCCGGGTTTTCCGGTCGGCGGAAAGCACGGCTGCGATCGCGAGCTTGGCCGAGGTCTTGCCGACGTTCCCGGTCACGCCCACGATCGCCGGTCGGTACTTGAGGACGGTGAGGCGCGCGATGAGCTTAAGTTTCCAGGCAATTATTTTTAAAACGATGGTTTTCATCATGGTTTAGTGACGATGTTGTTCGGATTATCCGGGGTGACGTTCAGGTAGTTCATAGCGAAGGAGGCCAGTTGGCGGAAGGCCGGAACGACGGTCAGGGCCGCGAGGTCGCCCACGTCGGGATTGTCCAACTTGAGAAGAATGACGAGGCGTGGGTCGGTCGCCGGCACCATGCCGACGAAGGTGTGGATGTAGTTTTGGGTGTAGCCGCCGTGGACCAAATCCGGAATTTGGGCCGTGCCGGTCTTCCCCGCCACGTGGAAGGACGGGATGTTCGCGACCCCGCCGTTTTCCGCCGCGATCTGTATCATCAAGGTGACCTCCTTGGCCGTGGCCGGGCTTATAACCCGCCGCACGACCTCGGGCCCGAGAGCCGCGTTGACGTAGGGCCGCATCAGAAGGCCACCGTTCGCCAGGGCCGCGTAGGCGTTCACCATCTGGATGGGGGTTACGCCAATCCCCTGGCCGAAGCCGACGGTCGCGAAGTCCACCGGCTCAGCGTTCTTGTTCGTTAGGTTCACGGTCCGTCCGCCGATCTCGTTCGGCAGGTCGATGCCAGTCGGGGAGCCGAAACCGAAATTGAAGACACCTTGGGAGAAAAGCTTGCTCCCGATCTGCTGCTCGGCCCAGACGGCGCCGGTATTGATGGAATGCATAATGACCCCAGTCATCGTCGTGCCGGGGCCGTAGGCCTTGTGGTCGTAATTCGTGATCTTCTTCCCGTTCAACACGACGTAGCCGGGGTCGGTGTAGGTCGTGCTCGAGGTGAAGATGTCGTCATCGATGCCGATCGCCATCGTGATGGCTTTAAAGACGGAGCCAGGTTCGTAAAAATATTCCGTGCCCGGATCGATGAAAGTGGAGACGGACGAGCTCGCGTAGGCGTTCGGGTCGAAGGTCGGTGAATTGGCGAAGGTGAGGATGGCGCCAGTTTTCGGGTCCTCGATGATGATGGTGCCTCCCTCAGCTTTCCGGGCGGTCATGAGGTTCTGCAAGATCTCCTCCGACTGGGCTTGGAGCGTCCGGTCGATGGTGGTCTGGAGGTCGGTGCCCGCCGCGAGCTCAGCGTTGTACTGGTTCTCGAGACCATAGAGGCCCGCCGGCTGCGAAGTCGAACTGTTGAGTCCCACGAAGCCGACGACCTGCGCGGCGAGCGTCCCGAAAGGATAGTAACGGTAGTCCTTCTCGTCGGTATAGATGCCGCTCAAGTTGAGGGCCGTGACGGCGTCGGTCTCGGTGGGCGTCGCCTTTTCGATGAGCATCCGGAACAAACTTTTCGGATTGTCCAGGGCTTTGGCGAGGGCTCCGGGGTCCCAGCCGATCGCCGGCGCGAGAGCGGCGGCGGTCGAGGACGGGTCCGCGATCTCCTGCGGGACGGCGTAGATTACGGGGTAGGGTTGGTCCATCGCGACCGTGATCTTGTTGCCGCTCCGGTCCGTGAAAAAGATCTGCCCCCGCGTGAGATTGGACTGGGCGAGGGCTTGATTCCGCGCCTCGGCGCGGGCGAAGTAGTAGCCCCCGTTCTCTATCTGGAGGCGGAACAAATTGAGACCTAAAAGGCCGAAGATAATACCGAAGAGCGCGGTTAAAAAGATGAATCTGAAACCCATTGTGCGGCGAGCAAGTATTGCGGCCGGTTATCGAGCGTCAATGAGTATTTCGCGGCCAGCGTTTCGAGCTTCACCGGGTCCGTCACCTGGTAAAGGCCGTTCTGGAGCTGGGTCCCCAAGCTTTGGGCGGACGCAATCTGTCCCTTCAATGAGTTCACTTGATAACGGGCGTTTACCAAAGAATTATACTCGATGACGTAGAAAACGCCACCGACGAGCAGCGTGAGGAAGAGCAGCACGATGAATTTCACCGAGCCTTTATGAAAATTTGGTTTGAAGATGGTCATTTTTATTTATCGTTATTTGAATCTTATTGCCCTTAGTTTCGCCGAACGGCTCCGCGGATTCGCCTTGATCTCGGGCGGACCGGGCGCGATCGGCTTCTTGTTCACGAGGTCGGCCTTTTTCGCGACGGCCAGTTCTCGGAAAGCGTTCTTCACGAGCCGGTCCTCGAGCGAATGGAAGGAGATGACGGCCACCCGACCGCCGTCCGCCATTATCTCCGGTAAGGCGGCGAGGATGGTCTCGAGGTTCTTGAGTTCGTTGTTCACATAGATCCGCAGGGCCTGGAAGGCCTTGGTCGCAGGATGTAAATGACCTCGGCTGCTCACCGGCACGGCGCTTTCGATTGCCCGGACCAGTTCCTCGGTCGTCATTATTCTGGCCGTGCGCCTTCGTTCCACGATCCGCTTCGCGATGCGACGGGCGAAGCGCTCCTCGCCGTACTTGAAGATAATGTCCGTGAGGGCATCCTCGCTGAAGCTGTTCACTACCTGGGCCGCTGTCGGTCGTTCCTCGTCACTCCGGTCGTAACGCATGTCCAAGGGCTCGCTCCGCAGGAAGCTGAAGCCTCGGCCGGAGCTCTCGAGCTGGTCCGAAGAAAGTCCGAGGTCGAGGACCAAGCCGTCGATCTTCGGCGTTTGCAGTTTTTTCAAAAGTTCCGGGATGTGGGCGTAGTTCTCGTGGGCCAGAATGACATTGCCGCGGCTCGCCACTTCAGGGCGGAAAGCCTCGAGCGCCTTTTCGTCCCAGTCGAGGCCGAGGAAAAGCCCCCGACCCTTGGTCCTCTCGATGATCGCCCGGGCGTGGCCGCCGGCCCCGAGGGTGCCGTCCACGAAGAACTCACCCGGTTTCGGCTCCAGCACCTTAATAACCTCCTTTAAAAGAACGGGAACGTGGGGCATCGGATCAGATCCCCAGTTCCCCCAATTTTTCCGCGATCTCGTCCGATGCGGATTCGGTCCTCTGCTTGTATGTCTCCCACTCCGCCTCGTCCCAGATCTCCATCCGATTGTATAATCCGGTGATGACCGCTTGTTTCAAGAGGCCGGCGTAATGGCGGAGATAGTCCGGCACGAGGATCCGCCCTTGCCCGTCGAGCTTCACGTCGCTCGCCCCGGCAAGCATCAGGCGCACGAAGGCGCGGGAGTTCGCTTGGGCCAGGGGCAAATTCGTGAGCTTCTGGACCAGAGCCTCCCATTCGTTCAAGCCGAAGACGAACAAGCACTTGTCCAAGCCACGGGTGATGATGGCGCCGGCCTGGAACTTTTCGCGGAATTTGGCCGGCAGGGCCAACCGGCCTTTAGGATCTACGCTATGTTTGAACTCGCCTAATATCATGGTTTTTCTGGGTTATCCCCAGATTGGGGACTTATCCCCAAAGTTATCCACTGTTCCCCACTTACATACACAATTATAGCACTTCTAGTTACGCTAAAAATGCCGCCTTTTAAAGTAGCATCATTTAATAACCTTTCATTTACTTGGATTTTAGACCGAGGTTATCAACAGCTTGCATTTCCCCACCGACTCATTTTCGTTTTCTCAAAACATTCCGAAAATGGGTGCCCCGGGCACAGAGGCCCGGGGCAGGAGAAAAGAGGGAGGTTGTGGCCATATGTTCAACTCCCTTAGGCCGGCCACAGGATCTCCTAAGGGATGCCGATCTTTATTTACCTTTTAATTTTACCAAATCTTGTATGGATATACAATCGCCTTTCCGAAAATCGCCAACCCTAACCCGCTTCAGTTCCGTCAGGTATCCGCCGCTGCCAAGCATTTGGCCGATGTCTCGGGCCAAAGCCCGGATGTAAACGCCTGGGCCGGTCATCGCTCTAAACTTAAGATAAGGCCATTTATAGGAGATGAGTCTAATCTCCTTAACTAAGACGCGCCGGGGTTTCAAATTTGGCGCCTTCCCCTCCCGTGCGAGCTGGTAGGCCCTTTGGCCAGCAATCTTCACGGCACTATAGGTGGGAGGTATTTGGTCTATCTCACCGACGAATTTGGATAAGGCGTTCAGGACCCCCGATCTCTTTGGTCTCGGTGCGTTTTTAACTCGCGTCTTCTCGCCTTCCGTATCATCGGTCGAGCTGTATTCGCCGAGCTTCACTTTCGCAATGTACTCCTTGTCCTTGTCTACGAGTCGCCCTAGGAGTTTGGTACTCTTACCCGTCGCGATAACCAAGATGCCGGACGCGAGCGGGTCAAGCGTGCCGGCATGGCCGACCCGATATTCCCCCATCGCACGCCGGATTTGGTCCACGATGTCGTGCGACGTCGGCCCCTTAGGCTTCCAAACGGCGAATATCCTGTCCATTGTGAAGGCTAGTGAAGGATGTTAGAACTTTCTTCTTTGACAAGACCTTCGAAGATCTACATCTTCCCCTACCATGGAGTAATCATAGGAGAAAGAAATTAACAGGAAAAGGTAGGAGAAAATGACGGAAGGGGCAATTCATAACCTAATCTAACTCGGACACTAATTTTCTAACACGATCAGCTATCTGATCACGTATCTTGTTTGTATCTAATTGGTCCATACCTTTAGGGTTCTCAATTTCCCAGTAGATGACCTTATCGCTGATTCTTAGGAAGTCGGGAATAGTGTGTTCTTCCGCCATAACAACAATTTTATCTGCTTCCCTGATCATTTCTGGTGTAACCTGATTTCGTTGTTTCTTGGAAACATCGATGCCCAGCTCTTTCAGGGAGTTGATGACAACCAATGCCTCATCTACCTCTTCTATCTTTTGCCCTTCTAGACTCTTACCTTCCTTATCATAGACCCATGTCCCTGCGGAATAGGCATGATGATTTCCCTTGGCGAGATTATTAAAAATCGCCTCAGCCATCTGGCTCCTACCAACATTGCCCTTGCAGACGAACAGTATCTTCACGCTAGTTCGTTTAATAAGCCGCCGGCATAGAAAAAGCGGTAAACACTCTCACTTGACTTGGATATCTGTTCCAGGCCAGCGAACTCGTCGAGTGAACCATCAAAGTCCGGTTCGCAGACGTATTTGTATTCCCCTTTCTCCCATTCCGCGTGCTTCCAGATTCGGGTAGTGTTAGCGGTAGCAAGTAGGGCTTGTTTTAAAACGCCGTCAACCTCTTCCTCGGTCATCTTCTTGAAGTTGCCGTAGTAAGACATCGAAAGCACCGGCTTCCCTTTGAGATGTACGACCTCCAAGCCCATGAAGAGGCCGTTGCCGGTGTAGTAGACGTCTCGGTAAAGCAGGTCGCCCTCGGTGTATTCCAGTTGATCAGAACCAGCTAAAAATGGTTTCACCTTACCGCAGCTTCCGCATTAGAGACATAGTCCTTAATAAGGATCGGCACTTTTATTTTTTTACTGGGATTCATTCCTATACTATCCCACAAAAAAGCCCATCCGAGAAGATGGGTTTTTATGACTAAAGCGGCAACTTTTGTGGAGGTTAGTGGAGGATGTTAGAACTTTCTTCTTTGAGAAGATCTTCGAAGACCTACATCTTCCCCTGCCATATGGTCATTGTACGAGAAAGAAATCCACAGGGAAAGGTGAGAGAAAATGACGGAAGGGATAATTATGGAACGGCTCTTGATGCATTCGATCCCTACTGGTTGAAATGCACAGAGGATGCTATCTGCTCCACTTCTTTTACGGTGCTCGATGCGTCTTGGCGTGCCTGAGGGCTGTTGAAGTAATTCACGATATCGTTATTCTTAAATTGCTCTGCTCTCATATTAGCATCCGTTGACGTGCTCATGAATAACTCCGAGTATTGTTTATCAAGTGCACTGAATGCCGGATCGGTCATTGGATCACTTATCAAATCGACACTTGAGACGAAGATGTAATTCCCATTCATATCCATTGCCTCAACAATAAAATTTGCATCTAGTAGCCCAACCGACTCATCCGACGTCTCGAAACATGAAGCGCCTCTCATTGAACCATCTGGGCTTTCAAATTGCTGATAATTAAACTGGTATGTGCTTGACGGTGAGACTAAAATAGTATTCTTTTCGTAGCTAGCCAATTGCTGCCACGCATCTTTCGTTATTAACTCTATGTCCGTTCCATCGCTGAATGCCACCGTCCATACGATTGGGCTGTATGTATCATTTGATCCATTATAAGCAATCGTGAGATTCGCCGGGTACTTAAATGAAAATCCGCCGTAACTGCTAGTAGTGTATGTCTGCCAACCCTCGGTTTCATTTTGAGAAATTGGAGTAGGTATAACCGCAGGTCCCCGCGAAGAAAAATACCATATCGCTCCCCCGATTACGACTATCCCAATCGCGATCAATATGACCGCTATCTGCGAAAACCCCTCTTTGTGTTTCATGAGATAAGTATAGCAGGAACCCCACCGTTAAGTGGGGTAAATATGTCGCTTTCGGCAACTTTAGTGGGCGTTGCTGGGATCGAACCAGCGATCTTTGCAATGTGAATGCAACGTTCTACCACTGAACTAAACGCCCTCGCCATTAGGATACGTAAAAATCCATAAGGAGGCAAGAAAAAGGGGCGGCATGTCGCGCCACCCCACGGTGTTGCTGTCTCGGAGCGGTGTTTTCACTCCTAAAACTCATTCATTTCAGGCCTCCGGGAAAAACAGTTTGTGTTGTTTGCCGAATTGGTCTTGCCATTTGTCTCCTTGTTTTTCGACATACAGCCTCTTCGGTTTCCCTGTGCCGGATACGAGCACTTCCGCCTTTTTCTTGGTTTGATGGAAAACGCGGAGCACCTGCTCGACCGGTTTCTCTTTGTCTTGGACTCGCTGGTCCATATTTCCCTCCTTTTTGTTAAAGGGCTTGTGGGTGACGTTCGTCTTATCCCCACACCCAAAGGCCAGATTTCCCTTGCGTTTGGAGACGAAACGACAAGCCCTCCGCTTGGGGCGGAGGGCTTGTTTTCTTTTTTATTCTAATCGGTGTCTGTGTCCATTATTTGAGAAAACCAACCACCCGCCCGTCCGTAAGGAGGATAAGAGACAAACCGACGACGATGATGGACTGGTTGGTTAACATCTGACTGTTTAAGTATAGCAAACTGACCGTGGTTATTGAAGCTCGACCGTGGCGCCGACCGCTTCGAGCTTTTTCTTAAGCTCCTCGGCGTCTTCCTTTTTGAGGCCCTCCTTCACTACCTTCGGCGCGCCGTCGGCGATGTCTTTGGCCTCTTTGAGACCGAGACCGGTCGCTTCGCGGATGGCCTTGATGACATTGATCTTCTGGTCGCCCGAGACCTTGAGAAGCACGTTCCAGGCGGTCTTCTCTTCGGCCGCGCCACCGTTACTGGCAGTCGGACCAGCGACAGCCATGGCCGCGGCGGAAACGCCGAACCTCTCTTCGAGGGCCTTCACGAGCTCGGAGAGCTCCAAAACGGAGAGCTTCTCGACCTCGGAGATGATTTTATCGAATTTTTCAGACATGATTTTATTTATTCTAAACGACCTTTTTCGTTTTCTCGTTCATTACAAACAATAATTTCTTGATGGGGACGGTGAGCATGAAGGCGAGCTGGCCGAGGAGCGCTTCGCGGGACGGCAACTCCCCGTACCGCTTGACGATCTCGGCGTCCACGAACTTCTTCTCCTTAACCTCGAAGCCGCCGGAGATCTTGAAAAGGTTCTTCGCGGCGAAGGGTTTGCCAAACTTGTGGACCGCGCCGGCCGTTTCCACCATATCCTTAGGCGAAAAGACCACGCCGGTCTGGCCGGTGAAGCTCTTAGGTTCGAAGTCCAGCCCCTTGTCCTTTAAGACCAGCTTCAAAAGGCGCTTTTTGAGAACGACCATTGCACCGCCGATATCGCGCACCGCCCGCCGGAAGGCGTTTAGTTCGTTGGCCGAAAGGCCGGTGAAATCGGTGATGACGATCGTCTCGCTCTTTTCGAGTGCTTTCTTACCGAGGTCTATTTGTTCCTTTTTTTGGGCTTTAGTCTTCATATTTACGAAAAAATCCGCGGTTTTCCGCAGACAAAGAGGCCTTGAGGGCTTTTCCTCGGCGGGTCTTATTGTTCGCCCGCTGTCTGTGGAATTAATACTAACTTACCACACTGCCAAAAAGAATGCAAGACCTTATATATCTATGTTCTTGGCGTAAACGGCGTTGGCCTGGATGAAGTTCTTGCGTGGCTCCACGAGCTCCCCCATCAATACGTCAAAGAGCTTGTCGGCCTCCAGAGCGTCGTCCACCGTGACCTTGAGGAAGAGGCGCTTTGCGGGATCCATCGTCGTTTCCCAAAGCTGAGAGGGGTTCATCTCGCCTAAACCCTTGTAACGCTGGATCGTGACGCCGTCCCCCATTTTCTTCAAGATCCTGTCGCGCTCGGCATCGGTGTAGGCGTAGCTCATCTCTTTGCCTTTGCGGAGCTGGAAGAGCGGCGGCTGGGCGATGTAGAGATAGCCGTCCTCAACGATCTTCGGGAAGTAGCGGTAAAAGAGCGTGAGGAGTAAGGTCCGGATGTGGGCGCCGTCCACGTCGGCATCGGTCATAATGACGATCTTGTGGTAGCGAAGCTTCGTGATGTCGAAGTTCTCGGAAATGGCCGTGCCCAAGGCGACGACCAAGGCGCGGATCTCCTTGTTGAGGAGCATCTTGTCGATGCGGGACTTCTCCACGTTCATTATCTTGCCGCGGAGGGGCAAAATGGCCTGGAAGCGGCGGTCGCGGCCCTGCTTGGCGGAACCGCCGGCGCTGTCGCCCTCGACGATGTAGAGCTCCGATTCCTCGGCCTTGCGTGATGAGCAGTCGGCGAGCTTCCCCGGAAGCGTGAGCCCTTCCAAGGCGCCTTTTCTGAGGACGGTGTCTTTCGCCGCCTTCGCGGCCTTCCTGGCCTTCGCGGCCAAGAGGTTCTTCTCGATCATCTTCCGGCCCTCACTACCGTGCTTTTCCAAAAATTCCTTGAGGGCGTCGGCGACGACCGTCTCGACGGCCGGGCGCGCCTCGGGATTCCCCAGACGGGCCTTGGTCTGGCCTTCGAACTGGGGCTCGCGGATCTTCACCGAGACGATGGCCACGATCCCCTCGCGGATGTCGTCGCCGGTGAGGTTCTCATCGCTCTCCTTCAAATATCCTTCGCTCCGGGCGTAGTCGTTCAAGGTGCGCGTGAGGGCGGCTCGGAGGCCGGTCAAATGCATGCCGCCGTCGGGGGTATAAATGTTGTTCGCGAAGGACAGTTCCTTCGCTTCCTGGTCGTCCACGTAGGTGAAGACCGCTTCGACGTCGATCCCTTCGGAGGCCTTGTGGACGTAGAAGTTCTCGTCCAAAAGGACCGGCTCGTCGTCCAAAAGATAATGGATAAACGAGCTCAAACCGCCGTCGAAGTAAAAGCCGTAATAAAACGGTCTCTCCTCGCGCTCGTCCAGAACTTCTATCCGGATGCCCTTTGTGAGATAGGCCTGCTGGCGCAGATGGTCCAAGATCTTCTTGCGGTCGAACTCTATCGTCTGGAATATCTCCGGGTCGGGCTGGAAAATTATCTTCGTACCCGTCGTATCGGACTTGGCGATCTTTTTGACGTTGTACTGCGGTTTGCCGCGCTTGTACTCCTGGACGTAAAGCCCGCCATCCTTGTTGACCTCCGCTTTCATCCAGACCGAGAGTGCGTTCACAACGGAGACGCCCACGCCGTGCAAGCCACCCGAGACCTTGTAGGATTCGCCGCCGAACTTGCCGCCCGCGTGGAGCGTGCAGAGCGCGGTCTCGAGGGCCGATTTCTTGGTTTGGGGATGGATGTCCACCGGAATGCCGCGGCCGTCGTCCGTGACGGCCACCTTGTTGTCCTTGAGGAGTTCCACCTTGATGTTCTTGGCGAAGCCGGCCATCGCCTCGTCGATGGAGTTGTCCACGATCTCCCAGACCAGGTGATGCAGGCCGTCGACGCCCGTCGAGCCGATGTACATTCCCGGGCGCCGGCGGACCGGCTCCAAGCCCTCCAAGACGTAGATGTCCTTCGCGCTGTATGAGGCGCTGCCGTTCGTAATGTTGTTTTCTTCTTCTTTTTTCTCCTTGGGCATACGGGGCAAAAAAATAGCCGTTCGGCTCCTTTTCTTGATGTAATTATACCAAATCGGGCCTCCAAAAACAAGCCGCTAAACGCCCAAAAGACGGCCTAAAATCTGGCTTTTTGGCACTTTGTATGACGAAGACCACGGAACGGTCCCGACGAGCTCATAAAGCCCGTCCTGGACGCTTTTCACCTTCTTCACGACGAACTTACCCGGTTCGTCGGGACTTCGAAAGACGGCATAATCCCCCGCTTTGGGGGCCAAAAGGCCGGTCGCCCAGTAGATGCGGCCGGGCACGAGTTCGGGCCAGAGGCTCTCGCCGCTGACCTGAACCTTGAAGATGAACGGCCTCATAAAATCAGGAGGTTGAACCTCCTGGGAGGTTCAACCTCCAAGTTTTAGTATAGCTTGTCGGTGATTTCCTTATAGGCCTCGTATCTCTTCGGATCGCCCTTCACTTCGTAAAAGACCCGGGCGATTTCATCCACGGCGCCGACGAGGGCGACGGCATCCTCCTTGCTGATCGTCTGCTTGTCCTTGGAACAGAGTTTGGCCGCTTTCCAGAACAAATTGTGCAGGTTCGGGTACTTCACGAGATGCTCCGGCTTGAAGAAATCGGACCAAAGAACAGAAAGCTCCTTCTTACAGATCTGGGCGTGCTCCTCCTTCACGGCCACGCGTCGGGCGATACTTTGGACGTAAGCCGAAGCCGCCGCGGCGTCGTTCCAATCCTGCGGCGGATGGATGTCCGCTATTTGGTCGACCATTCTGGCGACGGTCTTCGCGGCGATCTTCGCCGGCGTCGGGTCATAGATGCCGCAGGGCACGTCGCAGTGCGCCTCGGCCGTCAGGAACGGTAAAAATTTAAAATGTTTCATAATATCATTATACCCGATTGGGCGCCGCTGCGCCGCCTTATTTCAGCTGTTTTTCGATCTTCTCGAGGTCGCTCTCGATGGACTTCTCCGAGCGTTCCAGATCGTCCTTGAGCTGCTTTAAGATCATTCCTTCCTCTTTCGTCAGGTCGCGCATCGATTTCACCTTCTCCAAGAAGCGGACGTGGGTCTTAATATCCTGTCGCAAGGAGTTGAAGGCGCGTTCCACGTCGCGCTCGGCCGTCTTCGTCTCCAAGGTCACACCTTTTCTGATTGCGTGGACCCGCCCGGGACCGAGCAGGAACGCCCCGACTACGAGCAGAACGATGATGAGCGAGATCACTATGGCGATTAAGCTGATGGCGTAGTTGCCGATGCCGAGGAAAGTGCTCGGCGCGACCGCAACGTCGTACTGCTGGGTCGGCGGGCTTTGAGCGCCCCGGCTGTCGGTCACGGTGGCGTACATCTTGTAAGCGCCTGCGTCGATCGCGCCGTCACCGGTGACCGTAAAGGCACCGGAGCTGTCGCTTACGCCCGTCCAGCTCTTCGGTAGAACGCCGCTCCCTTCGAGGTGGACGGTCACGGTGGCGTTCGGGTAGGTCGTGCCCTTGACGACCAGATACTCGCCGGACCGGAATTGGGTGGTGTAGTTCACAATCATCGGAGGATCGATCGGCGCGACGGTGAACTGCCCGATAGCGGTTTGATAATTGCCAGCTTGGTCAAAGACCTGGACCAAAATGTTGTGGGCGCCGCTCGCTTGGACTGGTAGCTGATAGGGGCCGCTTTGTGCTTGGCTGGCCGAAACTGTTATGAAATTCTGGTCATCAATCTTTATCTTGTAATAAGCGATACCAGAAAGCGCGTCGGTGGCATTCAAAATGGCAGTCGGTCGTGGGTCTGTTGGATCGGCGCTGGACACGAAACCGATTTGGAACGGATTAGGTGGCGTCGTGTCTACTTGGAATTTGAAATGGGCGATGTTCCCCCAGCCACTCGCGTCATGGAACTGGATGTGGAAATACCAGACGCCGTCGTCTAGCCCCGTGAGTTCCTTTTCGCTGATCGGCGGTTGGTAGAGCACGGTCGGTGTCGAGTTGGAGTATTTGTTGTAGAGCAAGCGCACGGCGTCAACGCCGTCGGGGACTGTCCAAACGAACTTTGCATCGTTCTCGGAATACCACTTCGTCGGGTCGGGATGGGTCGGTGATGAAATCACGGTCGCAAGCGGTCCATTCGCGCTGTTCGGAGTGCTCGTCAGACCGTTGCTAGTCGTTCCCAGTACGTTGATGGCGTATTGATCGGAAGGCAATCCGTCCGGGTCCAGGATGTTCGTGCCCTGGCCGTCGTTCGCGAGAATGGAACCGGAAGTGAAAGAAACGAGAGCGACGCCTGGGGCAATCGCCTTGAAATTGATGGTAATGATCGTTCCGTTGGAACCAACGAAACCCGGATTCAGAACCACTCCTTGGAAGTTAGCCGTACCGGCACCGTTGGAATAGCTCGGGTTTTGAACCCAGAGGTTAACGATGGAACCGCTCTGCGATATGGAGGTGACCGCCAATTTGTCACTCGGGAAGGAGATCGCGCCGGAGACGGCATTGATGGATTGACCCGGACTCTGGATATAGACCGTAATCGGGATAGCATCGCCGACCTCATAAGAGCCGGTCTGGGCCGAAAAGGTGAAAGAGGCGCCGGCGGCCCGGGCCGTCGGAAAGACGAGGAAGACCGCCGCGACAACGGCGGTCAGGCAAACGAATTTCAGTTTTTTCTCTTTCTTAAAGTCAGCCATAGGATGAAAGATGCCGCTCCTATTATTATAACTAACAGATAGGTCAGGACTGGTGACAATGCGTTCTGGCGCGTCGGCGGCAAAGAGGCGAGGCGGGAGTTCCCGGCGTAGTCCGTCGCTCTCACGTAAACATAGCTCGCTAGAGATTGATCTTTTAAGACATACGGATTTATTACCGGTTGCCAGGCAGCACTGCTGAAGTCGACGACCGGCGTTCTCGATTCCAAGACGTCGTAGGAAGCAACACCTGTCCCTTTGTCGTGGGCGACGAAGGCGATGAACCATTGGTCATTAAAGAGGTTGGGAGAACGACTTAGGTTGATTTGGAAGGGTTCCGGCGGAACATTGTCACCGATGAGCGCGGTAGGCAAGGCCGCTCCGGCCGTCGAGCTTGAGGCAGCGACGGAGACGGTGAGGGTGCTCATCGTGACGGTGGCCGGCGTCCCTCGACCATCGTTTAAGAGCACCGAGACATTTCCGAAACCGATGGTGGCGGTTCCGATCTGGAGCGGCTTGAAGACCGCGACGGCCACTTGGCCCGGAGTGGGTTGGGCCTCATTCGGTTCCAATACGCCGCCGAAACCGCCGGGCATTATCCCGCTCCAGGCGATCGTGCCGGAAACCGCCTCATGCGGGCGTTCGATCCAAAGGCTCACGATGGAATCGCTGCCGTAGACGTTCTCCAATTGGAGTTTGTCGTTTGGAAAGGTCAAGTTACCCTCCAAGGCGTTCACGCTCTGGCCTTGGGGGTCCAAATAGACGGTCACCGCAAAGGGTGTGCCCAGAGGAACGATTGGGTTCGGCGTTTCTAAGCTTAACGAGGCGGCTTTGGAGGTCAAAGCCAGCGAGAACAAGATTATCATTAAAAGGTATTTCTTCATTGATTTAGCCTGTCCAATTGTATGCGAGAATGCTGAAATCCCGAAGGTCAACGACACCGAAGCCGCCAATGTCTATGCTCTTCGGTGGATTCTTTTTGCCGTACCAGTAGGCCATTATGGAGAAATCCACGATGTTCACTCGGTTGTCGCCGTTCAGGTCGCCCTTAGAGGCCTTGGGGTTGTTCTTGACGTTCGTCGTGCCGACATTGAAGCCGATGACGCTGCTGTTGTCCGTCACGAGGTTCATGGCGGATGTGCGGGCATAGGCCGTGTGCTGACCGAAATCCAACGGGGTCGTGTCGAATTCCTTGAGGTATTCACCTGATTGATCGGCAGTCGTCGTCACGTAAAAACCGCCGCTTGAATTCACGGCGATCGTGACGACGCCAGCGGGGACGGTCTGACCGAAGAAGGTGATCGGGTCTCCCTGTTTCACCGTGCTCTTATCGGTCGTGAGCGTGGGCGCGATGAAGATGCCGCTCACGTTGGTGCTCGCCCCGCTCGTAACGCTCAAGGGGAAGGTGCGGAGGGCGGAGCGGTTGCCGTAAGCATCAGTGCCGTAGAGCGAGAAGATGTAGTTGCCGGCGGAAAGTCCGGAAAGGGACATCTGAAAACTCGCGTCGTCGCTCGCGACGGTGCTCGCGACGACCTGAGCATCCTTGAGAAGCGTCACCTGCGTCTTGGGGAACGCGTGGCCGGCAAAACTAACCGCGGTGCCGGCATTAGGCAAAGGTGAATAACTTCCTCCGCCTCCTCCGCCTCCACCCGTCGGTGGCGGAGGCGGAGGAGGAGTCACGGGCGCGGCGGGCGTTGTCGTCGAAGCCTCGTTCGAGTAGTTGCTCGGACCGGCAATGTTATAGGCCCGAATTCGATAAAAATAGTCCGTGCTCGCGAGGAGCCCGGTTCGTGAATAGGTCGTGACGTTCGGTCCGACGGAATCGATCGGCGTGAAGATGGAATCGTTGCCGACCGCCTCCTCGATGCTGAAGCCGGTTTCGTTATTGGAGTTGTCCGTCCAGGCCAAATTTATCTGCGAGTTCGAGATGGCCGAGGCCGAGAGATCGCTTGGAGCCGCCGGTGGGAAGATGACCGTAATGGAGACCGCGGTCGTGCCGCTCGCGGGCGGGATGACCTGGGCTTCGGCCGCCGGCAGGCAAAAGGCCGTTAAGGAGATGAGCGCTGACCAGAAGATGACATTTTTCACGTTACCTCTGAACGCGGACTATCCGGAAGTTCTTCTTGACGCCCCGGAAGGAGAAGATCAGGACGAGCAGAATTACCAGTATGCCGAAGGCTTCCTGCCACGGGAACATGAAGAAATGAAGCGTTTTTGTCACTGTCCCGCTCCCCGGGATCTGGACCGAAAGGGTAGCCGTGAGCGGGCCGAAACCGTACCGGTTTGGCCAGGAGGCTGTGAAAACGCGGTTGTAACCAGGGAAAATGATGCCAGAATCAAAGGGTATTTGGATGGTCCCCAATAAGGGGCCGTTCAATGTGATTTGGCCTTGGGGGCTGAAATGGGTGTTGCCGGTGTTGTTGACGGTAAAGGAGAAGTTCACCGGGCCGTGGGAGACGTAGGAACTAGGACCGGCGAAGTCGGCCAAATTGCCGGTGGCGTAAGAGGCGCCTGGGACGTTCACGAGGATCACCGAACCGACTCGGCCGGAAATACCGACGCCGGTCGCGGCGGGATTCCCCGCGACCGTTACGCCTCTAAAGAGAATAGCGCCGTAGTGGCCTCCGGGCTCGCCGTTTTCCGGGACCACGATAGAGAACGACACCTGTCGTCTTTCCTGCGGGGCCAAGGTGAACTGGGTTCGGTCGATCTGGATCCAAGCCGAAAGGCCGTGCGGGATGTCTGTGTCAACGAGGTCGATGGAGCCCTGATTGCCGCCCGCGATGTTCTCCACCTCTGGCTGGACGCCGATCGGGAAATCGTTGGGGTTGATGACGGTAACGGTGTCGGAGTAGGTCTGCCCCGGCGCGACCGTAACATCGAACTTGATTGGGAAGAGCGAGATCCCGACCTGGGCGTTGGCTAAGACCGGAGATAAAAATATTACCGTAATGGCGGTAATAGCGAAGAAAAATCTGAATCGTTTATTGACCATCCCCCTTATTATACAGCTCAGCCCTTGGCCGGCAAGCGCTTTACGGAAGGGCGATCGCGGTCACGGTGATGTTGCCGGTGTAGTTCGTGGCGGCTTGGGTGGCCGGTGCGTCGGCCCGGAAACCGAAGACGACGGTTTGAGATGAACCGCTGTAGGTGCTCGTACTCGCCATTGTAGTTGCACCCGTCGGCACGCCGCCGAATTTAGCGTTCGGGTCCGTGTCGTTCGTCCCCCACCAGGTGGTGTTGTAGATACCTCCGGTCGTCCCGGTCTGGTAGACGCGGAAGGCGAAGGTCTGTGCGACGACGGAAGATGTAGCCGCATTACTGCTCCCGTTCCAGGAAGTGTAGTCCGGGAAATTTATGGTCGACGAGGCAAGAGTCGAGGTAGAGGAATTGCGATTGATTTGCAAGTTCCAGCCGTTCGATGCGTTCGTCGAAACGACCGCGGTCGTCGTCGAGATACTCGGCGTGTTGTTGCCCGGCGTGAGGGCCGTCATGCTGACCGCGGCCGGGACGGTGAGCGTGATCGTCTGATTCACCGTCAAATTTATCGTCTGGCCCGTTGACGTGGACGTGCTCGCGAAAACCTGGGGTACGAGCGATGGAATAGCGGCAAAAAGAGCCACCGCCGTGAAGACCGCGACCGATATTGCCACGACATAACCTTCGAAAGAGAGCGTTTTTATTGCCTTCCTCATTGACACTATTATAACATACCGGTTTTGACTATAGCTGTGGATATCACGGGTTGGCCAGGACGGTGATGGTCACTAATCCGGTATAATTCGTGGCTTTTTGGGTTGAAGGCACGTCGGCCCGGTAAAGAATGGTCGAGGTGGAGGTGCCGTTGTTCGTTGAGGTGGCGTTAACGATCGTCACGGTGCTCGTCGGCACCCCGGCGTAAAGGGCGGTGCCGCTTGCGTCGCTCGCTCCCCACCAGAAAGAGCAGTAGTTCGCCGTCGTGCCCGTCTGCTGAACGCGGAGGGCAAATGTCTTCCCGGGGGTCGTCGTGGCGTTCCCCTCTCCCGATGTGCAGTTGGTGCTTGATGGATTCCAGGAGGCGTAATCCGGGAACGGAGTGGTGGAGGACGAGAGCGTGGAGGTGGACGAGTTCCTTTGAATCTGCAAACTGTAGCCATGAGTGCCGCCAGTCAATGTGACCGTCGCGGTCGAGGTTCCCGTGATGGGCGTCCCCGGAGCGAGGCCCGGCAAGTTCACGGTCGTTGTGGAGATGACGAGCGAGATGGACTGGGCGCCGCCCACCAAGGTTATCTGGGGATATTGGGAATAAGCGAAGCTTGTCGCGCTACCGGCGTTCGTGACCCGGAAACAGTAAGTGGCGCCGGGGGTAGAGCTCGCGACCGCCTGGATGTCGTATTCCAGTTCCGCGAAAGAATCGCTCGGTAATGGTAATGAAAGCGCGCCCGTCTGGTTCGAAGAATCTCGCACTCCCCCGTTCGGCGTGAGGAAGGTATGGTTGGTGTCCAAAACGCCGCCCGTCGATACCGCGATGTTCGTGGTGTCCGAGGCGTCGTTCAAATTGCCCGAATTGAACATCGTCCAGGCGCCCGTGCTCGTTACAGCGGAATAGGACGAGGACGCGCAGGAGGAACTCAAGAGCCCGTATTCGATGCGGAACTGTTGTGAGGTGTAGTTGATGATGGTCCCGCCGGTGTTCGAGATCTCCACCCGGAGTCGCGTGCTCGTGCTCTGTGCCCAGTTCGTGAGGGCAACATCTTCAATCCCATTCGTCGCGGAACTCGCCGTCTGCTCCGTGCCGTTGTCAAAACGGAAATGATAATGTATGAGCGTGTAGGTCGGCGCGGGCGACTGGAAAAGGGCGCGGATGAGGCCCGGGATGAGCTGGAAATCCGTCGAGGTCGCGAGATTCAGGGCATCCACCGCACCGTTGTTAAAGATAATGAAATCGGTGGAGGTCGTCCGCCCGCCGATGCTTTGGACGTCACCGCGCAGGAAGAAATCGGTCGATGTAGAATTAAAAGCCCGCGCCGACGGCAAGGCGGCGAGCGCGAGGATTAAAGCGGCCAGCGAGATAGCGGACCCTCCCTTGAGCATTTTTATTGGAGATACGGGACGACGGGGTTGTCGGGCGAAATGAAACTGAAATAGAGCACGGAATGGCGGTCAATGAAGAGGTCGCCGGACATCTGGATCGGGATGAGCTTCGCGGGTGGCACGATATCCGGGGTCTGGGAAAGAGCAAGGCCGGTCGAGGTGGCCGCGACGCTTACAGTCTCCGCCGGCGTGAACTTCTGGAGCGAATAGACATCCCGCAGGCCGATCGTCGCGTCCGTGACGCCCGCGAGGTGGCCGTAAAGGATCTCGCCGTCGTTCAACTGGATGGCGGCCCAGTTAGCGCTCAAGGGGTTGTTGGATTCCAGATAGAGCTTTATTGGCTCGAGGTTCAGCCAAACGAAGGCGGCCGCGATAATTAAGCAGCCAAGGACAGCCGGGATGACGAAAACTCTTTTATTGTTCTTCCTTACCGCCATGCTACTTAGGATTATACCACGGGCCGCTCGCTCCCTGGTCAGCCGTCATCAGGTAATAACTTCCCGGCTGGAGGGTTGAAAGGTCCGCTGCTTCGATGATGTGATTGAAGGTTTTTCCGGTGTCGCAAGGGAACGATTTGTTGTAAACGGACCGGCTCACATCCAACCGGTAATCGAAGTTCCCGGGATATATCAGGATGGCGACGTATTGGCCATTGCAGGTCGCAGAGACGCTCAAGCTGCTCGCGCCGTCGATCTCTCCATTCTCATAGGTGAATTTTTCGAAATTGGATGGCGCAGGATATTTGGCGAATGTCGGATCGGGGAAACTTGCCCCCTGGGGCGAAGCGACGCTCAATGTTGGCGCGGCCGTCGGCTTAGTCTGCGGCGCCGGTATCGTTTGGTCCTTGATAAAGAAAAAAAGGCCGACGGCAAAGAAAACGACCGCGATGGCCAAGACGCGATATTCGCGGCCGATCTTTGCCTTGGTCTTGATCTTCATTTTACGGCTTTGAGCTCGACGAGAATATCGGAGACGACGTTCCAGTAATGGGTTTTAGCGAACTCCCTTGCCTCCTCGGATTTCTTGTCCCATGGCTGGTTAAAAAAGACCATTATTTTTTCAATGGCAAAATCCGACTTGATCGGGTAGTGATCGAGCTTGTTTGCGGTGCGCCATTCCTTATTGAAATATGGCCACGTGGCTTCGGAAAGCAAACGGGTCGCCATGGGATCCTGAAAGGCGCGGATCGAGGTGTAGTAAGGGGCGACTATCGTAATTTTAGCGTTCGGAGTGCAGATGCGCCACATTTCGTCCATAAACTTAATGAGGTCTTTCGTTTTTTCCACATAATGAGACGTGTAGATTTCGTCGCAGGAGTTGTCCGCGAACGGTTCCCAAGGAAATTTCTCCAGGTCCAAAACAAAATCCACGGTAGGTCCTGAAATGACGTCCGTTCCCTTAAATCCTTTCTGTCTATTTGGGCCACAGCCGATATCCAGTTTCATGGTTTCATCCCTCTTACGTATGGCATTATAACACAGCGCGCGAGGCCTATTTTAAAAAACGCCTGTTCAGTTTCATAACTGAACAGGCTAATTCTTACGTATGCTAGAGAATATCTCTTACAAATCCATCCTCTATGAAGATTTTTTGGATGTACTCGTTCTTCTTCGTCTCGACACATCTGGGACATTCTTCGAGATTGATTCTCTTCAGTATTTCCAGATGTTCTTTTGAGCGCCAAATTTCCTCGAAGGATTGTTTCCGATAATCGCCGTATTCCAGGTCGACCCTGTCTTGGCAAACGCAGAATTTGCCGTTCGCCTTCAGCACCGCTAATAATGGTGTTGCCCGGCACTTATCGTACCTCCTTGGCGTCCAATAGCCGTCGAATTTGTCCGTTTTGAAGTGAATCACCAAGTCGGGGAAATCCTCCTTAGCACCATCGATGATCCTGGTCGATTCGGGCATCAGGGCTCTGACCTCTTCGTTCCTTTTCTTTAGAAAAGCCGGCCGGATGTGGACCCAACTAATGCCGAGGTCGTTCGCCAACTTGCAAAAACCGTAAAGGTCTCTTTGGTTTTCCGGGGTCAATACGAATCCTAGTCCTAATTTACCCTTGTTGCCCTTGAGATCTTTGATGTTCTCGATGATTTTGTCCCAAAGATCGGTGCCGGTATTGCTTCGGAAGACCTCTTTTGTAGCAGCGTTCAAGCTGACCCGCGGAAAATCTACCAGATCAAATATTTTCTGGGTCAGGGAAACACCGTTGGTCGAAAGTGCCACCTTCAAGCCGGATCTCTTAGCTAGTTCGATCGCTTCCAAAAGATCGGGGTGAGCTGTCGGTTCCCCGCCTCCGGAAAAATGTATGGTTTTCGCGTGTTCGGCGGCATCCCGGATAGCCTTCAAAAGAATCTCTCTGGGGAGGGAAACCTTGTTTTCCCTTTCCTCGGCCATGATACAAAAATCGCAATCTAAGGGGCAGTGATTGGTCGGGTAAATGTGCCAGATCAACGGGTACGGCAATCCGCCGACAGCGATCTCCTGCAACCTGTCAGAAAAAATCAGGATCTTTAAGGAATTAAACCTGTTGTAGAACTCTTCTGCCATGACGGCTGTCCTCCATTTCTGAGTTTATCGGGGAAAGTGAATTTTAAAAGAACTTAATTAAGTAATTATTTTATCAGAAAATCTGAATTTGTAAAGATTGATGAATGCCCATTGACAAGCCCTCTCTTGTAAAGGAGTCCTATAAATTCCGGGTCACTAAAAAATTTTCGAGTGATAATTTTTAGATTGACCGACATTTTCTGAGGGAAATTCGGGTCGGAGCCCTTAGTTGCTCCCAAATGGTGGATCGCTTCATTGGGCAGGCAAACTATCTTGAACCCTTCTTTCAGAGCCCGGAAAGAAAAATCCACGTCCTCGTACTGGTAACCCGGATAGTCGGTTGCTATACCGTGCAATTTTTGCCAGACATTTTTCTTGATATAGAGCAGCGAGGCGGTGCAATGAGGAACCTCGATAGGTTCGGTTATATCTTCCGAGAGATGCCCAAATCCGGCATGGCAGTTAATAACGATATCCGGTGTTTCGGGAAAATATGGAGAGACTGGAGCATTGCAATATGAGAAATCGCTAATTTCGACATAGCTCCCGGCATGGTTAATTTTCCCATCCCCGCCTCTTAATTTGAATCCGGTTATGTCCCCAATTGGTTTAAAATTCCTGAATGTGTCGGGTTCCAGAATCGTGTCGTCGTCCATTATGAGCACATCATTTTCGCTCTCCCCAAAGCCGATATTTATCGCCTCAGCCCAGCTAGTACCTTTAGTAATGAGGTGTAATTTATAAGGGAACGGGATGTATTTTAACGAATCGATGCTCGCATCGAAGAAAGGTGAAGTTTTTTTGGTTGGGATTACAACATCTACCACGGATTTTATCTTACAATTATTCCGTTATCGTTGGGAATGGGTTGATTATCCTGCATAATGAATATCGTCTCTCCGATCTGTTCTGATAGCGGGTCCGGAGAAATAGAAACCGGGAAGAACGATTTAGATTTTAGATTTTTAACTGCAACAAGCGTTGCTCTGTCGTATAATCTTTTTTCCCGTTCCGCTTGGGGTACCAAACACTCATAAACCGTGTTGAACTCTAGACTCTTCAGGAGATTTAACCAGGAAATTTTCGTCAGCCAAAAACTCTCGTTATTATCTAGTGCGTTAGCGAGATATAATTCTTTTTCGTGAGTTGAGATACCAGCGTCGAATTCTTTATGAATCATACCCCAATAAGCTCTTTCTTTGTAGATATGGCTGACCGGGCGGGACAGAGAAATGTGTGTGTCGATAATAGCCAAGCGCTCGGCCATATCAGATATGTTTTTGGACACTTCGAAAACCGAAGGGGCATCCAGGTGATACATAATTCCGCAGGCAAGCACGATGTCAAAGCGACCGTATGTTTCTCTCGTGATGGTTCGGACATCAGCTTGAACCACATCGAGCTTCCGCAAGCCCAGATATTCTTTAGCCACCTTCATCTTGGCGAAATTGATTCTCCTCCCTTCAACCGAGACCACCTCTGCGCCTAGTTGAGCAAAGCCCACCGAATATATGCCTTCATAAGAGCCGAGATCTAGAACTCTGATCTTTTTGATAGGAATATCCCGAAACATATCGTTCGTGATGTATAATAGGCGGTTAAAAAATACGCCTAGATCTTCCCTAGGGGTAATAGTCTTCTCAAAGTTAAGAGTGTATGAATAAAACGGTCCATATACGCGCTTAACGTTCTCCAATAATTCGTCGAACTGGTTTCTCTCCATGATCAATAGACCACCTCACTCTGAAAATCCAGGTGGCCGCAGCGGACGCCGGTGTCAACACATATCTTATAACCCAATCTCTTTATCTTCTCGTAAAAATACAGGTCCTGCGTATAACCCTTGTATTGGCCGTCTTTAACCTCACTTACGGTTTTAAAAAACGGCCTTTCGAGGTGCGGATCCTCAAATATATTCTTCTTCATGAGTGCGAAGCCCATGCCGCAACCGTTCACCTCGACGGTCTGACCGGGCTGCCAATTGGTATTGACCTCGAATGGACTGGACGCGTTGATGTTACCGTCGCCATAGACGAGAGGTAAAGACGGTTCGCCTTTAGTCCAGTATAGGGCCGAGGCGACATCAAACTTCTCCATATGTTTGAAAAGCTCGATGAGCGGCCCGAAAGAATTGTTTATGAATGGCACGATAATATCATCCTCGAGAAAAAGTATGTAGCGATAATTTTTGAACTGCGGTGTTTCAAGGATAACCTGAACTGCTTCCTCATAAGCTTGACCTACCTCGTGCCCTGAAATCATTATTTCTTGCACCGGAATGTTCATCGGCTTGATGAATCGTTTCCACGACTCCACTATCCACGGGTGGAGGCCGACCCAATGTTCCACTTCGAACGGGTGGTCGCATTTCGGGCATTTAACGTTCGTGACGCCTTTGCCACGGGTCGCAATGACAATGATGGTCGAAAAATTCTTGTAGGTATTACCCTGAAGCACTCGTGTTTCCCATTCTTTGGCCTTTGCGGTGGCTAGCAGTTCGTCGATTTTAATCTTCCGTGTTTCTTCCATGTTTAATTTTTCATAACGTAGCTATAAACTGCCTTGGAAATTTCAGCCATAAATTCTGAAGCGACATTATCGTTCCCACCGTTGGAGGCGAGACATAGAAGATAATTACGGCTTGGGGCGTAGATGATACCACAATCCGCGAAGGTTTCGTTGTCTACGGATGTTCCTATCTTATGAGCAACCGAAATGTTTGCTGGAACGCCGGCTTCTATTTTGTCGTTGAATGGCGTGTTATCTAGGTAATTCAGGATTTGTTGGGAATGCTCCACGTTCACATAATCTGCGTTATAAAGGGCGATGAACATATTGGATAACATTTTAAGATTTATCTGACCGTAATCCACGGTTTGTCCCACATCTGGCAATAAATTCGGGGTACCTATCCCCCATCCCATGGCATCGTATACACCCGCTAGCGGGTCGTCAATCCCGATTTTATTGAAAACATTAACGATGCCATGCATCGCCGTGTTATCCGATTGTTCCAGCATTATCTTAAGCAATTCCTCTATAGTAAATGCTTGGTCGGCACCAACCTTGTATAAATCCCCGAAATTCTTGTCCAAATCCAAATCATCCAGGGCATATGAATCGGTCAATTTCAACTTTCCGTCTTCAACGGCTTTCATAAGCACCATGGCAAGCGGAACCTTCACGGTGCTCGCGGCCGTAAAGTTGTCCCTCTCGTTCAAGCCGATCCAGGAAGCATTATTGAGATAATCGAAATAAATGTACGTTTTTTGAGCATATTCTTTCTGTATCGCCGTTAGCTGGTCTTTGAGCGGCTTGAAGTTGATGATGAAATGTTTCCCGATGTTCATCGTCACAGATGGGTTAATAAGATTATTTTGTGTCGCTTCGGTACTATCGCCGTTTACGGGAGCGACATAGGCATTCTGTGCCCCACTATTCACCTTGCTCACGTAAAACCCCAAGATGAATGTTGCCGCCGCCAAGATAACAGAGATAATGATGTATTTGAAGTTATCTTTCATTTTTATTTAGTTCATATCAAAATCCGTGAACAAAATCCATGGCATATTAAGTGTGCCCGTTGCCCCGCCACCGAAAATATAAGTGATTGGCATAGATGTGGTCAAGCCACTAGTAGTATTGTTGCTGTAAATGCCCATGCCCAACATTGGTTGCCGGGAAGAGTTGGTAATTGCACTGATGTTACCTCCATAAATAAGAGTCGAATTGTAATCACCTATCGCCAAGGAGACAACTACTCCTGAGGCCGTGTTGGTTTGGGCTTGACTTATCCATACGCCGTACCAATATTCTCCCGGCGTGGCGTTAATGTTCACCGCCGCCGACAACCGCCGCCAGCCGGTGATATTTTGGAGAACTGTCGTGTTTGTTGTACCGTTCCAGCTCCACGACCAAGTTGTTGCAATTGACGTGGCCGCATAGATGCTCGCCGTGGATGTCCCACCACCCCTTGTATAGATGCCTATTTGAAGAGATATTTGGTTGGAACGTAACTGAGTAGTAGCTGAAGCGCTGGTCGTGCCAGTGATCGAAGCCATAATAGCTACCCGGCTAGCGGTCAGTGCTTGATTTAATTGGAAAGGAACTAACGAAAGAACCCCGCCGGAGGCGTTCAACAATAAGGACATAGCACTCTGCATGACCCCGGGTGGATAGTAAAAATTGCTCAAGGTAGCTCCCCCGCCGCCAGCAGCTGCGGTTGCCGTAATCGTCGACCCGTTGATACCAAAGGAGACGTTGTTCCCGTTTTGGAACACGACCGTCCCGGCCGTGACGCTCGTGGCGTTCACGGTAATGCCAGCGATAGTCGTCGAGGCGTTCGAAATGGCCTGGATGAGGTTGTTCTCGCAAACGAGGGCGCGGCTAGATATGTTGTTGTACCACAGTGAGCCGTTACTCGCACCGCTTGGGCAGGCGTTACCCACCGCCTCCGTGCTCGAGCTTGACTGGTCCAAGGTCAGCAAGGTGTAGCCGGATTGGGCGCCGGCGCCGGAACCGATCTGAACCTTGTTTGCGACGTTTGTTCGGATGGAGCCGTAAACGTTAGCCGCGGTTCTAGCCCAAGCATCGGAGACGATCTGTTGGCGTGGCGCGAGTGTTTCTAGGCCGCTTGCGCATGTTGGGGACGAAGTGCTCACCTGAACCTGCAGGTAGTAGGTTGAGGTGGACATGAAATCAAGGAGCGATGAAGATGCGAGGTTATCCACCCGGCCGATCTGGTCGCTGAAAACGCCATCCGTGACGGTTGTCGTTGAATTACTGGGGGTGGTGGTTGCGCTACCGTTCGCCGGCCAGAGTTGATTGCCACCACTCTGGGCATCGAAGATGGAATAGCGGAAACAATAAACGGTTCCTGTCCCACCTAAGGGATTGCCGGAGGTGTCCGTGAGACGTCCCTGGTATGAAATGAGGTTGGGCACGCCAGGTTGGGCTTCCACTGGAAGCGGCGCAAAAATCTTCCCGGCGATAGCGAGGTAAAGGAAGAAGGAGAAAATAGCCTCTGCAGCGATTATGACGGCGACGGCAAACGCCCCGTGGCGCTTCACGGTCCTTATTTTCACCCCCTTTTTCTTGTCAGCGGAAAGACTCATAGTTTGAGATTTTCAGCAGCGGTGCGCGTCCTTTCATACGACCTCTTGAACAAATCTTTCAATTCCTTGAGCGCGGGGAGTGGGTGGACATTGAAGTGGGCGTTGTGGTGCATCACGAACTCTAGTGGCGCCGTGACCTTTGTGAAATAGGCGTCCAAACGCCGGCCGCTCTTTTCAGCGATCGTCCACTGCCAGCCGAAGTCCAATAAGCTGTCGCCGAGCGTAAGTGGCATTTTAGACACCTCGTTCCAGAGGTCGCCTATACGGATCACGTCGGAGGTCTGGTAAAAAACGTCGAAGTTGAATCCGAAGGAAGCGATCTCGATGGGCCGCTTCTCGCATAGCTTCTCGTAGACCCGGACGAGCTCGTCCATCAAAAGCGATTCGTCCGGCTCCAGGGCACCCATGTCTTCGAGGCGCAGGCGCTCGGCCTCCCAGGCGACCTGGAGCTTCAACTGCGGCACATCCATTATCTTCATCCGCATCAAAGGGTCATCCACGAGTTGTGCTCCCCGGCCCTTGTCGCTCTCGTAGAGGGCGGTCATCTCCGAATTTTCCGGCGGCTGCAAGCCCCTGTCTTTGAAGACCAAGACGACGTTACTTTTATGGAGGGATTGGGAATTTATCATTGAGTGGCAGTTGATGAAGCGTCCGGCGCGACGGCGGCGAAGGAGATTTGGAAAATCCCCGGTCTAGGTTGCCACGGGCCTTTGTCCCCCTGGTCGGCGACGATAAGGTAATAGGTACCGTTCTGGAGCACCGGCGGCAGATCTTCGTCGGAAAGGGTCTTCGTGAAATTACCGCCCGTGCAGTTATACGATTTGTTGAATACGGCAGAGGAAGGATCGCTCGCATAGTCGGTAGGATTGGCGAAGATGAGGATGGTGTAATACGGGGCCGCGCAACCGCCTTGGATTTGGATGGTGTTCCTGTCGGTCAGCGTCACGACGGGCACGGCCGTGTTCGCGCTCAAATTATCCTTGAGATAATCCGCGTCCTTTTCGGAGACCCAGGGTAATGGGCCGCTCGGGATAGGCGTTACTCCGCCGATAGCGAAGGAGTATCGGTGCGCGGGCGGAGGCGGCAGAGTCGGCATTTGGGGTTGAGTGGAGGTGCTTTGATCTTGGTTATTGCCGGTCAGGGCGTTCGTAATTGCGTCGGCGACGTTACTCAAGGCGCTGTTCACCGCGTCGCTTAAATTGGCGGCCGTATCCAAGGCGGCATTCGCGCCGGAGGTGAGGGCGTCCGCGACCGACTGGTTGTAGCCGACCTGGAGCCACATTCCGTCGAGGTCTATTTCGGGCATATCCATCGTCGGGAGCGGGCTCAATTGTATTTGGAGCTTATTGATGTCGTCCCAGGAAGTGACCGGAATGTTGAAGGTCAGTCCCTGCCAGTTGTTCTGGTTCACGTCGCCCAAAACCTGCCAGGTCTGGCCGTCCAAAGAGTAGCTCACCTCGAGGAAGTTCACGGCCGGACCGGTATCAGCCGAGGCCTTGTTCAGGAAAAGTCCGGCGATGAATTTACCCACGTTGTCCAAAAAGGAGGTCGTCGTGGAGTTCGAGTCGGTGGACGTGGGCGTTGGCGGCGGCGTTGTTTGGTCCATCGATGTCGACGTCGGAGCCGTTGCGTCAGTCGACGTATCGGCGGCTGTTTGCTCCGTGCTCGTGGCATCCGTTGACGTCACGATCACGGCATCCGTTGAAGATGGCTCTTCTTGGGTCGATGTGGTCGCCGGCTCAGTCGAGGTTGGCGCGATTGACGTCGTGCTAGTTCCACTCAAGACCGCGCTCCAATTTTGAGTGTCGGTATCGGTCGCGGCCGGTTGGACCGTTTGGCCGCTCTGATTTCCAAAGATGATGTTCCAAGAAAAATTGAGCGTAACCTGCGCCGGCGGGTTGGATTGGTCGCCCGACTGGAAATAACCGCAGAAGATCTGCGCCGCCGTCTGGCTCAAAACGGCCGAATTGCCGTCCGGCTCTCCCGCCGCGCTGCCCGGGTTTTGCCAACCGCCGAGGCAGACGGTCGGCTGGGCCGTCAAAGATGCCGCCTTGGCGCGATTAAGCGACTGCTCCCTTTTGGCCGGCAAAAAAAGGAGCAGGAACAATATTCCGATTGCAAAAACGCGAATCAAACTCCTTTTCATTGGGGTTTCCTTAATTCTACCATAACGAAATATTTAAAAGAGCGGTTTTTGACCGCTCTTTCGACCGCCCAAGAGAAGCACCTATTTAAAAATCCCACCTTGGTGCCCAGGAGAGGATTCGAACCTCCAAGCCATTGCTGGCGCTACCACCTCAAGGTAGTGTGTCTGCCATTTCCACCACCTGGGCTCGCGGAAAATGATAGCTCAAAAACAAAAAACCGCCAAGCGGCGGTTTAAACTAGGCGGTCGTTTGGAGTTTCTCGCGGGTCTGCTTGTGGGAGAGCTGGCGGACGTAATAGAGCTTGGAGCGGTGGACCTTTTTCGGCGACGAGAGAACGCCGACCTTAGCGATCATCGGCGAATGGACCGGGTAGAGCTTCTCGACGCCCACTTCGTGGACCGTCGCTCGGACGGTGAAAGAGGCACCCGGCTCGCTACCGTGTTTGCGGGCGATGACGAGGCCCTCGAAGACGCTCTGGCGCTCCTTGTCCCCTTCCTTGATGCGTTCGGTCACCCGGACCTTGGCGCCGGGCTTGATCTTTTCCAATATCTTCTGGTCGATCATGGTTTTACGAGTTTAACAGCTGATCGGTATCGCGTCAAATCTAATATTCAACGACCTCGCCATCATTCTCCCCGGCTTCGGCCAGATGACCCAAGAATTCCTGCAGGTCCTCCGGCATCTCCGCCTCAATCTTCATCCGGCTGCCGTCCTCGAGGTTGAACTCCACGGCTCCGGCATGGAGGAACTGGCGCTTGAGGCCGAGCGCCTCGTCGGCTTTAGGTTTGCCGTAGAGCGCGTCGCCCACGATCGGGTGGCCGATTGAGGCGAGATGGACCCGGATCTGGTGCGTCCGGCCGGTGAGGGGCGTCACTTGGAGGAGGGTGTACGTTTCAAGACCGCTTTTGAAGAGCTTGATGACCCGGTACTCCGTCGCGGCCTCCTTGACCATCTTCATGTCCCTGGCGTTCACGCTCCTTTTCAAGGAGCCCGACCGGAGGCCGATGGGTTTTTCGATCTTTCCCCTTCCCGCCATCCGGCCGTGGACCAAGGCCAGATAGGTCTTTTTGACCTCGTGTCTTTGGAAGAGGCCCTTGAGGTATTCAAAGGTCGGCTGATTCTTGGCGACGAGGATGATGCCCGAGGTGTCCTCGTCCAGGCGATGGACGATGCCTGGCCGGAGGTTCGGCTCATCCCCGACCTCTTTGGCCTCCGGATAGCGCCCCTTTATCCAATCCGCGAGGACATCCCCCTTCCGGGAGGCCTTGGGGCCGCTTTCCGGCCGATGGACAAGCACCCCGGCGGGCTTGTTTATTGCCAGGAAGTCGTCGTTCTCGTAGATGACATCTATCTTATCCAAAAGGTCCATCTAAGCCATTATAGGCCTGATTTTATGGGGTTCCTAGCCCTTACGGTTGACTTTTTCCGTGGCTATGATAGAATACGGCCATAATCCTCAACGTCGGGGGTTTTTGTTTGGAAAGGTAAATAGAATCAAATGAAAAAGTATCTAACGCCGCTTTTGATGGGCGTTTTGCTTATAAGGCCCATCCCGATAGATTACGCGAAGACGGTGGACGGCACTGCCGCAACCAGTTCCGCCCCGGCGGTCACGGCCGCCGCTCCCCAGACGGTTTCGGTCTACGTCACGGCCTACGCGAGCGTCCCTCAAGAGACCGATGCGACACCGTTCGTCACGGCCTCCAATAAGCGCGTGGCGGACGGATTCCTGGCCGCGAATTTCCTGCCCTTCGGCACCCAAGTCCAGATCCCGGCGCTCTTCGGCGACAAGGTCTTCACCGTCGAGGATCGAATGAACCGCAAGATGATTGGCTTCGTGGACGTCTGGATGCCGACCGTCGCGCAAGCCAAGGATTTCGGCATCCATAAGACGGATATCGTCGTCGTGAGCGGTCCTGGCAGCCATATCGCCGAAAGATAAAAAGAAATATCGTAAAAGTAAGATATCTCGCACTATTGGCGGGGTATCTTATTTGTGGACCGTAGCGGAGTCGAACCGCTGACCTCCTCATTGCAAATGAGGTGCTCTACCAGCTAAGCTAACGGCCCAACAGCTAGGAACGAAAAGAGCTGGTGGGCGTGCCAGGGATCGAACCTGGGACCTCTGTCTTATCAGGACAGCGTTCTACCACTGAACTACACGCCCCTTCGTTACTGGTTCAAGTTTAGTTTTTGGAAACCCTGGATGTCAAATTGAAGCTGGGGCGGCGGCGCGGTCGAGACCGCGAGGGCCTCGTTGAAGCTCTCGCCTAAATAGACCACGCTCCAGATGACGAAAAGCCCGACGAGAATGACGAGCACGACCGCCAAGGCGAAGAACCAATATTGTCCAAACTTTTTGAATTTCTTGAAGACCTTGGCCATTATGGTTCAGCGATAGAAGATGTGACCGTTCACGGCGAGGTTCAACTGGCCGCTCGAAGTATGGACGGAAACGTTGTCGACCGAGCCCAAGTCGTGGAAATTGGTCAGCGCTTTGAGGAAAGAGAGGAGATCGTTGATGTTGCCGGAGGTCACCGTGAGGTTATATCCCAAACTGCCCAGATTGTCCCCGCTCGGGGGGTTCTGGCCGGCGAAGGAAAAGCCGTAGCCGAGCTTGTAGGGTACAGCCATCGACTGCAGTTCGGCGTTCAAGTTAATTAAGCTGTCGTAGGTCGGGACGATGTTGTAAAGCTCGTTCAGATCGCCGACGACCTCGCCGTTGTACTGCCTCTCAAGAAGAGCGAGGTTGTTCGCGGCTTGGGTGCGGCTCGTGAGGAGCGCCCGGGCTTGGGCGATCCGGCCGATGTAATCATCGACATTGCCCTTGAAGAAGAAGATGCCAGCGAAAAGAGCCGCAATGATGATGACCGCGACGATGAGCTCGACGATCAGCCGCTTTTTGAAGTGGTCCATCTCTTTCCTCTATTATAACCGACGGCTCATATATAATGAAGGGATGATGAGCGAGATCGCGCTCGGCGACGAAGGGTATCCCGAACTCTTGCGGCAGACGAAGGATCTGCCCGCTGCCCTATTTTGCCTC
Source organism: uncultured bacterium (assembly GCA_963722655.1). Lineage (GTDB taxonomy): Bacteria > Patescibacteriota > Minisyncoccia > UBA6257 > GWB1-50-10 > JAMCRC01. The sequence continues at coordinate 35,857 of CAVRNT010000002.1, read as the reverse complement.
GGCGAGGCGCCGCGGACTACGGTCTCGCCCTTTCCCGGTCGGCCGCCTCAAGCATCGGCGAGGAAAATGACGACGTTGACCGAGCCATCCTCCAAGCGCTCACGGGGAGCGCCGGACCCCTCGCGTTTGACAACCTCTCGCGGATGGTTAATCTTGAGACCCATATAGTAGTGTCCGAATACCCGACGTACCTCATCCTGCGCGGTTTGGTGATTGAGGATCATGGTCGGTACTTGTTAAAACGAAAATAAAAAATGAATTTAGTCATTGTTGAGTCGCCGACCAAGGCCAAGACGATCTCCAAATACCTGGACCCATCATTCGAGATCCGGGCGAGCGTCGGCCATATTCGCGACCTCCCCAAGAGCAACAAGAAGGCCATCGACGTCGCGGCCGGCTTCAAGCCGACCTACGAGATCGTCAAGGGTAAGGAGCACGTCGTGGCCGAGCTCAAAAAGCTCGCGGGTAAGGCGGACAGGGTCTATCTTGCGACCGATCCGGACCGCGAGGGCGAAGCCATCGCTTGGCACATCGCGGAGACAATCGGCCTGGACGAAAAGAACGCCGACCGGATTGCCTTCCACGAGATCACCGAACCGGCCATCAAGGAGGCGATGGAGCATCCCCGGCCGATCGACCAGAATCTCTTGAAGGCCCAGGAGGCCCGTCGCGTCCTGGACCGGCTCTTCGGCTACGACCTTTCCGGCCTCATTTGGAAGAAGGTGCGCTACGGATTATCGGCCGGGCGCGTCCAATCTCCCGCCCTGCGCATCCTCGTCGAGCGGGAGCGCGAGATCCGGGCCTTCAAGCCCGAGACGTTCTACGTCTTGGAGGGCGATTTCGCCGCTGAAGAAGGCGAGTTGCGCCTCGTTTGCGTCGAACAGCCCAAAGAAAAGAACGAGGCTGAGAGGATCATCGCCGAGGCGAAAAGCGGCCGGTGGAGCATCTTGGAGGTCAAGCAGACGAAGGTCAAGCGCTCGCCGCGCCCGCCCTTCACTACCTCCACCCTCCAGCAGTCCGCTTCGTCGCGTCTGGGTTTCTCCCCTTCCCGTACGATGGGCATCGCCCAAAAGCTCTACGAGCAAGGCCTCATCACCTATATGAGGACCGATAGCGTCGCGATCAGCAAGGAGCTCTTGCCGGCCATCCTCTTCCAAGTGGAGAAAGAGTTCGGCAAGGAGTACGTTCAGCCCCGGGTCTTTATGACGAAGAGCAAGACGGCCCAAGAGGCCCACGAGGCCATCCGGCCAACGCAGGTATCTAAAAAGTACGCCGGCACGACCGAGGAACAGAGAAAACTCTACGTTCTGATCCGCGAGCGGACGCTCGCGAGCCAGATGATGGACGCCGAGATGGCCCGGACGACGGTCAGCACTAACATCGACGGCGCTAAAATACCGAACTTCACGGCGACCGGGAGCGTGATTTCCTTCCCCGGCTGGCTCTTGGGTGATCCCCGTTCCCGGGGAGAGGAAAAAGAACTGCCGCCGGTCAAAGAGGGTGAAGTGCTGAAATTGAAGGAGATTGCGAGCGAGGAGAAGCAGACCGAGCCGCCGCCGCGCTACACCGAGGCGGGCTTGGTCCGCGAGCTCGAGAAGCGCGAAATCGGCCGGCCTTCGACCTACGCCACGATAATTGCGACGCTCCTCAAGCGCGGCTACGTCGAGAAGAACGGCAAAGCCCTTCAGCCCACGGACACGGGTGACGTCGTCTCGTCGTTCTTGGAGAAGAATTTCCCAACTTACGTGAGCGATTCCTTCACCGCCGAGATGGAGAACGACCTGGACGAGATTGCCGAAGGCAAGCGCGATTATGAAAAGACCTTGAAGGGTTTCTACGGCCCCTTTTCCAAGGACGTTAAGGCGAAGGACAAACTGGAAAAAGCGACGACCTTGGGCGAGGACGCGCGCTTCCTCTGCCCCTTGGACCCGAGCCACGGTCCGATGCTCATCAAACTTTCCCGTTCCGGCCGCTTCTTGAGCTGCCGGCTCTTCCCCGACTGCCTCGGAGCGCGAAAGATCGACGGCTCGGTGATGGAACCGCCTAAGGAAACGGGCGAAACCTGCCCCGAGTGCAAGATCGGCAAACTCGTCGAGAAGGAGGGCCGTTTCGGCAAGTTCATCGCCTGCTCGCGTTATCCGAAGTGCAAATACATCAAGCAGAGCGAGAACGGCAATAATTTGAACGGGACCGGGGTGAAATGCCCGTTGGACGGCGGTGAGATCGTGGAGCGCCACGGCCGCTTCGGGCCTTTCTTCAGCTGCTCCAACTATCCCAAGTGCAAGTTCATAATGAAATCCAAACCGACGGGCAATAAATGCCATCTTTGCGGCTCACTGATGATGCGAGGAACGAAGACCATCCCGGAAAGATGTTCCAATAAGGCCTGTCCGAACCACAACCCGCACAAACTAAAGAAATAGTTAAAACGGCGTGAGAATCTCCACGCCGTTTTTCGTGATGGCGACGGTCTTTTCGAAATGGGCGCTCAAGCTCCCGTCCGCGGTGAAGTAGCTGTCGTCTTTGGCCTGCTTGATCTGCGGCGAGCCCAAGCTCACCATCGGCTCGATCGCGAGGACCAGGCCTTCCTGAAGCTTCACTCCCTCACCTCGCTTACCGGAGTTGTAGACCGTCGGGTCCTCGTGGAGCTTGAAGCCCGTGCCGTGGCCAGTGAGGCCTTGGACGACGCTCAAGCCGTTCTTCTCCACGTGGGATTCGATGGCATAGCCGATGTCGCCTAAACTGCCGCCGCTCTTTATGGCACGGATCCCCTCTTTGAGCGATTCTTCCGTCACGGCAATAAGCTTCTTCGCCGCTTCCGTTATTTTGCCGAGGCCAATCGTGACGGCGGCATCTGTGACGTAACCCTTGTAAACGACGCCGAAATCGATCTTCAACAGTTCACCGTCTTTGAGGACGTGATCATGCGGCTGGCCGTGGACGATCTGGTCATTCAAAGAGGTGCAAAGGGCGGCCGGATAAGGCGTCGAGGCGCCCTCCGGCTTGTAGTTCAAAAAGGCGGCGATGGCGCCGGCGCCCTTAAGCATCTTCCGGGCCGTCTCCTCGAGTTCCATCAAGTTCACGCCGACAACCGCCTTTTCCTGCAAGGCGACGAGGATCTGCACCAAAATGTTTCCGGAAGTTCTAAGTCCTTCCAGGTCTTTCTCCTTCTTAAGACGCATCATGCCAAATGGAGTTTTTTTGCAATACCTTCAGATATTTTATACGGCAGTAATTCTCCGTTCACCGGGATTATCCTATAGCCATTCCTTCTCATCCGCGCGATCATCGGCTGGGTGCGCCGGGCGTATTCCTTGAGGCGCTCCTTGATGACCGTAGGCTTGTCGAGCGTCCGGCGGCGGGTCTTGCCGGCGCAGAAGGCACAGATGGCTGTCTTCGCCGAGGCGAGGACCGGCAAACCGCAAAAGCCGCAGACGCGCCGGGCGCCGTTCCTCTTGAGCGACGTCCTCGGTTTCACTTTGAGCTCTACTATGGAAACGTTCTTTTTGCCGTAGACGCCTTCGATCGTCTTGAGCAATCCTTGATGTCTCTTGTCGCCGAAGGCCTCGTATTCCGTGCGCGGCGAACCGCTAAAGACGATGGAATCGCCAGCGAGGCCGATGCGCTTCACAGCTGCCGTCGAGGTCCTTAAGGCGAATGCCGGAGACATCAGCTCTCCCGTGTCGAAGAGGCACTTCTCGCGCTTCAGGACCGGGTCCTTTTTCGCCTCCGGCGACTTGAAGAGGTTCTCAAAGAACCGCCCGCTGTCGAAGTGGACAAAGTTGTGTCTCTTTTCCAAAAGTTCCGCCTGCGTTCCTTTGCCGCCCCCCGGCGGGCCAAAAACAATAACGGCCTGTTTAGGCATCTAAGTAATGATAGCACGATTTTTGGGACAAAAAAACCGCCACGATATTTTGTGGCAGTATCCGTTTTAGATTATGTTCTCGTATTCCCGGACGGTAAGCTGGGACTCAATCTGTTTCATCACTTCCAAAGCGACCGCGACGACGATGAGGAGCGCTGTGCCGCCGACGGTCAGGGCTTGGATGCCCGTCACCATTTGGGTCAGGTTAGGCAAGATGGCCACGATGCCAAGGAAGATCGCGCCGAAGAGCGTGATGCGGTGCATAATGTGCGTGATGAGCGAGGCCGTGGACTCGCCGGGGCGCACGCCCGGCACGAATCCCCCGCTCCGCTGGAGGTTCTTCGAGATCTCGTTCGGGTCAAAGGTAATGGCCGTGTAGAAATAGGTGAAAAGCACCACGAGGATGAAATAGACCAAACTGTAGATCGGAATGTTGGCGAAAAAGCCGCTCACCCACGCGGTCATGCTCGCCGCGAGCGTCGGCGAAACGATGGTGATGGCCTGCGAGATGAACTGCGGGAAAAGGAGCAAGGAGATGGCGAAGATGATGGGGATGACGCCCGCCTGGTTCACCCGGAGCGGCAGATAGGTCGAGACGCCGCCGTAGAGCTTGTTCCCCCGGACCTGCTTGGCGTACGAGACCGGCACCTTGCGTTCGCCCTCGTTCACGAAGACGACGCCGGCGATCACGATGACGGCCAAGATGACGAAGGCCAGATAGGTCGGAAGGGTGGACGGGCTGTAGTTCACGAAGGCGTTCGCGACCGTCTGGGGCAGGCGGCTCACGATGCCGGCGAAGATGATCAAGGAGACCCCGTTCCCGATCTTGTATTCGGTGATGAGCTCGCCGATCCAGGTAAGGAGCACGCTGCCGGCCGTGATGACGATGACGTTCGTAAGCATCTGGAGAGGCGCGAGAGGCGTGAGGACCTTCTGAGAAATCAAGAGATTCAAAAAGCCGTAGCCTTGGAGCATCGCGAGCGGGACGGTGAGGTACCGCGAGATGCGGTTGAACTTGGCCTGGCCGGCCGCGCCCTCCTCGTAATAGATCTTCTTTAAGTTCGGGAAGACGATGGTGAGGAGCTGCATGATGATGGTCGCCGTAATGTAAGGCCCGACGCCGAGCATCATTATCGATAGGTTGGAAAGCCCGCCGCCCGAGAAGAGGTTCAAAAAGCCGAAGAGCTGGTTGGAACCCAAGAAGTTCTGGAGGGCCGCAGCATTGATGCCCGGCGTGGGGATCGCGGCGAGGAGCCGGAAGATCAAAAGCCAAAAGAGGACCATTAGGATCTTCTTCCTGAGGTCCGGTATCTTGAAGATTTGCAAAAACCTGTTCATTTATTCCACCTTCCCGCCGGCGGCTTCAATCGCCTTTCTGGCCGAAGCGGAGACCGGCACACCCTGCACGATGACGGCGGAGATGAGCTTGCCGCCTCCCAATATTTTAACCTTGGCGCGGGGGTTCGCAATAAGGCCTTTTTCAGCGAGGACCGCCCGCGTGAGCTTGCCGTCAACGGCCAAAGCGCCCAGCGCCGAGACCTGAATAATCGTCGCCCGCGCGGAAAGCGGCTTATTCTTCACACCGCGGGCCTTCGGGAACTTCAAAATCGTCTCACGCTCGGTCCGGGGCAGACGGTGGCCAGAGCGGGCTTTCTGGCCTTTCTGGCCGCGACCGGAGGTCGTGCCGCGCTTCCCTCCCCGGCCGACGCGGAGTTCCCTTCTCTTTGGGTGATCCGGTTTTAATTCGTTGAGCTGCATATTATTTGACCTTCATTAATTTCTTGAGGGCTTCCACGGTCGCGAGGGCGTTCGTGAGCTTGTTCGTCGTCCGGCCCAAGATCTTGGCCGAGATGTCCTTCACGCCCGCAAGCTCCAGGACGGCGCGGACGGAACCGCCGGCGATGAGGCCGTGGTTTATCCGGGCCGGCTTCAAACGCACCTTGGCGGCGCTGTACTTGGCGTCCACGTCGTGCGGGATGGTCCGATTGTCCTTGAGGGGCACGATGAACATCTCCCGCTGAGCGGCCCGCTTGGCCTTCTCGACGGATGCGGCCACGTCCATTCCCTTCGCGACGCCCACGCCCACCTTGCCTTTGCCGTCGCCCAAGACGACCGTCGCCCGGAAGCTGAAGCGCTTGCCGCCGGCAACGACGCGGGTGACGCGTCGGATCTCCAAGACCTTTTCCTGGAATTCACTGACCTTCTTCGGTTTCATGTACGGTCTGGCCATATTTTTAGAATTTAAGTCCTCCGGCACGCGCGGCTTCGGCTAAGGCCTTCACCCGGCCATGATAGGCGTAGCGACCGCGGTCGAAGACGACGCTCACGACGCTCGCCTGTTTCGCCTTTTCGGCGAGCGCGGCGCCGACGAGGGCCGCGATGTCGGTCTTCTTGGATTTGGCCTTGGGTTTCATGGCAAGCGAAGAGACCGAGACCAGCGTCTTGCCCGACGCGTCGTCAATAATCTGGGCGTAGATGTGCCGGCCGCTCCGGAAAACCGAAAGCCGCGGCTTTTGATCGCCGGTTTTGAGGTGCGCCCGGACACGCTTTGCCCGGCGTAACTTCACTTTATTGGATCTTTTAGCTTGTTTTGGCATGTTTTTAGACGGCGGGGCCGGCCGTTGCGGCGGCCTTCTTGCCGGCCTTGCGGCGGACTACTTCGCTCTCGTAGTGGAATCCCTTGCCTTTGTACGGCTCTGGCTTCTTCATCGCCCGGATCTCCGCGGCCACCTGGCCGACCTTCTGCCGGTCCAAGCCCTTGATCTTCAAGATTGAATTCTTCTCCACTTCGAAACTGATGCCCGCTGGGGCCGGATATTTGATCGGATGGGAAAAGCCGAGGGCAAGCGAAAGATTCTCCCCTTCCTTGGTCACGCGGTAGCCGACACCTTCTAGAATGAGCGTCTTTTCGAAACCCTGGGCGAGACCGAGAATGGCGTTTGCCGCGAGCGCCCGGGTCGTTCCCCAATTGCTCCGCGCCTGCTTGGACGAACTCACGGCCTCGAAGATGACCGCGTCGCCTTCGATCTTCGCTTTGACGCCCGAGAGGACCTTCACCTCGAGTTCTCCCTTCGCACCCTTCAAATGCAAAACGTCGTGGTCGAGCGTCGCGCTCACGCCCACGGGCAGCTTCACTGGTTGTTTGCCGATCTTACTCATGTTTTTACCAAACCTCCAAGAGGAGTTCTCCGCCGACCTTGTGCTTCTTCGCCTCATCGCCGCTCACGATCCCCTTCGGGGTGGAGACGACGAGCAGACCGTAGCCGCCCTTCACCTTCTTCATCGTAGCGTAGCCGGAGTAGCGGTGGAGGGATGGCTTGCTGAGGAACTTCACCCCCGAGATCAGCCGGTCGCTCTTGAGGTCGATCTCTAGATATTTCTTGTAGGTTTTGCCCTTGACCTCAACGCTCTTCACGAAGCCGCGCTTGGCCAAAAGGTCGGCCACCGCTTTGTCCATCTTGGTGGAACGGGTCTTCAGGATGTCGCGCCCGGCCTTCTGGGCGTTTTTTATTTTTATGAGTAGATCTATATACATTTTCTTACCAGCTGGCTTTCTTCACGCCCGGGATCTCGCCGCGGCTCGCGAGCTCGCGGAAGCAAATCCGGCAAAGTCCGAAATCGCGCATATAAGCGCGCTTGCGGCCGCACCGAAAACACCGGTTGACCGACCGGGTGGAAAATTTCGGTTTTTTTGCGGCGCGCGCCTTGACGGATGTTTTGGCCATGGTGTTATTTTTCGCGTTTCAATGGTACCCCAAGGGAACGATACAAAGCAATCGCTTTCTCGCGGTTTTTGATGCGCGGGACGATGGTCACTTGCAGACCGAAGTTGACCTTGGTCTTTTCCGAATCAATCTCCGGGAAAACAGTTTGGTCGCGGAAGCCGACGTTCAAATTGCCGCTCTCGTCCACGCTCTTCAAATCCAATCCACGGAAGTCCTTCACGCGGGGCATCGTCAAACCAACGAGGCGCGTCAGAAAATCCGTCATCTTGCGGCGGCGAAGGGTGGTGACGAGACCGACGATCTGGCCTTCCCGCATCTTGAAGGAGGCGATGGACTTCTTAGCCGCCCGCGAGGCCGGCTTTTGGCCGGTCACGGCGGCGAGGTCGGCGACGACCGCCGGGAGGAGCTTCTCCTCGAACTGCGGCTGGCCGCTCAAGCGGCCGATGCCGGCGTTGACCACGATCTTTTCTATTTGTTTGACCGCCTTTTCCATATTCATATGTTGGCGCCGCATTTCCGGCAAAAGCGCTTTTTAGTTTGACCCTCCAGCTTCATCCCGATCCGAGTGGCCTCGTGGCACGATGGGCAAACCAAGGCGACGTTTTCCGCTCTAAGCGGGCGCGCCACCGAAACGATCTCGCCCTTCTCGCCCTGCTTGCGCGGGCGGGCGTGCTTTTTGAAGACATTCAGACCCTCAACGGTCACTCGGCCAGAGACCCGGTCAATGCGGATGACCTTCCCCGTTTTGCCGCGGTCCTTGCCTTTGATGATCTTCACGTTGTCCCCTTTCTTGATGCGCATATTTTTAGACCAGCTCTTCGGCCATCGAAGCGATGGCGTCGTAGCCCCTTTCCTTGATCTCCCGCGGGACCGGCCCGAAGACGCGGGTCGCCCTGGGTTCCTTCTTCGCTTTGTCGATGATGACCACGGCGTTCTCGTCGAACTTCACCTGAGAGCCGTCGGCCCGGCGAATGGGCTTGCTTTGGCGGACGATGACGCACTGGACTATGTCCTTCTTCTTGATCTGTTTCCGCGGTTCCGCCGCTTGGACGGAGGCGATGATGATGTCGCCCACTTGGGCGTACCGGCGGCCGCTGCCCCCGAGGACGCGGAAACACCGCACGGTCTTCGCGCCCGAGTTATCAGCCACTTTGAGTATGGAGCGTTCTTGGATCATGGCTTAGGCCTTGGAGACGATCGTCCACCTTTTTTCTTTGGAGAGCGGTCGGGACTCTTGGATGATGACCTTGTCCCCCGTCTTGTACTCGTTCTTCTCGTCGTGGGCTTTGAGGCGCGTCGTCACGGTGTAGTACTTGCCGTAGCGCGCGTGCTTCTTCTGCCGATCGACGGAGACGACGCGGGTCTTCTGCATCTTGTCCGAAACGATTATGCCGGTGAGCTTACGCATGGTTGGATATTTTAATCAAAGTGAGTATCTGGGCGATGTCCTTCTTGATGTGCCGGATCTCGCGAATGTTCTTCACCTTACCGGCCGAGAGGTCAAAGCGCAACTGCGAGAGCTTTTCCTCGCGGGCTTTGAGCTCTTTTTGGAGCTCCGGGACGGGCTTCGTTTTGAAGTTTTTGAATTCTTTTATTTTCATCTTTTTTCTATGACCCTGGTCCGGACCGGCATCTTGTGACCGGCGTTCTTCAAGGCCGTCATGGCCGCCTCGCGCGGCACGCCGTCCATCTCGAAGATTATCCGACCGGGTTTGACCGGCACCACGTAATATTCCACGTTGCCTTTGCCTCCGCCCAAGGTCACCTCGGGCGGGAGCTTCGTGATCGGCTTGTCGGGGAAGACCCGGATCCACATATTGCCGCCCCTTTTGAGGGCGTGGGTGATGGCCTTGCGGCCGGCCTCGAGCTGGTTCGCGGTCACCCAAGCGGCCGAGGTCGCCTGAAGACCGTAACGGCCGTAGCTCAAATAAAGGCCGCGGGTCTCCTTCATCCGCTTCTTGGACCGGCCCTTCTGCTGCTTCCGATGCTTGGTTTTCCTGGGTTGGGTGAGCATGATGGCTACTTTTCAAAGATGTCCCCTTTGTATATCCAAAGCTTGATACCGATCGTGCCGTAGGAAGTGAAGGCGGTTGCCTCGCCGTAATCGATGTTGGCCCGGAGCGTTTGGAGCGGCATCTTGCCGACCGTGAGGCCGTCCACGCGCGCGATCTCGGCGCCGTCCAGCCGGCCACCGACCCGGATCTTCGCACCCTTCACGTCGCGGTTCTGCATTGTGGATTCAATGAGCCGCTTCATCGCCCGCCGGTAAGGCAAGCGCTTCTCGAGATCGAAGGCGTACTGCTGGGCGAGGACCGGCGCCGAAACCTCGAAGCGCTTCAGCTCCTCAACGTTCAGGTTTAAAACGAACTTCTCCGGCCATTTGTTCTTGCGCCGCAGGGCTTTCACGACCTTCGTGATGGCGCTCCGCAGGTCATCGATTCCCTGCCCGCCGCGGCCGATGATGAGGCCCGGGCGCGAGGCGCGGACGTTCACCCGGACGTTTTCGCCCATCCGCTCGATGTCGATGCCGGCGATGCCCGCCTGGAGGATCTTCTTCCGGACGATCCCGCGGATCGCCTGGTCTTCCGCCAAAAAGTACCGCAGGGACCTTTTGAAGAACCAACGGCTGGACCACGGGACGTTGAGTCCCAGACGATATGAATTCGGTTGTACTTTTCTGGCCATAATTTTAAATCGCTTTCCTTCTAAAGACGCGCCGGAAGACGCCGGGTTCCGCCTTAGGCTTCGCCTCGGCGGCCTCGGTCTTCTTTCCGCCGGAGACGGACCCGCCTTTGGCGGACGGCACAACTTTCTGTTTGGGTTCCTTCTTCGGTTTCTCCTCGGTCTTCTTCGGCTTGGTTCGGACGATGGTGAACCGGCTCGGTACCTCGCTCCGGATGCCCAAGACCAAGGTCACGTGGCTCGTGAGGCGCTGAATGACGGCCGCCGAGCCCTTGGCGCGGGGCGTCCAGTGCTTGTAACGCGGACCAATGTTCACCAGAACGGACTTTATGAAAAGTTTCTCCGGCGAGAGCTGATGGTTATTTTTAGCATTGGCAATGGCCGAACGCAAGAGTTTGAGGAGCGCTTCCTTGCTTCGGCGAGGATTCAACATCAAACGTGCCTCGGCCTCCGTGGCCAAAAGGCCCTTCAAGGAATTGGCCAAAAGCCGCACCTTGCGGGGCGGGATGCGCAGATAGTTCAGTTTGACGGTCAAAGTGTCCATGGTCTATTTTTTTGCGGCTCCGCCGTTTCCGGCCGGCGCGGCTGGAGCGGCCGCCGCTCCCTGTTCGAGATCGCGCTGCATCTTGCCGCCGTGCTTCACGAACTTCCGGGTCGGCGAGAACTCGCCGAGCCGATGGCCGACCATATCCTCCGAGATGCGGACCTCAATGAAATCCTTACCGTTATGGACGGCGAAGGCAAAGCCCACCATCTCCGGCGAGATCTCGCTCGCGCGCGACCAGGTCTTGATGACGGCCGCATCCGCCGGTTTCTTGCCGGCGATCTTCTTGATGAGCTTGGGATCAACCCAAGGTCCTTTTTTTGAACTGCGACTCATGTGTTTATCTGATTTTTGGTCTGCGTTTCACGATCAGCTGGTTGGACCATTTCTTCTTGCGGCGGGTCTTGTGACCGCCCGTGATCTTCCCCCACTTCGTCTTCGGCCGCTTCGTGCCGCGCGGCTGGCGCCCTTCGCCGCCGCCGTAAGGATGGTCGCGCGGGTTCATCGCACTGCCGCGCACCGTCGGTCGAACGTTCAGCCAGCGGGTGCGACCGGCCTTGCCGATCGTGACGAGATTATACTCCGGATTCGAAACGGAACCGAGGGTGGCAAAGCAGTCCCAGCTCACCTTGCGGATCTCGCCCGAAGGCATCTTGAGGTGCGTGAAGCCGTCCTCCTGGGCGAGGACTTGGATGGCCAGTCCCGCGCTCCGGCCGAGGGCTCCGCCGCGGCCCGGAAAGAACTCGATGTTGTGGACGAAAGCGCCCACCGGGATGCGCTTCAAGCTCGTGCGGTTGCCCGTCTCGAGGGGCGCGTCCGGTCCGGAAACGATCTTCGCTCCGACCGCGAGGCCGTGAGGCGCCAAGATGTAACGGCGCTCGCCGTCCGCATAAAGGAGGCGGGCGATGAAGGCGGTGCGGTACGGATCGTACTCGATCGCCTCGACCCGCGCCGGCACGCCGACCTTGTCCTGTTTGAAATCGATCTTGCGGTAGATGATCTTGTTGCCGGCCCCTTGGTGGCGCATCGTGATGCGGCCGGCGTTATTGCGGCCGGCGTTCTTCTTGAGACGCTTCGTCAGGGACTTCAAGGGCTTCACGGCCGAGAGTGAACTGTAATCCGCGACCGTCATGAACCGGCGAGAGGGGGTGGTGGGGTTGAAGGATTTCATATCATTGGATGTCTATCTTCTCGCCTTTCTTCAAGGTGACGATGGCCTTTTTTTGGACCATTTTGTGGCTCAATTTGCCGCGATAGTGCTTTTGCTTCCCCGTGAAGCGGATGACGTTCACCCCCAAAACGTGCACGCCGTAGCGGCGTTCCACCTCATCGCGGACCATGGGTTTCGTCGCGGTGACGTCGACGGCAAAGGCGTACTGTTCGTGCGCGCCGGCCACTAAGGCCTTCTCCGATATCCAGGGTTTCTTTAAAACGGCGTAGTTCGGCCGGTGGCCCGAGACGGCGACCGGAGCGGCCTTCGTTTCCTTGACCTCGACCGGTGCCGCGGCCGGTTTGGTCTCTTTGGTTTTCTTCGATTTGAAGAGGGCCATAAAGGTTATTTATATTTCTCCATCAACTCCTCGACTGCCTTCTTTTCGAAAAAGACGTACTTGTGGCTCGCACAGTCGTAAACATTGAGGTCGCTCGCCGTCCGCACCTCCACCTTCGGTAGATTGCGGGCCGCCCGGAGCAAGTCTTTGTTGGCCTTGGCGCCCACGATGAGCAAGCTCGTCGGTTTTTTGAAAAAATTCTTGAGGATGACGGCGACGTTCTTAGTCTTCGGCTCGGCCACGGAAAGGTCATTAATGATCTTCACTTCGTCCTTGAGCTTTTTGGACAGAACGGTCCAAAGCGCGATGCGCTGCATCTTCTTGTTGATCTTCTTTTTGTAGGATTTCTCGTTCCGGGGACCAAAGGTCACGCCACCGCCGATCCAGAGCGGCGACCGGGAGGAGCCATGCCGCGCCCGGCCGGTGTGCTTCTGTTGCCAGGGCTTCTTGCCACCGCCTCTGACCTCGCTCCGATCCTTCGTGTGGGCCCAGGGCTTCCGAAGATTTGCTAAAAAGGCCGTGATCACCTGGTGGACCAGATCGGCGTTCCACTTGAGACCGAAGAACTTCTCCGGCACTTCTATCTCGCCGGTCTGCTTGTTGGTTTTGTCGAAAATTTCCACCTTCATAATTTTATTTCTTCCTGATCTCCACCTTGCCGCCGACCGCCCCCGGCACGGCACCTTTAAGGGCAACCGTCTTCTTTTCGGCTTCGACGGAAACGACGGAAAGGTTCCTCACGGTGATCTTCTCGACGCCCATATGGCCGGCCATCCGGCGACCGGGAATGGTGCGCTGGGGCGCCGTGGGACCAATGGAACCCGGAGCCCGCAGGCGGTTTTTCTGACCGTGGGTCTTCGGTCCGCCGTGGAAGCCGTAACGCTTCACGACGCCCGCGAAACCGCGCCCCTTGCTCGTGCCGCTCACGGTCACCAAATCGCCGGTCTTGAGGTCGCCCAAGTCGGCTTTTTCATCCATCTTGACGGTCGTGATCGGCATGGCGACGTCGCCTTGCCAGACCTGCGTCATCTTCAGTTTTTTGCCGCTTAATTTCAGCATGATTCCGGTCAAAAAAAGAACCGAGACCTAGCCCGGTTATCCCTTCTGGCTACTTGTCTCTGTGAAAGGTATTCTAATCTATTCCCCGCAAATCCGTCAATCCCCACCCTTCCCAAATACCCAAACGAAAGACCCGCCTTTGAGGCGGGTCTTTCTCTTAGCTTTTAGCTCATCTTTATCTCCACGTCGACGCCCGAGGGCAGGTTGAGATCGGTCAATGATTCGATCACCTTCTGCTGGGGGTTCAGGATGTCCACTAGGCGCTTATGCACCCGGAGCTCGAACTGTTCGCGCGATTTCTTATGCACGAAGGTCGAGCGGTTCACGGTGTACTTCTTGAACTCAGTCGGTAAGGGCGTCGGTCCCACGACCTCTCCGCCCTGCCGGCGGATGGCCTCGATGATCTGCTTCACCGAATTGTCGATGAGCTTGGAATCATAGGCCTTCACTTTTATCCGGAGGAGGCCGTTTTGGACCTGTTCTTCTTTTTTTGCCATGGAGTGATAAAGAGCTGAACTTTGTTTTTACTTCAAGATCTTCGTGACCGCGCCGGCACCCACCGTCTTGCCGCCTTCGCGGATGGCGAAGCGCTGCTTCTCTTCAAGAGCGACCGGAGCGATGAGCTTAACGGTGACACTCGTCGTGTCTCCCGGCATGACCATCTCGGTCCCCTGGGCCAAGGTCACTTCGCCCGTCACGTCCGTCGTGCGGATATAGAACTGGGGCTTGTAGCCGTTGAAGAACGGGGTGTGGCGGCCGCCTTCCTCTTTGGAGAGGACGTAAACCTCGGCCGAGAACTCCGTGTGCGGGGTGACGCTGCCCGGCTTCGCGATGACCTGGCCGCGTTCCACTTCCTCCTTCTTGAGTCCGCGCAAGAGCACGCCCACGTTATCGCCCGCCTGGCCTTCATCCAACGTCTTCTGGAACATCTCGATGCCCGTGACTACGGTCTTGGCGGTCGGCTTCAAACCGACGACCTCAACCTCGTCGTTCACGTGGACGATGCCGCGTTCCACGCGGCCCGTCACGACGGTGCCGCGGCCTTCGATCGAGAAGATGTCCTCGATCGGCATTAGGAATGGCTTATCCGTCTCGCGAATCGGGTCCGGAATGTAGTCGTCCAGGGCCTTCACGAGGTCCAGAATCGGCTTGGCGGCCGGGTCATCGGGCGACTTGGCCTCCAAGGCCTTCAAAGCCGAACCGCGGATGATCGGAGTATTATCACCGTCGTAATGGTATTTCTTCAATAGCTCGCGCACCTCGGACTCGACGAGATCGATGAGCTCCGGATCGTCCACCATATCGCACTTGTTGAGGAACACGACGATCTTCGGCACGCCGACCTGGTAGGCCAGGAGGATGTGCTCACGGGTCTGCGGCATCGGGCCATCCGTGGCCGCGACGACGAGGATCGCACCGTCCATCTGGGCGGCGCCCGTAATCATGTTCTTGATGTAGTCCGCGTGGCCGGGAGCGTCGATGTGCGCGTAGTGGCGCTTCTCCGACTCGTACTCCGAGTGGTGCAAAGCGATTGTGATGCCGCGCGCCTTCTCCTCGGGGGCGTTGTCGATCTGGTCGACTCCCTCTTCCTTCTTCGCGAGACCTTTCATGTGCAGGATGTGGGTGATGGCGGCCGTGAGGGTCGTCTTCCCGTGGTCCACGTGGCCGATCGTGCCGACGTTCACGTGGGGCTTGGTCCTGACGTATTTTTCTTTTTCTGCCATTGTTGTTTTTTTGATACTTTGTTTCGACCTTATTTTTTTAACCTCTTTAGTATAACACTCGGTATCCTCAATCTTCTCGGATTCCTCTCGAAATGTCAAGCGGCGTCTACTTTTTCTTTCCTTCGATGATGGCCGCCGCGACGCTCTGGGGCACCTCCTCGTAGTGGCTGAACTCCATCGTGAAGGAGCCGCGGCCTTGGGTCATCGAACGGAGGGCGGTGGAGTAGCCGAACATCTCGGCCAAGGGCACGTCCGCGTCGATGACGCGCACCGTGCCGCGCTCGCCCATCGCCTTGATGCGGCCGCGCTTGGCGGAGAGATCGCCCGTCACGTCGCCCAAAAAGTCCGGCGGCGCGATGGTCTGCACTTTCATGATCGGTTCGAGGAGAATGAGCTTCGCCCTGGTGCACGCTTCCTGGAGGGCCATCGAGCCCGCGATCTTGAAGGCGAACTCCGAAGAGTCCACTTCGTGGAAGGAGCCGTCGAAGAGCGTGACCTTGAGATCGATCAGAGGATAGCCGGCCAAGATGCCGCGATCCAAGGCCTCGCGCACCCCTTTCTCGACGGCCGGGATGAACTCCTGCGGGATGGAACCGCCCTTGATGGCATCCACGAACTCGAAGCCGGTGCCGCGTTCCATCGGCTCCACCTTGAGCCAAACGTGACCGTACTGACCGCGGCCGCCGGACTGGCGGATGTACTTCCCTTCCGCCTCGGCCTTGCCTTTGATGGTCTCCTTGTAGGCCACCTGTGGCCGGCCGACGTTGGCTTCGACGCTGAACTCCCGCTTCATGCGGTCCACGATGATCTCCAAATGCAGTTCGCCCATTCCGGCGATGATGGTCTCCCCCGTTTCAAGATCGCCCGAGACCCGAAAGGTCGGGTCTTCTTCCGCCAAGCGGTGCAAGGCGATGCCCATTTTTTCCTGGTCGGCCTTGGTCTTCGGCTCAATGCGAACGGAAATGACCGGTTCGGGGAAGGTGATGGTCTCTAGGATGATCGGATGCTCGGGGTCCGTGAGCGTGTCGCCGGTCGTGGTGTTCTTTAATCCGACGATGGCGCCCAGATCTCCCGCGTAGATCTCCTCCACCTCCTCGCGGTGATTGGCGTGCATCCGGACGATGCGGCCGATGCGCTCCTGGTTGTTCTTGGTCGAGTTCAAAACGTAGCTGCCGCGCTTCATCGTACCGGAGTAAACGCGGAAATAAGTGAGGGAACCGACGAAGGGATCGGCGGCCACCTTAAAGGCGAGGGCCGCCAGGGGTTCGTCGTCCTTCGGATGGCGTTCCTCATCGGCATGGGTCGAGGGGTTCACGCCCTTGGTGGGCGGCAAATCCGCCGGCGAAGGTAAGTAATCCACGACGGCGTCGAGTATGAGCTGGACGCCCTTGTTCTTCAAGGCCGAACCGCAAAAGACGGGCACGAGTTCATTCGCGATGGTCGCCTTGCGCAAGACCCTTTTCAAATCGGCGAGCGGCGGCTCTTTACCTTCCAAATATTCCGCCATCAAGGAGTTGTCCTTCTCGACGATCTTCTCAATGAGGTCGTGGCGGTGCTTCATCGCGTCGGCCTTCAGATCTTCCGGCACCTCGCCCTCGACGATCTTTTCGCCGTGCTCGCCTTCGAAGCGGTAGGCCTTCATCTTCAAAAGGTCCACGACGCCTTGGAACTTGTCTTCGAGGCCGATCGGGATCTGCATCGGGACCGCATGCGGCGTCAGGCGTTCCAAGATGGACTTGAAGCTGAATTCGAAGCTCGCGCCGACGCGATCCAATTTGTTCACGAAGCAGATGCGCGGCACGTTGTATTCATCCGCGTAGTGCCAGTTGGTCTCGGATTGCGGTTCCACGCCCGCGACGCCGTCGAAGACGACGACCGCGCCGTCCAAGACGCGCATGGAGCGCTTTACCTCAACGGTAAAGTCGATGTGGCCGGGGGTGTCGATGATGTTGAACCGGTGCTCGTGTTCCTTGTCGCCGCTTGCGTAGGTCGGGACCCAAAAACAGGTCGTCGCGGCCGAGGTGATCGTGATGCCGCGCTCGCGCTCCTGTTCCATCCAATCCATCACCGTGTCCCCTTCGTGGACCTCGCCGATCTTATGGGAAACGCCGGTATAGAAAAGGATCCGCTCCGAAACGGTCGTCTTGCCGGCGTCGATATGCGCGATGATGCCGAAATCGCGCACCTTTTCTATGGGGTACTGTCGGGGCATAAGTTCCTCCTTTTTATCTCAGGTATGACGCGAATGCGCGGTTCGCTTCCGCCATCCGGTGAGTGTCCTGTTTCTTCTTGATCGCCGCGCCCTCGTTCTTCGCGGCTAAAATGAGCTCTTCGGCGAGCTTCGCGGCCATCGGCTTCCCCTTCTTGGAGCGGGCCGCATTAATTATCCAGTGGGTGGCGAGGAAGAACTGCCTCTCGGGCCTGACTTCGCGCGGGATCTGGTAGTTCGCGCCGCCGATGCGCTTCGAGGCGACCTCGAGGAGCGGAGTCGCGTTCGTGAGCGCCTTTTCGAAAATCGTGATCGGGTCCTCTTTGGTCTCGGCCGCAATCTTTCCCAAAGCGTCGTAGAAGACCTTCTCGGCCGTGGCCTTCTTGCCGTCCTCCATCAGATAGTTGATGAACCGGCCGGTGTCGATGCGATCGTATTTATAATCGGCCTTCTTTTCGGTTTTTTTGAAATTCTTTCTCCTCATTTTATTTCTTCGCGTGCTTCGTACCGTACTTCGAGCGCTGCTGTTTCCGGGCCGTGACGCCTTGCGTGTCCAAAACGCCGCGCACGATGTGGTACCGGACGCCCGGCAGGTCCTTCACGCGGCCGCCGCGGATCATCACGACGGAGTGTTCCTGCAGATTATGGCCTTCGCCCGGAATGTAGGCCGTGACCTCCATGCCGTTCGTGAGGCGCACGCGGGCGACCTTCCGCAAGGCCGAGTTCGGCTTCTTCGGGGTCGTCGTGAAAACCTTCACGCAAACTCCCCGCTTGAAGGGCGAGGGCGAACTGACGGGGCGGTTCTGGATGTAATTAAAATAAGAATCCAGGGCCGGCGCTTTGGATTTTCTCCCGACCGCACTGCGGCCGCGCTTCATCAGCTGATGGGTTGTCGGCATTAGTGACGATATTAAAAATAGATAAACCCTGAGGATTTGTCAAATTCCGAGGAGAAAACCGGCGATGCCGTAGATGATCGGGCTGATGATGGAAAGGCCGAAGAAGATGAAGAAGATGAGGATGATCCAGCCGTAAGGATTGTTCTCGCGGAAGAACATTTTGAAGCTCCCCCAGGAATCCGGCATAAAGGCCATCGCGACCTTCGCGCCGTCCAGAGGCGGGATGGGCACGAGGTTGAAGACGGCGAGGACGACGTTAATGACGACGATGGTTTCGATGAGCTGGCCGAGGACGGGACCGATCGCGCCCAAGTTCAACGCGGCGAGGGCGCGGAAGATAACGGCGAAGATGACAGCGATCGAGAGGTTGCTCAATGGTCCCGCGGCGGCGATCATCGCCGCTCCCTTTTCCGGGTCCTTCAAGTTATAGGGATTGTAGGGCACGGGCTTCGCCCAGCCAAAGACGACCCCGCCCGGCAGGAGGGCGAGGAGGAGCGGCAGGATGACGGAGCCGAAAGGGTCCAAGTGCTTCAGGGGATTCAAGGTCAGCCGCCCCATGAGGCGCGCCGTCGGGTCGCCGAGCTTGTCGGCGACGACGCCGTGCATCACTTCGTGAATGACAGCAGAGAAGACCAGGACGATGACGGAAAAAATAACGAGCGCCATTGCCCCGTAATGATATAATAGAGTGATGAGAAACGCTACGGCAATTTACGTCTTTTTGATCGTTCTCACGATCATCGTTCTCGGCGGTTTTTATCTCATTTTCAACCAGCTGAACTCCATCCAGCAGGTCGTCTTGAACTCGCCCGGAAGCGGCCAGAACCAAAGCCAGACGATCGCCACTTCCACACCGATCTCGACGCCGAGCAATCAAACGCCGACGTCGTCTGCGCCGACCGGCGGCGTTTCCATCCCGGCCAATATCCTCTTCACCATAGAGTCGAGTCCGGCCCTCCAGCCCCAGACGAACGTGACGGTGACCGTGAACAGCGTCACGGAGAGCCCAGACGGGACGATCACCGTGAACCTTAAGGCCTTCACCTCCCAAGCCTCGAGCTACAGCTCCTTAAACCCGGCGGACTTCCTCCAGATCGTCGACCTTTCCGGCAACAACGAAACGGTGCTCTCGACGACCGGCAATTGGAACTCGATGCCGCCCCAGGGCGGAACGACCGGAACGGCGACCTTCAAGGTGGACCCGGGGGCGACGTCCATCATTCTCCAGGTCGGCGCCCCTTCCACGGCCAACTACTACAAGTTCGACTTCTCGACGCAAAGCTATCAGCAAACGGTGCTGGGATAAATTCTGAAAAATATAAGACCCATCGACTTTTGGCCGATGGGTCTTTTTGTGAACTTATTACTATTTCAGAAGCAGCATTTTCTGTGTTTTCGTGAAACTGCCTGCCTCTAAGCGATACAGGTATGTGCCGCTCGGTAAGAACGAAGCATCGAATTGAACCTCGTGCTGACCTGCCGGGACGACTCCGTTCACCAGTGCCGCCACCTCCCGGCCAAGCATGTCATACACCTTAAGCGTGACGTTGCCTGCCTTTGGAAGGCTGTACGATATCATCGTCGTCGGATTGAACGGATTGGGATAATTCTGGGCTAAAGAAAAGTCTTTAACCGCAGTTGAGTGGTCCGACACTGATGTAACGATATTTTTCACCACCGTTATCCTCGTGCCGTTGCCGACCGTTCCGGTAACTATCAAATCCTTAGCGCTTACACCTGATACGAAACCGATCTTCCCGCTGATTTTTTCGCTTGTCGCTATCAAGCTGATCCGCTTGCTATCCGCGCTCGAAGCGAAAAGTCCGTTCGTAGAAACGTTCTTGTCGATGGTCAATGGGCTCGAGAACGATAGGTCAGCGCAATTTATGCTGACGCTGTCAGGAAGTGATACTTGGACCCCGCCTTCGACGTCGGTTAGTTGTATCGAGATAGGCGTTTCCGTACCGGGTACCGGCACCGTATTCCCTTTCGCTCCGCCGTAGTTACCCTGAAGGACCTCAAAGGTCCAATATGGGTACACAACCCGCATCAAAACCTCGTACGCGTCGTACGACGAAATGTATCCGTCACCGGAGACGTCGCAACGCACCGAATCCATCATGGATGCAGCATATTGGCCGGTCGCTATATCCAAAATCCGCAAAGGATCCAAGATCGAATATGCTCCATCGTTGTCCGCATCTCCCGCAAGCACGGATGAACACCCGGTAATATAGCCACCCTTGTAACTGACTTGGATGAGAGTATCTCTCCCGGCTATCTTCTCCGCGACGTACGCAGAAATGTTCAGTCGGACCGTCTGGCCCTCTGCGATACCCCCAACGTATACCGGGAAATATCCTAGAAATACCGAACTGAAGCTGAACGGCTCGCCTAACATGGCGAACCTCAGGGTGTCCGCTGCCGGACTGACGTAACCGCCGGTGCACCACCAGTCACTCGGAAACGACCATGTCCCGATATACTCACCATACTGATGTTCGATCGGCAACTGGTAGTTGATGACGACGTCCAATCCTTCGATCGGTCGGCCGGGATCTCCATACATATACATGGGGATCGAAATCCACCAATTCGAAGGGACGACCCGGCTTTGCACCGAGATCGTGAAATCCCTAGTGACCGGCGTTTGCGAAGACGCGATTGTTGAACTCAAGAAAATGAAAAAGGCCGTGAAAACGAAAAACTTTTTCAAGTTACACCTCCTGTTTTGTTTTGTTCGTTAATTTCGAGGATTACTCCTCGGCTTGGGCGCTTTCGCCCCAAAGCTTTTATTAAAGAAACCGGTGAATAATGTACAATAATACCTGATTGAAGTCAAGATTGACCGTCAAAAGCCGACTGGTTGATTGACACGATGCTTTGAATCCCCTATTCTTACCTTGCCATGCGACAGTGCGCCAAATGCGGAAAATCATACAACTCGAGTGGCACGCGGCAACTCCTGCGCGCCCACTACAACCCGACAACCTTCGGCAAGAAGCGGGCAAATTTGCAGTGGACGCGGCTCCTCGTTAAAAGCAAGCGCTCGCTCGTCTGCGTGAAGTGCCTCAAGACGCTCACGAGACAAAAAGCTAAAGCATAAAAATAACGGTCCCAAGAATGGGACCGTTTTTGTTAACACTCCTACCAACCTTCTCCTTCTCGTTTCTTTGCTTTTCGCAATTTTTTATCCTTGGCGGATTGGCGTTGTTGCTTGGCATTAGGAAACGATGGCTTCTTCATTGTCATCACTCTTGTTGGTGATAGAAATACACCCGAATTATCATCACTTCCCTCCCAAGGCGCTTGCCGTCCCGCAGGAATATTGAACGCGCTCATAATTCCTCCTCTATTTTTAATGTTCGTTATGCTAGCTACCTTCTACTTGCTACTTTATACCGGATATTTGATACTAATCAAGCATGGGCCTTCGCCTCGCCGCAGCGAGGCTTCGGCCCCGCAAAGGCGGGCCATAGTATAACGGCAGTACGTACCCTTGGGGTGGGTATGATAGCGGTTCAATTCCGCTTGGCCCGACAAATTAATGACGGATGTCCAAAGGAATAAAATAGTCGAGCTGGCAAAGCAGCTCATCGGCAAGCCGTACAAATACGGTGCGCAACCGGAAGAGGCGCCGGATTTTTTCGATTGCTCCTCTTTCATCCAGTACATCTTCAAGGAAGTCGGCGTAGAATTTCCGCGGAGCACCATCCTCCAAGCAGAGCAAGGTGCTGCCGTCAATCTCAAAGACATCCAGCCGGGAGACCTGCTTTTCATTCACGGCGTACGCGGATTTTATAACCGCAAATTTCCGCAGGGCATCGGCCACGTCATCCTTTACATCGGTAACGGCCGGACCATTCATGCCGCCTCCCGTCGCGTTCAGGAAAACCCAGTCGTCATCGAAGAAGGCGCCGTGGAAGAGAATGATCTGCAGGATATCGTGAACCGCTCCGGCCCTCTCGTGATAATTAAGCGGAACTAAAACACCGCCTTGAGCGGTGTTTTTGGTTTAATAACCCTCGAGTTTCTTGGCCTTATGGTGCTGGCGGATCTTGTCCAGGGCCTTGGCCTCGATCTGCCGGATGCGTTCGCGCGTGACGCCGAAAACCTTCCCCACCTCTTCCAGGGTGTGCGGGATGTTGTCGTCCAAGCCGAAGCGCATCGCGAGGATCCTCCTCTCGCGCTCCGTGAGGTCGTCCAATATCTCGCGGATCTGGTCCTTTAATAGTGCCTGGTTGGCCAACTGGTCCGGACTCAAACTCTGCTCGTCCTTGATGAAGTCGGAAAGGGTGAGATCATCCTCGCTCTCGCCAATCGGTGCTTCGAGCGAGATAACCTCCTGCGAGATCTTCTGGATGTAGTGGATCTTTTTGACGTCCATCCCCATTTCGGTCGCGATCTCCTCGGGGAGCGGCTCGCGGCCGAGTTCCTGCATCAACGCCCGCTTCGTTTGGGTGTATTTCGTGATGGTCTCCACCATATGGACCGGAATGCGGATGGTGCGCGAGTAGTCCGCGAGGGCGCGGGTCACGGCTTGGCGGATCCACCAAGTGGCGTAAGTGGAGAATTTGAACCCCTTGCGGTAATCGAATTTGTCCACGGCGCGCGAAAGGCCGATGTTCCCCTCCTGAATGAGGTCCAGGATGCTAAGGCGGGGTGAGCGGTTCACGTAGCGCTTGGCGATGGAGACCACCAGCCGCAAGTTGGCCTGGATGAGGCGCTTCCGCGCCAGCTCGTCCCCTTTTTCGGCGCGCTTCGCGAGGTCCTTTTCTTCGGCCGAAGTGAGCAGGGCCGTGCGGCCGATCTCCTTCAAGTACATCTGGACGGCGTCCGGCAGTTCTTGGTCGATGCGCGTCGCATCCTTGAGCTCTTGGAGCGAGACCTCCTCGAACTTGGACTCTTTGACCTCCTTCATCAAGGGACTGCTTTCCTTTATCTTGATGCCCTCCTTCTCCAATCGCTCATAAACCTCTTCCAAATAGGCCAGGTTCTTTTCCACCTCGGGGAAATAGTTCAAGACCTCGGCGTCGGTCACGAAGCCGCGGCTCCGGCCCCGGCGGACGAGCTCGTCCAGATTGCCGGCGTACTCCTCCGGAACGACGACCGGCCTTCTTTTCTTGAGCGCTTTCTTGGCCGACGCCGCCTTGGCCTTTTCGTGCGCCGTCTGCTTCGGCTTGGCCTGGCGGACCGGTCGTTTGGTCTTCTTTTTGGTCTTTCTTTTGAAAGCCATTTTATTGGTTGAGGTCGTTCATCTTCTTCGTGATGTCCGAGAAACGGTTCAAGAGCTTTTCGGTCTCCGCCTCGTTCTCCCGCGCCTCGGGTGATTTGAGCGCCTTCTTGACGCCGGCCAATTCTTTCTTCAAACCGAAGGACTGCAGGCGGCGGATCAGGTCGCCGAACTCCTTGCGCTTCTTGTCCTCGTCCAGATCGCCGAACTCATAAGCGCCTTGGAGCTCCAGAAAGGCCGAACCCTCGGCTTGCGGATCGGCGAGGATGGCGACGTAATTTTCCGGGAGAAGCGCTTGATGCTCCATTAATTTAGCGAGGAATTCCGCGTTTGTCAAAGCGAGGGCGACGAGGCGTTTCGCGACCGCGCCGAGGCGGTCCAAATCCGGCGCCGCGGCCGTCTCGCCTTCCACCCCGCCGCCCGCGGAACTGCCGCCCAGTTCCGCCATTTCTTCGTTCAAGGCGTTCTCGGAAATTCCGGAGAGCTTCGCCATCTCCTTGATCCAAATGTTCTGTTCGACGGCGCTCTTCAAGGTGCCGACCTCGCCCAAGAGGTGGCGTAAGATCCGCTTTTGGAGCGGGATGTCCCCTTCCTTCCAGACCTTCGGCGAAAAGTAGACGCCGAAGATGTGCTTCATCGCGGGCCTCGCCCATTCAACCGCCTGTTTGAAGAAAACCGGATCGGCGAGCACCGCGTCCGCCGGGTCCTTGAACTCACCGAGGTCGATGACCTTCACGTGAAAATCGAAGTTATGGAAATTGGCCAAACTCCTTTCGAGCGCCCGGAGGCCCGCCTCGTCGTTGTCGAAGCTGACCAAAACCGTGTCGGCCAGGCTCCGCAGACGTTCCAGGTGCTGCGGCGTGAGGCCGGTGCCGGAAACGGCGACGATGTTCTTCACGCCCGTTTGCCAGGCCATCAAAAAATCCATCTGGCCCTCGACGATGAGGACGCTCCGCGCCTCGGCGATCGCCTGCTTGGTCTTTCCCAGACCGTAGAGGACGCGGGATTTATTGAAGATGGGCGTCTCGGGCGAGTTCAGGTATTTGGGGAGCTCGACGGTGGCATTCTTGACCGAGGGGTCGTCGGGCAATAGCCGGCCGGTGAAGCCCACGGTCTTCCCCACCTGGTTCGCGATCGGGAAGATCACTCGGCCGGAAAACTTATCGCGGTAGAGGCCGCGGACGTTCTTCTGGGCGAGTCCAGCCCGGACGACGTCCGAGACATCGAATCCTTCATGCAAGAGATGGAGGACGAGGGTCTCGCCGCCCGCCGCGTAACCGAGATCAAACTCATCGATCGTTTCGTCCGAGAGGCCCCGCGCTTTGAGGTACTGGAGGGCGCCCGGATTTTTTTGCAGAGCCTCCTTGTAGAAATCCTTGGCGACGTTCTGGAGGTCGTAAAGGATGCCGAACTCACGCTGCTGGGCCGGGCTCAAAGTCTGGATGGGAATGCCGGCCCTCTCGCCCAAGAAACGCAGGGCCTCGGGGAACTCCAGATGCTCGTAGAGCATCGCGAACTTGATGATGTCGCCGCCCAATCCGCAGCCGAAGCAGTGCCAAACGCCCCGTTCCGGCGAAACCATAAAGGACGCTGTCTTTTCCGAATGGAAGGGGCAAAGCGCCTTCAAGTTCTTGCCGGCGGGGAGGAGGGTGACGTAGGACCGCAGAAAATCAACCAAATTCAATTTTTCCTTTATCAGGTCAACTTCCTTGGCCATCGTTCACCAGTTTAATCCGGCGACGGTCGGAAAGCAAAAAGGTAGGAGATCGAATCCCCTACCTTTATGAGATAACTTAACTAAGCGTTGATGGAAAAGTCCTTCCGGGCGATGCGGGAAATATCGGGATTGCGCCGGAAAACCTCGAACTTGATCTCCGGATGGCCCGAACGGACCATTTCGACCAGGCGCGTCACTTCGAAAAGGCCTTGGCACAGCCAAACATGGCGCTTCTCCCTCTTATCGTGCCCCTTATCGACGGTTATGATCGCCGCGTTCCCTCCGGGGTTCAATTCCGCCAGGGCAAAATTCGCGAAGGCGCTCGTTGGCGCTAAAAACCATTCAACCTGCTTGTTGCGGGGAAGTGCCTTTCCCCTCTTAGATTTGATCTTCAGCATGACCGGCTCCTTTCTATCTAATTCTTAAATTGACGAATAACGGTGCAATAAAATTACCACTGCTGTGGATTTTTAGCAATCACCAAGATCAAGCTCGAATTTAAATCTGGATCTTGGAGAACAAGTAGGTGCCGATGCCGAGGAGGGCGGCGGTGATGAGGGCGAGGACGGCAAGATCGGTGCCGAAGCCGAACTGAGCGACGCCCGTCAAGGCGTGACGCAGGCCGTCCACGCCGTAGGAGAGCGGGTCGATCTTTACGACGAGGGCGATGCCGCTCGGCAGCCCCGCAAGCGGGAAGAGCGCGCCCGAAAGGAAGAAAAGGGGCATTACGACGAAGTTCATTATGAGCTGGAAACCCTGCATATCGTCCAAAGGCGAGGCGATGGCCGTTCCGAGCGCGGTGAAGAGCACGGCGATGAGGAACATAAAAACGAGGGCAAGGAGGAAGGTACCGACGGTGAGATATTCCGGCCGGAAGCCGACGAGGAAGGCGAGGATGAAAACGACGATCCCTTGGATGATGGCGACCGTCGCGCCGCCGAGCGTCCGCCCGACCATTATCTGGAGCCGCGAGACGGGCGCCACCATCATCTCCTTGAGGAAGCCGAACTGCCGGTCCCAAATGATCTCGATGCCCGAAAAGAGCGCCGTGAAAAGGATGCCCATCGCGATGATGCCCGGCGCGAGGAAGTCGAGGTAATTACCTCCGCCGGCCTTTTGGAAGATCGGACCCAGGCCGAAACCGAGGGCGACGAGGAAAAGGAGCGGCTGGCCCAGGGAGCCCACGATGCGCGACTTGGAGCGCACGTAGCGCTTGAGTTGCCTGAGCCAAATGATGTAGATAGCCTGCATTTTATCTTTAGTGACGGTTCCAAACGCGGGCGCCGGCCCGCATATGATCGGCGCCGGTCGCGGCGTCTTCGCGAAGGCCATGGCCAGTCAAGGAGAGGAAGGCATCCTCGAGCGACGCAGTGTTGGTCTTCTTTTTCAACGCTTCCGGCGTGCCGCCGTCGACAATCTTTCCGTGATCGATGACCGCCACCCTTTGGGCCACCTTGTCCGCCTCCTCCATGTAATGGGTCGTGAAGAATATTGTGACCCCCTCCTCTTTGTTCAAATTCTGGATGTACTGCCAGATGTGGTTGCGGGTCTGCGGGTCCAAACCTTGGGTCGGCTCGTCGAGGAAAAGTATCTTCGGATGGTGCAAAAGACCCCGGGCAATCTCGAGCCGCCGCTTCATCCCGCCCGAAAAACCTTTGACCAGGTCGTTGCGCCGGTCCCAGAGCTCGACGAACTTCAAGAGCTGTTCCGCCCGCGCGCGGCCCACTTCCTTCGGGACGCCGTAGAGCACACCGTGGATCTCGATGTTCTCGTAGGCCGTGAGCTCATCGTCCAAGCTCGGGTCCTGAAAGACGATACCGAAGGATTTGCGGGCGCCGAGCGAATCGCGCGTCGGGTCGTGGCCGTTCAAGGACATCGCGCCGCTCGTGGGCCGGAGGACCGTCGTGAGCATCTTGATGGTCGTGGACTTGCCCGCGCCGTTCGGCCCGAGAAAGGCGAAGATCTCCCCTTGCTTCACGTCGAAGGAGATGTCGTCAACGGCCGTGAAGTCGCCGAATTTCTTGGTGAGGCCGGCAACTTTTATGATGTCGTCTTTGGGCGTATCCATGAGCTTCCTATTCTATCATAAAATGAAAAGCAATTCCCACTATAAATACGCTAATCTCAAACAAAAAAGAATTCCCCGAACCGAGGAATTCTTTTTCCCAAGTACTACTTCTTCGCAATGTTGTAGATCCAGGCGATGATGGCCCCGCCAATCGCCCCGTCGAAGAAGGCCCAGATGGCCCCGATGATGGCGCCCAAGAAGGTCGGCCCGTAACCGACGTAGATCGAGGAGAGCGCATCCACCATCGAAACGCCCCAACCGCTCATCGCCGCCCACCCGAGGACGAGCGTGCCGATCGCCCAAGAGAAACCCAAGGCGACCGCGAACTTCCTAACGTTTAGTTTTTCCATACTTCAATTATACCAAATTACCTGAACCGAACCGGGATTTTCACCTCTTTCAGGGTCGCGGGGTTGCCGGAGGGGTTATCGTTCTGCAGGATCAAGAATCCGGTCGGCGTCGCCGCGGTCTGGAAGTCAATGGTGGCCGTGAAGGGCACGGAGCTCGTGGTCGTCCAGTCACCCATCGCGCGAGCTTGACCGGTCGCAATGACGTTCCCGTTCGCGTCGGTCAATCTCACAGGGAAAACAGCCTCGAAGTACCAGCCCCCCACCGCTTCGCCGGAGACGGTGAGCGGGCTCTGGACGACGGCATTCGGGAGAGGGCTTTGGACTTGAAGCTCGCTCGTATCATAGATGGAGGAAGAAGCTGTTTGCTGGATTTGCGCCGGCAGGGCCTTCAAGCTCTTCAAAACGGCGTAGCCGAGGGCACTGACGACGGCGAGAACGATTACCAGCGCGATGACGTACAAAGTTTGCTTGAACATCCCTAATATCTTAGCAAATTAGAAAAAGGAGGGCCGAGCCCTCCTAAATGTCTATCCCATTAAAAGTTCTGTGCGGATGATACCATCCCACATGGAGAAAATCCTGACCTTCGCCGGAACGTCGTCTATGCCGGCCTTTATAGCCTCTTCTTTGAGTAGGAACACTTCTTGCCAGTAATGGCAGCTCAAAACGGTGTGCTTCTTCCGATTTTCATCCAAGACACTCCGAAGTGTGCTTCGCGGGAGAGCATCAATAAGAAATTGCCTGAACTTTCTATCGATCGGTTCAATGGCCCAAACCACTTTTTCGTTCGGCATAAAATCTCCTTTTTTGTGCTGCTTTCAGAATGGCACGAAAACCGAAAAGCGTCAATTCAAGACCCGACTTACGCCGGTGGCGGGGGCGGCGGATCGTCGGTGAAACCTTTCAATCGCTCTTCCTCCTTCCGCTCCTCTTCCCGCTGGACCAACCTGTCCTCTCGGTGGAGTGTACCCATCGCGAGACGCAGTCGGCGGAGGATGCGGTGGCCGAAGAGATAATGCAATATGAGGATGAGCAAAATGAGCAGGAGAACGCCTTCCAGGATGAGGACCAAATGATTTTGAATGAAGATGATGAACGATAATGGGATGGTGATGTCGATTGCCCCGTCCCGCACGTTTCCGGCGCGGTCGAAGGCCCGGACGATTATCCGGAATTGTTTCCCGGGAACGGTTCCGAATTGGTAGGGGCTTTCCGCTTGGGTGAAGACGGGCGACGAGACGGTCACCGAGGTGCCGCTTATCTCGACCACGCCGACCTCGTAATGGTCGATGCCGGAGAGGTTGTCGGTCGAGAAGAAGTTCACGAAGGCCACGGGGTTCACGCCGCTTTCGGCGAAATCAACGGTCGGCGTAAAGTTCGCCGGCGGTGTGGTATCGATGTGGATCGCGAAATGGGTCGTGAGCCCCCACACTCCGAGCCGCATCGCCTTGAGGTGGAAATAATAGACCCCGTCCTTCAACCCGTTGTACGAAACGGTGGTGCTGCTGCTCTCCAAGACGTTGTCGGGGACAGTGAACGGTTGGTCGTCAAGGACGTAGCTGAACCCGCTCACATCCGACGGCCTTTCCCAGGCGAGCGTGACGTTATTGTTGTTGTACCACTGATCTTGAAATGGATGGGTGGGAGATACGACTGGGACACCATCCGGCGGCTTGGGCGTGATGGTGTATGTCCCGCTGCCGTATTCGGCTGGAATTGGCGTCCCCAGGCCGTCGTTGGCGAGCACTTGGGAGGTCGGCAAGATCTCGACCGCGGCCTCGCCGCTTGCGATCGCCTTGAAGGTTATGCTAATGACGAGGCCGTTACTGGTGACGATGCCGTTCGGCACGATGCCCGAAAGATGAGCGGTGCCGTTCACGTTTGAATACGTCGGCGGTTCGACCCACGCGGCGACGAAGGATTCCCCTTCCGTCGACTGGCCGACGATATTCAACTTGTTCGCGGGGAAGTTGAGATAAAGCGAGACCGCGTTCGCGCTTTGGCCTTTGGTGCTGAGATATACCGAGACCTCGAAGGTGGAACCCTCGATCACGCTCTCCGTGGCCGGAGAAAGGGAGAGAACCGCGGACGGAGCGATGTCAGCGGCGTTCAAGTTGACGGTATTTTGCGCGCAGACAACGCCCGCGCCGGCGATGAGGATCACGAGCGCAAAAAGGACCAACTTACCCCTCCATCTTGGGAAGTCCATCAGTGCTTAAATCCATTATAACATTAAGAAGACGACTTAAGGCCGTCTTTTTGCATCGGCGGTGTGTCTCGGTTTAGGACCAAGACAGCTTGAATCAGTATAAGGCTTTTTCGGGGGTCGTCCAATTTTTGAGAATTGAGGCCTCAAGGTCTAGGGCTAGAATTTAAAAATGAGACAAATGCGACACTCCTAAGGCCTTGCCGGAAACGTTCCAAAAACAGCCACGAATCCAGTATTCTTAGCTCGCCGTCTCCGGCTAAGATTTCTATTTTGGCACATTAAAAACAAACAAAAAATCATGAAAACATTGACTTACGAAGATTACCAAAGGAAAGTCGCCGGACTTAAAACCCCGGAAGACGTTGCCTCTTTCCTCAGAGAGGTGGGTTCGGCCGCGCTTGAATCGGTCGGCGGGGAGGGACCGCATCAGGCCCCGCCCATAAGAGGCCGACGCCGGACGTTCAGGGATGACGATCTGAGAAGCCCATATCAGAAGCGATACGAGGCGGCGGAAAACGAGACTGAGGAACGCGTCATCGCGCTCTACGCGAAAGGACTCACGACGCGGGACATCGCAAATTACCTCAAGGAACAGCACGGCATTGAAGTCTCCCAAAGCATGATCTCAACGATCACCGACAAGGTTTATCCGCAAATCAAGGAATGGCAAACGAGACCGCTCTCACCAGTCTATCCATTCATCTACTTGGACGGCTTGCACTTCAAGGTGCGCGAATCAGGCAAGATAATGTCTAAGTGCGCTTACATCGTTCTCGGCGTGAACGGCACGGGATACAAAGAGGTGTTGGGCATATGGATCGGCGATACCGAAGGGGCGAAGTTCTGGATGGGCATCCTGAACGAACTGAAGAACCGGGGCGTTGAAGATATCCTCATTGCCTGCATCGACGGGCTGAGGGGTTTCAGCGAGGCGATAAAGGCCATCTATCCGGCCGCCGAGATCCAGCAGTGCATCGTCCACCAGGTGCGGCACACGATAAAGTTCTTGCCACATAAGGATCGGGAACCGTTCTGTGACGATCTCAAGACTGTTTATGCGGCTCCGACCGAGGAGGCTGGGCGCGAAGCGCTGGAACGGGTCAAAGAGAAATGGCCGCAGTACCAGCCCTATCTCAAGTCGTGGGAAGAGAAATGGGACGAGCTCAAGCCGTTCTACGAGTATCCGGACCAGATCCGGAAGAGCATCTACACGACTAACGCCATCGAGAACCTGAACCGGCAGTTCAGAAAGGTCACCAAAACCACCACGCTGTTCCCGCACGACCAGTCGCTCGAGAAGCTTCTCTGGCTCGCGCAGGATGACATCTCGAAACGGTGGAGCAAGCAAGTCCGGAATTGGGGCGCGATTCTTACTCAGCTCGCGATTCTGTTTCCGGGAAAGATAGAGTTCTAGAAATCAAACAGCCAAGATGAAATCTTGGCCGAGAGATGGCTCTTATACGCTCTTTTTATCCTTTGGATTCTTTTGGATCCCTGCTACCCGGATAGGTTCTTTCTTCCTGGTACACTCCGTTCTCCTTTTGGATTTTCACCGATCCGCCGTTGTCTCCGAGGGCTTTCTCGAGCGCCCCGCCCTTTGTGGCTTTTTCCTTGGTCGCGAACGTCTTTACTGTCCTGTCCGTTTTATCGTTCGTGAGATCCCAGCGCTCTTTTCTCTCGTTATATTCGAGAGTAAATTTTGGTAGATTACTCATGTTATTTTATTTCTTATGTCGGCCTTTATTTTTTCGGGGCACTTATTTTAAGAGGCAGGTCGGTCATGGCATAGTGGACAAATTGATCGCCTAATTGGGTTAGCTCGTATTGTTCGTTCTCATCGAATGCCGATTTTGCAATGTGTGGGCCATGCCTGACAGGCGTTCTCCTCGTTCCGCCTACGACAAAATTGCCCTCATAATCTATTTCCCTGTGCTGGCGGATAACCCTACCGGTCGAGAGATCATGAAATAATAGCTTGAATAGATCAGCGTCAGCCGAATCCTCTCGGACCGACTCTCTGCCCAACTTCTCCCAGACCTCTCTTCTGGTTATCCCGCCGCTGTTATAAATAAGGGCTATTACCTTGAAATGCAGTTCTGAATATTTACTCAGCCAATCTAAGAATAATCTGACGACGTCATCGCTCACGATGTTTGTCGTGGCAGCGGCATTGGCCAAAATATTCCGTATCAATTTCCGTTTCTCCTCGCTTTCCGCCGCAGCCCAGTCTCTAAATGCTTTTTTAAGCAGGGATTGGTACTCCTCGCTTTCCAGGCGTTTTTTAACATTCTCTTCGTGCATATCTAAGCGGGCGGCTATCTCATAAATGGTCTGTTCTTTTTCGTGTATTTCTTCTCCTAGCATTTGAAGCCAGTGCTTGAAGAATGCATTCACTTTTTCTTGATCGTGTTCCGACCAAGCGCTGGCTGCGGCGGAAAGAAAGCCGCCCAATATGGGTATTGCTCCTCCCGCAATTTCCATGCCTGCTCTGACAATATCCTTGTTAATCCCTTTATTTTCTGTGGGGTCTTGATCCATTGCTGTTAACGCTTGAGAGCGTCGATTAATGATTGGTTGCTCTCCGCTTCTTTCTTGCGACTTGCTACTTGCGACCTTATTTTAGCTTCAAGCCCGCCATTATACGGCTTCACGTCAGTACCCAGGATCTCGAGATTCTTCCTTATGTTTACCAAGTCATTTCCCCATAAGTTCTTAATTTTTTCAGGATCTTTCTCCGTGGTATCGTATTCCATCACTAAATAATTCCCTTGAATTTGCGTTGGCGTGGTGCCTGATAGTGAGTACGAGAACGAGGACGGCCGGTATTTGAACAACGAACCATCGCCCTCGAACGGGATTCTTATTTCTATATGCAGGCCTTTAACAGGTCTGGGTTCGAAATCATCGTCATCGAGCATCCATCTGCTGCTATGATTCTGGCCCAATGATATCTCGGTTTCTTGAGGATTGATTTGAATTTTGTCTTCGAATAACTTTGGCGGATTCAACTTAAACCTTTCCACTATTTCTTGGAGGAGAACATTTTCCTCAGTTGCCATGATTTTCTTAAGGTCTAGGTCTTTTATGTAATTGCTCAAACTTCTTTCCAATGCGGACAAGTGAGAACCAATATAATCCTCTTGGAATAAATTATCTTCTCTCATGGTTTTATTTCTGCCTCTTTATTATTTGAACGACTTTTCCGTTTACGACGAACGAATCACTCTTATGCAAGACTATCGGGGGGTACTGCTCCGTAGATTCCGAAACGAGCAGCACCTGATCGTGCCCCGGATCCTTGACTAGTTTTTTCACCACTCCACTATCTTCAACCACGGCAAGCACGATATCCTTGTCTTTAACGGGAGCGTCCTTATCGATAATCAAATAATCACCAGGCTCGATATTTTTCCCATCGAACGATACTCGGTTCATGCTGTTGCCCTCAGTCACAATCGCGAAGAAGGACTTTTCCGGTTTTCTCCCCAATAGCGTACCTGAAACCTTTACAAATCCCTCAAGATTTTCTTCCGCGATTACGCCGCCGGGGCCGCAACTAGCCGTTCCATAAACGGGAATGTTATAGAGTTTAGCTTTCGTTCCCTGCAAAATACCCTTCGCCCACCCGGGGGTGTTTTTTATAATAAGGCCCTTGGAGCGGTCTATATTCAAAAGACCTTTCTTCTGCAGCTGGTCCATGTGGAACTTTATGAGCTGTGGATAAGTTTTTCCTACTCCGGGATCCATTTTGTTTACCACTTGACCTATGGCCTTTAAGGACATTTTTGAAATGTCCTTTTCTTCCGCTATTTTCAGCACTAATTGCTGTATTCTGTGTAATGCCATATTTGGTTATGCACTTGACCTTTGTGCTTCCATTATACACCCGTTTTTATGACTTGTAAAGCTTTGAAGGGTTGGACGAGATATGCTAGTATATTACTGAAAGCACTAGCTCTTTTCAAGCAGGTCAACCGCCAAGCCGGACCAAATCGGCATCAAAAATCACAAAAACGCCTCCCCAAGGGATTTTTGTGACTTTTTGATTTAAAGGTCGGCAAAAAGCACTAGTCCCCCAAAGGGCCTAGTGCTTTTTAATTAGTCGAATAAAACAAACACATCAAAAAATATGGAAGACAAGATACAGCTGCACGTCCGGTATGTGCCGGCTGCCAGTCTGAAACTGGCTGAGTATAATCCGAGGAAGCACGACAAAGCGGCGGCGGATCAACTTAAGGAATCTATTCGTCGCTTCGGGGCCTGCGACCCACTTATAGTCAACGAAGCCAAGTACCGCGAAAACGTAATCGTAGGAGGCAACTTCAGGTTCGAGGTCCTCAAGGAATTGGGTTACGAGCAGATACCTGTGATTTTCGTGAGCATCCCGGAAATCGAACGCGAGAAAGAGTTGAACATCCGCCTGAACAAGAACCAAGGCGAATTCGATATTGAACTCCTTGCCGAGTTCGATGAGTCATTCCTATCGGGCATCGGCTTCAAGTCCGAAGAATTGGATAATATCTTCGAGGATGAGAAGACCAAGGAACCCTTCGATCTGAAAGCTGAACTCGAAAAACTAGAGATCACCGAGGTAACCGTTCATAAAGGAGATACATACAACCTAGACGGATCAAGGCTGTGTAGAGGAGACTCGACCATTGAAGCCGAAATACTCATGCTCATGGGCGGCGAGAAAGCGGACATGGTGATGACTGATGCGCCTTACCGGCTTAACTACCTCAAAGGCAAGACGCGCCACGGCGAAGCGACAGTCGGCTTCGGCGCAAAAAAGAATCGCCGCTACCTTGAAACCGAATCGCTTCCGGAAGATTTCACCGAGAAGTGGATGGCCAACGTCGCTAAGGTGCAGGCGAAAAACTTCTCGATCATATCCTTTGAGAATTGGAAGAACATACGGGAGCAGTGGGGCGAAATGGAGAAGCACTGGCGCGTGCGCAACATGATCGTGTGGCATTTGCCTAATCGCAATCAGGGCTACGCCAGGAAAGTATAAATTGTTCTCGAAGCATGATATCGCTATGGTAGGCACGAGCGAGGAATATGCCCCTCACCTCGAAGCCGAAGAAGAAGACGAGCTTGTCGAAAACGACTACCGCACCGCGCTCTTTTCCACTTCTGGTTCTCCGCAATGGGAAAGTTACGGAAAGGGAAAGAAGTATTGTCCTACGGACTTCATTGAATTTAATGCCGCTGATGAAAAGTCGTCCGGCCAAGCGATTGTATTTTCATAGCTTACACAGAGATTCTCATTCCGTACATCAAGATTCTCACGATGCGCGATGGAACCCGTTCTAGAACCTTTCGGCGGGAGTGGGTCGACTCTCATCGCCTCGATAATGCTCGGCAGGCGTTGCTTCCTTATGGAGAAGAGTCCTATCTATGCCGAGGTGATTTTGAATCGGTGGGAGAAATTCACTGGCAAGAAACGCAAGAAGATAGATGGCGAAATTCAGGGATAAAAATTCAAAGCTGATAGAAGTCCTCAAAGAAACGGGGATCGTCGGTTTATCGTGCAAAAAGACGGGAATAAACCGCTCCACTTTTTACAGGTGGGCAAGGGACATCCCCGATTTTAAGATTGCCGCAGACACAGCTCTCGTAGAAGGGAAGGAAAACACGTGCGATATGGCCAAATCCATGCTTCTCAAAAAAGTGAAAGATGGATCGATGGATGCCATTAAATATTTCCTTTCCAACAACGATCTGCAGTACATTCAAAAACGCACTGTGTTCGTAGAGCCAATGACTTCCGAGGACAGGCGTTTGGTAGAAACGATACGCAAGCGTCAAGCGGCGATGCGCGAGGAGAAGAAAGAAGAGGCGGAGTACAAAAGGGACCCCGTCTTGGAAGAAATCATGAAGAAGCTTTCGCCTGAGGAGCAGGATTTTCTATTGGATACACTGGATGAGGAGATGCGTAAGATCAGCCATGGACTTTTCTGACGAACGGCATCATTCATCAGTAAGAGGAGTGTCAG
This sequence comes from uncultured bacterium, assembly GCA_963722655.1. Classification (GTDB taxonomy): domain Bacteria; phylum Patescibacteriota; class Minisyncoccia; order UBA6257; family GWB1-50-10; genus JAMCRC01. The sequence continues at coordinate 24 of CAVRNT010000002.1, read as the reverse complement.
TTGCCATAGTGTCAGTAACGCCTA
>CAVRNT010000001.1:0-379531 GCA_963722655.1 uncultured bacterium | reverse complement strand
ACGTAATTTCAAATTTATATAAGCGTCGGCGGGTTTGGAGATTTTCTCTTTTGTACCTCAGAACGTAGCCGCCGCCATTCTTCGCTTGCCATACTATGTCCCATCCCTCGGCCCGTAATTCGCGAACCCTGCGAGCATAGTTATGCTGGCCGGAAACCTTGATCAACTTTTCGTTAGAAACTACCTCGCCGATTCTTTGGGAAAGAGCATCAAGGAGTTTTTGCCGAAACGCCTCCCTTTTGAGTTTTAAGAGCCATTTTCATTATTCAAATAATGCTACAGATCAGCGGCTAAGTCCATCTCGTATTCGGGCAATTGCGCGAAACGGATTTTTCTTGATTTCTTTCTCCCCGAATCGCATAACCGTCCATCCAGCGCGACGAAGAATCTTATTCACTTTCTTGTCCTGTTCAATGTTGCGGGTTATCTTATCAAGCCAGAACTTGCTTCGCAGTTGGGGCCTGAGATTCTTAAAATCGTGACCGTGCCAAAAATCACTGTCGAGAAACACAGCTATTTTTTGTTTTATGAATACTACATCCGGCTTGCCCGGAATTATCGTAGAGTGCTTTCGGTATCGATATCCGCGAGGATATAACTCAGCACTCAGCAGTTTGAGAAATCTAAGTCAAACGCGGTATTGCGGCCCTTGATTAAAGACATTATTCGACTTCGTTCTTTTCGGGAAAAAATGTCCGGCATATATAATCACGTTTTGGAATGATCCTAAATTTCTTGGATAAACTCCTGTGTTTCGCTAGCATAAATTGCTGGATGGGTAGCCGTTGGGACCCATAACAGCGGCCACCAAAAATGGCCGGATCGCCACCCTCTTTTTTCGCCACCATTTTGTCGAAGCATGATGAGCACGGGTATTTTTTCCCCGAATCGTCGCGCAACTTCGCTTTCTTCATGACCGGTCTCCGGAGAGTTTTGGGGACGGCTGACATCACCATCTATGCGCATACGAGAAACATTTCTGTCTCTTCGAACAAGGACATACACCATCTTCTTGGAAGCTGGATTCTCGGATAGGCCGCTCAAATATTTGATGGCGGCAAGGATCTCATCGCAATCATGACCCATATTATCGGCACGTTTCGGATCGAACGCTTTAAACGACTCGACGATTAACTCCTCAGCCTTTTCGATAGATACTAACTCGGGATTTTTACCAACAATGAATTGAAGTTCATGATCGATGTGCGTTGTGTAATCCTTGATTTTATACCCAGGGAGCAGATCAAAGCCATAAGGAAGAAGTCTCTTCTCCGGGCGGAGAGTCGTCGTTGAAGAAAGTAATATTTTGTTCGGAGCGCAGGGCACAATTTGCCGTGCCTGATCTTGTTGGATGAACACGATACCATGGTCACCATCCTGACTTAAGGCGTTTCGAAGCACTTCATCAGATTCATTAATTCGTCGAAGTACCCTATAAACATTTCCGGTTGTATAGAAGCGAGTAACCGAGAGATCCCGCATGGATCTGTTCCCATACATGCGAGAATGCTGAAGAACGGTATCCTGTTGGAAGCGTCCTGGATTTCTGCCATAGTAAAAACCTATCAGTCCTTTTATGGTAATTCCGCGATCTAGGGCCTGTCCTCCTATAAAAACATTCATTGGGGCGCGACGCCTAAGTTCGCCATGATCATCAAGCATGTTCTTAACATCATTATCTGAGTTGACCACATCTATGGCGAGACCTTCTTCTAGGGCTTCTATCGCATTCCCAATGACATCTTCATTGGGCAGGGGAAACTTCATTTGTCCAATGGAGAGGTTCAAATCCTTTAAAGATTCTCGCAAGAAATCAGCGAGTTTAACTTTGTCGGATTTGGCCAAATTTTCAAGCTCGGCGATTAATCGAAAAACCACACTCTTTTGCCATGCGTGAGTTTGCTTATGAGTGTCGGTGTGTACGATAAAAGAATATTTTTCTGGCCATTCGCCAACTTGAATTTACTGTGCGCGACGAATCGCGGAACCAACTATAAAGTTAAGAATTGCTTTTCGGAGAATCGGAATTTTATGCACGTTTAAAATCTCCGATAATTGAAAGGACCTTCCATCGGCATGGCCGGTTTTGCGGTTCGCCTTCAAGTCCGCAAGCTCGTGCTCATCTATTTCTTCGTAGACATACGGAGCCACGGGTTCTCCGTGCTCATTTTCGCCGAAGTAAAAATTTCCCCCGATATACCCGGGGTAAGTGGGCAATACAGTGGTGAAGAAAGGACGAATCGGTTTAAAAATAAATTCCGGCGAAGATCTCAGATTATAATTACCCGGCTGAAGATAAAGTGAATATGGTGTGGCCGTAACTTGTAAAACATCCGAAGACTTTACGCGACTCCTCAATTCGTTGATGAGGGTCGGGATTTTTGTTGCTTCAATTTTTTCTTCTCCGTCATCATTTTTTGATTTACGAAAGCCAATGCTTGCATAATCTGCCTCATCATCGATTATCAAAAGACGTTTTTCGCTCAATTCTGGGTGTTTGTGAGTCAAAAGGTCGATTACGCGCTCGAGATTTTGCTTCTGTTTTTTTGCGACTATAATCAATTTTTTCTTAAGCTCATAACGTGTAAATTCTCCTTGGTGCGACATTATTTCACAGACCTCAACCCAATCCCTATCTACGGCCGTTCGGAAAGATTCATTGAGGCGTCGCACTGTTTGGTTGGTTAATGCGACGGTACCCTTAGTCAAAACAACCGCAATATCAGACTCGTTGTCGAACGCTAAACCAATAATACGTATGAAGGCACGCGTTTTACCGCTCTGAATTTTTCCAAGTAACATGCCTGGATGATCCAAGGTTGTTTGATTCCGCGCACTCGAAAGCTGCTCCGTTGCTTCGAATATCTTTTTTTTAAACTCCTCGGTGTCTTTATCGATGTCAGCGATACTTTTGAATACCCTTCCTGGTTGTATGGTTGCTTTTGCCGAGGTAGCCGTCAATGGAGTCTCCATGTTTTGAATTATACCCCCCTTTTAAAAAATCATCGTTGGGCGTGTCGGTCGCACTAAAAAGATAGACAAAAAGGTCTTCCGATACTCGAGCCTAGACTGCGGAGGGGGAGGGATTCGAACCCTCGATGCCTTTCGGCATGCCACCTTTCCAAGATGGTGCACTAAACCGCTATGCGACCCCTCCAAACTGAACTTGATTGTAGTGCGGGGAATCCATTTTTTCAACGCAAGAACTCGCTCACGATCCGGCGGACATCCGCAACGTTCCCCGCTTCCATAAGCTTCACGCGCAACTCCCTTGCCTTATCAAATCCGGAAACGTAGGCCTTGAAGTGCTTCTTCATGATGTCAAAGATTTTTAAACGTTCCGGCGAATCGCTTTTGTAAAGTTTTTCAAAAAGCTCGGCGTGCATCACTAAACGCTCCAGCCGTTCGCGAACGTCCGGCCTGCGCCCAGAGAAGAACCACGGGTTGCCGAAAGCACCCCGGCCGATCATCACGCCGTCGAAGCCGGCTTCCTTGGCGCGCGTTTTGGCTTCATCGAGAGCTTCTATGTCGCCGTTTCCGATCAGAAGCGTCTCCGGCGCGATGCGATTCCGCATTGAGACGATGGACGGCGCGATTTCCCAGTGGGCCGGAACGGCGGACATCTCCTTCCGGGTGCGCAGATGGACCGTGAGCGCCGCGATGCCTTCTTCAAGCAAGGCCGGCAGCCATTTCGCAGATTCGTCCTTGTTGTAGCCGATGCGGGTCTTCACGGAGACCGGCAACTTCCCCGCGCCACGCTTCGCCGCCCGGATTATCTCTTTCGCCAGCTCTAGGTCCTTGATGAGCGCCGCTCCCCCACCTGACCTTTCGACGCTCTTGTCCGGACATCCCATATTGATGTCCAAGCCGTCGAAGCCGAGTTCGCGGATGAGCGCGCCAACGCGCTCAAACTGCTCCGGCTTGCCGCCGAAGACCTGGGCGACGATGGGATGCTCCCGCTTGTCGTACCAAAGGTCGACGAGGAGCTTCTCCTTTCCAGCCGAAAGCAGCCCCTCGACGGAAACGAACTCTGTCCAAAAGACGTCCGGCCGGCCGAGGTCAGCGAACATCCAGCGGAAAGCGGCATCCGTGACGTTCGCCATCGGCGCCATCGCAAGAATGGGCTTCTTGAGTTCCGCCCAAAAACCAGGCTCAAACTTCATACGGGTTTCGTGGGACTTCAGAGAATACTTGCCTGATAAACGGCGATGAAATTATTGACGAGCAGGGTGAGAGTGATGAGGAAGATGATCGTGAGACCGTTCACGATGAGCTGCGGGTGTTGAATCTTTATCTTAACGAACACGGTCAGGACGAGAGCCAAGCCGGTCAGAGCCAAAAGCGTAATGTAAAAATAGTTGGTCAGCGAGTGCGGCTGGGATGCGATCTCCACGGCCAAGGACGGCTGGCTGGCCGTGACCACCGGTTGGAGTGCTATCATCTCGCCTTTGACCGCCGGTACTGTCGCAGTTGAAGCGGATGATGTAGACGGTGCGATCGGCGCGACGGCAACGGTCTTACTCGGCATAACCGGTGCCTGCGCGACGACCGGGGCCGGTCGGCCGAAGAATTGGACCACAAAGATCGCCGTTTTCCCTTCATATGTCCCGCTCGCGGCGGCGATGCCAATCTGCGAAAAAATACCGTTCAAAATATTGGCCCGGTGCTCCGGCGAGTTCATCCAAGCGTTAATGACATCCTGCGAATCAGTGAAGTTAACCGCCAGATTCTCCCCGGCATATTCATAGTCGTAACCGACCTTATCCAACCAGTACCACGGCGTCTCGCCGTTGGGGCTCACGTGGGAAAAGTAACCCTTTGCGGCCATGTCGTCGGCCTTGAGCTGGGCGGCCTCTTCCAAGAGGTCGTTGGCTTGAAGCGGCTGAAGTTCATTGGCCGTTCTTCCAGCATTCGTGTCGGCGACGAGGACGGACGGCAGGATAGAGGCGAGAAAGCCGGCGTTCGGGAAAAGGAAAAGAACCTGGGAGACATAAACCACTTCCACGAAAAGGATCAGGAAAAGGATGACGACGAAACTTTTTGACCTCAAAAAATGGGGTCTGTGGTCGTTCCCCTCGTGCGGAATGAAGTATTTCTTGAAAGATCTCCCTAACATTTTTTCAATTATATCACTAAACCCGAAATCCGTCAAAAAGAACGCCCCCTTTAGGGGCGTTCTTGGCATCAGGCCTTTTTCAAGCCGCTAATGGCCAGTTGCCTGATTTAACTGTGCCTGGAGAAGCGTCAGAACCTGCTGAATCAGGGAGGTTAGCTGTGTCTTAATCACGGTTATCTGCGCCTGCGTTGCGGCGTTCGTTGAGGCGCCTAAAACCTGACCGGCCGAAGGCTGCGCAGTTGCCACTAAACTGTTCAGCTGGCCCCTCGTGAGCGGACCTACAGTCCCAGTTTGAGAGATACCGTATTTCGCTTGGAAGGCCTTCACGGCGGCTTGAGTCAGCGGACCGAAGTAGCCGGTAATCGGACCGGAGTAGATGCCTTCGGTGGTCAGCTTATTCTGGAGTTGAGTCACCTCATCACCTTGCGAGCCGATGTTAAGCGTCTGTGTGAACCGGAAGGTCGAAACGCCCAAGACCTGGCCGGTCGGAGCCGTTGTCACCGGAGTGGCTGTCGGAACTACCGGCGCTGCCGTCGGGATATATCCCCCGCCGCCGCCCAGTAGAGTAGGAACTAGAATGGGCGACTGCGTGTATGTAGTGAAGACGGTGAAGTGCTTCGTCCAGACGATCAGATCAGAACCGTTGTTTATCTTGCAGTCTGCGCCATCGGTTAGGGTGGGCGCGCTTGCTGAATCGCATACGGCCGTTATTGGATGGAACACGCCCGCCTGCGACCAGCCGACGTAGTTGCCCGCCTGTCCCACGAATGTGAGTTTGACCGGGTTACTCAAGCTAAGCGGCGTATCGCCTGCTCCGATTTCAATCGCTTCAATAGCTGAAGCAGTATAGCCAGAGTCAGGCGTCGGCGCCACGTAGTTCGTGGTGACTCCGGGAAGTGTGAGTGTACTATTCCATGACGAAGGTCCGGTTATCCCCGTTCCTGCTGGGATGTCAACGGTAATGTCAATCCCGTTGGCGTTTGTGGATGCCGCTACTTCACCAGTCATGGTAGCCGATAGCGACCCGTCGGAATTTGGCGCGGTCGTCAACGGAAGAGAATTGCGAATCGTCAGCGTACCTGTGATAAACGTGATGCTGTAATTGCTCCCGGCGGAAAGCGCGCCCTGATTGATAGCATAGGTGCCGGGGTTTTCGCCCGCATCGCGGGCAAGCGCGCCCGCGAGCGTATCCCCGCCAACCAATGAGCCAGACGTTATCGCGTAGGTTAAGACCGGATCAGTATCTCCGTAGTTCTTGGTTTTGGAATCAGCCGCGATGGCAAGCACAACCGGTGTTATATCTGCCGTCGCCGTCGGCTGGGTAAGAGAATAGTTGCCCGCGTCATCGCCGCCAAGAGCCAGACCGGAAACGGTCACTGTTTTTCCGGTGCCAATATCCTTTGTATCAAAGGTACTGACAGCAGTTGAGGTGTTAAGACTAACATCGTCTTCGCTACTAACGCCCACAAGCGTTGCGCCAGCGGTGTTGAGTGTGGCCTCCGTGGTCCCATCGTATACCTTATCGTTTGCCGTTATGCCTGTTACGGTCAGCGTCCTCTTGACCGTCAAAGTCACGGTCACCGGGTTGGCACCAACCGCATCTACGCTCGTGTACGTGTAAACTCCGGGAGGATAAGTGTCGTCAATGACTAACGGCTGGTCGTCTGCCTCCAATGCTTTCTGGAATCCGTCAGCCAAGCTGTAGTTTCCGCTACCATCGGAAACAAGATAGAAGAAAGAAGAAGTACCGTTAATTTCGCTGTCGATTTGAGTTAGCATATCCGATGACCATCCTTCTTTCGCGCCAAAGTAAGATTTGAGGGCAGCTTGTTGCGTGGAAGAGGCTTGCAAGACAAATCCATAATCCTGTGCTGACAAAGGGCCATTGGTCACCACTACGCTACTAGCATTCAAGACATGGCAAAAACCTGCACCGCTGCCACCGCAAGAGCCGGAATTATTTGTTATAAGCGTGGCACCGGTAAGATCGCCAATGGGTGAACCATCGCTGGTAATAGTGGCAGAGGTCAGTGTGGGCGGCGCATTCACGGTAATTATCCCCGTTGAAGTCGCGATAACCGTTGAATTGCCAGCATCTATCAAATTTACAGTTAAGGCGTATGAGTTTGCTACATCGGAAATCGCGTAAACGTCAGTGGTGGTGCTAAATCCGGCTGGCACTGGAAATCCTCCCACGGGTCCCCAACCAGTGATATTAGTGTCGTACCAATTCCCAAGTGAATCTTTTGCCCAAAGCTGGAGGTGCGAATTAGCGCCAATCGGGCTAATGCGGACATTAGTATAGTCGGTGTTGCTGGTATTCTCCAGGGTCACTGGGATCGGCGTAAGACCCGCGACTGCGTTATCAACGGTAGCATTGCCACCGCTAGGTAAGCCATTTGTTTCAGGGACCAAAGCAGAAGATTGAATGATGGTTGCAGTTGATTGAACCGTAAGAATGAGATCAGCATCTGCCTTCGCGACGTTACCAAGAAACAAAAAACCGCACACTAGAAAGGTTGCGGCCGCGAACATTACGACTTTGGTGACATTGCCACCACTATATTTGATTGTTTTCATTTGTTTGTTTCATCCGCGGGTTACCGGTCGACGAAACCGATTTTTTGCACCCACGGACATTGTTCTCTAAGAGGTTATTCTAGGTCTTTTCTTTCCCCTCCCTCGGCCTTTTATACGTAGGTATGCTAAACCCGTCTTTACGGCGCGTCAACGTTAGCCGTTCACATCCTGTGGATAATCAAAAACTCCCCTTTCGGGGAGTTTCAGTTCACGAAGCTATTGCCCGGCCGGCATCATCGGGGCTTGGGTCCCGCCCGTGGGCGGCTGGTTGCCGCGAACATCGATCGTCTGGGCGGTCAAACTGCCGTCCGAATTGGACGTGCCCGTGACCGTCACGTTGTCGCCGACGTTCAAGTCGCCGATCGTAACCGGCGTCGGTTTGGAGACCTGGGTCGAGGTCGCGTAGAAGACGATGTGCGAACTGCCGGTCCGGTCCTGGATCGTGATACTCTGGGCATCCTTCGCGATCACGCTCCCGGTCAAGAGCCCGGCGCCCTGCCCGCCGTTCCTCGTGAAACCGGTGCTCGTGCCGTTCCGGAAAGCGGCGAACTGTCCGCGCAGGTTGGCGGCCGAGGACGATCTCCCGACGGCCATCCCGCCGAAGAAGGCGCCTACGCCCACGACAACCGCTACGACGATGGTTATAACTATGTGTTTCTTCATTTTATTGTTCGTTGTGACGACCTTTATTCATATCTCAAAGCTTCTATGGGATTGAGTCCGGCCGCGCGGCGGGAGGGATAGTAGCCGAAGACGATGCCGATCACGGCCGAAACGCCGAAGGCGAGGATGACCGATTCGAAGGAAACGTTCGTCGTGATACCGGCGAAGCTCGTGATGATGAGCGATATGAGATACCCAAGAAAGACGCCTAAAACGCCGCCTACGACTGTAAGCATCACCGCCTCCATCAGGAACTGGGCGCTGATGTCTTTTCGCTTCGCGCCAATCGCCTTTCGGAGGCCGATCTCGCGCGTGCGCTCCGTGACGGTCGTGAGCATCATGTTCATAATGCCGATGCCGCCCACAAGGAGCGAGATGCCGGCGATGGCCGCGAGGAGCGTCGTGAAGGTGCCGGTCACGGAGGAGGCAGTCTGCAATATGTCCGCCTGGTTCAAGACCTGGAAGTCGGCCTGGGTCGGGTCGGAGATGTTGTGCCTCTGAAGGAGAAGGTTCGTTATGTCAGTTTGGGCCTGGGTCATCGCTTGGGATGTCGCCACCTCCACGCTCACCGTCGTCACGTAATTGTGGCCCGTGAGGAAACGCTGGGCGACCGTGAGCGGGACGTAAATTGCGTCGTCCTGGCTGCCGAAGCCGCTACCCCCCTTCGAAACTGTGACGCCGATGACCTTAAAGTTGATGTTCTTGATGCGGATCGTCGCTCCGATCGGATCGGTGCCGGTCGCAAAGAGGTCGCTCACGGCCGTGGGGCCCAAGACAGCTACTTTATTTAATCCCTGAATGTCCGCGTCGCTCAAAAAACTGCCTTCAGCGATTTGAACGTTCCGTACTTGGGTGTAGTCTGGTTCCGTGCCAGTGATCTGGGTGTTGGTGTTCTGCGACTCGTAAATCACCTGCTCGCGCGCGTCGTCCTCCGGCGCGACGGCGGCGATATTTTGGACTTGCGAAGCGATCGCATTCGCGTCATCCAAGGTCAATGTCGTCGCGCTGCCGAAACCGCCCCGGACCTGTTGGCCCACGCCGCGGGTGGAACCGGGGGAGATAAACAGGAGGTCGGAGCCGATGGCCTGAATACTGGATTCGATAGAACCCTGGGCGCCGGCGCCCACCGAGACCATTGCGATCACCGAACCGATGCCGATCACAATGCCTAAAATAGTGAGGCCGGACCGGGCCTTGTTCACGGAAAGGGCAAGATACGTCTCCTCGAAAAGGTCGTTGAATTTCATGCTTCGTGATGATGGTGGGCGCTCGCCCGGCGACGCACGTGGCGAGAACTGTCCTCCTCTATGAGACCGTCTTTGATGTGGATGATGCGGGCCGCGTACTCGGCGACGTCATGTTCGTGCGTGATGAGGACGATCGTCCGCCCCTCCTTCTCGTTCAATTCTTGGAAGGTTTCCAGAACTATTTCGCCCGTCGCCGTGTCCAAATTGCCGGTCGGCTCGTCGGCGAGGATGATCGCTGGATCGTTCACGAGCGCCCGGGCGATGGCAACGCGCTGCATCTGCCCGCCCGAGATCTGGTTCGAAAGGTGGTTGAAATGTTCCTCGTCCATGCCGGCGGCCTTGAGGGCCTTCACGGCGCGCTTTTGCCGTTCGTGCTCGGGAATGCCGTCATAGAGCATTGGGAGCATTACGTTCCGGAGGACCGTCGCCCGCGGCAAAAGATTGAAGGCCTGGAAGACGAAACCGATCTTCTCACGGCGGATGTCGGCCAATTCGTCGTCCGAAAACGAGGCGATGTTGCGGCCATCGATCAGATACTCCCCGGAGGTCGGCGTGTCCAAAGCGCCCAGAATATGCATCAGGGTGGACTTGCCCGAGCCCGAAGGGCCCATAATGGCGATGAACTCGCCGTCCTTAATGGAAAAGGTGACGCCTCTAAGCGCTTGGGTCGTCGCTTCCCCGCCAGAGACGTAGGTCTTTTTGATGTTCCGGCATTCTATCATTGAAATGCTAACCGCCGATGCGGAAAACGCGGCTGGCACCGCCGCCCAGGCCGCCCAAGCCCCCACCTGAGGGCGCGGCCGCTTGGGTCGTCCCGACGGACGGCGCAACGGTCCGCAGGACAACTTGGTCACCTTCGTTCAAACCGCTCAATATTTGGGTGTTCGTATCGTCTGCGATGCCGACGGTGACAGTCCTCGTTTCGGGCGCGGCGTTCAAGACCACACTTCCATCCGGCAGCGTCTGCGCGATGGAGCTGGAAGCCACGTATTGAACGTAATAGGTCTGATTTTGGGATTTCACGGCCGCGTTCGGCACATCAAGCGCGTCCGTCGCCACGTTTGTCGCGATGTCCGCCGAAACCGACATCCCCGGCTTGATGCCGGAATTCTGCGTGTCGAGCGCCACTTGGGCGTTGTAGGTCACAACTCCCTGAGAGACTGTGCCGATCGTGTCGATCTCCGTCACGTGGCCGGCGATCGTGAGGTTCGGCAGAGCGTCGAAGGTCAAGGTCGCCTTTTGTCCGACCGCGACCTTCGCGGCGTCCACCTCGTTCAAAGGAATCTCGGCATATTGCTGCTGGGTAATGAGCGTCGCGATCGTCGTCCCCCCCGAAGCATTGTCCCCCACCGAAACGCCGACGCTCGCGACTATGCCGTCGAAAGGCGCGCGGATCGTGTAATCTGCCAAAGTATTCTGCGCGTCGGTTAGGTTATTTTGAGCTTGCTCGATCGCCAATTGGCCGGACTGGACGTCCAGCGGGTTCGGGCCGGCTTCCATTTCCGCGTAAGAGGCTTGCTGAGTAACGAGATTCTGCTGCGCCGCCAGGATGGAACTCTTGTCCGAAGCAAGCGTGTTCTCATAGGTGAGTATCCCAGAAACGTCGCCGCTCACAGTCGTCAGGTAGGCCGCCAGGTTCGTTTCCTGGGTTGCGAAAACGGCCGGCAGCTGCTTGGCATAGCCGCTCGTAGAACCACCGCCGTTGCCCTGGCTCTGGAGGGTGCTGTTCACGAAGTCCATGAAATTCTTGACGTTGACCACGGCCTGCTTGATGGCTTGGGCGGCTCCGTAGGTCTCGGTGAGCATCGACTCGATGGAGGAGGTGGCCGAGGGGTCCAGCTGATTCTTGTAATCAAGGAAACTTTGGTTATAGCTTGCGAGCGCGCTCACGTAGCTCGTGACGGCGCTTTGGCTGAACTGGTCGACGGATTCGGAATACGGCAGGGCCAGGTCGTGGTAAGCGTAGACGTTCTGCTGTTTTGAGCTAGCTTCATTGCCGTAAAGAACGTCACCCAAGCCGGAAATGACGCCGGGAAAATCGTTATAAGCGCTCGCAATGGAGTTGCCGGCGTTCAAATAATCCTTGGAGAGCGTCGTCGAGGAGTTCTGAATGGATTGCTGAGCCTGGAGCAAGCTGTATTGCGCTTGCGCGATCGTCGATGTCGTCGGCGGGGCTTGGAGCTTTTCGAGCGAGATTTGGGCGTTTTGGAGCGAGGCCTGAGCGCTATCCACCGCTTTGATCTGGTTGGTCGCGTCCAAACGGGCGATCACCTGGCCTGCTTTAACCGTTTGGCCGTTCTGGACGAGAATGGCGGTCACTTGGGCCGAGACTTGGGGCGTCACGTTCACTTGCTGGGTCGTCGCCACCTGCCCGCTCCCCGAGACCGTGGAGACGATCGTCCCCTTCGTCGCCGAAGCAAGCACGTAGCTCGTCACGCCCGCCGTCGAAGTGAGCGAGGCGTACAGCCGATAGCCGCCGTAAACGATGATGAGGAGGAGGATGACGGCGATCACTTTGTGCGCGCCGATGAATTTGATGAGTTTTTTCATTTTTATTTATTGTCCGGTCGATGAAGATTCCTGCTCGTCCGGGAAGACCCGCACGAAGTGGGCGACGATTTGACCTTGGGCGTCTGGTGCGCCGATCACGACGATCTGGGCGCCGGGAGGGATGTTGGCCATCATTATTTCGTTCAGGCCTTCGCGGATGGGTGTCGAGGAAGAGACGGTAATCGTCTTTTCGTTGTTGCCCGCGTCCCGGATGACGATGTCGCCGTTCCCGATACTGAGGACGGTTCCCGCGTTACCGAAGGCCGGCACCGGCGGCAGGGCGCCGGATTCATCGAAGAACCCGGGGCGGGGCTCGCCGAAAAGGCGGCCGTAGTTCGCCGCCCAACCGCTGTTGAAGTTCGCCCGTTCAACGCCGATCACCTCGCCGACGCGAAAGACCAGAAGGAGGACGGCTAGTTCGCCCACCGCGACCAGGATCCACACCAGCCACTTTTTCTCCTTGAGTTCGTTAAACATTTTTGAAAAGTGCCCGATCGATGTCGCCGACCTTGCGGAAGTCCGCGATTGCGAGCGTTACCATCGCAAAAAGGGCGGCCGCGGCGAAGAGCGCGAGCACCAAAGACAATATGGGCAGCGACTCGAAAAGCGACATCAGGAAGTATTTCCAGTTGGCGACGACCGTCTGAAAATCGGAGAAGACCAGGGAGAAGATCTGTCCGGTGCCGCCCGCCCGGAAGCCGGCGAAGAGCGACGTCCCGGAGGCGTACAAACCGACGCCGGCGGCGGCAGAGCAGACGCAGTAAAGGACCGCTCGCGTCCGCGCGCGCGCCTTCATCTTCGTTTCCAGGAAAAGGATGATCCGCTCCGGCAGTCCCGCCGGGGCCCTTTGAGCGGTCTTTTCTATCTTGGCTATTTTTTCTTCAAGCATGATAAAAACCTACCGGCGGCGCCGAATGCGCCAACGTTATGGACAATTTCCCTCCCTTCGTTCACTAAAGTTGTCCTCGGAAGTGTATACGAGACACCGACCTTTTTGGGTGTGTCAACCAGGGGCGGGGTCATAAGAGCTCTTTCTTGAGGCGGATGATCGCCCGGCGATGGCGGGCCTTCACGGTGTCGATCGGCTCTCCCAAGACCTCGGCGATCTCGCGGAAATTCAACTGGTTCAAGTAATAGAGCGAAAGCACCGCCTGATAGACGGGCGGGAGCGACGCGATTATCTTCCGCACCTTGAACTCAGTCTCCTTCCGTTCGAAGACTTCTTCCGGCAAGGGCTGATTGTCCGGCACGTCGAACTCCCCCGTCTCCTCGTCCCCGAGGTCGGAGAGCACTTGGGTCCGCTTCTTCCGCAGGAAATCGAAGACGGTGTTCCGCGCGATCTGGAAGATCCAAACCTTGAACTTCTTCGTCGTGTCGAACTTACGCAAATGGCGCCAAACCTTGAAGAAGGTGTCCTGGGTCAGGTCCTCGGTCTCCTGGGGCGAACGGATGTACTGGTAGATGAAATTGTAGATGTGGCCGGCGTAGCGGCGGACGAGCTCGTTCAGGGCCGCTTCGTTTCCACCGAGATAGGTCTCGACCAGCTTTTCATCCGACTCCATGCCTTTCACTATACCAAAGAATTAAACACTCATCTCGCGGAGGGCCTTGATGCGCTCTTCGATCGGCGGATGGGTGGAGAAGATCCGGACGAGGAAAGGTGTCCGCTTGCCGTCGCCCACGTCCGCCCTGAACGGGTTCGTGAAGTAAAGATGGGCCGTCGCGGAACTAGCCGTCTTGAGCGGCGTTTGGCTCCGTTCTATCTTTTCGAGCGCTTTCGCGAGACCTTCGGGATAGCGCGTGAGAAGCGCTCCCGAGGCATCGGCGAGCGACTCCCGCTTGCGCGAGATCGCGAGCTGAATCAAGGTGGCCGCGATGGGCGCGAGGACCGCCCCGATCATGCCCAGAACGAGGGCGATCTGGCCGCCCTCGCCGCGGTCGTTCCGCCGGCCGCCGCCCAAAAAGCTCATCCGGAGGAAGAAATCGGCAAGGAGCGAAACGACGCCCACGAGGACGACGACCAAGCTCGAAACGAGGATGTCGCGGTTCCCGACGTGCGAGAGTTCGTGGGCCAAAACGCCCTGAAGTTCGTCCTTGTCCATTATCTGGAGCAATCCCTGGGTGACCGCCACCGAGGCGTGCTCTTTGTCCCGACCGGTCGCGAAGGCGTTCGGCGCCGCGACCGGGATAATATAGATCTTGGGCGTCGGGAGGCCAGCGGTGATCGCCAGATTCTCCACGATGCGGTAAAGCTCGGGGTTGTCTTTCTTCTCTACCGGCCGAGCGCCCGAGATCGCGAGCGCGATCTTGTCGGAATACCAGTAACCGATGCCGTTCAGCGCTAAGCTCAGGATGACGGCGAAAACGAGTATCCCCGGCGAGTTGTAGGCCTGGCTGAAGAGAAATCCCAGTCCGATGATGAGGACAAAAATGAACGTGATGAGGAACCACGTTTTGCGGATGTTGCTGGCTACTTGAGTGTAGAGAGTTTTCATGATGCACTCACTAATGCGCACTAATCAACCACGAATTTCACGAACTGGATTCGTGGCATTCGTGCATAATTCGTGGAAGTTCGTGCGTCAGAATTTCACCTTGATCGCTTCCCTTTCCGCCGGGTTATCCACGTCGAACATTTCCTGTATCTTGAAGCTGAAGGCGCTGGCGATGAGGTTCGTCGGAAAGACCTGAATGGCCGTATTGAAGTCCCTTACGTTCCCGTTATAGAACCGGCGGGCCGCTTGGATCTTGTCTTCGGTGTCGGTCAGCTCGTCCTGGAGCTTACTGAAGTTCTCGTTGGCCTTAAGCTGGGGGTAGTTCTCCGCAACGGCGAAAAGCGATTTTAAAGCGTTCGAAAGCATGTCGTTCGCCTGGAGCTTGGCCTTGGGGTCCTGGGCGCCCATCGCGTTCGCGCGGGCCTTCGTCACGTTTTCAAATACCGATTTTTCGTGAGCGGCATAGCCCTTCACGGTCTCGACGAGGTTCGGGATCAGATCGTACCGGCGCTTGAGCTGGACCTCGATGTCCGACCAGGCCTCGGCCACGCGATTCTTCCGCCGTACCAAGCCGTTGAAGGCGAGGATGAGCCACAAAACGACTAGAATTAAAACGACTAAAATTATTGTCATTTCAGTATATTAGCAATTTTTTGGATAAAAGAAAAGCCGCCCGGAAAATGAACACGGACGGCCATTATTATGGGACAGCGAGCGGGAGGAAGGGCTTGAACCTCCAACCTCCGGGAAAAAGCCCGGCGCTCTGCCGATTGAGCTACTTCCGCTTTGGAGAACTGAAATGGAATTTAGCAGATTGGAAAAGCGGTGTCAAGCGAAAATAAAAGCGCCGCCGGTACAATAAACCCGGTGGCGCATATTCATCATCATATCTATCCATTGTTCATACTGTTCTGATTCTTGCCGTATCTTATCCTTGCATAGACAGCCATTGCGGCTGGTATGACCAATATCACGACGAAAAGTATCCCGGCGATGATCGCCGTCTGGCGATCATACGAACTGCTGTAGGTGTATAGCACTTTCTCCTCCTTTTTAACGAACTGAATGTTTTTTGCAGGATACAATCCGATCGTTGCGATGTCAAACCGGGTAGTGAAAACTCGACCGCTCTATGCCGTGCCGCCTTTGGCGGAAGTCGAGTTTCTACTACCCGGTCAAATAAAAATCTTGGTATCATTAATGATACCAAGATTTTTTCGCCACTTTCTCTTTGTCTCTTGTCCCCTGTCGCTTGTCTCTAGTATTCCATTCCTCCGCCCGGCGGTGGATTCTCCTTCTTCTCCGGGATTTCCGTGACGGCCGCGCCGATCGTGAGATAGTTCGCCGCGACCGAGACGGCGTTCGTGAAGGCGGTTTTCGTGACCTTCAACGGGTCGACGACGCCAGCCGATTTAAGGTCCTCGATCTTGTTCGTGAAGGCGTTGAAGCCGCTCCAGCTGTTCCCCTTTTGCCAATTATCTTTCAATTTATTCGTGGTATTGCTTACGCTCTCGCCGCTGTTCTCAATGATCGCGGCGAGCGGCGCTTGGAGAGCACACCTCAATATAGTGTAAACCGCCGCCGTGACGGAACCGGTTTCCAATTTATTCGGAGTTATCGACGGTACAACGTTAAAGAGGGCGATCCCGCCGCCCGGCACAATGCCTTCTTCCATCGCCGCTTTTGTGGCGTTCACCGCATCCTCCACGCGCTGTTTGAGTTCTTTCTGGGCCGATTCCGTTGGGGCGCCGACCTTAATGACGGCCACTCCCCCGGAGAGCTTGCCGAGGCGCTCCTGCAATTTTTCCTTGTCGAATTCGGAATCGGTTTTTTGAACCTGCGATCTTATCTGCTTCACGCGCTCCGCAATCGCGCTCTTTTCGCCCGCGCCTCCCACGATCGTCGTCTTGTCCTTGTCGGCGACAATACGATGAGCGTGACCAAGGTCACCTAATTCCACATTGTCCAATTTCTTGCCCAGATCGTCGGAAACGAAGGTCGCGCCCACGACGATCGCGATGTCCTGGAGCATTTCCTTTTTCCGGTCACCGAAACCGGGGGCTTTGACGCCCAAGACATTGAAGATACCGCGGATCTTGTTCAAAACGAGCGTCGCGAGCGCTTCGCCGTCGATGTCATCGGCGATGATGAGGAGCTCTTTCTTGCCGCTCTGGACGATCTTTTCAAGGAGCGGTAGGAGCTCACCGATCGCCGAGACCTTCTTGTCCGTCACGAGGACGTAAGGGTCCTCAAGGACCGATTCCATCCGTTCCTGGTTCGTCACCATATAGGCCGAAACGTAGCCGCGGTCGAACTGCATTCCTTCGACGAGTTCGTAGGAATTGCCGATGGCGTTCGAGTCCTCCACCGTCACGACGCCCTCGCGGCCGAGCTTGCCCATCACTTCGGCGATGAGCCCACCGATCGCCTTGTCTTTGGCCGAAAGCGTGGCCACTTCTTCCACCTTTTTGTTGTCGTTGATCTCCTCTTTCTGCTTTTCGAGGGCCTTCAAAACGGCGTCGCTCCCGCGTTTCAATTCTTCGGCCAGTTGAATGACGTTGAAACCTTTTTCCGCGATGGCCTTTTCGCCTTCCTCAATCATCGTGTGGGCGAGGACCACCGCCGTCGTCGTGCCGTCACCGACGCCCTCGTCGGTCTTGTCGGCCGCTTGCTTCAAGAATTCAGCACCCAAATTCTCATATTTGTCCTGAAGTTCTATCTCTTTGGCAACAGTCACACCGTCGAAGGTGACTTGCGGCGCACCGTAGCCCTTTTCAATGACGGCCGCCCGGCCCCGGGGGCCGAGGGTCATCCGGACCGCCTCGGCGAGGATGTCCATCCCTTTTTTCATCGCCGCACGGGCGTCTTCGTTGAATTTAATGTCCTTGGCCATTGTTTTTAAATGATTGCGAGGATATCGTCCTCATCCACGATGAAGTACGTTTTACCATTTTCTTCCATCTTCTTGTCTTCCCCCCAGGGTTTGCTGAAGATGACCTTGTCGCCGACCTTGACCTCCGGCGCGACCCGCACGCCGTTCTGGACCTTACCCGCCCCGACGGCGGCCACGATCCCTTTGGACTGCTCCTTTTTCTCCACTGTGTCCGGCAAAACGATGCCGGATTTCGTGGTCTTCTGCTCATCCTCAATGAGCTCAACAACTACACGATTAGAGAGTGGCTTTATTTGCATATTTCGCTAATGTGGCACTAAAGTGCTTTAGCACGACAGACCTTTGATTGCTAGTAGTCCTATTTTAGGAAAATGGCGTTCTTTGTCAATAATCCCGCCCCGGCATAAAATCTTAGATATGACCGGAACGGAATGGCTTAAAATCTATCCCGAAGGAAGCTTGGTGCGGAAGGCCTACAACCTGGCGCTCCTCGCCCACGAGGGCGAAAAGCGCTCGAGTGGCGAACCCTATATCACGCACCCCTTGGCCGTCGCGGAAACCGTGAAGGAATGGGGGCTGGACGAAACCTCGATCGCGGCGGCGTTCCTCCACGACGTCGCCGAGGACACTGCGGTCACGCTCGCGGACATTCGAATGGACTTCGGCACGGAGGTCGCCTTCCTCGTCGAGGGTCTCACTAAACTTCGGGATATTAAATACAAAAACCAAGACGCGGAGAATATGCGGCGGTTCATCATCGCTTTCAGCGAGGACCTGCGGATCTTGATCATTAAGCTCGCCGACCGCCTCCACAACATGCGGACGATCCAATTCCTGCCCAAGGAACGCCAGGAACCTTTCGCCCGCGAAACCGCCGACATCTACGCTCCGCTCGCCTACCGCCTCGGGATGCAGAAGCTTTCGGGCGAGCTGGAGGACCTCGCCTTCCCCTGCATCTATCCGAAGGAATATAAGTGGCTGATGAAGGAAGTGAAGGAGACCTACGAGGAGCGCCAGCACTACATGAGCCGGGTGCTCCCGGTCGTCCGGAGGGCGCTCGAAGAGCACAACATTCATCCGGTCGCCATCGACGCACGGGCTAAGCGCTACTACAGTTTGTACCGCAAGCTCCTCCGCCACAACATGAATTTGAACGAGATCTACGATTTCGTCGCACTCCGCATCATCGTGGGGACGGTCGCAGAGTGCTATGCGGCCCTCGGCATCATCCACAGCCTGTGGCAACCGATGCCCGGCCGCTTCAAGGACTACATCGCACGGCCCAAGGCGAACGGTTACCGCAGTTTGCACACCACGGTCTTCTGCATAGAAAACAAGATCCTCGAAATCCAGATTAAGACCAAGGAAATGCACGAGGAAAATGAGCTCGGTATCGCCGCCCACTGGGCCTATGAACAGGTCAAGAGTTCCAACAAGACCCGCGGCGGCTGGGTCGGCGTCAAGAACAAAAAGGAGCTCGTCTGGGTGCAACAGCTCCAAAACTGGCAAAAGACCTTCGCGAGCCAAAAGGAGTTCTTGGAAGCGGTCAAAGTGGATTTCTTCAAGGACCGGATCTTCGTCTTCACGCCCGGGAACGACGTCATCGATCTCCCCGCCGGGGCGACGCCGGTGGATTTCGCCTATCAGATCCACTCCCAAATCGGCGATACCTGCGTCGGCGCCCGGGTGAACGGCAAGATCGTGCCCATCACGACCGAACTCCATTCCGGCGACGTCGTGGAGATCGTGACCCAAAAGGGCAAGAAGCCGTCCGAGGACTGGCTCCAATTCGCCAAAACGGAGATCGCCAAGAAGCACATCCGAGGCGCGCTCAAGGAAAGCGCGAGCGCCCTGCGGAAGAAGACCGGCCCCTTGGGCGTGGACTTCAAGATCGTGAACGTGGACCGGCCCGGCTATTTGAAGGAGGTGACGGCCGTCTTCGCGCGCAACAAGGTGAATATCACCTTTTTGAACAGCCAGACAGACCCGCGCCAGACCTTTTCCATCGTGACGCTCCGCACCCCGCCGCTCCCGCAGGCAAAGATAGAAAAAATGACGGTGAGCTTAAAAAAGATACCGTCAACGAAAGAAGTAAGTACGAAAATAATCTCTTAGAACCCTATTCCGCAGGGCCGCCGAGCTTCTCGGTGAGCGCCCGCCATTCGTCATCGGAGAAGAACTCCACGACGATCTTGCCGCGGCCGCCCTCTTTCAAGACCCTGACCGGCGCGCCGAGATTCTCCTCGATGCGCTTGCTCCAATAGCCGGCCTCCGGGTCCTGGGGCTTCGCCTTCTCCACTTCGCCGCGGACCGCCCGAACGGACATCTTGCCCGTCAAGATGTTCGCGAGAACGCGGTTCTGTTCCTCCGGACTTTGGATACCGAGGAGCGTCCGCGCCTGCGATTCGTTGAGCCGGCCTTCGGCGAGCGCTTGCCGAGCCGCCGCCGGCAGGTTCAAAAGGCGCAGGGTGTTCGCGACCGCCTCGCGGCTCTTGCCCACCCGGGCAGCGATCTCCCGCTGGGTGAGCCCGAACTCGTCCTGGAGCCGGGCGTAGGCCTTGGCGGATTCCAAGGGGTTCAAATCCGCCCGCTGGACATTCTCGATGAGCGCCATCTCAAGCTTGTGGCGCGCCCCATCCACCGCTCTAATTATGGCCGGCACGCGCTCCAGCCCGGCGATTCTGGCGGCCCGCAACCGCCTCTCGCCGGTGATGAGCTGGTACTCAACGTCGGCGCCCGCCTCGGTCTCTTTGATGATCTTGGAGACGACGAGCGGCTGGAGGATGCCGAACTCGCGGATGGACTGGGCAAGTTCCCGAAGTCCTTCGTCCGGAAATTCTGCCCGCGGCTGGTAAGGATTCGGGAGAATCTTATCGGTTTCAAGCTGATAGATCATCTCACCGCTTTTGGGCGGCTTGGCTTGCGCCAGCGGACGGTGTTCGTGTTGGACCGATGACTGTGGGGATGAACGCGGAGCTTGCCCCCGCTCCAAACCCCTGTCGTGGAAAGATATGTTTGGGTGCGACACTTGAACGCCGGCATTTTCACCGCTGTTCGTTGACCCTCCGTTCAGTGTGGGGGGCTCGTTCCTCTTGGGCGGGATCAAGGATGATAGGCCGTGGCCAGTGGACATTTATTTAAATATTACAATTTTAAATCTTTAAATACCAATCACGCACTCTGCACTTATTTCGCTGCGCTTTTGGACAAAAAAGGCAAACTAAAACAGAGGGGCGGGGACAAAAAGCTTGCACCAATTTTTCCTTCAAAAGAACTTCGAGGACTTTAAATATAAAGATGAAATAAAGAGCAACTCGAAGTATGAAGTACTTAAGGCGCAAGCAGTCGGTCTCGCCTACCTCTGCTTTAGAAACACAGCTGCTGTGTAGCTCGCTGTCTCATCAAGATACGCCGCCCCTCCGTGATGTAACTGCAGTGTATACCGCGAAAGATCGACGCACCTCGGCTCAACAGGAACCGTTTTGGATTATAGCATCCTAGGGTAGCGCGTCAAAAGCCCCCGTCGGATAACTTGGGGAAATCGGTCCGCCAATTATTTCCCTGGCTAGATTCTCGTAGGCCAGGGCGCCGGGGCTCTGGGGGGCATAGAGCATTATCGGTTTCTGGAAACTGGGGGCCTCGGCGAGGGCGACCGAGCGCGGGATTTCTGCTTCGAAGACCTTGTATGGAAAACGGCGGCGCACCTCGCGGGCGATCTCGCGGGAAAGCTTCTCGCGCTTGTCGTACATCGTAAGGAGCGCGGAGACCGACTTGATGTCGTGGCCCAAATTGTTCTTGATGAGGTCCATCGTCTGGAGAAGTTGACTGAGTCCCTCCAAGCTCAAGTATTCGCACTGGATGGGAACGAGCACTTCGTCTGAGGCGGCGAGGCCGTTCACCGTGAGGAGGTTCAAGCTCGGTCCAAGATCGATGAAGATGAAGTCGTACCAGCCGCGGACTTTCTCCAAGAAGTTCTTGAGGTACCATTCCCGCTCCGGCAGTTCCACGAGCTCCACCAAAGCGCCCGCGAGGTCGGGCGAAGCCGGCACCATCTCCAAATTTGCGAGGTAGGTGTTCTTGATCGCCTTCTCGGGCGCGAGGCCCGCGAGGAGCGCGTGATAAATCGTCTCGTCCGCCTCGTGCCGAACGCCGAGGCAAACCGTCGCGTTGTATTGCGGGTCGAAGTCCACGAGGAGGACCTTCTTCCCGAGCATCGCGAGATAAGAGGCCAAATTGATGGAGGTGGTCGTCTTCCCAACCCCCCCTTTTTGGTTGCAGACCGATATGATGCGGGCCATCCATGTTTACTATACCTTTTTTTCGTGTTATTCTCAACAAAAATCCGCCCGGGTGGCGGAATTGGCAGACGCACAGGACTCAAAATCCTGTGATCGCAAGGTCATGCGGGTTCGACCCCCGCCCCGGGCACAAATACCTATCACTTCCCCTTCTTTTGGTGGAAGTAGACGTTGTGGATGACGAAATAGACGATAGCGTAGGCGACGATGGCCGAAACGGTCACGAAGTCCACGACCATCCCGGCCCCGATCTTCCAATCCGGGAAGATCCCCTGGAAGGGGGCGATGAGGAAATAGCTCACGTCATAGAAGACCCGAACGATCCAAGCCACTTCGCTCGCCCCCAAGATCCGCAAGGTGAATCGAATGGCCAAGATCCATTCCACGAAAAGGAGTACCTTTTCCAAAATGCTGAAGATGACGATGGAGGTCTTGCTCATCGGGGTCATTTTAGACCATCAAAACATCTTTTCAAGATATCCACATTCTTCTTGTCCACTCCCTCGCCCTTGAAACCCGGCACTTCGAGGAACCAGGGTTCGTCGCGCCACGCTTTTTCTCTAGCGAGCGCCTTGAAGCCCTGAAGGCCGATGTGGCCCGCGCCGATGTTCTCATGCCGGTCGCTCTTGGAGTTGAAAGGAGTTTTGGAATCGTTCGCATGGATCGCGACGACGTTCGCCATCCCCACGGTCCGAGACCATTCCTTCGTGAATCTCTCGATCTCCGCCGGAGCGTATCTCTCGATGAGCCCCGCCTCGAAGGCGTGGGCCGTGTCCACGCAGACCTTCACGCGCGGCGAACCGATGAGCTTCATTATCCGACCGATCTCCTCCGGCGTCACTCCGACCTTCCCTCCCCCGCCGGAGGCGTTCTCGATGACGAGGCGACTCTTGCCGGGGATTTTTTTCAAAATAGTTCTCATCGCCGCGGCCACCTGGCGCTCGGCCTCTAACGCAGAAAGTTTTCCGAGCGTGGAACCGATGTGGAAGATGATCCCCTCCGCGCCGATCATTTCGGCGATCTTGAAATGAGCGGCGAGCAGCCCAATGGATCTTTTGAGCAAGCCGCTCTCGGGCGTCACGAGATTGATGAGATACGGCGCATGGAGATAGACCGGGCCGATGCCACTTTCCTTGCGCATCTTTTTGAAAAGCTCGACTTCGGACCGGTTCGGGAAGAGAACTCGAAAAGAGCGCGGCGTGGAGCCGAAGACCTGGATGCAGTTGGCACCTATCGCCTCTGCCCTTTCGAAGGCCTTATGGAGACCGCCGGCAGACGAAACGTGAGCGCCTATTTTGGGAGACATCTACGATATCTTGCTTCCTGGCGGCACCGTCCTGTCGGGCGTGAGGAGTGCCGGGCCTTCGTCCGAGGCCGCAAGGAGCATCCCTTGGCTTTCCAAACCCAAAAGCTTCCGCGGAGCGAGGTTAGCCACAACCACGATCTCCCGGCCGATGAGGGAACCAGGCTCATAGACCGTACCGATGCCGGCGATAATCTGCCGTTTTCCCTGCCCCGAGCCAGTCGAAGGGTCGCTGCCCATTTCCACCTCCAAGCGCAGGAGCTTCTCGGAACCCGGCACGCGCTCGGCGAGCGTCACGCGCCCGACGCGCAGGTCGAGCTTCTTGAAATCATCGAAACTGACAATATTCTCTTCCATCATTCTTCCGTCAGGTCCTTCTTAATCTCCTGAAAATCATTCTGAACGGACTTGAGCCGGGCCTTGAGGTCCTTGATCAAAGCGGCGCCTTCCCGCACCTTCGTGAGGCCTTCCTCCATGTCCACCGCCTCTTGACCTTCGAACCATTGGACGATGGCTTCGAGCCGGCCGAGCTCGGCCGAGATTTTCCCCTTTTCCTTTTTATTCTTTGGCTTTTCCATTTTCCCTATTTTCCCACGTTTTGAGTATTTTTGCGACCCGGCTCTCCACCTCTCCCCGGTGCATCCGCGTCCGAATGGTCTCTCCTTCTTTGAGGTCCCCGGCGTCGCGAACGACCCGGCCGTTTTCGTTGAAGACCAAACTGTATCCCAAACGGAGGTTCCGCTCGGGGTTCACGAGCGCCAAGCTTTTCTCGATGACCGTCACCCGCTTCACGGCCTCGTCGAGCGCGAGGGAGAACTTTTCGTTGAGCGTCCACGCCATCGCCCGGTACCGCGTGATGATGCTGCTGAGGCGGCCGACGATCTTTTCGGCCGAGAGCGCTATCGTAGACCGAAGGCCAACTAACAAACCGTCAAAATCGGCGACGAGCGTCCGCTCGGCGATGGGCAAACGGGCGAAGGCCCGGTCCCAAGATGAGTTGATGACCAAGGCGGCGATCGATGGCGTGGAGGTCTCGCGGTCGGCGGCAAGCGATGCGATCGGCACGTCGCGGTCGTGGCCTATCCCCGCGATCACGGGCACGGCCGAGGCGAAGATGGCCCGGGCGACGTTCTCGTTGTTGAAAGGTTGCAGGTCTTCCAAGCTCCCGCCGCCGCGGATGAGCACGATGACATCCAGTTCCGGCACCGTCCGGTTCAAAAGCGATATGGCTTCGACGATCTGGTCCGCCGCGGCCGCGCCCTCGACCCGTACGTCCTTGAAGAATAGCTTGAGGCCGAGAGGTTTGAGATTCTTCCTAAAATCGTCGATGACCGCGCCCGTCCGCGAAGTGACGACGCCCACCCGTCCAATGAACTCCGGGAGTGGCCGCTTGCGGGCGAAAAGTCCCTCCGCCTCCAATTTTTTCTTTAAAAGCTCATAGGCGCGCTTCAAGGAGCCCTCGCCGCTCAAGGTGACGGTCTCGACGCGGAAACTGAAGCGCCCCTTTTGCTTGTAGATGTTGGCGGCGCCGGTCGCTTGGACCAAAAGGCCGTCCTCCAAGGTGAAGCCGAGGCGGCGGTAAAGGTACGGGTTCATGTAGCAATCCAAGACGCCGCCGTCCTCCTTGTCCTTCAAAGAGAAATAAAGCCCGGTCGGATGGTCGTGGAGACCGCTCACCTCCCCCTCGACCGTAAAGGTTTGCGCCTTGAAGACCTCGTTCCAGTAGTCCAGGAACTCTCCGACCTTCCAGATCTTCTTTTTATCCGTGCTATCTGTTCCTATCCGTCCAATATCCGTTAATATCCGCTTATTATCCGTCGCTATCTGTTTCTTGCGCTTGGCCCTCGGCTTCGGCACCGCGGCCGCTTTTTCCTCTATGTTCTCAAAACCCAATTGCTTCATATCTCCCCCTCCAAGTCCTTGAGCAATTTTTTCGCCTTTTCCGAGAGATGCTTCGGCAAGCGCACGTCAAGCGTTACGTAAACGTCCCCCCGGGCGCCGCCGCCGAAGTGCGGCAGTCCCTTGCCGGGGACCCTTATTTTCTCTTGGAGCGCGAAGCCGCGCGGTATCTCCACCCGGAGCTTCTCGCCTCCGAGTCCCTCGATCACGATCTCCTTCCCGATGAGCGCGTCCAAGATGTTCACGCCCGCCGTCGCATAAAGGTCCGCCTTTTGGCGTTTGAAGACTGGGTGGGGTTTCACCCGCACGACGACGTAGAGGTCGCCACTCCCGCCGCTCTTCTCGCCCGCTTCGCCCGCACCCGCGATCTTGATGATCTGCCCGTCTTCGATGCCCGGCGCGATCTGGACCGTTATCTCCTTACGGCCGATGACGCGCCCCTTGCCTTTGCACTCGGGGCAAGGCGCTTTGGGCACCTCGCCGCTCCCGCCGCATTCCGGGCAGGCCTTCACTTGGGCGAAGTTGCCAAAGAAGGTGCGGCGCTCCACCTTGATCTCGCCGCGGCCGCGGCAGGTAGCGCATTGCGAAACGCCCTGCTTTTTATCGTACCCCAGACCGTGGCAAACGTTGCACGGCACGTAGGTTTTGAGCCCGAGGTGCCGCGAAACGCCGGAGAGGACTTCTTCGAGCGTTATTTCCTGGATGACCTCGATGTCGTTCCCTTGAGCATAGGTCTTCCGCCGTCCGCCGCCGAACTGTTCGAAAAAGCTCTCGAAGATGTCGCTGAAATCCTGGGCGCCGCCGGTTTCCCAATTCATCCCGCCCGGGAAACCGCCCGGAAAATTTCCAAAATCAAAACCGCCCGGGAAGCCTTCCCCGCCATAGGCGGGTCCGCCTCCGGCGGAAAACGCTTGGCCGAAGCGGTCGTACTGCGCCCGCTTCTCTTTGTTCGAAAGGACCTGATAGGCCTCGTTGATCTCCTTAAACTTCTTATCGTCGCCGCCGGACTTGTCCGGATGGTACTGGTGAGCGAGCTTGCGAAAGGCCTTTTTGATCTCATCCTCCGAGGCGGTCTTCTCGACCCCGAGGACGCTGTAATAATCCTTGTTCATGGGATATTCCCAACTACCCTAGCAATACGAACTCGCGGCTCCGCGATTCGATGCTCGTCCTCGCGAAGCCCAGCACGATGAGAAGCTTGAAGAGGATGAAGGCCACCAAGGCGATCAGCCAGTAGAAGAGCGCGACGATCCCTTTGAAGATAAAGAAGACGGCCGCCGCGATGAGGACCGGCGTGAGCCAGCCCGTCCGGTCGATGAAGTTCGCGAAATAGACGGTCACGAGGTTATCGGTGAACTGGAGCATCGATTCGTTGGGGTCGAAGGTGCCGAAACGGGCGGTGGCGGTTTGTTCCAATTGCTTGGTCGCCGCATCCAAGAGCTCCGTCTGCTGGGCCTTGGAAAGCTGGGAGAAGTAGACGGTGAAGTTCTGGTCGCTTACGCCGATCGGATTGTACTTTCCGGCCGAGAGTTCGGAGAGGGCGAGGGTTTGGAGGAAGTCGTGGACCGAAGCGTCGAGCGAAAAGCCCGGGATCCAGATCTTGAGGACCGGCGCGGCGGCGGAGATGGTGTTGTCCAAAAAGGCGGTCTTGAGGTTCGGCGAAAAGTAACCCCAGGTAAAATAGCTCAAATAAAAGAGGACGCTCAAAAATATCAGCCAGGCCGCCACAAAGCGCGGCAAAAAGACCTTAGCCACGTCGACGAAGCGGAGTTCAACGCTGTTCCCCGCGAAAGACCGGCCGCGCCGGATAGCCAAGAAGGCCAGGAGGAAGGCCGCCGCGGCCCCGCCCAAAAGAACGTAGGACGGCGCGGGATAGACGCGCGCGAAAAAGAGCCCGAGGGGCGCGACGCACTCCAAAAACGTTATCAAAGCGAGCTTGCCCAAACCTTTCACGAAGAAGACCTGGAGCGTCGCGAACGACCAAAAGACGATGGCGCTCACGACCAGGCTCCAGAAGTAGAAGCTGTTGAAGCTAAGGAGCCACCGCTCGAAGCTCGCTACGAAAATGAAACCGGCCCCGATGGAGAGCGCTCCCCAAAGGAGCACTTTCCAGATCTTGAGGTCCGCTTCCGGTTCCTGAGATTCGCTAATTACCTGCAGGGCTGGCATCGTCCTTTTTATTATAGACGGCCTCACCGATCTTTTGAAGCGCGGTTGAAAGTTCCTCGGTCGCGGTCTTGATCGCTCCGAGGTTGTCCTTGTCCTTCACCTCCTTGAGACGCGCGATCTTTTGCTCAACGTCGGTCTTGACCTCCGCCGGCACCTTCTCGCCGCCGTCCTTCAAGGCCTTCTCGGCGACGTAGACCAAGGACTCGGCACCATTTTTGACGTCGATCGCTTCGCGCTTCTGCTTGTCCTCTTCGGCGTGCTCGGCCGCCTCCTTCTTGAGGCGCTCGATCTCGTCCTTGCTCAAGGCTGTCGAGGCCTCGATCTTCACCGACTGCTCCTTGCCCGTCCCTTTGTCTTTGGCTTTCACGGTCAAGATGCCGTTCGCGTCGATGTCGAAGGTCACCTCGATCTGCGGCATCCCCCGCGGCGCGGGCGGAATGCCGTCCAAGATGAAGCGCGCCAATGTCTTGTTGTCTTGCATGAGTGTCCGCTCCCCCTGGCCGACGTGGATCTCGACGGAGGACTGGCTGTCGGCGGCCGTCGAGAAGACCTGGGTCTTGGCCGTCGGCACGGTGGTGTTCTTTTGGATCATCGGCGTCGCGACCCCTCCGAGGGTTTCGATGGAGAGCGTGAGCGGCGTCACGTCCAATAGCAAGATGTCCTTGACGTCGCCCTGAAGCACTCCGGCCTGGATGGCGGCGCCCACCGCGACCACCTCGTCCGGGTTGATGCCTTGATGCGGCTCCTTGCCGAAAAGTTTCTTCACCGCTTCCTGGATGGCCGGCATCCTCGTCTGGCCGCCGACGAGGAGAACCTCGTTGATGTCACTAAGCTTCAGTCCTGCACCCTTGGGGGCCGCCGCCGTGACGGCGGTCTTCACAAGGTCGATGGAGTGATCAATGTATTCCTGGACGAGCGATTCCAACTTCGCCCGCGTGAGCTTCATCAGGAAATGCTTCGGGCCGGCGGCGTCAGATGTAATGTACGGCAAATTGATCTCGGTTTCGGTCGCGGACGAGAGTTCGTGCTTCGCCCGCTCGGCCGCCTCTTTGAGGCGCTGGAGCGCGAGCGTGTCTTTGGAAATGTCTATGCCTTCCTGCTTCTTGTACTCCGCGACGAGGTACTCGATAATCGTCCGGTCAAAGTCGTCTCCGCCGAGGTGCGTGTCGCCGCCCGTCGCCTTGACCTCCACGGTGTCGTCCCCGACCTCCAAGATGGAGATGTCGAAGGTCCCGCCTCCGAAGTCGTAGACGCAGATCTTCTCGTTCTTTTGTTTGTTCATGCCGTAGGCCAAAGCGGCCGCCGTTGGCTCGTTCAATATGCGCTTCACGGTGAAACCGGCGATCTCGCCGGCGTTCTTGGTCGCCTGCCTTTGACTGTCGTCGAAGTAGGCTGGGACCGTGATGACGGCCTCGGTGATCGTTTCCCCCAGTTTCGCCTCCGCGTCGGCCTTCAATTTTTGGAGGACCATCGCCGAGATCTCCTCCGGCTTGTACCAACGATCGCCCATCTTGATATCCACTCCGCCCGTCTCGCTCTCTTTGATCTCGTAGGGCAGCCACTTCTTGTCGCGCTGGACCTCCGGGTCGCCCCACTTGCGGCCGATCAGGCGCTTGACCGAATAGATGGTGTTAGCAGGGTTTACGACCGCCTGACGCTTCGCGAGGAGACCCGCGAGGCGCTCGCCCGATTTGGAAAGCGCGATGATCGAGGGGGTTGTGCGGGCTCCTTCGCTGTTTTCGAGGACCTTCGGTTCGCCGCCTTCCATCACGGCCACCGCCGAGTTCGTTGTACCCAAGTCAATTCCTAATATTTTTGCCATATGTTTGTTTATTTTTTTCTAATTAACTAATTTTACCAATTTAACCCTTGCCGGTCTCACCGTCCTGCCGTGGAGCGCGTATCCGGCGCTCACAACTTCCCCGATCGTTCCGGGTGGGGCTTGGGATTCCACCTCCCCGACCGCTTCGGCCTTCACGGGATCATAGGCGTCCCCGACCTTCAAATTTATGCGCTCCAGGCCGTATTTGCGAAGCAGGTCTTCCAACTGGCTCTTGATCAAAGTGACGCCTTTGACCGCGTCCGCATCCTTTCCGAGGACCGCCAAGCTCAGGTCAAAACTGTCCAGGACGACGACGAGTTCCGAGATGAGCGACTCGTTGCTGAACTTAACGAATTGCTCCAGCCGCGCCGCCTCGTCCTTCTTGTAGTTGATGAAGTCCGCCTTGGCCCGTTTCCAACCATCCAAGTACTCGTCGCGTTCCTTTTGGAGCTTCTCCATCTCCGTTTCCGGCTGCGTCTTTTGCTCTTCTTCTTTTTTTATTTCATCCGCCATAATTATTCTAAAGATTTGAACATCCTAAGCGACTTCTCGTAGTCCATCCTCTTCGGACCGACCGCGAGGACGAAGAATTTGTCCCCGTCCCGGGCGAAGCAGCTCGCGATCATCGCGACGTGCTCGCTCCGGATGAGCGGGTTCCGGCCGATGAAGACCCGCGGCCACATTTCCTCCGTCTCCCACTCGCCGGAAAGTCCCGCGAGGCGGGCCGGCAGATTCTCGAAATCGCGGACGATGGAGACGATTTCTTCTTTGGTCGTGTCTTCCAAATTTCCCAAAAGCTCGTCCAGGCCACTCTCATAAAAGGCGGCCCGCTCGGCCTCGTAGCCGACGCTCAAAAGATTGAGCTCGCCGGCGAGGGCTGAGACGAAATCGGAAAGATGGCCGGAGGCGATGTCGCCGGCAAAAGCCGGCCTCTCCTGCCGCTTGGCCTTCTTGATCTCTCCTTCCAGGGACTCGATGAGGAACTTGTAGGCCTTATCCGTCGGGACGCGGCCGCCGGAGGGGTGCTTCTGCGAAAGGTAGCCGGTTTTGTTGAGTTCGTTCAGCTCCCACCGTATCATGGCGGGCTTGATGCCGAAATTGTGGGCCTCATATAGGCCTTCGGAGGTTAGGGGTTTACCGGTCTCTATATAGTCCTCAACGGCCGCTTTTAATATCGTCCTTGTGCGAGTACCTAACATTTAGTGCTAATTATAGATTAGCACTCTTGGGTGTCAAGCGCTAATTAGACGGCTTGGCAAGTCTTGCTAAGATTCTAACTCCGACAATAACTCCCCCTTTGGGCGGTTCGTGTCAACGGCGCTGGATTTCCCCTGCTCGTTTGGATTATACCACTTCAAGGTAAACCCTTCGACGCGGCTCAGGGCAAATAAAAAACGCCGTTTCCTTCAATTGAAGGGCGTGCGCTTAAGGGTTGTTACCGAAACGGCGTCAGCAAGAATTTACGCTGGGATAGTTGCTGTCGGTATTTGTTCCTCATCTTTGACGAGATAGAATTTACCGCTATCCGGGCTACTTCCTCCCAGCACATGACTCTCGCATTTGCTGCAAAGGACCAAGATCCTTCGTCGGCTTCTCCGTGATCGCGGATTTAATGCGCTCGCCGCACGCAGTCGTCACCGACTGACCGTTTGAAATTCTCTCTTTCGACAATACGGCATGAATCACAGTACTTTCACTCCTTCCTTCCCTGCGTTTGTACAACCGTTTTAGAAATAGATCAAAATTCTATCTATCCTCTCGCTATGCTTCGTTCTACTCTTGAATACCTTAAGACCAATACCCTTGAACTTAAGCAGTGCGATGAACGATTCCACCGTTCTGACGTTTTCATCCAATACTGCCTCCTTTCTGATCATGGGCTTGATGAGAATTGATTCCCTCGTCATTTCCCCGGATATAATTACGGGCACATCCGCAGCTCGACCAATAGCTTCAACATCCCTTCCAGCCATTTCATTGCTCCTTTTATTTATTTTCGCTATTTTGTTGCTACCCTTAAAGTACCCCTTCCCTGCGGGGGGAGTCAACCCTGTCTTTACTCCATAAGTTTTTCGAGCTCGGCAAGAATGAGCGGGAGTTTTGCGAAGCCGTCCTCCGCTGTGAAATGGCCCGCTCCGCGCCTCACGATGATCTTGGCGCCGATCTTTTCGAATCCTAGTTTGTTCTCCTCAAAAGAGTCATAAGGGTCGTTGTCGGAAATGATGAGGGTCGATTTCGGCAAGACCGCTTTGACCTTCGCGAGGTCGATCGGCGTTTCCGTCCACGGCTTGGCGAGCGCCCTAGTTTCATCGTCCTCGAGGTTCTTCAAATCGAACCAGCCCGCAACGAAGACGGCACCGCCCACCATCTCGCGCGGCTTGAAGGGATGCGCAGTCAAATAACGCAGGATCGTCTGGCATCCGATACTGTGGCCGACGAAACAAGTGTTTTTGTCGGGCTTGCCGACAATCTCGGATAAATAGACAACCCATTTTTCGATTACTGGCTCATCCGCGTCTGGCATTGCCGGCGCTAATACTTTGTAACCTTTATTTTCGAGCTCCGTTTTAAGCCACGGGAGCCAATCCTTACCCGGCCCACCCGACCACCCGTGTACGATGACAACTCGCTTCACTTTTTCTCCCATCGGTCCTTGTCACGGCTATAGACCTTGTCCATTACCGCTTTGAATCCCCGTTCCATATCCAAGTTCAGTGAGTTAGCGAGGCAGGCCAGCGTGAAGATGATGTCGCCGATTTCTCCTTCCAAGTCCTTAGTATCCTCAGTGGCCTTTTTCTTTTTCGGTCCGTAGAGATGATTTATTTCCCGTGCGACTTCACCCGTCTCTTCCGTGAGGCGCGCCAGTATTTCTAATGGTTTGAAGTAGCCAATCTTGTACTGCTGGACCCATTCGTCAACCTGTTTTTGAACGTCTTTCATTATTTTAAAAGTATAGCAAATGGCGACATTCAGCAGTGTAGAAAAAGAAAGAAAGCCCATAAGGGGCTTTCTTTGTAGTTATCTTTTTCTCCACTGCTGGGGCCTGCGAGCTTTCCGGAGACCGGGCTTCTTGCGTTCCACCATTCGGGGGTCGCGCTTCAGGTAACCCAGCGATTTCAATTTGACGCGCCAGAGCGGGTTCAAAGCGATCAAGGTTCGGGCGAGGCCCAAACGGATGGCCTCGGCCTGTGAACTCACTCCCCCGCCCATTACTTTGGCGGTCGCGGAATATTCCTTGAGGGAAAGGGCTTCGAAAGGCGCCCGGACGACGTTCTGGAGCTTCACCGCTCCGAAATACTTCGTGAAGGCCGCGCCGTTCACCATCACCTCCGGCTCCTTGCTCGTCTTCGGCCGGCCGCTCAAAAGCCGCACACGCGCGACGGAGGTCTTCCGCCGGCCCACGGCCTCGATGTATTTCTCCTTGCTGACGGCCTTCGCCGGTTTTTTCGTTTTAGGTTCGGTCGGCATATTATTTTTCAAAACTCAACCTGGTCATCCGCTTCGCCCGCAAGCGGTTCTTGGGGAGCATCGTCCTCACGGCGTTCCGCAGGACCCACTCCGGTTTCTTCTTGAAAACGTCCGCAAACTTCCTCTCTTTCAAATGGCCCAAAGGTCCGGTGTGGCGGTAGTAGATCTTCTGCGTCGTCTTGCGGCCGGTCACCACCAAGCCCCGGACGTTCTTCACGATCACGGTGTCGTCGCCCAGCTTCCTCGGGTCGTAATTGGCGTGTTTCTTACCTTGCAAGATGGATGAAATCTCCGAAGCGAGCCGGCCCAGCACTTTTCCCTTGGCGTCAATCTTGTATTCCATGTTATTTGACGAACTCAATGACGGCCATTTGGGAGGCGTCGTGCTTGCGCGGCTTCGCGAGCTTCGCGATGCGGAGGTACCCGCCCCGGCGCTCCTTGTAGCGCGGCGCGATCTCATTGTAGACCTTGTAAGCCGTCTTCTTCGGCAGGTGCTGGAGCAGCAGACGCATTCCAGCGAGGTTCTGTTTCTTGCCGTAGGTCACGTAGCGCTCCACGATGGACTTGATCTCCTTGGCCCGGGCTTCGGTCGTCACGATGCGCTCGTGGCTCACGAGGTTCCCCGCCAATATCCTTAAAAAAGACCGCCGCGGGCCTTTTTTTAAACCAAACTTCCTGCCCTTGTTCAAATGCCTCATTATTTTCCCTTATTCTTCCTTCTTCTTGGTCTTGGTCTTCTCCTCCGCCAATTGGCCGACGCTCGCGTCCGCGAGCTTCTCGAAGTGGTCCTTCAAGGCCTTGCTCGCCTTGTGGAAGGCCTCGCCGGGAGTGATGGAACCGTCCGTCTCGATCTGGAGCTTCAAGCGATTGTAATCGGTGCGGTCGCCAACGCGCATATCCTCCACGTCGAAGGAGACGCGGACGATGGGCGAAAAGACGGCATCGAGGACGATCGTCCCCACCGAGAGCCGCTCCATTTTGCGCGATTCGGAAGTGACGTAGCCCAAACCCTTCTCGACCGTGATCTCCATATCGAGATCGGCGGTCTTTTTGTTCAAGGTCGCGAGATGCAGGTCCTTGTTGATGATCTTGGCGAACGTCGTGGACTCGATGTCCGCAGCTGTGACTTCCTTGTCGCCCTTCACGCGGAGCTTCAAGGTCTGCGGCTCGTCCGCCGCGAAATCAAAGCGCACTTTCTTCAAATTCAGCGAGAATTCGACGATGTCCTCCTGCATTCCCGGGAGCGTCGAGAATTCGTGGTCCACCCCCTTGATCTTCACCTGGGTGATGGCCGCCCCCGGCAGGGACGAAAGGAGGGCGCGCCGCATGGCGTTCCCCAAGGTCGTGCCGTAACCCGGGTAGAGGCCTTCGACGTGGAAAACGCCGAGATTCCCTTTCTCCGATACCTTTTTCGCGACCACTTCTTCGCTTAAGTGTGTATATTTCATAAAAACTTTTTACCTGGCGTAAAATTGACCGACCAAATTGATGTCGAAAGGAAGTGACCCTTCGATGACCGGTTCCCCGACGCATTCGCCTTTAAGGTTCGCCGCGTCGAGTTTGAGCCAAGCGGGCGGCGCGTACTGCTTGAGGCGCATTTGAATGTCCTCGAAGAGCTTGGAGGCGCGGGATTCGGGCCGGATCTCTATCTTATCCCCTACCTTAACATAATAGGAAGGGATTGTCACTTTACGGCCGTCGACCAAGATGTGGCCGTGAGAAACGAGCTGGCGGCCGATGCGGGGCGACTTGGCAAGACCCAAGAGGAAGACGACGCGATCCAAGCGGCACTCGAGACGTTTCATTATCTCCGCGGGCGACTTCCCGTCGAAGAGGTTCGTCATCTGCCGGTTGTTCAAACCGTAGATGATTTGGAGCTTTTGTTTCTCCCGGAGCTCGCGGCCGTACTCCGAGGGCTGGCGGCGGCGGTCCTGGCCGTGCACGCCGGGCTTATAAGGCCGGCGGACGGTAACGCATTTCGGCGAATTGCAACGGTCGGCTTTGATGAAAAGTTTTACGCCGAGCGACCGTTCCTTTTTTTCTTTGATGCTCTGCATATTTTTAAACGCGCCGCGTCTTGGCCGGCTTCGGGCCGTTGTGCGGGATGGGAGTCACGTCCTTAATGGCGATGATGTTCAAACCCCTGGCCGCGAGCGAGCGGATGGCGGAATCGCGGCCGCTCCCCACGCCGCGAACGTAGATCTCAACGGAGGCGGGGCCGGTCTTTTCGATCTTCTGGACGATGGCTTCGGCCACCTTAGAGGCGGCAAAGGGCGTCGCCTTCTTGGGACCGGAAAAACCCAAAGAGCCAGCGGACATCCAAGTGATGACCCGACCGGCGTTGTCCGTCACGGTCATCAGGGTATTATTGTAGGTCGCCTGGATATAAACGCGGCCCTCGAGGATGCGCTGTTTCGGCGCGGCCACCTTGGCCGGCGCCTTTTCGGGCGCGGTCTTTTCCTTTACGCTCTCCTCTTTCTTTTGTGCGACTTTAAGTTTTCCCATGTTTATTTGAGGTCCACCTTCCTCTTGCCGCTTCCCGCGGTCTTCCTCACGTTGCCCCGCACCGTGCGGGAGTTGGTCTTCGTCCTTTGGCCCCGGACCGGGAGCTTGCGCATGTGGCGCAAACCGCGGTAGGCCTTAATGTCCTTCAAACGGTTCACGTTCTGCTTGATGACCTGCCGGAGTTCCCCTTCCACTTTGTAGTTCTTTTCCAAAAACGATTGGATCTTGTTCACCTCCTCCGGCGTGAGCTCCTTGGCGCGCTTTTCACCGTTCACCTTCACCGCCTCTAAGATGTCCGCGGCGGACGAGCGGCCGACGCCATAGATGTAGCCCAAGGCGATGACCAATTTCTTGTTGTCCGGTATGTTGACCCCAGCGACGCGCATTTCTTTATATCTTTAAATATTTAAATCTTCCGTTAGCCCTGTCTTTGTTTGTGCTTCGGGTTCTTGGCGCAAATGACGTAAAGCCGTCCTTTACGGCGGACGGTCTTGCAACCTGCGCAGATCTTTTTTACCGAAGCCCTGACCTTCATAATGAGTTTACAGACGCCGCACGATCCGGCCCCGCGAGTCCGTCGGATTGGTCATCTCGACGAGCACCCGGTCGCCCGGGATGACCCGGATGTGGTTGATCTTGAGCCGTCCGGCGAGGTGCGCCAGAACGGTCTTCGTCTCGCCGCCAAGATTGGTCTTCACGCGAAACAGCAACCCGGGTAGGGCCTCTTCGACCGAACCCTCGAATTTCAAAAGGGGCGAGTCCGTAGCCATCAGTAAACAGGTTGTATCATAAGAAAACGCTCAGTTAAAGTCAAGCACTAATTGAGGTTCAGTTCGATCTTGGTCTGGTCCTCCGGGACCTTCGTCACCCAGAAGGGCCAGAAGGAGATGTTCGCCTTTTGGAGGCCGGTGATGCCGAAAACGATCGTCTTCAAGCTGGCCTCGTCCTGTCCGGCGATCTCGCCTTTGACGCTCGAGACGTCGACCGATGGTTCGTAGACCAGGTCGCCGGTGAGCTTAAAGGCCATCAGGCCTTTGTCCAAAGCCAAGGTCGTCGAACCGTAATCGAACTTCAGCTCGTCGATCGTGACGGCCGTTGAGGAGGCCCCGGCCGAGGAGATGAGGGCGCTTTTGAGCATCCCTTCGTCGAAGACCATTTCCCGCATCGTGCCGGAGACGAGAACGGAGAACCCGCCGTCAGCACCGACCGTGGTCGTGCTCTCTTTCGTGATGGTAAAAGAAGAGGCGCCGGGCAGGACCTTGAACTTATCCTCGCCCAGAAGGCCGATCTGGCCCGTCAGGGAATCTTTGAGGGCGGCTTCGATCTTCGCTTCGGCGGCGGTAACGTCATCCTTGGTCGCGATCGCGACCGTTCCGCTCGCCCCGCCCGTCATCGCCGCGGTCGCGTCGGCGTAGAACTTGTCGTAACGCGGCGTCCCTTGGAAACCCGGGATGGTCCAGTGACTGCTCGGTCCGACGTTATAGTCCGGGCCCGGCGCGTCCGCGAGGACAGCGACGGCGACGGACGAAGGAACGATCGCACCGCTCGTGACCTTCGCCCCCGGCACGACGATTGTCTTCGTGGACTTGAAGATCTTCCCGTCGGGCGACTCGAAGCGCGTCTGGGCGACGAGCGTCTGAGCCGCGGAGCTGTAGGCGTTATAGACGGTGAGCATCCCGCCCGCTTTCGAGGAGACGTTCGCGCTCCCCGTCGCGGGGAAGGTCATCACCAAACTGTTCTGCGCGGTCTGCATCTCACCGGGCAGGGTGATGCCGGCGCCCGAAGCGACCGGCGTCGTCGCGCTGGCGCTCACGGAGATCGTATCGTTGAAGTCGAAGGGCGTCTTTTGGATGGTGAGGGTGATCGTCGCGTGCGGCAGGACGAAGGTTGCGAGGGCGTAACCGACGCCCAAAACGACGAGGAAGATTGCGAGGGTGAGGGCGAGGCGCAAGCTGCGCTTTCTCCGCGCAACCGGCTTTTCCGGTTCCGAGGCTAGTTCTTCCGGTTCCTCCGGCTCGATCGCCGGCTCAATTTCCTCGAAAGAGACCTTCGGTTCTCTCTCTTTGCGCGCGAATAACCCCCCGCGTCTCGGCTTCGGTCCCTCTGCGATCGGCTCTTCAATCGGCACCGTCTTCACTTGCTCCACGGGGGCTGTTTTGAGCTTGGGGATGATGTCCATGACCGTCCGCTCCTTCGTTTTGAAGATCGGATTCTTGGCCGCGATCTTCGCGACGCCGGACAGCTCCAGCACGTGCTCATCAATGGACTCGATCGTGAGTTCCTTGCCGGCCGTCTCGCTCTCGCGCTTCAAGATCTGGAAATTATGGACGGATTCTCCCAGGACCGATTGGCGCGGGACGTTCAAAACGACCCGTTCGGCCTTGGCCGCGAGCACTTTGTCCACCGCGACCTGGAGGGTGTCGGTTCTATCCAAAAATATCTTCTTTTCGCCGGTCATCGTCTAAATCTTAATTCAAAAGCTCGGTATGAGCCAGCGGGCGCGGCGGTGGAGAACGCCGTTCAGAAAGCTGTACTTCGGTGCGTCGTAGGAATAAAGGAGCAAGGCGAGCGTGGTCTGGTCCCGGACGGGCGAAAACCCCGCCGCGTCCTTTTTTGTCTCCAGCGTAAAATTCTCCCGCTCCAGTCGTTCGTCCAGGCGGAGGAATTCGCCCCCGAGGCGCTTCAGCCAATCTGGCCGAGGCGTGAAAGGCGAAGGAATGTGGAAATAGACCTTCGGCCGGCCGCCACTTCTTTTACCGAAAGTGAAACTATGGACGGCTTCGCCTAAGGAACGCAAGCCTTCGTTCAAAAAGGATTCCGTGAGGCGTTTAAAGCGCTCCGAGATCTCGCCCGCTTCGTAGCGCCGGACGAATTCGGCGAGGGCCGCGTCGTCCAGGGAAAGTTCCTTCTTCAATCCTTCCGATAGCGACCGCGTACTCCACGGAATCTCACCCGCGAAGGCGCTTTCTTCCATCCGGCGGCGGTAAATCCGCGTTCCCTCTTCACCCGGCAGAACGAACCAATAGTCCTCATCGGGCGCCGAACCTCCGAGGACGCTCCCGCTCTCGAGGACGATGACCTCGCCCCAGGAGCGGAAACGGGCCGTGAGCGGCAGGACCGAACGGACGGTGAAGGTGCCGCGCAAGCGGAAGGAGATCTCCCGGCCGTCGAAGCCGACGGGGTTGAAGAGCCGGCGGCGGTCGAGCGCCACGTCGCGCACTTGGATGTCCGAGAGGATGAGGTCCACGTCCGGCGCCTTGAGCTTCTTCCCCGCCCAAGAACGGTACCGGTTCAAAAATTCCCAAAGACCCTTGAAGACGAGCTGGTCCAGTTCCTCCTCCGCGATGCGGGCGCTGGGGTCGTCGCGCCGGACATCCAAAACGCTCTCAATCGTTGCCGCCTTCCGGCCGCCGAGAGCGAAGATCACCTTCGCCGGTCTCCGCCATCTCCGGCGGACGGCGTTCAAATTTTTGACCGTCCTTCTCTCGAAGGTCGTGATCTTTTTGCGCTCGGCGTCGAGCGCCGCCTGCGTGACGTCAAATCCGCCGTTGCGCTCCTCTAGTAGAAGATAGTTATCCTTGTTC
The DNA here is from genome assembly GCA_963722655.1 of uncultured bacterium. Lineage (GTDB taxonomy): Bacteria > Patescibacteriota > Minisyncoccia > UBA6257 > GWB1-50-10 > JAMCRC01. The sequence goes on along the minus strand of CAVRNT010000001.1, from coordinate 340,939 downwards.
CTTTTGAAGATGTTGTTCACCTTCATTCCACCGTTGCCCGGATGCGCCGCACGCCCGCGGAGCTGGCTTCTTCTTTGAGTATCTTGAACTTTCCGATCTCGCCCGTGTGCGTCACGTGCGGCCCGCCGCAGAACTCCTTGCTCCAAGCCGAATCGAGCGAACGACCGACGAAGTAGACCTTTACCACGTCCGGATATTTCGCCTTGAAGAAATACAGGGCGCCGGTCTTTTCCGCCTCCGTCTTCGGCATCTCCTTGAAACTGACCGGCAGATCTTCGCTTATTTTCTCGTTCACGATCTCCTCCGCTTTTTTGAGCTCTTCCGGCGTCATTTTGCGGCCAAAGTTGAAATCAAAGCGTGTCCGCTCGGTCGTGATGTCCGAACCGCGCTGGCTCACTTCCGGCCCCAGCACTTCGCGGAGAGCTTGATTCAAGAGGTGGGTCGCCGTGTGGAGGCGCGTCACTTTCTTGAGCTCATCCTCGCTCCCCGCCTTGAGTTCCCCGGTATCTAATATCAGCCCGTGGCCGCCGAATTTCTTTTCCACGCCCGCGCGGGAAATTTCCTGATGCCTGGCGAACTTTGCGCTAAAACCTCTGTCAAAATCTTTAATATCATATCCAGCAGCAGCAAATAGCTCTCTGCTTATGTCCCTAGGGAAGCCTATATTTTGTGAAAGTTCAAAAGCGAGTAAACCAGCGCTGAAATTTCTGGTTCCTTTTGCTAATGTTTTTATTTCCGCCGATGAATTTAGGTTCTCACCACTTAATATAGTCTTATCAATAGCAAGTCGGTGTTCCACTTCTTTTAGCCCCTGTTTTAACGGGCGCTGAAATTCACTGCTTTCTTCCTCAACTACTTTTAAAATAAGGTTTTTATTAAGCTCTGGGTAAAAAGGATGGTAATTATCAACCAAGCTTCCAAATAAATCCGGAAAAATAGGGGTTAGTTTTGCAAGATAAAAATAGGTTAGGGAGCGTCGTATGAGACGTCTGAGTATGTATCCCGTTTCTTTATTTGATGGTTGCACGCCATCGGAGATTAAAAATGCGATGCCACGGATATGGTCACTTAAAATTCTGCGTGTCCGAGTTCCTATTTCTTCCGGCAATAGACTAATTATCGGCGTGAACAAATCGGTTTCAAACAGCGTCGGCTTTTTCTGGACGGCCATTACGAGGCGCTCCAGCCCCATTCCGGTATCAACGCCCGGCGTCTTGAGCGGTGTCAGTTTCCTATTCTTGTCGCAATAAAATTCATTGAAGACGATGTTCCAAACTTCGATCGCGTTCCCATTCGCGTTTTTCACGTAAATTTCCGTCGTCGGACCGCACGGTCCTTCATTGCCCGTCGGACCCCAAAAGACGTCCGTCCCGTCCTTTTCGATCTTCACACCGTATTTTTTCCAGAGCTTTTCAGATTCCGCGTCGAAGGGCACACCTTTGCGCCAATCGTCCGCCGGGACCTTGGCCGGGTCGAAGATCGTCACATGGTCAATCGAGAGGTCCATCCAATCCTTGCCGGTGATGAGTTCATAGCCGTACTCGATCGCCTTTTCCTTGAAATAGCCGCCAAAAGAGAAGTTCCCGAGCATCTCGAAGAACGTCAAGTGGCTTTCGTCCCCCACTTCGTCGATGTCCGAGGTGCGGAAACATTTCTGGACCGAAGCGGTGTTTCTGGAGCCGAAATCCTTCAGCGGGTCGGCATCGCCCGTGTAGTAAGGTTTGAACTGCTGCATCCCGGCGGTCGTGAGGAGGACCGACGGATCGTCGGGAATCAAAGAGGAGGATGGCACGATCGCGTGCCCCCTTTCTTTAAAGAATTCAAGGAATTTATTCCTGATGTCCTCGGAGGTCATCTACCTTATCATACGGTAGGCCGAGGGCGCTTAGCAAGAATCAAGGCGCAAATGAAAAGCGCCGCAGAAAGTGCGGCCGAAAAGAGACAATAAAGGCAGAAGGAGTTCAAGACTAAGATCTGAAGGGCAACGAACCAGAGCGAGGCCAAAAAGCCGAGCGCCGCGAGAGTGCCAGCTAGTTTCAAAAATAAAACGTTATTCCTGAAAAGCGCCGCCGCCGAAAAGCCAGCGATCAAAAAGTAATAGACGAGACCGATGAGGGCGACCGGTATGCCTAAGACCACGGCGTAAGAACTCGCGAGGACGATGTCGCAGTGGTTGAAAACGGAACAGAAAGGCGAGGCCGAAGCGTAATGCAGATACGTCAGATAGCCAGCGTCGGCGATCCCTAGAACGCCGAACACGACGAAAAAGACCGCAAGTTTTTTGAGCTTATCGGGCATATCGATCTAGTCGGGATAGAGCCGCAGAAGTTCGTTGAACTTGCCGATGCGGCTTTCGTGGGGCGCGCCGATCTTCACGCCCTCGGCGCCGCCGGCCTTGGCGATATGGATGAGGAAGTTGTCCTCCGTCTCCCCCGACCGGTGCGAGACGATGCGCTTCACGCCGAGCGCCGCCGCCGCTTTCATCGCCCGACAGGTCTCGGTCAAGGTCCCGACTTGGTTAGCTTTGATGATAACGGCGTTTATCGCGCCCGAAGCGGCGTACTTTTTGATGAGCGCCTCGCTCGTGACCGTGAGGTCGTCCCCCACCACCCACTTCTCCTCGGCGAAACCGCCGAGGTCTTGCCGCAAAGAGGCGAAATCGGCGGCGCTCTCCTCATCGAACGGGTCTTCGATGGACATAAGGTCCGGCGCCCAAGAGAACCAGTCCGCATAGGTCTTCCGCAATGTTCCCGCATCCAGTTTCAGTCCCCCGAAGTCGTAAGTCCCGTTTCCGTAAAAACCGCTCGCCGCGGCGTCCAGTCCCAACTTGAACTCACCGCCCAAGCTGTGCTCGGCGATGAGATCCTGCATCGTTTGGATCGGATCGAAGGCCTCGTCGAAATCCACGGCGTAACCGCCCTCGTCGCCCAAAGGCAGTTCTTCCTCACCGGTCTTGCGGCGAAGGATCTCGCCCAAGACCTCGTAGAATTTCATCAGCTTCCCGACGCCTTTGACGTATGAGCCGCGCGGCGCGATGATGACCATATACTCCTGAATGGGCAGATTGTCCTTGGCGTGCTTGCCGCCGTTCACGAGATTGGAAAATATGAGCGGCCGAGTCGCGAACTTCTCACCGCCGAAGAACTCTTTGTTAAATGTCTGCCAAAGCTCCTCCTTCCTTTCGAAGGCCAGGGCGCGGGCGAAAGCCAGGGATACGCCCAGAAGGACGTTCCCGCCCAAGTTCTTTTTGTCCGGCGTGCCGTCCAGCTCAATGAGCTTTCGGTCAAGCGCCTCAATGGTATCGAAGTCAAGGCCTTGAACGGCCCGTTCTATCTTCGCCGCCGCCGCTTCCGCCGCGGCGGGCGTGAGGACCGCCGCTTCGTTCTTGCCGCGGCTCTTGCCCGAAGGAATCTGCGCGTAAAAAGAGCGCAGGTCCTCGTCAGCGACGGCCACCTCGATCGTTTTCTCCCCCCGCGTGTCCAGGATCTCCCGGACGACGACGTCCTTTATCCTCATGCCAAAGTGTTCTTCGGGTTCAAATTATTGCTCAAAAATCCGCCGATGTTCTCCAAGGTCGTGCCCAAGATGCGCTTCAAGGCCTCTTCGGAGTTGAAGGCGGTGTGCGGCGTGATGAGGACGTTCGGCATCTTCATCAGGACGTGGTTCGCGAGGACATTCCGCAATACCTCCTCGTGGGGGTTCGCTTCGCCGAGGAATTTCATCTCGTCCTTGGTTTCGCCCTCTTCCTCCAAAACGTCCAAACCGGCGCCGGCGAGGATATTGTTCTCGAGGGCCCAGACCAAAGCGCCGGTCTCAACGAGGCCGCCCCGGGCGGTGTTCACGAGATAGGCGCCCTTTTTGATGAGACCGATGTTGTCCATGTTCAAAATGTGGCGCGTCCCGTCGTTCAAAGGGCAATGGAGCGTAACGACGTCGGATTGGGGCAAGAGGTCTTTGAGTGGCAGATAGGTGAAGCTGAGCGAGGACGCGGCGGTGGTGTCCGGATACGGGTCGTAGGCCACGACATTCATCCCGAAGCCCTTCGCGATCTTCACGACCTCTTTGCCGATGCGGCCCGTGCCGATGACGCCGATCGTCCGCCCCTTGATGTCGATGCCCCGCAGCCCTTCAAGCGAGAAGGAATCGCGTTCCTTCAAATTGTCGATCGCCTGATAGATGTGGCGCGTCAGGTTCAAAATGAGACCGAAAGCGAATTCGGCGACGGTGTTGTTGCCGTAGCCGGGCACGTAGGTCACGCGCACGCCATTCGTCTTGCAGGCGGCGACGTCGATGTGCTCGAAGCCGGTGGAATTGGTCGTGATCAGCTTCAAATTCGGGAAGGCCTCCAAAACCTTCGCTGTGATCCTGGAATCCACGAAAATGGAGATGATTTCAAAATCCTTCTGCGCCGGGAGATGGTCTTCTTCTATCTTCTCCTTGCTGAAATAAAGTTCGTGACCGACGAGCGCCTGGCGCACGATCGGTTCCTCCCAGCCCTCCACTTCGAAAAAACCTATCTTCATATTTCAATTATACATCAAAAATCCGCCGTGGAATGCGGCGCCAAGTGGAGCGCGACCTACGCCCGGCCGCGGGCCTTGTCGAACCGCCGCCAAGCCGCGGAGACCGCCGGCTCGACCTCGTCCAGGAGCGAAAGGGTCTTGGCGCGAATGTCGAGCGTCGAAACCTCTTCCTTGGGCGCCGCAAAGGCCAGGACGACATTGCTGACCTGGTTCACGACGGCCGTGATCCGCTCCGGCGGCAATCCCGCCTCGCGGGCCGAAGCCTCAATCGCCCTTCGGATCTTCCCCTCATCGAACGGCTCTTTGGAACCGTCGCGGCGAATTACTGTCTTTGCCATAGAAAAAATCGATGTTCCGACCTTTCACTCTTATCTTACCATTTAGGGGAAAAGGGGAAGCCCTCAAGACGAGGGCCATTGAAATCATTTGCTGAACTGTAGGGTCGTGGGAACGGACCTACCGCAGGCGGTCGAGGGCATCGGCGATGCCGGATGGCCGTGTTTCACCCAAAGGCCGCCTTCGCACAACCACGTGTCCTCATTGCCACCGACCCCGAACCGCACAACGAACACTGCAACGATTAGAAGCACCACTACGATCAAGGGTATATAATCCCTCTTCATAAAATCCATTTTAACATAAAATAAGGACCGGCCATCGGCATTGATCGACGGTCGGTCCTGAACCCACTTCTTCCATACAGTCATCATCCACGCTTACCCGACACGAACGCAGCGTTCTGGGGCCTCGATTCGAACGCCTTGAGCGCCGCTTCGACTTCAGCTACATTGTCCGCATCACTGGCCACATCCCGGAGAGACCAGTAGGCCGGATAGCGCACGCTTTCATCGCCGTCAGCCAGCAATTCGATCAGTTTACGGCGGGCTTTCGTTTTCTCGGCGCCCGCCCCTTCGCTGTAAATAAAGCCGAGGGACCTCACGAAAAGACATCTCTTTTCGGCGGCGGGATTTTCAACCAATTTTATCAGTTCATCGATATCGAAATCGGCTCGTCGCATAACACCTCCTTATGTTAATTTCCTACCGCTTAAAATAATAGCACCGCCGGCCAGGCGGTGTCGATCGGCCCATCCCAAAACCTACCGCGCTATCTTGAGGATGGTTTTGATCACGGTATCGGGGTTCAGGGACATACTTTCTATCCCCTCTTTGGAGAGAAAGGCGGCGAAATCCGGATAATCCGACGGCGCCTGGCCGCAGATGCCGATGTACTTCTTCCTCCTCTTGCAGGCCTTGATGACCTCCCGGATCAAGGTTTTGACCGCCTCGTCGTTCTCGTTCGTGATGCCACGGATCATATCGTTCCCGTCGCGGTCGATGCCGACCGTGAGCTGGGTCAGGTCGTTGGAGCCGATGCTCATCCCGTCGAAGACATCCAAGAACTTGCCGGCCAGGATTACGTTCGACGGTATCTCGCACATGACAAAGATCCTTAGATTTTTGTCACCCCGAGCGGAGCGAGGGGTCGTTTTTTGTCTCTTCAGACCGTTCTTCGCCATTATTTCCACCACCTTCTTCCCCTCATCCGCGGTGCGGCAGAAAGGTATCATCGGCACAACGTTCTTGAGCCCCATCTCATCGCGAACCTTTTTCATCGCCTTCACTTCCAAGACGAAGGCCGGGGCGAACTTCGGATTGTAATACCGCGAGGCGCCACGCCAGCCGATCATCGGGTTCTCCTCATTGGGCTCGTAAAGCTCCCCGCCCAAAAGGGTCCGATACTCGTTCGTTTTGAAATCGGAGAAACGCACGATAACGTCGTAAGGATGGAAGGCCGCGGCGATCTTCGCGATGCCGTAAGCGAGCTTGTCCACGTAGAACTGCGTCGGGCTTTTCCAGCCGATCATCTTCCGCTCGATCTCGCCCTTCAGCTTCTTGTCCTTCAGCTTGTCAAAGTTGATGAGGGCCATCGGATGGACGCCAATCGCGCCGGCGATGATGAACTCCTCGCGGGCGAGGCCGACGCCTTTCACGGGCAAAAATGACTTTTCGAAAGCCGAGTCCGGCGTTGCGATGTTCACCATCACCTTCACCTTCGGCTTCGGCAACTTCCGCACGTCCCTTTCCTCTATCTTGAACTTCAAAGCACCTGCGAAGACCAGACCATCCGTCCCCGTCGTGTCCACCGTGAGCACGGCGCCGGTCTTGATCTTCCTAGTCGCGTTCTCCGTCCCCACGACGCACGGGATGCCCAGCTCGCGGGAAACGATCGCGGCGTGGGAGGTGCGCCCGCCTTTGTCGGTCACGATCGCCGCGGCGATCTTCATGATCGGCTCCCAATCCGGGTTCGTCATCCCCGTCACGAGGATCTCGCCGGGTTTGAAAGTGCCGATGTCCTTGGCGTTCAAAATGACCCGCGCTTTGCCGCTCGCGATCCTTGAGCCGACCGAGAAACCCTGCGTGACGAGTTTGCCGTTCCCCTTCCGTTCGTACTCCTTGATCTTCGAGAAATCGCGGTTCGCTTGGACCGTCTCGGGGCGCGATTGGACGATGTAAAGCTCGCGTGTCCGGCCGTCCTTGGCCCACTCCATGTCCATCGGCGTCCATTTCTTGTTCTTGGCCGAATAGTGCTTCTCAATAAGCGCTCCCCAACGGGCGAGCTCCAAGACCTCCTTTTCGGAGAAGACGAAAGAGGCGCGCTCGCGTTCGGACGTCGGGACGATCTTGGTGTTCTTGATGCCGCGGTCCGCGGAGTAGATCATCTTCCGTTCCTTCACCCCCAGCTTCCGGTCGATAATCGGTCTCAGTTTCCCGTCAGCCAAATTGGGTTTGTAAACCAAAAATTCATCCGGCGTCACCTCCCCTTGAACGATCATCTCGCCCAATCCCCAGGAACCGTTGATGAGGACGACGTCCCGGAAGCCGGACTCGGTGTCCACGGTGAACATCACGCCGGAGCAACCCAGGTCCGATCGCACCATTTTTTGAATGCCGACCGAAAGGGCCACTTTCATATGGTCGAAACCTTTGTCGGCGCGATACGAGATCGCCCGCTCGGTGAAGAGCGAGGCCATCGAGGCCTGAACGGCGCGCAACATTTCGTCGACTCCCCGAATGTGGAGGTAGGTCTCGTGCTCGCCGGCGAAGCTCGCGCCCGGCAGGTCCTCCGCCGTCGCCGAGGAACGGACGGCCACGTCGGCGTTCCGGCCGTACTGCTTCTCCATCTTGGCGTACGAGGCGGCGATGACGCGCTTCAGATCGTAGGGCATCTTGGCCTCCCGGATGGCCTTCCGCACCTCTTCGCCGCGTTTCGCCAACTCGCCGAGGTTCTTCGCGTCCAATCCCTTGAGCGTCTTCTTGATGAACCTGTCCAAGCCGGTCTTTTTGAGGAAATAAAAATAGGCGGCGGCCGTCACGACGAAGCCGTTCGGGATCCGCACGCCCTGCGGTTCCAAAAACCTGATCATCTCGCCCGTCGAGGCGTTCTTGCCGCCGACGAGGGGCACGTCCTTAATCGTGATGTCCTTGAACCAAAGAACGAATTTTTTTGATCTTATCGACATTATGCTCGGCTGTTCTTAATGGCTATCACGAGGTCCGATACGTTCGATCCGGTGTCTCCCGTCATCAAAAGCCCCCCGACTTTTTCGAAAAATTCCGAGGAACCGTTTCGGGATAAAAACCCCTCCGGCTTGAGGCCGAACGTGGCGGCCTTTTCTTTCGTCATTGTATCACAGATCGCGCCGGCATATTCCCCGTTGTCGCGGCCGTCCGAGGCGAGCGCGAGGAGGAGCGCGTCGCCGGCCAATCTTTCGAGCGCCGCCAAGGCCAACTCCTGATCCCGTCCCCCGCGACCCTTGCCCAAGACCGTCACAGTCGTCTCGCCGCCGTAAAGATACGCCGCTTCCGGCAAGGCCTCGCTTATCTCCCCGGCGATCCGGGCGCCCACTTCCTTGGCCTCGCCGGTAAGCAAACTGGTCCTGACCTCCGGTCGCAAGCCGGCCCTTTTCGCCTCCGCGGTCATTGCGACGAGGGCGGTCTCATTCGAAACGAAGACGATATTCTTCACCTTTTCGAAATATTTGTCCTCTTTCGGCGTCTTGAGCGGATCGATCTTTAACCCAGTCGCCTTTTCGAGGTCATATTTCTGAACGATCGCCCGCACTTCATCCACGGTCGTCCCATCCTTCACCGTCGGGCCAGAAGCGATGAAACCGATGTCGTCACCGGGGACGTCGGAAAAGATGAGGGCGATCGATGAGGCGGGGTAGGCATAAGCGGCAAGATGTCCGCCGCGAGCGAGCGAAAGGTGTTTGCGGAGCGTGTTTATCTCCTGAATCGTCGCGCCTTTCTGGAACAGAGCTTTCAATATCTCCCCTTCTTGGACGCAAACCATGTTCTGGGGTTGGCAAAGGAGAGTGGACCCGCCTCCGGAAACGACGAAGACGACGAAGTCCTTTGCCGTGAGGGAGGAAAGAAGCCGGATGATGGCACTCGTCGCATCGACGTTCGCCTGCGTCGGGAAGGGGTGAGTGCCGGCATACGCTGTGATCTTCTTCAAACTCCCCCGGTGGACGTCCAAAACGATGCCGCCGGAGAGTTTTTCGCCCAAGACCTCCTCGAGCGCTGCGCCGGCCTCCAAGGCGCACTTTCCGACGCCGACGACGAAGATTCGCTCGAAGCCGCTCAAGTCGAAATTCTCGCCGTCAATCGAAAAAGCGCCGCCGGAGAACTTGACCCTCTCCGCAAGCGCCTTCTTGGTATCGATGGCCGCAAGCCCCGCCTCGGCGATATTGAGGGCCGCTTCCCGCGTCGGCGTCGTCGCCAGTTCCTTGAAGTTCTTGATCTTGCCTCCCATTGCTCTTAATTATAGCGCCAAAACAAAGAAGTTGAACTTCCTTAGGAAGTTCAACTTCCAAACTTTATGTTCGTCAGTTCGTCGTCGACAGCGCGCAACCGCTGACCTGCGAGAGCGTTTCCAAGGTCTGTTCTCCCACCAGCTTCTGCCCGTCGGAGGTAATCCAGGTTGGGAATCCTTCAATGCCGGCCGCGGTGCATTTTTGAACCTCCTGCGTGCACTCAACGTAGTTCACGTATTGGAACGAATCGCCGAAGAGCGCTTTCTGGTTCTGACAGTGCGGGCACCAGTAGGCGCCGTACATCACTAGGCCTTTTTGCGCAAGGCATTTCGCGAAGGAATCCAAGGCGTTCACCGAGACCGGCGCCTGTTTCGGGGCGGAAGCGTACCACAAAGCGCCGATGATCAGCACGATGGCTACGGCAATTGCGATCAAAAGTATCTTGTTTTTGTGGGATCTCATGTTCTATTGTCCTTCGTCGCAGCAGTCCACGAGTTTTTCCACAATATCCTCGAAACTCCAAGGTTTGTCGCCGACCTTGTCGTCCTTTTTCTTCAGGTCCGATGCGTCCAATATTTTGAGCCGCAGGGCCCAGAAGATCGTGTAGAGCTCGTAGGCGTAGCCGAACATCTTCTTCGCATCCTCCCGTGAGCCCGCGCCTTCGAACTTCGTCCCGACCTCCATCAGGCGGTACATCGTGCCGAGTAGGTGCTTGGAGATGCACCACGTTTCGCCCTCGTTCTCCGGCATCAGGCGCTTCAAAAGCTCCTTGCGCATCTCGCGGACGGTATGGAGCCAGTCCAGGTAATCATCCTTCTTCGTCTTCTCCGAAGTGAAGAAGAAATGCTCCTCCAAGCTCACCAGGTTCGCGACCGCTAAGCTCAAATCCTCCCCGAGCGAGAGGTCCAATTCGCCCTTTTCCTTCATCTGGGCGATCTTCTTTTTCAACTCCTCAAAGTCCAGCTTTTGCATCTTAGATTAAGAATATCACTAAACCCAATAATATCATCACTATCCCCGTCCACAACCTGAAACTCCCGCTGTTCTCTTTGCGCCATCTTTGCACCTTCCCGAGCAAGAGCGGACTGCTCGCGACGAGGAGGATCACGATGAGCGGCAATACGAAGACCAGATTGTAGAGCAAAAGGTAGCCGAGACCTTCGAAGCGCGTCGCCGTATCGTGCAGGAGCCCGAGGATCATCAGGTACGGACCGCCAGCGCACGGGAACTCGAAGAGGCCGACCGCGGCGCCGAGGACGAAGCCCATTGGTACCGAGGCCTTGGCCATCAAGGCGGCAATCCGGTTGTGCGCTCCCTGCGGTATCTTCAGTTTGATCGGGAAGGCAGGAACGTAGACGTTCAAGAGCTCGATCGCACCGGCGAGGATGAGGAGTGAAGCACCGATCTTCGCCGCGAAGTTCGGCATTCCGAAGGCGCTCAAGGCCCCGAGGATACCGAGGCCGATCGTGACGTAAGCGAGAAAGATGCCGAAGATGTAAGCGCCGCCGATCTTCAAGATGCCGCTGCGTTCCTTGCCTAAACTGAAAAGAAATCCGATGGTGAGGAGCAAAACGGAAAAGGCGCAGGGCTGAAAGCTGTCCACCAAAGCCGCGACTAAAACCAATGGCAAGATATTCATCTCCCTCTCTTAAGGTGGGTTCAATATAACAAAAAACGTGGCATTGTTAAACCCCATAAGCGAACGCCGATGGGGGCTAACAAAGCCCCGCCTGAAGATTCATCCTGGATAAGTCCAAGTGGGTCGCCGCAGGTCGGTTGTGGTGAAGAAAAAGTAAAACTTGATCCTCAATGAAATCGGCCTATAGAGGCGTCCCTGTAATCTTTAAGTAATCCGGAATCTTACTGGCGGGACAATATAATTATAAACCCGCCCTGGGAACATGAAACTGGAACGGTGGATAAAAAGTTGACAAGATACCCTAAAAATCACGCCCGGAACATTTTAAAACGTTCCAGGCAATTTTCACGACAAATTCACCAGCTTCCAGCCACTTATTCCAAGATACCCTCTAAATTCACATCGTAGAGCATCCGCTCGTTGATGTGCTTATAGTTCACTATTTCCCCGGGTTTGAACCAAATCGCCACCTCCCGCTCCGTTTCTTCCGGATCACTCGTGCAATGAACCAAATTTCTGACACATCGTTCGTCGTTATCTGATAGGTCATAGGAATCTATGGTCAGGTCCCCTCTTATGGTACCGACATCTGAAGTGAGCGGTTCCGTCGTACCCACTATCTTTTTGACCACGCCGACCGCCTCGTTTCCCTCCCAGATCATCGGAACGATAGGTCCGGCAATGATGAATTTCACGTTCGCGTTCACTATGTCCATGCCATAATCTTTTGGCGCTTTTGTCACTGGCTTCCCAGCGGCTTTCATTTGCTCGATCCGCCTCGCTCCCTTAGCATTTAGCCACTCGTCGTTTTTGCCGTAGTGAGCCAGTCCTTGCTCGGGCGTCGCGACCATTAATTTCATGGCCACGAGCTTCAAACCGGTACGCTCAATGCGGTGAACTATTTCGCCAATCAAATTGCGTTGCACCCCATCCGGTTTAATGATCACTAATGTTCTTTGTTTTGACGTGTTCATTTTTTATTAAATCTTTTCCATTCAACTTTTTCGCCTTTGCGTTTCTTTTCGGCCATAATTAACTCGTCGTAAATCCCATCCAGCAGATCATAACCCTTCGCTTCATCTAAATCCACCCAAGCGTGTTCATCAGACTCATCTAATTGAAGTGTGATATCGCCACCGGCATAATCGGCGACACACGAAATGACCAAGGATGGACTGCCGTCATTATGAACCGTCGCTAAACTCGTGACGTATTCTATGTTGTCAATATCTATACCGACTTCTTCCTTTACCTCCCGGCGCAACGTCTTTTCCAGAACGTTGTACCAATAGAACTCGGTGTCCTTCGGCAACTTCAAATAGTCGCTCGTCTCCATCTTTCCTCCCGGCACCGTCCATTTCCCCGGAAAGCGCTTTTTTTTCGGCGAGCGGCGGGTTATTAGGAATTTTCCATCTTTGACGATTATGGCCGTGATGGCCACTTCGTGAAGATGCTGATTCTCCATAGATCTACTTTTCCGTCTTGATGTGAAGTTCCTTGAGCTGCTTCGGGCTCACCTCCGCCGGGGCGCCCGTCATCAGGTCCCGGCCGTCCCCCGTTTTCGGGAAGGCAATGACCTCGCGGATGTTCGGCTCGTTCTCCAATATCATCACGAGGCGGTCCAGCCCCCAAGCGATGCCGCCGTGCGGTGGCGCCCCATATTCGAAGGCCTCGAGCATATGGCCGAAGTTCTCCTTCGGGTCTTCGTAACCGATTATCCGGAGGACTGCTTTGAGCGCTTTGGAATCATGGTTCCGGATGCTTCCCCCGCCGATCTCCCAGCCATTCAAGGCGACATCGTATTGTGATGTGAGAATTTTGGGGATGTTCTTATGTGCCAAGAGGTCATTCATATATTCCGGCTTTGGGGCTGAGAAAGGATTATGCGTGAAGGTCCAACCACCATCGGTTTTCTCGAAGAACGGGAAGTCCACGATCCAGCAGAAAGCCAAAAGGTTCGAGTCGTTCTTGTCTTTCCGCAGATCCGGCCGGTCGGCGCCGTACTTTTCCATTACTTCCTTATATGTCAGGCGCGGAAAGGGAATTTCCTGGATCTTCTTTTCCGGATATAACGTCTTGACGATGCTTATCAAAAGCTCCTCGTTCAATTTCATCACATCTTCGCGCTCGACGAAGCTCATTTCGAGGTCGAGCTGGGTGAATTCCGGCTGGCGGTCGCCTCTCGTATCCTCGTCGCGGAAGCACCGGGCGATCTGGAAATAGCGCTCGAGCCCCGCCACCATGAAGAGCTGCTTGTACTGCTGGGGCGCCTGGGGGAGGGCATAGAACTTACCGGGATGAATACGGGCCGGCACGAGATAGTCGCGCGCGCCCTCCGGAGTCGAGCGGCCGAGGACCGGCGTCTCAATATCCGTGAAATCGCGTTCCGAGAGGAAATCTCGGATGTGTTTTATGACAGCCGCCCGATGGCGAAGGTTCTTCTGGAGGCGTGGTCGGCGCAGGTCCAGATAGCGGTACTGCATCCGCGTGTCCTCACCTATTTCACGGCCGTCTCCCGTGACGTCGAATGGGGGTGTTTTGGCCTCAGCCAAGATTTCCAAGCCAGTTGCCTGCATCTCGTGATGGCCTCCAGGGATCTTAGGATTTTCCATACCGGCCGGACGCTTGCCGACTGTGCCGGTTACTTTTACTACCCATTCTGGCCGGAGATTTTCCGCCAGGCCGTGCAGATCCTTATCCTTCGGCGTGAAGACTACCTGGGTAATGCCGCTTCTGTCACGCAGGTCGATAAAGATGAGTTTGCCGTGATTGCGGCGCGTGTCCACCCAGCCAATCAATTCGGCTTCTTTCCCCTCCCTCTCCGGCAGTTCGCGCGCAAGAGTACGCATATATAATATAGGTTATTCTAGCATGCCAAACTCCAGTGAGACAAATGAAACACGAGACGGATTTGTGTATTGCTGTCTCAACGTAATTATTACAACAACTCTAAATCATTAATGGTAGGAGAAACGGAACATCGTTAAAAAACCGCCTTGTAGCGATTTTCTGGAGTGAGGGTATTCCGTTGAAAAAGACGAGCATTACGAAGTACGTAATTCCTTTTGAACATGGCAAGAAGTGCCGCAGTGAGGACTTTCGCCAATCCCGAAGCGGTGGGAAGAAAATTGGTCACGGGCGCGACTGGAGCCGTGCCGGGACTCATAACGAAACTGGCCGCCAGAGGAGGTGCGGGTTTGATACCGGTCAGAAACCGACCGTAGTTTCGCCACTAGCAGGCGTGATGCCTTGAGACAGCGAGGTGACAGGCATCATGTCTTGAGACAACCAATTGTTCGCCCAACGAGCTTCACAGACAGCATCTCCTATCCTTAACACATAAAGATTTCTAAGGAGCGTATTTGACTGGGAAGGAGAAATAATCTGAGGTGTGTCATCTCCGCTTATGTATACAGGTGTAGAAGTTGGTTCACCATTGAGGGTATATGTGAATGAAACATACATTTCTCTATCCATAACTCTCGTCATTTCATTCATGTTTTTGGAAAAATCGTCTCGATTCGGCCCATTATAAGTTCCAGTGATTGTACAACTTGTTATTGGCGTGGAAGTTGGAGCTGGAGCGGACTCAACCACGGTTCCCATCCCCGATCCAAGCGTGTTCTGGACTGGAGGAGTGTAGTTCACCGCTATCCCCGAAGTGCTTACGTCACTCGAAACCGGAGAAGTGCTGGGGATTGAACCTAATTGCGTGTCAGGGGATTGTTCTAATGCTTGTGTGGCAAGAGTCATCGCTTGGGCGGCGAATGACTGGGCTTCTTGGAGGATATTGGCGGGGACTCCCGGAGCACTAGCCATCGAAAGCAGTGAAATCGCCATCTGTAACACCACTAGAACTGATGCTATGGTCATGTATAAAGTATACCACGATTATCCCCCGCGAACGTTGTCAACAAATGACTCCTCCACCCAGCATTTCTCCTTCCTTCGAATAAAAAACGGCTGACTGACCCTTGGCCACGAATTTGACCGGCTGACTGAACTTGATGGAAAGGAAATCGGCGCCGTAAGACAAAATCGCTTCTGTAAGTGGCTGTCTGTATCTGACCCGCGCCATAACGTTCATATTTTTATTCGCACGGAGAGTTGCATCAGTCTTCGGGCTGATAAAATTGACGTCGGCGAGCTTCACTTCCTTCCGAAAAAGAGCTGGGTTGTCGTCGCCCTCAGCGACGACGACGGTGTTCGTCGCGATATCTTTCTCCGCGACATAATATGGTTTCGTCGTCTTCGCGCCGCGTATCCCCAATTCTTTGTTCGTCATTCCCAGATTCAGTCCGTGACGCTGGCCGATGGTGTAGAAAGCGGCACCGGCGTGGTCGCCGATCCTATGCCCATCTACCGTCAATACCTCTCCCGGCATCGGCTTGATGTAATCCTTGAGGAAATCTTCGAGCGACACCTGCCCTAAAAAGCAGATGCCCTGCGAGTCCTTTTTCTCGGCCGTCGGGAGCCCGGCCTTGCGCGCGATCTCTCGCACCTCGGGCTTCGTGTATTTCCCTATCGGGAACAAGCAATGCGCGAGCTGCACCTGCGTTAATGTCCACAAAAAGTAGGACTGATCTTTATTTTTATCCCTCGCTTCAAAGAGAGAATTCCGGCGAAGAATTACGTAGTGTCCGGTCGCCACGTAGTCGGCCCCCATCGTGAGCGCCTTGTCGTAAAAGAGCCCAAACTTTATCTCCTTATTGCACATCACGTCCGGATTTGGCGTCTCACCGGCGGCGTAGCCTTTCACCATATAGTCCACCACCTTATCCTTGTACTCCTTTTCACAGTCGAAGACATAGAAAGGAATGCCGATCTGCTCGGCCACCCGGCGGGCGTCCTCGGCATCGCGTTCGGCGCAGCCATCCAAGTTGTATGAGCGCAGAAAAACGCCGGTCACGTCGTAACCCTGTTTTTCGAGCAGATAAGCGGCGACGGAACTATCGACTCCTCCGCTCATGCCGACAAACACCTTTTTAGTCTTATGTATCATCGCCGAGGCATTATCTTGAAATTCTAGTGGATTTTCAATAGAATAGTGAACGCTATGGCAAGGTTATCATACAACGAACTAAAAGTCGGGACGATCTTCCTTAAGGACGGCGCTCCTTTCAAGGTCTTGGAATCTGCCTTCATCCGGATGCAGCAGAGGAAACCGGTGATGCAACTCAAGATCATCAATCTCGTGAGCGGCAAGACGCAGGAATACGCCGCCCACCAGAACGAGGATTACGTGGAGGCGGAGATTGACATGACGCCGGTCAACTTCGTTTACGAGAGCCGCGGCGAGTACTGGTTCAACGAAAAGGGCAATCCGAAGAACCGCTTTTCCATCCCCGCCGACACGATTGGCGAAGCAGCCAAGTTCCTGAAGAACAACACGGAGGTCACCGCCTACAAATTTGGGGAAAAGATCATCAACATCGAACTGCCCATCAAGATGGATCTTAAGGTGACCGAAGCGCCGCCGGCCATCAAGGGCGACACGGCCTCGGGCGGCGGGAAGGTCGTGATTTTGGAGACGGGCGCGAAGGTGAATGCTCCCCTTTTCATCAACGAAGGCGATATCGTTAGAGTTAATACCGCGACCGGCGAATACGTTGAACGGATAGAAAAGGCCTAAAAGGCCTTTTTTAACGACGGATGGGAATGTCCGGAAGCTGAATTTCCCAACGGAAGTTCAGCTTCCTTCTTTTTCGATCTTGGAGAGGGCTTCTTTGAGGGAGGTGCGGAGCTCGTCGATGCTTTCTCCTTCCTCCGGTTCGCGCCTCAAATTCTTGCTCTCCGTCTTCGGTGCCAAGGCGCTCAAAGGAACGGCGCCGGACGCTGGGTGAGTCGGGGTTTCTTCTTCGTACGTCGGCGCCGGCGGCGGCTTCGGCGCTTCGCGCCTGAAGAAAGGCTTGCGTTTGATGGGTTGGTGGGCGTTTGGTGTTGGTCCGCTCTCCTTCGCGGCCATCGGCGTCTGCGGCGCGGATTCGAACTCTATGCCCAAGCCGGCCAGCTCGCCGGTAGGCGCGGGGCGGACGGGTTTTGTGGCGGAGGTCCCCGGCTTTACCCAAACCGGTTTCAGCTCTCCCGCCTTGATCTTCGCGAGGCAATCGCGGCAGTAGACCGGCCGGCCAGGTTGGGGCTCGAAGGGCACGGTCGTTTCCTTGCCGCAGGAGGAACAGACGACCGGGAATCCCCCACCCCCGCCTCCACCGCCGCTCTCGCCCATAACGCCGGCCCAAGAACTGATCTCCTCCTCCACCACATAGCGCGGGCGGGCGTAATGCTTGCGCGAGAATTCGATTATCTCGGAGACGGTTTTTTCGGAAGAGGTCACCTTGAAGGGCGGCAGCGTCACCGCCGAAAAGGGTCGGCTCGTCACGCCGTCCACCATCAATTTCAAATAGACGTGGTAGTTCGGCAGGTTCACCATATCCTGAGCCAGGAACTCCGGCTCGAACTCCTTTTCCAAAAATTCGGCATCGGTCGCCCCGACCCGGAAAGAGATCATCGTGCCGACGTTGCCGAAGACGGCATCGCGGACCTTGGTTGAAACGTCCGTCACGAGTTGGCCGATGTACTGGTGGGCCAAGGTGAGGTCCAGCCGGTACTTGCGGGCCTCGGACAAGATGTTGGCGAATGAATCGGTGGCGAAGTTCTGGAACTCGTCGACGTAAAGATAGAAATCTATCCGCTCGTCCTCGGGCACCCGGACGCGCTCCATCGCAGCGAGCTGGATCTTCGTGATGAGCATGGCGCCCAAAAGCGCCGAATTGTCCTCGCCGATGCGGCCTTTGGCGACGTTCACGAGGAAGATCTTCCCGCTGTTCATTATGTCGAAGATGTCGATGGTGCTCTTGGCCTGCCCCACGATGTTCCGGACCATCGCGGTCGAAAGGAACTGGCCGACCTTGTTCTGGATCGGAGCGATGGCCTCGTTCCGGAACTGGTCCTTCCATTCCTCGTATTCGTTCAGCCAAAAGGCCTTCACGACCGGGTCCTTGATGTTCGCGATGATCTTCTGGCGGTACTCCTTGTCGACAAGGAGCCGGGTGATGCCGAGGAGGGTGGAACCGGGCGTGTCGAGGAGCGCGAGGATCGAGTTGTTCAGAATGTATTCCATCCGGGCGCTCCAGACGCCGGACCAGATCTTGGTAAAGATGCTCATGAGCCCCGAGGCCGCCAAATGCTTGTACTTCGGGTCCGGGAGCTCGAGCACGTTGAAGCCGATGTGGAAATCCGGGTCGGCGGGGTTGAAGTAGATGACGTCCTTCACCCGCTCCTCCGGGATCTTCTGGAGGAGTCCCTCCACCAATTCTCCGTGGGGGTCCACGACGCACAAACCCTCGCCGTTCGCGACGTCCTGGACGATGAGATTGTTGAGCATCGCCGACTTGCCGGTGCCGGTCTTACCGATGACGTACATATGCTGCCGCCGGTCGCGGCGCTTGATGCCGAAAAGCCGGTTGGTGTTCCGGAAATCGGTCTTGCCGAAATAAACCACGTCTTTTTCTCTCTCTTCGAAATCAGCCATTAGTGCTTATCATTATAACCCGAATTGGTTCCGCGTGTTCTCCAAGACCCTTGCCCGGAGTGAAGAATGCGTCGGCGGCAGGACCTTCAAGACCTCCGCCGAGAACGGGTCGTAGGTCTCGCCGTCGATGATCATCCGGATGTAGAACTGGCGCGTGCCCAAATTGATCATGTCCCGGGCCTTAAAGACCGGGTCCATCTCCGATTCGAGCTTTGCGGCGTCCTCACCGCTCACCCTAAAAACGATGAGTGTCCCCACGTTCGCGAAGATGGCGGCAATGAAACCGTCGGCCAACTGGCCGATGTACTGATGAGCCAGCGTGAGCGCGAAACCGAAACGACCTGCCTCACCGAGAAGGTTTTGAAAGGTCGACGTCACGAAATGATTGAACTCGTCCAGATAAACGTAAAAGGTCTTGGCCGCGCTTCCATCCTCCCGCATCATACCGATCTGCTTGAGTTTGGCGATCCAAAGAAGCCCCAGAAAATCCGCGTTCGCCTCGCCTATCTTCTCCCGCGCGAGGTTCACGAGCACGATCTTCTTTCCTTCCACGAGCTTCGCAAGATCAAGTTTGTTCGCCGCCGACCGGAACACGGGCTCAAGGAACGGATAGCGAAGGAATTGAGAAAGCTTGTTCGTAAGAGGCAGGACCGCTTCCGATTCGTATTTTTCTTTCCAGAGGTCGAATTCCGAAACCCAAAAATGGCGCACGGCCTCATCGGTGAGGCGCGCGGCCGTTTCGGCCCGGAAAGCGCCGTCCGATAGCATTAAGATCATGCCGTTTAAGTTCGCTTCCGGCCGCTCCAAAAGAGCGAGGGCGAGCATTCTCGAAAGGTGCTCCATGTGCAAGGTCCAGTTGCCGTCGAACTGCTTCATCATTATCTCAACGAAACTTTGGGCGAACTGATGGCGGACCGGAGCGGGCACGTCCGCAAGCGGATTCCACACGAGCGGCGAGTTTCTGTCCGAAAAATCCACGACGGTGACGTCGTTGACGCGCTCTTCCGGAATGAAATCCAAAATGGACGAGACGAGCTCGCCGTGATGATCCAAGAAGAGAATGCCCTCGCCCGAGGCGATATCCTGGCGCGCCATAACTTCCAAGAGCTTCGATTTCCCGACACCGCTCTTACCGATGACGTAAACATGGTGGAGGCGATCCGAGCGTTTAATGCCGAAAATGAACTTCTTTTCCTCCAAGGCCGCGACATAGTTCGTCCGGCCGATGAACGAGACCTCCCGGCTTCCCACCCGGCCGTAGACCGGGAGTCCCGGCGGCGGCGGGGCGAGCTTCACCGACTGGATCTTAGTTTCCCGGATGTTGTTGGCCATTTTTTACTCCAGCGCTCCGAGCTCCAATAGGAACTTCTCGTAAACGCCCAGCACTTCCCGCGTCTCGTTCGGCGTGAGCGTGAAGCCGACGGTGTGGACCAGGTCGTTCCGGATCCGGTGCGCCCGCCAGAGGTCGTCCAAGCTCGGCAGATCCGATCGGTGGAGCTGTTCCAAGCGGTCAGCCATGTGCTCGCCCGCGAGGCCCACTTCCTTCAAGGCGTCGTCCACCAGATTATCGGCGGCGATTACGGCCAAGGTCAAAGATTGCGGCGGAGCGTCCTCGGCGTGGGCCAAGATGCCGTCCCAATGGGCGCGGTAGCGCGGCACGTCGAAGGCGTGCTGGTGCCCCTCCCGCGGTTCCGCCGAACCGTAGAACCAATTCTGCGGCCGGACCTCGAGCGCCCGGCGGTAGGTGTAGATCAGAGCGAAAACGAGAATGACGTCCAAAATGATGAAGATCACCCGTGAGAGGTCGTAAAAGCCGACCCACGGCAAGCCGATGATCGTTCCCAGTATCGGATTAAGAAAAGAGGACATCTGCTAGGTGTATTTTTGGATCTCTTCTTCCCCGCCGTAGATCGGCAGTCCCGCCGGCGGCCCCGTCTTACGGCTCTCCATCCGCGGCAGGTGCGGCGCGGTGAGAACCACGCCCGTCGGCAAGTGGAAGAGCGAAGCGACGCTTTCGAGGTTCAGGTGATAGCGCTTGGTCTTCTTCGTCCGAGTGAAAGGCGTCGAGGCGACGAAATGCCCCATCTCGGTCTGCGGCGGGAGCTCGCGATGCAGGAAGTTGAAGAGCATCCGGCGCTTCCGCATCGCAAGGCGGCTCTTAGCGAAGAGGTAGGGCTTCCGCCACAGATCGGTCGAGGTCGCAACGTCGCGGTTGGACCTGAAAAAATTCATATTCAAGGCGCTGTATTGGTTGAAGGCGGAAGCGATGCCGCCCCGCGTCAAACTCTTGTAGAACGTGGTCTTGGGCGCGAGGTAGACCCAGCGGATAAGCGTCTTGAAGGCGGGCTTCGAAAGGTTCATCTCGACGGCCTTCAGCACGTCCGTCTCGCCGGGTGAACGCATCAGGGCCGAAAAATCGGCCGTCTCGCCGGGCGCCGCGGGCGCGGTCTTTTTTTTCTTGAGCTCGTTTAAGAGGTCCTCCCATTCGTCCTTCCACTTCGGATCGCCGGGCTCGAGGAGCAACTGGATCCCCAGGGTCTCGTCCTTCTGGACCTTGCCGAGGATTTCCAAGAAGGCCGAGATCGGGTCGAACTGTTTTTCCTCCGCCTCACTTTCGAAATATTTGTAGCTCTTTATCGGGTAGGCGTCTTCTTTGTCCAGGATCATCTCCGTCCCCCAGAAGTCGAGGTCGCGCCCCTCGATCTCCTCAAGCGTCTTTGGTAGGTTCGGCACATAGTCCGTCGCTTCGAGGATGTCCATATCCGGGTAGTAGCCGAAAAAGGCGGCCTCGACGACCTGCACCAGGTCCTTCGGGCACCGAATGAAAAGGTGCACCTCGCCGCCGAAGGAGACCATCTCGAGCGAGTACCAGCGGGTGACCATGCCGTCGATGTACTTGTCTTTGATGGTGTCCGCCGTGTTGCGGAGGGAGCTCAAGGTCGCGAGGACTTGCTCCATCGCCTGCGGGCTCTTTTCCATCACCCGCGGGACGCGGAGCTCAAGAAAAGCGTACTCGATCTTGCCCTTGAAGACCTCGTTCCTCCAGTAAACCCACAGCGACCGCCAAGTGAAGAACAAAAGCAAAAAGAGCCATAACCACCAGGTGAGGCCCAAGAAATCCAAGAGCGCCTTGAGGAGCGCGCTCAAACCGATGAAGGGCACCGCGATCGCGCCGGCGACGCCCGCAATGAAGAGGATCGCCCACGTCTCTTCGCGGCTAAAAAGCTCCTCGAAAAACGTAGCTATTTCCTTGGCTAGGTCGCCGAACATAGGGCAAAAGCGTATTCAATACTTATTGTACATTTTTAAGGTGCAGTTTCAAACCCATTGCGAGGACGACGCAACTACCCTTAAAGAGTTATAATAGCTCAAAAGGTCGATCTTATAGTAGTTGTGGATATAAATAAATGAATACCTCCATCGCTATTGCCCAATTTCTAGGGATTCTTCTCGCGGTAATGGGCCTATCGGTAGTTATGGACAGAAAGAGTGTGGCCGCCGCCCTTGAAAAGACTGTTCAGGACCGAGGATTCTTGTGGTTGTGGGGCTTTCTCATTCTAGCCATGGGTGCCGTGATTGTCGTGCTAAATAATATCTGGACCTCCGGTTTGCTGTCATTGTTAATCACGGTTCTCGGCTGGCTAACTGTAATAAAAGGGGGCTTTCTTCTTCTCTTCCCGAATTCCTCCGTTTCACTGTACAGGTGGGCCAATAAGGACGGTATACTTATTTTCGGCGGAATCGTTGCGTTCGTCCTAGGTTTGATCCTGCTTTATAAAGGGTTTGTGTAGAGCGTACCGATTAGGACCATTAACAGAAAAGGCCCTTATTGATTCGTTCAATGGGCTTTTTCTTTTGCTCAGCTCCGCACGCTAGCCGATGTTCGGACCACCATTCTCGCCAGCCGGAGCAGGTCTCTGTTCGCGATTGCGATAAAAAACCACCATAACTCTCTAGCTATGGTGGGGATTATTTCTCCTACAAGAGATTTGAAATCGGTGTTCAAAAAAGTTCGTAGATTTTGATGATTGCCTCCTTTTTTGCCTTACTGTCACTGTGTGGGGCATTCTGTAAGGCAACCATTACTTCATCGACGGTCTTTGCGGTATCAACTTCCTTCAAGGAAAGTACGTCCCATTTTGCATGCGCTGCTTTCCTTGCCTCGCTATCATCAGGAGAGTCCTGGTAGGCCTTCCGTATTTCACAGACGGTTTTTGCAGCATCAACCTCCCCCATGGAAAGCTCATTCCATTTTGCAAACGCTGTCTTTTCCTCCTCGCTACCACTCTGGGCGAGATCATAAATTTTCTTGGCTTCATCGACAGTTTTTGCGGGACACGGCTCCATCGGAATACTGAGTGCTTTTTTTAGGCTGGCTACGGATATGCCAGTTTTTTGGGAAATTGCATTAAGATCTTTCAACTCGCGCCTGCTTTCTTGGTTTATTTTGTGAAACTTATTACTGATAATAAAATACCACCTTATGGCGGCGTTAGTCAATCATCGTCAGCTCCGCACTGTGGACGACGTTAGAACCGTGGTGGAGAGATTGAATGGTGTTATTTATGTGCCGGAGATAGAGAAATAAAAAGAGATGGCCTGATCGAACCATCTCTTAAACTTACGTCACCTAGTCGAGTTTAATGCCAAGCGCCACAAGCGCAGGGGCCTTCAGTGACATCACATTCGACCCCACCATTTGTACCGGTGCTCGCAAACTTTGAATGGGCTTCCATCAGTTCTAAATTGATAGCATTGTCGATGGTGCAACATTGCTGCAATCCCATAAAATTATGCTGGTGATTTTCAGGATGGGCTTTGATGTCCCTTAAGACTTCGTCCTTATTCTTCGATGACATAATTCCTCCGTTTTTATCGAACCGGCATAAGGATACTTCTTTCGTAATAGCTGAGTCAATAACTGCCTTGGTTAAACCAAACCCGCGCCTTTGGCGCGGGTTCATAAGTAATTCGTCGGGCCTGATTATGCCTCTCTTATCTCGTACCGGCCGTTTTGGGTGCGGCGGAAGTACCGGCGGTTCTGGAGGTTCAAAAGGATGGTGTTCTCCTTGAGCCAGCGCTGCTCGTTCACGAGCTTCACGACCTCCGTGGAGCTAAGTGATCCGTGCTTTTTGAGGAGCCGCGCGATGACCTCGCGGACCGTCCCCTTCTCGAAGCCGTGCTCCTTCAAAGCGTAGATGCCGCGGCCCACGAGAACGAAGCGATCGTCCTTGATGAGTTCGTTGTGCACCGTCTGGACGTGCGCCGGTTTTTTGTCCAAGCCGTACTTCGCGATGTAGTTCGCGATGTGCTCGAAGTGGAGCGGGGCCTCGTGCTTGCGGAGGACCAAATAGACCTTGTCGCGGATGGTCTTAGGCTCGATCTCCGGCCAGTCCTTGAGGCCGAAATCTCCGAAGACGTTCGTACCGAAGAACTTCGGGATGGAAAGCAGATGATAGGAGACCAGGTTCTTGCAATAGGTCTGGTAGGACTTCTTGTTCAAGACCTCTTCCTTCCGGGAGGACTTGAGGAAATTGTGGACCTCCTTGATGAAATCCTGGAACTTGGTCTTGGCCTTCTCGTCGATGAACCAGTAACCGTTCATCTCGTCGGTCTCCTTCGCAAGCTCGGGCTTTTTGGCCACGATGAAAAGGAAGGAAAGTTTCCGCTCCGGGAACTTCACGCTCGAGGGCAGATGCAGGTTGTGGACCATCTCTTTTAGGAAGACGTCATCGCGGCGCACGCCGCCCGAGGTCCGCAGATGCTTCTCGGCGGCCTCCAATATCCAATTGGCCTCCTTCTCCACCCGCTTCGCGATCTTCTTCATCGCCTGTTCCTCGATCTGGCGGACCCTTTCCCGCGTGATCTTGAGCTCGTCGCCGATCGCCTGGAGCGTCTGGTGGGCGCCGCTCTTCAAACCGAAACGGCCGGTCAAAACCCGGCGCTGCTTGGGCGTGAAATCGGCGAAAAGGCCTTCCAAAAGCTGGTCGATGTTTTGCGTGTCCTTAGCCATAACCAATTGATTTAAATACTAGCACAAGCCTTTTTTAGCGTCAACCCCCCCACACCATACCGCAACTCCCGAAGAGGGCTAATCCTCCTACCCTTCATGTTTCCTTTGCCAAAGGTAGAGGAGCGGACTGGCCACGAAGATGGAGGAATAGGTGCCGAAGATCGTCCCGACGAGGATGGTGAGGACGAAGTAGAAAAGCGATGGCGGACCGAAGAAAATGAGGGCCAAAAGGACGAGGAAGAGCGTGAGGGAAGTGTTCACCGACCGGGCGAAGGTCTCTTCGACGCTCATGTTCACGATCTCATAAAAGCCGGTCTTTTTACCGCGGTGGAGCATGACGTTCTCGCGGATGCGGTCGAAGACGACGATCGTGTCGTGGACCGAGAAGCCCATCACGACGAGGAGAGCGACGATGAAGTTCGAGTCTATCTCCACCCCCTTCAAGACGCCGAGGACGGCGAGGAGCCCGGCCGGGATCGAAACGTCGTGGACGAGGGTCGCGAGGGTCACCAAGCCGTACTTCCACGACTTCGGCTGCGAGACCTTGCGGAAGGCATAGGCGATGTAAAAGGAGATGGCGACGAGGACGAAGAAGATGGCCCATTCGGACTTGACTGCGAGCTCCGCGCCAATCGCTGGACCGATGCTCGAAAAGTTCTTCTCGTCGACGCCGCCGAAGGCGCTTTGGAGCGCCGCGAGGTCAGCTTGGTGTTCCTCTTCGCTCACGGCCGGGAGCTTCACGAGGAAGCTGCCGTCGGCTTCGGCCGTGACCTGGACGTTCTTCTCCTGCCCCGCCGCGGTGATGACGTTCTGGACATCGGCGGCGGTCACGCCGCTCTTTGCGACCGAAAACTGCCATTCCGTTCCGCCTTTGAGGTCGATACCGGGCCGGAGGCCGAAGACGGCGATGCAGACCCAAGCAGCGATGACGAGCGTCGCGGAAAATCCGAGGAAGTAATTTTTGTACTTAAGGGTGTTATTTAGCATTTGGTTTATCTTCGCTCCGGCCGTAGAAGACCCGCATCATCGTTCGGGTGATGGTGATGGCCGAGAACATCGACATTACGACGCCGAGGAAGAGCGTGAGAGCGAAGCCTTGGACGAAGCTCGAGGTACCGTAGTAAAGAACGGCTGCGGTTATCATCGTTGAAACATTTGAGTCGCGAATGGATGTCCAGGCCCGTTTGAAGCCCTCCTCAACCGCCGAGTAGTGGCTTAATCCCTTGCGGATCTCCTCTTTGGTGCGCTCGAAGACCAGGACGTTCGCGTCCACGGCCATGCCGATCGAAAGGATGAAACCGGCGATGCCCGAAAGGGACATCGTGACCGGCACAATCTTGAAGACGGCGAGGGTGAGAGCGATGTACATCAAAAGCGCCGCGGCGGCGAAAAGGCCAAACTTGCGGTAGTAGATTATCATAAAGAGCATCACGGCGAGCGTCCCGAGGAGCCCGGCGAAGACCGCGCGGTCCAAGGCGTTCGCGCCGAAATCGGACGAGACGGTCTGCTGGTTCACGAGGGTGATCGGCGCGGGCAACGCCCCGGCGTTGAAGCGCTCGGCGAGCGTCTGGGCGGTCGCGAGCGTGAAGTTGCCGGTGATAACGGCCTTGCCGCCGGTGATGGCCTCTTGGACGGTCGGCATCTCAATGAGTTGGCCGTCCAAAAAGATGGCAAGCGGTTTGCCGACGTTCCGCGTCGTGATTTCGCCGAAAAGCTTCGCACCATCGTTGTTGAACTCGATGGCGACCTGCGGTTGCCGGGTGTACTGATCGAGCGTCACTTGGGCACCGATGACGTACCGGCCGTTAAGCGGCGTGAGGATGAAGCTGTAGCCGGCGTCGGTCGAAGAGGCTAAGAGGGTCGAGGTCGCGGCGGGCGTGGAGGTTGACATTACGACCTCGCGGAAATCCAAAAACGGCGTCGCGCCGATCTCCTTGATGGCGTCCGCGACGTCCTTGACGCCCGCGAGTTCCACGACGAGGCGCGTCTCGCCCGCGCTCTGCTCCGTGTAGACCCGAGGTTCGCTCACGCCGAAGAGGTTAACGCGCTTTTCGATGACATCGCGGAGGCCGGAGACCACGGAAGTTTGGTCGGCCGCCGGGACCTTCGAGAGGTCGATATCGTAGGTCAGCAAGCTGCCGCCCGCGAGGTCCAGCCCGAGCGTCCACTTGCGGAAGGAACTGATCTGCGTCCAGACCGGATCGTAATCAAAAATGGCCGCTCCTATCGCGAGGAGGACCAAGAAGACCAGAATAGCCGCTAATCTTTGTCGGGCGATCACGGACTTTAGTGTATAATAAGAAAAAATAGAAGGCAATATATGAAGAACCAGCTCACCACCTTGGTCCTCGGCGAAGTGCCGAAGGCTATCCGCGGCAGCGTTTTCCGCACGCCGACCGTAAAGAGCGGACCGCACTATTTCCCCTCCTCCGTCCCCCATCTCGTCTCGATCGGCGAGGAGAAGAGGAAAATCGACGGCCGCGAGGTCACCTTCGGCATTCTGGGCTACGTCCCTTACATCCTAGTCATCCAGGCCGCGTTCGAAGTCGATGATATTTTCAATAAAGACGCCGTTTCCGCTTGGGAGCAGTGGCAATACCCCCAAAGTTAAGACACTTTTTCGACAAGTTTTTGGTAACGTTCTGCGAATAAGAGTGGTGGCATCTTGAGGATGGAATGAATCCTCTGGTGATTGTAATGCCAGACAAGGCGATGAATCTCATAGACCAGTTCTCCCAACGTCTTGAATCTCTCCGGGTCTCCCAGGTCCACTTTGAATTTGTCATAGAAAGACTCTTGGTATCCGTTTTCCCAGGGAGAGGCTTTTGCGCTCCGGGATATCCGGATGCCAAACTCCATGAGAGTTCCTTCAAAGACCTTGGATCCATATTCTCTTCCGTTGTCCGAATGAAAGATGTTCGGCCTGGGATGGAACTCCACCGCAGAGAAGAAAGCTTGAAGAATCAATGGCACTGAATGAACATTCATCACCGCGGAGCCCACAATCTCTCTCGTGAAGAGATCTAGTACGGTCGCCAGATACAGGAACTTTCCCTGATACGGAATGTACGTGAAGTCTGCCACCCAGATGTCATTGGGAAATCTCGGATAATTGGTTTTGAGGAGATTTGGGTACGGGGTTCTCGCCACGCCCATTTTTCTTGGCTTTCTTCCTCTTCTCCGATATGCCTTTATCCCGAAGAGTCTCATCACTCTCTGAGCTCTCTTCCGGTTCACATGAAGAGCGAGCGCCACTCTCGGGTAGCCGTAGCTCGGATCCTTCGAGAGCACCTCCTCTATCTTTGTTTTGAGTTCCCAATCCTTTGGTATTTGCTTTGAGGCGTAGTACAGACTCGATCTCGAAATACCAAGCTCACGGGCCAGTGCTCGCTTCGTCTTCTTCTGCTTCTTGATCAACGCTTTTTTTGAGTCCGGGAGGAGGCAAGAGTGAGCTCGCCCACGAGAGCGAGAAGCTCATCGTTCTGGCGCTTGAGACGAACGAGTTCACCAATGGTGGGGTTGCCTTTCACTCCTCGTCCCAGCCAGTTGTATATGGTGGCGGGATTGAGACCGTGTTCTTTGGCAGCCTGAGCGACCGGTATGCCTTCTTCCTTGATCCTCTTCAATATCTGCTCCTTCACCTCGGGAGCGATGCGGTATGTTTTCTTCATGACACAAGGTTATATTATCTTCGACCTTTGTGTCTAATATATGGGGTTAATGCCAGTCCATCAACACCGTCAAATAGATATTCGTCGGGATACGTGTTCCCGTTCAGTAAGGAATAATTAACGTCCGGAGCCGGCAGGGACTTCTTCCTGCCGGTAAAGCCGATTTCAAACGAACCGAGCAGCATGTTACCTCCTTTTTTGGATGATCGATGAATAAATGATCTATCCGTACTGATACTATTTTCCCACCGCCCTGCCGAAAGGTCAAGCGTCACTTGAAGATCCCCACGAACCGAAGCGGGTCCACCGAGACGCCGTTCACCTTGATCGAGATATGGAGGTGCTCGCCGGTCGAAAACCCGGTGTCACCCACGAGGCCCAGTACCTGCCCCTGCTTCACCGCCTGCCCCACCGCGGCGAGGATCTTGCTCATATGGAGGTACATCGAATAGATCCCTTCGCCGTGGTCCACGATGACCGTGTTGCCGTAAGAAAAGGTGCTCGAGGCGAATCGCACGACGCCGGAGTTCATCGCCGCGACGGTGCTCCCCGAAGCGGCGGCGAAGTCCGTCCCGAGGTGCCAGATCTCCTGGTCGCCAGTCTTCCGCAGGACGCCATAAACGTCCGTGACGTAGCGGTTGTTCGCGAGAGGCAATCCGAAACCGCGGGTGATGTACGTCTGGGGCGTCACGGTCCCTAGGATCGCGTTCAGTGTCGCGTTCTCATCCGTCAAACTCTGCACCAATTGCGTCGGCGTCACCCCTAAACTGGGCGGAATGGCGAAGTTCTCGACCGTGATCTTCTTTTTCAAAACGTCTATCCATCTGGTCACGGTCGCCCCGTCGGCGAAATGGACGGAGATCTGCTGCCAGCCGGTCGGGGCCGTCACCTTGAAACCGATGGCCGCAACGGATTTGCCGCCGAACGGGAAGAAGTTGGCCGTCTCGGTGCCCAAGACCGCCGTTTGGGGCATACTCGCGCTCCCCGCAACACCGACGAGGATGGTGTCGCCTTGGATGGGATAGGCGTTCGAAATGCTGACTTGAAGGGCGGCGGCCGAAGCGAAACCGGCCGCGCTAAGACCGCAGAATATGACCAAGACGAAGATCGCTTTCCTTATATCCATCACAATCAGTTTAACGAAAAACGGCCGATCGCGTAACAGTGTTGACTTGCTACCCCCTTTTGTCTTATTATCCAAGCGAGCTGTACGTTTATAAACATAAGGAGGTAGCTGTGGATACAGTGAACATGGAAACCAAAAAGATGGTCAAGTTGACCATCCCGGAAATGATCGTGATCAACGACCCGATAATGATCGATTACCGCCGGCACGTCGAGGAATTCGCCGGGCAATACGAACCGTTCAATTTGACGGATGACGATTTCCCGTTGAGCGCCGCCAAATGCGACGTGCTTTCGGTCAGGATCCATTTCGTGACGAACGACATTGACGCAACGACCGCGGAGATCAAAGAGGCACTCAGCCGCGATCGGCTGAACAACGGGAATACCATCGAAACCCTTCATCTCTGTGAAAAACCCGTGGTCTGGACCGAAAAACCGGTCGTCATCGCCGTCATCGGTTCGATCATCAAGAAGAGAGATGGCCTTGATGAGGGCAACGGTCATATTTATTGCCCGATCCTCTTCGCCGATTTTCACGAGAAAAGCGCCAAGATCGTTCTGGACGGAGGCAAGATAACGTGGAATAAGGGGACCCTCTTCCCCGTCATTGAAAGGACACCCCCTTATCGCAAAAGCATTATCCCCTCTCACCGCATGTGAGAGGGTTTTTGTTTTATATTCCCATATCTCTACGCTGCTTGAGCCGCAAAAAAACATCCCGGTATTCTGAAAAAGTGGGTAAGACTTGACCTAGCGGCCCGGAGCGCACACTTTTTCGGGATGCCGGGATATTGCCTATTTGATGTGCTCTGCGGCGTACCGGAGCGTCGCCCCCACTTTCTTCCCCGGATTGAAGATACCCAAGGGATCGAATATCTTCTTCGTCTCGGCAAAGAGCGCAACGATCTTCTCGCCGTACATTTCCTTGAGATAGGGCGTCCGGATGAGGCCGTCATTGTGCTCGGCCGTGATGGAGCCGCCGTATTTCAAGACCAGTTTGTAGACCTCCTCCGTCACCTCCGGAATCAATTTCCTCGTTCCCGGATCGTTCAAATGCACTAGCGGGATGATGTGGAAGTTGCCGTTCCCCGGGTGCCCGGCGATCGTGTAGATGAGCTTGTCCTTGTACCTGTCCAAGATCGCGTTCACTGCCGGCAAGACCTCGGGCATGTACTTCGGCTCCACGATGATGTCATCGATGAAGGGAGCCGCGTCCATCCCCTTTACGTGGCTGTGGAGCAGGTTGAAGCTCTGTCGGCGAATAGTCCAGTACTCCTGAGCTTCCGCGTCGCTTCTGACGTTCCTGGCCAAGAGCCGATATTTCTTTGCGGCGGCCATTATCTCGCCCGCCTTCCGCTCCAACGCGCCTTCGTCATCGGCCGCGACCGACACCAAAAGCACCATCTTCGGCATCCCGCCTCCCCTCACGAGCATCCCTATCTCCGGCAGAAATTCAAAGAGCAGTTCGAAGAGGCCGCCCTTCATCAGTTTCAGCATTGCCGGGAAGAAGCGCATCGCGAGACCCAAGGTCTTGTCGTCGTACGACTCGATGCTTTCCGGCCGGAGCGCCAGAAGGTCGTTCACGAGCGCCGGTACCGGCGCGAGCGTCTTCGCGAAGATGACGACGAGGCGCGTGAACTTCGGCGCGGGTACGAGGCGGAGCTTAGCGGAGGTCAAAAGCCCGAAGGTCCCCTGCGAACCGACGATGAGCTTCGTGATGTCGAAGGTTTTTTTGTTCCAGACGTTCCAGAGATAATAGCCGGCGGAGTTCTTGGTGACCTTCGGCTTGGCGGCCATTATCGCTTCGTAGTTATCCTCTATTAATTTATAGAGCTTGCGGTAGATCTCGCCCTCAAAGCTTTTCTCGGCGAGCTTCTTTTTGAGCGCCTCGCCCGAAAGCGGCTTCAAGTTGTGCACTTCGCCGTCCCCGAGGACGATGTTCACCTCCTCCACGTAATTCTCGGTCTTGCCGTACTGGAGGGTGAGCTCGCCGCCGGAGTTGTTGTTCACCATTCCCCCAAGAGCGCAGAGGTCCTTGGAGGCCGGATAGGCCGGATAGAGCAAATTCTTTTCCTGGAGCTTCTTTTCAAAATCGCGGAAATAGACGCCCGGTTGGACCAGGGCGTAATCAATGCCGATCTCTTTAACGTGATTGAAATATTTCGTGAACTCCACGATGACGGAGTCGTTCAATGGCCCGCCGGACATATCCGTCCCCGCCGACCGGCCGGTCAAGGAAATGCTCTCGCCTTTTCTCTTCTTCTCTACGGCGAACTTCGCTAGCGTCTCGACGTCCGCTTCGTCCTTCGGAAAGACCACGACCTGCGGCTTCACCTTGAAGATCGAGTAGTCCTCGCTGTACTTGCCGAGCGTCACCTCGTCGCTCATCACGTCTCCCTTGACGACGTTCTTTAATTCGCCGGATAGATCCATAATCTTTAATTCTCGTATTTAGAGGCCATCGCCCGGTACTCGCAGTATTCGCAACCGGGCGTAGCTTCAGGCAATTTGCCCGCAAGGCACTTCTTCATCTTGAGAAGCGTCGGTTCCACCCACTCCGTCTTCCCCTCGTGGGCGAGCACCTCGATGTTGAACTCCAACTTGCCGTCGAAGGCTTTTTTGTCTTTGTCGCCGTTCGCGTAGACGATGTAGGCGGTCTTCGCCACTTTGAAGCCGTTCTGTTGCAAAAGCCACTGGTAGATCTCGAGCTGACGCTTGTAGGCCTGGCGGTATTCGGTCTCCAAGGTGAGCGTCGCCGAAGTGCTCGTCGCCTTGTAATCCACGACGATGACCTCGCCCTTCGGGTTCACCCAGATGTCGTCCACCGCGCCGAAGACAACGAAGCCGGTCGGCGCGTGGTAGAACTGGATGCCCTTGAAGTTGTTGCGCCACTCGCTTATCGAATCATGCGCGAGAGGTACCGCGTCGATGCCGTAGGCCTTCATCAGCGGATGGGTCGTCCCTTCCGCCCGGTGGATGTCGAACTCTCTCTTGAGAAGCGCGTCCACGGCGCTGTTCAAGGCGAAACCGGGTAGCGAGGGGCGCCCGACGCCCAATCGCAGGTCCAAATAAAAGCACCGCGGACACTCCGTGAAGAACTCGATCTTGGAACGACTCACCTTGTAGGGCTCGTCCGAATCGGGATTATAGAGATTTCTGATCCGCTGACCGTTGGGCATCTGCTATCTTTCTATCCTAAACTCTTTGTATTCTTTTGTCGCTATCTCCACCACGTCGATGCGGTCCACGCGCGCGATGAGTGATCCCTTCTTGCACCAGTTGAGGAACTTTTGGAGCCGCTCTTCGTCCCCTTCCACTTCGATGAAGACGCCTCCGTCCGGTTCATTCCGGATGAAACCGACGACGCCGAGCCTCCCGGCGCGCCAAGCGGCGCTCCTCCTGAAATTCACGCCCTGCACCCGGCCGTAGATTTTAACTTCGTACGTTTTAACCATGGAAAATTATCGAGGTTGAACCTCGATAATTTTTTGGAGGTCGGAGAGAACTTCGGAGGCATGGATGGCCGGATTCACGTTCCGGTAGATCTTCCGGATCTTGCCTTTGGGATCAATGAGGAAGGAGGTGCGGAGCGTTCCCTCGTAAACGCGCCCCATAAACTTTTTCTTGCCCCAAACGCCGTAGGCCCGAACGGCGAGCTTTCCCTCATCCGCGAGAAGCGTAAAGGGTAATTTGTACTTCTTGGCGAATTTGGCGTGGCTTAGGACGGAATCGACGCTTACGCCGAAGACCTTGGCCTTCAGTTTCCGAAAATCCGGGAAGTAGTCGCGGATCAGGCATGCTTCTTTGGTGCACCCCGGCGTGTCGTCTTTGGGATAGAAATAAACGAGAACCCAACCGCCCCGATGGTAGGAAAGCTTGTGCCATTCCCCGTTTTGGTCCGGCAGTTCGATCTCCGGAGCGATCGAGCCGACCTTCAAGTGCGCGGGTTTGGGCCTGAAGCGCGGGCCGCTCTTCAGGAACTCCTTGAGGACGACGGCGTTGTTCCGTTTCTCGTCCTCCGCGGCGAAAAGCAACGTGACGCTCTTTTCCCCCGCCAACTTGGCCCGCAGTAACTCCACCATCATCAGGTTTCCCTTGAGCTCCGCGATATATTTCTTGCGGAAGGCCGGCCATTTCGCCGGCGCGTGACCGAACCATTTCCGCAATCCTTCCATCGGGGCGATCTCCTTGGACCAAAGGTCCAGCTTGGCCTCTTTTTTGGAGACGCCCCGCGGCCAAAGCCGGTCCACCAGGACGCGGTAACCGCCTCGCGGGGCGCTTTTGTCGTAAATCCGTCTTATTGAGATCATAAGCCGATGTTCATCAGGAAAAACGGCGGAGCAGTCCGCCGAACAAGAAATAGACGCCTAAAAGGAAGACAATGAGCGCCATCAAGGAAACAAAAAGTCCTTTCATTGGCGGCTACTCTTCCGTCTTGGCTTCCGAGGCAGGCGCCTTAAGGGGGCGCTTGTTCCAGATGAAAATGTAGAGGATCTCCAAGATCGCGAGCGTGTTCACGATGAGGAGGATGATGAACCACCATAAGTCCCTCCGGCGGGCCGCCTTCCAAAGGGCGACACCCTTCCAAGGCAGGACCCAAAGCATCAACACATACCACAACCAACCGTTGCTGTTCAATAGGTCTAACATATTTGCATTCTACCACTTTGACCGAGGAGCGCCAGCGGCCTATAGTGGACAGTATGAAAGAGCGCTTCCCCGAACCATCGTTCAATCAGGAAACGCCGACGCCGGAGGAGATCGAGGCGATCACGGAGCATCAGGAGAACGAGGACCGCAATATCGGCTTCCAGTTCGACGTGATGGTCCACGGCAGATCCGAGGCCACGCGCCTCGGCGCCGTCGAAACCCGTCGAGAGATAGAAGAGGACCTCACTGACAACCCAGAGGCCTCCCAGCTCTATTATCTCAAAGAAAAGATCGTGGACCCATTGATGGACTACGAACCGTTCCGCAGAGACCGCATATTTCAGGACCGACTGCGCGAAACGTTCGACCGACGCTACGAGAACTTCCTTTTCCCCGGGTACGTTCGGTATGATTTCCGGCGCCACGAATCGAAAATAGCCAATCCGGGAGGCATCAGCTTCGGGCTTCAAAAGATGGCCCTCGAGAAGGCCGGTGTCGCCAAGGACGAAAGCCAGATCAGATTTTACGAAGCGGGCAGGGAGAACGAACTTCCCAAGAATCTTCTGAAAAAAAGCTTGATAGTTTCTAACGGTCCGAACGGCCAGCTGGAAAGTCCGACGATGGCCGTCTTCGACACGCTGCGCCGCATGGGACGCTACAATCGTTTGAGCGCAGAGGGGAAAAGAGATCTGTTGCCTCCATTCACGTTCACCGAGATCGTGGAGCGCGGCGAATGGCTCGAGGGCGCAAAACGGAATTTCTACGACGAAAATGATATCACCCTTTTCAAGATCAATCGGCTATTGGATACCGAGACGCTCACGGCGATGCTCAAGGAGATGACGGCCGACGTGAAATTCGATCCGAGGGATTTCGCCGGATCCAAAAAAGAAATGCGGGAACAGTTGTTCATCCGCGCCGCCGCCAAGCTCTCGCCGGAGATGATCGCTAAATACCGCATGGATGAAAAGGACGCGCGCGGCAAGAGCATCATCGACAAACAGAAAGAGAGCATCACGAAATCGCGGGAATTCCTGGAAAAAGGGACGAGCGTAGCCAATAAGAGCAATCTAGGTCGGATTATATACGTCCGAAGCGATGAGAACGGAAAGGCGGACAAGCTCGTCGGAGGTTTGCCGGCGATAGCCTCGGAAGCGCCGAAGGACAAAAAAGGCAACCCTGTCTGGCGTCAGCCCAATGGTTATTTTGAATTCCTGACCACTCACTTCCTGGGGTTGGTAAAGAAGGAGAAGATGAATGGTCTCGCGGACGCGCTCGAAAAGGAGACAACTAAGTCCGGCTTGAACATCCAAGTGACGCCGATCGAAGATTGGGTCAAAATATTCATTCCCTTTAACGGCGAGATTCCGCAGAGCGTGGTCGCGGCCTTCGAGAAGAACGCCTTCGAGACGAAACCGCCCGCGGCTACCGAGAAACCGCCGGTCAGACCGACGTCAAAGAAGAAGGTCTCTCTGAAAACAAAAACTCGCGCTTAAGGCGCGATTTTTTGTTCCGGTCTTTTTCCTTTTCAGCCGTGCACCTGAACGTATCCGACGTAGAGGAGCGCGAAAGCCAGAAAGATAAAAAGCCAGAATTCCAGCTTTTCGAACATAAGATTATTATGCCATAACTTTCCTTAAAAAAGCAAGGTGGTACCCCTATATGAATCATTCATAGTGCAAGGCTTCAATGGGGCTTTTTCTCGCCGCTTGGCGCGCCGGATAGAAGCCGAAGATGATGCCGATCGCCATCGAGACGCCGGCTCCGAGGATGACGGCCGAGAGCGGCAAGGCGAAGACCCATCCGGTCGAGAGAACGGCCTTGAGGACCAGATAGACCAAAACGTCGACGAGCGCCCCCAAGGCGATGCCGATCGCTCCTCCGAGGAAGGTCAGGAGCATCGATTCCAATAGGAACTGCTTCAGGATGTCGCTGTTCGTTGCGCCCACGGCCTTCCGCAGGCCGATCTCCCGCGTCCGCTCCACGACCGAGACGAGCATGATGTTCATGATGCCGATGCCGCCCACGAGGAGCGAGATGGAGGCGATGGCCGCGAGAAAGACGGTCATGATGGAGGTGATGTTGCCCAAAATGGAAAGGGCGTCCTGCTGGGTCTCCACCGTGAAGTCGTCCTTCGTCGGGTCAGTGATGCTGTGGCTCTGGCGCAGATCGGAGACGACCCGCGATTTCACGAAATCCATATTGTAGGTGGCGTTCGCTTGGATCGTCACCATGTTGAAGTAGTTGATGCCGATCAGCTGGTTCTGGGCGACCGTGATCGGCACGAGGGCGATCTGGTCCTGATCGACGCCACCGGGGCCGACCCCTTGGCTGCCCAAGACGCCGATGACCTGGAGCGGGGTATTCGCCAGGCGGACGTACTTGCCTACGGGATTAAAATCATTGAAGAGCGTCTTCGCGATCTTGCTCCCCAGGACGACGACGCGGTTCCCGCCCTGGACGTCCGTCACATTGAAGAGCCGGCCAGAGGCGACCTTGAAGTTCCGCATCGGGAAGAAATCGGCCGTCACGCCCTGATAGGAGATGGTGACGTTGTTGTTGCCGTAGACGATCGTTCCCTGCCCGTAGACCGCCGGCGCGACGGCGACGATCGAAGGTTCCCTTTCCAGGGAGTCGACGTCCTTCTGCACCAGGGTCTTCGTCACGACGCCGAAGGCCGAGGCCGGGGCGGAAAAGCGCGAGGACAGGGTCGCACCGGGGATGACGAAGATGAGGTCGGAACCGATGCTCTGCACCTCGTTGAAAATCAGGTCTTGGGCGGAGGTGCCCACGGACATCAGGATGATGACCGAGGAGATGCCAATCACGATGCCCAAAATGGTGAGAAAGGAGCGCATCCGTGCGTGGCGGACACTTCGGAGACCAGTGTGCAAAATGTCCTTGAAGGTCATTTGAAGAAAGTGTCGCGTCGCTTAATGATCGGCTCATCGCTTTCGAGGAGGCCGTCCTTGAGCCGCAGGATGCGGTTCGCGAACTCGGCGGTGTAGGTCTCGTGGGTCACGAGGATGACGGTGTGGCCGCCCTTGTTGAGGTCGCGCAAGATCTCCATCACCTGGGCGCCGGAATGCGAGTCCAGGTTACCGGTCGGCTCGTCCGCGAAGATCACGGTCGGTCCGGTCACGAGCGCTCGGGCGATCGCGACCCGCTGCTTTTGGCCGCCCGAAAGGTTGCCGGCCTCCACCTTGAGCTTCTCCGCGAGGCCGACGGCAGTGACGGCTCCTTCGACGAGCATCCGGCGCTTCTCGGGCGGCGTGCTCGTGGAATAAAGGAGCGGCAGTTCGACATTTTCGTAGACCGTGGCGTGACCCAAGAGGTTGAAATCCTGGAAGATGAAGCCCATTTCCTTATTGCGCACCCGCGCGAGCTCCTCGTCCGAGAGTTCGTCCATCTTCTTGCCGCTGAAGACGTACTCGCCGCCGGTCGGTCGGTCCAAAAACCCCAGAATATGGAGCAAGGTGGACTTGCCGGAACCGGAAGGGCCCATGATGGCTACAAACTCCCCCTTATTGATGTTGAAAGAGAGGCCGACGAGGGCCTGCGTTTCAGTGCCTTCGTTCCGGTAGGTCTTTTCGAGATCGGTGACGGAAAGCATTACGGATTCAAGCCGATGTTCACCACCTGGTCACCTTCACTAATGCCCGAGAGCACTTCGGCGTTCCCGTTCTCGTCGCGGACGCCGAGCGTGACCGGCACCTGGACGGGCTGGCCGTTCTCCATCTTCTCGGCGAAGGTCCCCTGGTCGTTCTCGATCAAGGCCGTCTGCGGCAGTATGACGACGTTCTCTTTTTTGAGCGTCTCGATCGTGAGATTGGCCGTGAGGCCGCTCTTGAAGCGCGGGTCCATCTGGTCGAAGGCCACCTCAATCTTGTAGTTGGCGACGCCATTTATCACGGTCTCAGCCGGATAGATGGTGACGACTTTGCCCGTGAACGTTTCGTTAGGGATGGCGTCAAAGGTCATCGAGGCGCTGTCGCCCACGGCGAGCTTAGCGACGTCCACCTCCGGCACGTAGGCCTCGACCTGTAAGCTGTTCTCTCCGATCAGGTCCACGGCGTCCTCGCCCGCCGTCATCGTTTCGCCGACCTGGGGGACGACGTTCGTGACGAGGGCGTCAAAGGGGGCGCGGAGAACGGTCTTGCCGAGAGCGGCCTGGTCCAATTCCACTTGGGCTTGCGCTTGGGCGACGGCCGCCTGCGAGGCCGCCACTTGGTCAGCGGTCGGCGGCGCCTGCTTCAAAACGAGCTGTTTTTGGTCCACAACGAAGGCGGTCGCGGCCGCGGCGAGGTTCGCAATCGCGGTATTGACCTCCGTCCGGCCCGAGGCGATATTGACCTTCCAAGCCGTGATGGTCGCCTGGGAAAGCGAGGTGGCGGGAGATGCTTCGTTCACCGCCGCGGCGGCATCGGAGAGGAACGATTGTTCCTGGACCAAGACGGCGTTCGCGGCCGCGGCGGCGGAAGCGAGGTCGCTCGCCGAGGTCAGGGCGGCGACCCCCGATTGCCAGTTCGTGAGCGCACCTTCGAGCGCCAGCCGTTCAGTCTGGACGTTTATCGTGAGCTGCTGGTCACCGGGGTTGAACACGAGCTGCGGATTGGTGCGCGGGCTGGTAAACATCGAATCAGTCTGGTTGTGCACCGCGTCGTCGGCCGAGGCGTAGGCGTTCTTGATGGTGGAGACGAGAGTGGTCGCGGCGTTTTGGAGCTCCGACTGCGCGACCGCGACGTCCTGCGGCGTTGCACCCGCCTGGAGGATCGCGAGATTCGCCTGGGCGGCCGCGAGGTTCGCTTGGTCCTTATCCAACTGGGCCGCCGCCACGCTGCTGTCCTCGGCGATCAAGGCCGCGCCGACCGTCACCGGATCGCCTTCCTTCACGTAGATGCGCGCTACCTTGCCGGTCTGCTCAAAAGCGAGCGAGACGTTCTTCGCGGCCGTCACCTGCCCCGTCACGATGACGGTTTGGGCGATAGTCCCCTTTTCGATGATCATCGTCTGAGATGGCTCGGCACCGTGACTGAAGAAGACGAGATATATGAGCACCAAAACCACGACGCCGCCCCAGCCGTAGGGCCGCTTCAAAAATTTCCAGATCTTCGACGCGAGCGTCTTTAATTTCGCCATATGCCAGCCATTATAGAATGGAAACAGCCGCCTTTCCAGCGGCCGTTCCAAGATATTCGAGGTTCTACTTGATGCTCAGGAGTTCCGAAAGTTTTTCCTTGTCGAAACCGACGACGATCTCGCCGCCGACGTCGATGACCGGCACGCCGAGCTGGCCGGACTTTCGGACCATATCCTCGCGCGCCGCGATATCTTCCGCGACGTCCTTTTCCTCGTACTTCACGCCGTTCGCCTGGAAGAAGGACTTCGTCATTTTGCAAAAAACGCAGCTGGGCGTCGTGTAGATCGTGACGTTGGGCATTTTTTACGGTGAAAAAATTGAAGCGACCTTTTTACCTCTTTTCCTCCTCATTTTACCCGGCGCTCAAAATACCGTCAAATTGACCAAAAATCGGCCCATCTCTTAACGCCGAGCGCACAGGAGAGGATTCGAACTTTTTAGCTAATAATCCACGAAATCCTCGGTCTCCAGGCCATCACTTTCATTCTCCGCCTTTATCTTCGCGGCGAGGCCGAGACCCGAGAGGTCGCGCTGGCCTAAAAGATCGCCGATCTCGGGCGGAGTGAGGAATCTTGATAACCGGTTGAACGGTAAGTTACCACTTTCCCGGCCTTCCAAGTGAAAAAGAAGCGTCAGCCGATCCTTGGCGCGGGTCACGGCGACGTAGAGCAGGCGCTCTTCCTCCTCCACCTCCTCGTCCTTCCTTACCATCTTGGATGGTAGGACCCCTTCCTCGACACCCAAGAGATAGACCACTTTCCACTCCAAGCCCTTCGCGGAGTGGATCGTCGAGAGCGTGAGCGTTTCCTCGTGCTCGTTCCCCCGCTCCGCGCGCTCCGGCGTCTCCAAGGCGAGATCGGTCAAAAGGTCGCGGGCGCTTTTGTACTCCTCCGCGATGTCCGCAAGGACCTCGAGGTCGGCGAGGCGCATTGGCCAGTCGTCGAACTTCTCGCGCATAAAGGGCAGATAACCCTTGAGGATGAGGCGGAATGACTTCCCGGGCGCGTCCTCCGCGGCTTCGTCCAAGAGGGAAACTATCTTGAACATATCGGCGGAGATTTTCCCGGAGGCCTTCTCTAATTTTTCGCGGAATGTGCCGCGCCCACCGCCGGAGACCGCCGCATAGATCCCCGCCGCGGTCCGTTCCCCCACGCCCGGGAGGAGCGTGAGGACACGGTGCCAGGAGATCTCGTCCTTCGAGTTCGCCGCGACGCGGAGGAAGGCCAAGACGTCCTTCACATGGGCCATTTCGTAGAACTTGAGACCGCCGTAGACGCGGAAAGGCACTCCGGCCCGAGCGAGGGCCGCTTGGAGCGGGATCGAGATGTAAGAGGAACGAAAAAGGACGGCTTGGTCCTTGAGCCCGGCACCTCGGCGCTTCAGAGAGACAACTTCGCCCACGATATGTTCCGCCTCCGTCTCGGCATCCTCGAAATAAAGAAGTTGAGGGGGTTCTCTCCCTTGGCGCGTGGCCCTGAGCGTCTTCGCGAACTTCTTCGGCATATCGGCGAGGATGGCGTTCCCGAGGTCCAGGATGGGCTGGACGCTTCGGTAATTATCCTCAAGCTTCAAGACCTTGCAGCCGGAGAATTTTTCCGGGAAGCGCATGATGTTCTCGTGCGAGGCGCCGCGGAAGCGGTAGATGCTCTGGGCGTCGTCGCCCACGACCATTACGTTCCGGTGCCTACGGCCCAGAAGCTCAGTGATCTCGCCCTGGGCAGGGTTCGTGTCCTGATACTCGTCCACCATGATGTAGCGGTACTTACCGGCGACGAGTTCCCGCGCCTCATCATCGCGGAGGAGCTCAACGGTCAAAACCAGAAGGTCATCGTAATCCAAATAGCCGAACTTCTTCTTGTACCGCGCGTATTCCTCGCCAATCGCCTCGATCTGCCCGGCATACTGGGCAAAATGCGGATATTCATCGTCCAAAACTTCCGCGATGGACGTCGCGCGATTCCGGGCGGCGCTCAAGATCCTCGCGACCGTCGCCTTCTTGGGGAAATGGTCGTCGCCTTTGCCGCCAAAGCCTAGGCGCGTGAGCGCCCGGCCGACCGCCTCTTGGGCATCGCCTTCGCCCAAGACCGTCGCCCGACTTGAGATGCCGAGCCGCGCTCCATGCCGGCGCAAAATTCCGTAGGCGAAGGAGTGGAAGGTGCCGCCCTGGACGTAGGCCGCCCGGCCGTCGTGCGAAGCGGCGCGCTCGAGCATCGCTCGGGCCGCCTTTTTAGTGAAGGTGAGAAGGAGGATCTCCTCGGGCGCGACGCCCTTTTCGAGCAAATTCAAAACGCGGTATTCGATGACCCGCGTCTTGCCGGAACCCGCGCCGGCGATCACGAGGACCGGCCCTTCGGTCGTCTCGACCGCCAGGCGCTGGGCGTCGTTCAGCGATCTTCTCCAATCCATTCCACCCATATTAGTGGAAAATAAAAGGTCTCACAATGAAGTGAGACCGTTTTGCATTTCTTTGCGGGCTTTGGTGTTGAGAGCCGCAAGCCCGGCAAGGAGCGTTAATTGCTGGAAGACGGTATCGACGTTGTGATCCGCTAATCTGCAACCACCTTCGTCATTCGGATAATCACGGTCAGTGAATACTCCGCAAGCGTCACCGGGGCAATCCATAGAGACAAATCCTACATCCCGAATGACAGCGGTGTAATCTCGCCTATCGTAAACCGACTTGCTGAACGGACGCATTTTGAACCAAGCCGATTTCATCGCAAGGGAAGATTCCTCCAGCTCAACGTTCTCTCCGAGAGACCGAATCCAATTATGCAATGCGCGACTGATCTCGCCGCCAATGCCGACAACCGCGCGATCTGGCTCATGCCGTAACACAAGACCCACCTGCATAAGCTGGACCGACTTGGACGAAGTGTGCCGTTTGGGGCTAAATGCAAAATTCACAAAAACTTCCAAGCTTAGAGAAAGGGCATAAGTTGTTTTCCTCTCGTCCGAGATTTCATATTTCTGTCCTTTGCAACGCCAACATTTATTCCATTCCAAGATCGGATCCCTACCCGATCCATTGCAGTATTGGCACTTTTTATCCGTTTTCCTTTCGGTTACGGGCACCCGGCCAATGAAGCTGATGAATCCGTCCGCCTCGCCTATGTTTTTGAGCACTTTATCGAACCCAAGAAACTTGCCAGCAAGATCTCCGGCGAACGAACTGAATTTGAATTTTTTCATCAACTCCGCCAAGATCGGAGCACTACTTTTAATGGTGCCGGCATTACGAATAAAGTCCTTATGGATCCTCAAGATGAAGGCCGTCTTTTTGGCATCCCAACCAATTTCATACCAGCAGGGTATATCCTTTCTTGTGATCATATCGACCATTTCGTCCTCCTATATTTTTATTAGCTGCCATAAAAATACCGCCTTAGGGCGGCATCGGTCAAGGACAGTTAAAACAACTTCTCCTGCTCCTTCTTTTCGAAGCTCGCGGCGGGATTGGTCTTTTGCTTCTCCCTCCGCTCGGCGAGGAACTCGGCATATTTGCCGGGCAGGACCTTCAACTTTTTGAAATCCTTCTCAAGCTCTTCCAAAACGCTCGTGGAGCGGAGCGCGGCGGCCGGATGGTATAAAGGAATGACGAGCCGATCTCCCCACCAGAAGACCCGGCCGTGGTCTTGGGAGATCTTCGCGTTCGGCAAGATGTAGTTCATCGAATACCGCCCGAGGGGAGCGATGATCTTCGGGTCCAGTATCTCTATCTCGCGCGCGAGGTAAGGCCGATAGGCCTCGAGTTCTTCCGCCTCCGGGTCGCGGTTCCCTGGCGGCCGACGCTTCACAATGTTCGTGATGTAGACATCGCTCCTCTTCCAGCCGTTATCCTCAACCAATTTGTCGAGCAGCTTCCCCGCCCGGCCGACGAACGGCCGCTCCAACTTGTCTTCATAGAACCCCGGCGCTTCGCCGATGAACATCACTTCGGACTCCGGGTCGCCCTCCCCCACGACGAGTTTCGCCTCGCGGAGCGGGAGGTTCTCGTTTTCGGCGAGTTCTTTCTTCAATTTCGCGAGAGCGACGATCTTTTCCTCTCGGTTCATCTTATTTCCCAAGCAGCACCTGGACGTGGGCCGGGACGCTCCCAAGCGCCATGGTCTTCTGGTCGCGGCGGCGGAGGTCCTTCACCTGCGCGACGCCCTTTTGCATCTCGGCGCCGCCCAATATGACCGCGACGGGATAATCGCGCTTCACGGCGTAGGCCAATTGGCCCGTGAGTGTCTTTTCGTTCCCCAGATAGATTTCGGCCGTTACGCCAGCGTCGCGGAGGTCGCTCAAAACGCCGAGGCAGACCTCCGTCGCTGCCGGGTCGAAGTTCAAGACGAGCACGCCCGCTTCTCCGCCATCCCCGATCATCCGCAGCCCCTTCATCGCGGCGAAGAGCCGGTCCAAGCCCACCGAAACGCCGGTCGCCGGAACGTTCACGCCGCCGAAGCGACCGATAAGGCCGTCGTAACGGCCGCCGGACATCACACTCCCGAACTGGAGCGCCTCCGGCAGGACCGTCTCGAAGACCGGGCCGGTGTAATACCCGAGGCCGCGGGCGACGGAAAAGTCGATGGTCCAGTTCTTTTCCGGCACGCCAAGGGCTAGGAGCGCCCTTTGGAGAGCGATCAACTCATCAATGCCTTCCTGGGCCTCCTTCGAACCGGCGAAGAGCTTTTTGACGTCCGAAAGCGCTCCCTTGCTACCGCTTTCTATATCCAAAAAACGCTTCACGGCCTCGATGGAACTTTTGCCGAGATTCGCGCCGCTCTTTTCGGTCAGCTCCTTTTTGACCTCTCCCCAGCCGAGTTTGTCGAGCTTGTCGATGGCCCGCAGAACGTCCGGCACCTTCTTCGCCGGGAATCCGGCGTAGGCGGCCAGGCCGTTCAGGAGCTTGCGGTCGTTCAAGCGGATAAGGAAATTGCGGAAACCCAAAGAGCCCATCACGCGGTAAATGAGGTTCACGATCTCGGCGTCGGCCAGCACCCCCGGCGCGCCAACGATGTCCGCGTCGCACTGGAGGAACTCGCGGAAGCGGCCGGCCTGGGGTCGTTCGCCCCGCCAGACCTCGCCGATCTGATAACGCTTGAAGGGCTTCTGGATCGCGTTCGGATAGGCGGCGGCGACGCGCGCGAGAGGCACTGTGAGGTCGAAACGCAGAGCCAGTTTTTCCTTCATTCCCGGGAGGCCCGCCTTGAATATCTGTTTTTTGAAATTCTCGTCGCCTCCGGTCAGCACCTCTTCCCTTTCGAGGCCCGGCGTTTCAAGTGGCGCAAAGCCGAAGAGCTCGAACTGCTCCTTGATCTTCCCGAGGATCTTCTCCCGCGCCCGGGCCTCTTCGGGCAGGTAGTCCTTAAAGCCGGTCGGAAGTTTAGGGTCGATCTTCATAATTCAGATTGTATCACAAGAAAGTCACCGCGAGATATGTGACGGCCACGAAGACCGAAAAGAGGAGGGTGGCGTATCCCCAGAAGTTGGCCCACGGCGTATTGACCCTCTCCCCCAGCACACTTTTCTTGTTTGCGAGCTTCACGATGAG
This sequence comes from uncultured bacterium, assembly GCA_963722655.1. Classification (GTDB taxonomy): domain Bacteria; phylum Patescibacteriota; class Minisyncoccia; order UBA6257; family GWB1-50-10; genus JAMCRC01. The sequence goes on along the minus strand of CAVRNT010000001.1, from coordinate 296,289 downwards.
CCAGACGAGGGGCGGGGTGATGACGGCGTAAAGCGCCGCCGTGGTGATGAGGAGCCGAATTGGGTCCAAGTTCAAGAAGTTCATCGCGAGACCGATTATCGTCGCGCCGATGATGACGAGATAGAAGCCGCGCGCCTTGCGCCAGGTCTTGTTCATCCCCTCTTTGAGGTTGAAGATCTCCGCCAAGACATAGCCCACGCTGCCCCCGAGGACCGGGATGGCAAGGAGTCCCGTGCCGACGATGCCCAATGCGAAGGCGAGGAAGGCGAAGGGTCCAAGAAGCGGTCTAAGCACCGTCGAGGCCTGCGCGAAGCTCGTGATGATCTGGGGTCCGGCAACGAAGAAAAGTCCGGCGGCTGCGACGACAATGAACCAAGTAACGACCTCTGAAAAGACCATCCCGATGGTCGTATCGCGCCGCAGATGCTTCAATTCGTTCTTGGTCACGAGGAAACGCTTGAGCTTTTTCTCCCGCGTGACCTCATCGCGTTCCTCCACCTCCTCGTCCGCCTGCCAGAAGAAGAGGTACGGCGAGACGGTCGTGCCGAAGAAGGCGGCGAAGAGGAGCGCGAAGTCCTTGGTCCAGGTGACCTGCGGGATGACGGTCGCCTCAAGGGCCGTGAGCCAATCGATGTGAATGAAGAAGACGACCGCGACGTAGAAGAGGAGCGAGAGGGTGAGCCATTTGAGGACGGCGGCGAACCTAGGGTAGGAAAGGACGACGGTGAAAAAGAGAATGGTGAGCGCGACGAGGGGTAGCCAGAAGGCCCGGGTGACGCCCAAGAGCTCCTCGAGGACCGAGGAGACGGCGAGGAGATCGGCGCCGATGTTTACCGTGATGACGATCACGGCGGCCCCGGCGATCGAATACAGCACCCACGGCCGGAAGTGCTCCTTGATGAGCCGCGCGAGACCCTTGTCCGTCGCGTAGCCGAGACGGGCCGACATCTCCTGAATGGAGATCATGAACGGGAGATTGATGAGCGCGAGCCAGAGCGTCTTGAAGCCGAAGGCGAAGCCGGATTGGAGGTAGGTCGATATGCCCGACGGGTCGTCGTCCGAGGCGCCCGTGATTATCCCCGGCCCCACCCTTTGGCCGATCTTTTTGAGGTCCTTCCACAATGACATTCGCTTTCATTATGCCATTTTTTCGCGCCGTTATGATATAATGGAGCAAAGGCCGAAAAAAAATTGAACCAACAAATGTCAACGCTCAAATGGATCGCGATGCTTTTGATGGTTATCGGCTCCATAAACTGGGGGTTAGTGGGGGTCTTTAACTTCAACGTCGTGGACGCGATCTTCGGGATGGGGTCGGTCATTTCGACCATCATTTACATCTTGGTCGGCATTTCCGGTCTCTGGGGGATTAGTTTCCTCTTCTCCGGGAAGAGATCGGCGGCGATGCCGCAGGCCTAAAACCAATTTGGAACGAAAAGCCCGCCTCATGGGCGGGTTTTTTGTTTCGACCGTAATTCCCGCACCGCACATTCTGCCAGGAGGGTAGGACTTGGTCTAGCGGGCCGGAGCGCCCGACTGGCAGAATGTGCGGTGCGGGATTATTGCGCCTTCTGGACGTTGAGGAGAGTGATATCGAAATCGAGCGTCGCGTTCGGCGGGATGACGCCGCCTCCCGCGCCCTGCGCACCGTAGCCCAGTTCCGGCGGCACGACGAGCTTTCGCTCGCCGCCGACCTTCATTCCCAAAACGCCTTCATCCCAGCCCTTGATGACATCGCCCGCCCCGAGGACGAAAGCGAAGCCGCTCGTACCGTGATCGGCGGAGGCGTCAAAGACCTGACCGTTGGGGAACGAACCGACATAGTTAACGGTGACGGTATCCCCCGCCTCGGCGACGGTCCCGGTACCCATGGTCACGTCCGTAATCTGGAGACCACTAGTCGGCTGCGTCGCCGGCTTTTGTCCGAAGACGATGACCAAAACCACGATGATAACGACGAGAACTAACGCGACGATGATTATCGGCATATTGTTTTTCATGTTATTTCGATTTTATCATCTACCTCCGTTCCTGTCATCCTGACAGTCCCCGCCGGGAGCTCCACCACGTTCTTCCAAACCGGCGGATAGAAGAACATTTTGTTCGGCTGCAAGTTCTCCTTGATCCGGCGGACGCGGTTCAAATCGTCCAAAATCAGGCAGTCGAGCGGCCGGCTCATCCCGAAGGTGTGAACGCCGAAACGGGTCTTGAAGAAGGCGGCGTGCGGCTCCTCCACGTCGATGAGGCCGCTCGCCTTCTCGGCGAGCGTCTTTAAGACCAGGACGTTCTCCGAAAGCGCTATTCCCTTGGTCGCGTTCCAGATCTTCATAGCCGGTCTGGAAAATTGCTGAAAATTCCGTCCACGCCGAGTTTCTTGAGCTTAGCGATGAGCGGCGGTTCGTCGGCCGTCCACGCAAGCACCTGCAACCCGGCATCGTGCGCTTCTTTGAGGAACTCCTCGTCTATCTTTTCGGCTTTTGGACCGATGCCCCAAGCGCGCAGCGCGATTGCGGACTTGATGTCATCATCCGAGCCGTTCTCGACGAGCAGAATGCGCTGCAGATCGGGGAAATTCCCCGCCGCGAGCTCGCGCGGTAGGAAAGAAGAAACGACGAGATCTTTCGGCTTTGCTCTACTTTCGATACGTTGCGTGAGGAGCCGGCCAACTTCTGCGCCGAGACCCTTGTCCTTGATCTCGATATCCAGCGGCACCCTACCTTTCACGAGGTCCAGGACCTCGTCGAGCGTCGGTATCTTTTCTCCCCGGCCGGCGTCCAGCTCCATTATCTCGGCGAGCGTCATCTCGCCGATCGCGCCGCTGCCATTCGTCGTCCGGTCCACCGTGTCGTCGTGGATGACGACGACCTTGCCGTCCTTCGTGCGGCGAACGTCGAGCTCGATCATATCCACGCCGATCTCGAGCGCGCGCCGGAAAGACCGTAAGGTGTTCTCCGGTTCGTACCCCGCCGCTCCCCGATGACCGATCCTCCAAAACATGAATACATTATCGCTTTTTATGATAAGATAAGGAAGATGTTAGAGGAGGAAAAGCAATCTTTCGCTTCATACATTCGGAGCTTCACCTTCGGCGTAGAGGACAGCTTGGTCTCCACCGTCGGCCTCCTCGCGGGGCTCGACGCCGCCGGCGCCTCGCGCGGCGCGATCCTCGGGACCGGGATGATTTACCTCTTCGTCGAGGCCTTTTCCATGGCAGTCGGCAGCTTCCTTTCGGAGCACTCCGGCGCCGAATATCTTTCCGAGGAGAACAAGAGGGCGGTCCGCCGCTCATTCAAGGACGGGGTCATTATGTTCCTCTCCTTCGCCGTTGCCGGCTTCATTCCTCTCTTTCCGTACATCGTCGCGGTTCAAAGCGTCGGCTTCATCGTCTCGGTCGTCCTTTCCCTCATCACGCTCTTCATCTTGGGCATCGTGAACGCCAAATTAGTCAAGCTAAATCTCTGGAAGAAAGGACTGGAGATGCTCCTTTTGGGAGGTATCGCAATCGCCGTCGGCGTCGCAATCGGCTATTTCTTCCGTATTAACTGATATGAACGAAACCAAAATAGACAGGATGACGACCGCCTTGGTCGTCATCGACCTCCAAAAAGGCATCGTCTCCGGTGAGCGGGCGCCTCACTCCGGAGCGGAGGTCGTGAGGAACGCTGCCGCGCTCGCCGACGCTTGCCGCAAAAACGGGATGCCGGTCTTCCTAGTGCGCGTAACTCCTTCGCCGGACGGCAAAGACGCCCTCCACCCGGCCGCTGACGTCCAAATGCAGCGGCCGACGCCTCCGCCGGATTGGGCCGAGATCGTCCCCGAGATGGGACCGCAGCCGGGCGATCTCGTCATCACCAAACGCCAGTGGGGCGCCTTTTACGGCACGGAGATCGACTTGGAACTGCGCCGCCGCGGCGTGAGAACGATAATCCTCTGCGGTATCTCGACGAATATCGGCGTCGAGAGCACCGCCCGTTTCGCCTATGAATACGGTTACGACCAAATCTTGGTCGAGGACGCCTGCGCGGCGATGAGCGCGGAGGAACACAACTTCGTCTTCAAGACCGTTTTCCCCCGCATCGGCTTGGTCAAAAAGACCGCCGAAGTGATCGCGGCGCTTTCTTAATTTACTTCGAACGCTTTTTCGCGCGATGCCGCGCCGGAGACGAGAGCGATGTGCGACGGCGCAACTCCGAGCTCTGCCGCGAGCGCCCTTACGACCGCCGTATTCGCCCGCCCCTCCTTAGGCGATTCTTTCACCGATATCGAAAAATGATTCTCATCCAGACGCGAGACCCGTTCCGCTTTCGCGTTCGGTTTGACCTTAACGAAGATCCTCATTTCTCACTGCAAAGTGCTCGTGCTGATCTTTAGAGAGTTCAGGATCGTACCCAAAACGCCGAAGGCCTTACTCTCGTCGAACTGGACGACGGTGCCGGGCGTGTACATCCCGATGTTCCCGGTGTGGACCGTGAGCGCGGCTTCGAAGCAGAAGTTATTGAAGACGGTTCGGTAGATCCGGGAGTCGTAGATCTGCCCCGCGCCGACGCCAGTCGTCGCGGACGCCACGAATTGCTGGCCGTTCACCGTCACGGTGGACGTTGCGGCAGTGCCGCCGCGCGCCCCTTGCGGCATGTCGTAACAATCGGCAATGGCGGTTGCGCCGGAGGCGACGGAAACGACGAAGGACGCATCGCCGAAATTGGACTTGGGATTTTGGAAAGCGTCCGACGGCGTGCGGACAGAAACTTGGGCGGCATCCATCAAGAAACTCCCGGCCGAGGCCTGGTCGCCGGTCGCGAGACCAAAATCGCGCGGATAAGAAAAGGAGTAGGAGTAGAGCGGCCCGACGCCCTTACTGTAGAAACTCGTCGAGTAGGTCTTCGGCTCGAAGGGCGCGTAAACGACGGTGCCCGAGGCCGTCCCGTAGGACATCACGGGTGCCGCATTCGAGAGGGTGGAACCACTCACGGGTGCGGCCGGCACTTGGACGAGACCGTACTCGTAGCCGACGTAGAAACCCCAGAACGGCAAGGCGACCATTATGATGATGGCGAAGATGCGGGAGAAGGTTGTCACTTTGTTGAAGATCAATTTCATCGTTATTTATCTAGAAACCCGCCGGGGGCGGCGACGTCCTTCAGGTCACCGTAAGGAATGACGACGGTTGCGGGGCCGGCGGCGCCGGGACCGACCTGGTAATCCTGGAAGTGGATGACGAGGCCTTGGGGCGAAAGACCGAAGACCTGGAAGTTATCGGCACTGGCCGAGGCGCCGCCCGTCTGGGAAAGGAAGTCGGGCGTCGAACCGTACTCACCGCTCTGGATCTGGGATAAAAGATCGGCCGTGGAAATGTCGGAAAGCTTTTGCAAATAATCGCTGCCGGGCTTGAAAAGGTCGGTGAGGCCGATGACGGCGCCGCTCCGCAGGTCGACGTTCAACGAGGTTAAGAGGTGTGCCGGATGGGCCATACCGAGCAGGTAAGTTTCGGAACCGAAGAGGACGCTCACGTAGTCGGTCGAGGTGCCGTCAACCGAATACCGGATGTTGAACGTGTTCGCGAGGTTTTTGATCTCTGGCGGTAGATTGGAAACGTCGCTTTGGGAAACGGCCGTCTTAAAATCGTCCACCTGGCTCCGGACGAGTGTTAAAGCGTAGGCATTGAAGGTCGCGGCATTCTGGGCGCCGGAGACGACCGGATAGTAGACGGTCACGGTGTAACTTTGCCCGGCGATCATTCCGCTATCGCTCAAGGTCGTCGAGGCGACGGTAAAATCCCCCAGTGGGGCGATCTTTGGGGCCGGCGCCGTGCCCCAAAAATAAATGACGAGGAGGGCGACGATGACCGTTACGACGGTCACAACAATGTTCTTGGGAGAGATCTTCATATCTTTGGAGTATAGCACGTCCCCTGCATTATAAAAAAAAGCGGACCTAAGTCCGCTTCAGCGATCCGAAATATTTCACTAAACGATCCTTCAGGCCCGGCACGTACGGAAGATAATCGTCAAGATAGGGCAGTAAAGTGTCGAAACAGATGAACATCGTATCCACTTCCCCGTCCGCGTTCCTGAGATCGTCCAGCTTTGTCTTATTTTCCGCGATGAACTGGAGCAGGCCCGCCAGAGCGAAACCGGAACTGGGACCGGCCAAGAGCCCCATACGACTAAGCGCCAAACTCAAGACCATCGAATCGTCTTTCCCGACGTAGGTCGTAAAGTCGACGGAATCTTTCCAATCAAAGCTGACCTCTTTCAGCCGCTCGTCGGTGCGAACGCCAGGCACTATTTCCCCGGGAGACGTGATGACGCCGAGCGTCTTGGTCGGCGCTTTCAGTTTCTTGAGATAATTGGCGACACCCTGCATCGTTCCCGTCGTACCGAGACCGGCGACAAAAAGGGATATTTTACCTTCGGAGAGTTCCCAGAGCTCCGGCGCGAGGAATTCCTCGTAACCGGCCGGGTTATCGGAATTCCCGTATTGCCACAAATTGATCTCATCTTGAGAATTCAGTTCTTTGGCCTTTTCAATGCCGTTGGAATCGACGATAACCTCTAATCCGAGAACCTCAAGCAGCTTCTTCTTGCCGGCCGCTATGTTTGGCGGGACGATCGCCACCACCCTCTCTATGCCATAGGACCACGAAAGCATCCCGAACGACCCGGCCATGTTCCCACTCGATGCCTCCTTCACCACCTTTTTACCGGTCAACTTCCCGCTTTCCTTCGCCTTCTGGAGCATGTTCGCGGCCGGGAAGAATTTTCCGCTCAGCGTTGGGTTGTTGTATAAAATCATCGCCGAAATGCGAACGCCGTCCTCGTAAAACGGGTTGAACGCCAGAGGCAATTCGACCATTGAACCATTGAACCCTTGGGGGCTTAGGTATTGTTTTAGTCCATCCGGGCCTTTGAACCTCTTCATGCCATTGTTCATTTTGATCAACGTCCTTTCTTAATTTCCTCTCCCTAACCTAACGCTCATTGGACGGATTGTCAAAAAAATCCCCACACCGAATGTTATGGTGTGGGGTAGAGATCTGTTTCCGATGGACACTCAAGCAAGAGCCATTTCAAAAACGGCTTTCTTCAATTCGTATATCCCGAAGAGCACGGCTCCGTAGACAAGCGTGCTCCCAAGAGCGTTCTCGAAGAACGGAATGGCGAGGGTGTAGCATTCGACCAGACCAGCAAACGTCATCGGATACATCGAGCCGAAGGCCCAGACGGCGAAGTTGGTCACAATAAAGAACAGGATCGATCCGAGAAGCGAGTAATACATCACTCCACTGAACGCGAACCTTTTATTCAAAGCGGCGCCGAAGAGGGTTACAAGGCCGAGTGACGCGTAGACAGCGACCATCATGCAGACATCATAAAAGCCAATGCAGGCGTCACTTACGAGCATCACCGTGAGCGGGATGAACAGAGCGTATCCTTTTTTAAAATACGTTCCGGAGAATAACATCACGGCGATGACCGGTGTGAAGTTCGGGGGATGCGGCAGAAAACGGGAGAAAATAGCGGCAACGATCAGGAATAGGACGATCAGAAAATTCATGGAAACCTCCAAGTTTATTTTGTCAGATTTATTCTTTTGTGGGGTGCTTTTGAAAAGTATGTACTAAAAAGACCGGGTAGACAAGTCCGGTCCGGCGGAAACGGATCTGACTACGGGCAGGTGATGGTCGAGGTCGTCACGATGCCGGAGTTCGAGACGCCGAGGAGGAAGCAGGAGGTGCCGTTGGGCGCGTAGAGGATGATCCCCTGCCCCGTCGCCGAAAAGCCGATGTTGCCGTTCACCTTGAGCAGGACGTTCGTGGAACCGGAGAAGGTCGTCCCGAGCGCGATCTGGCCGTACTGGCCGCCGATCGTCACGTTGTTGTTGAAGTAGCCAGTGTACCACGGGTTCTGGGAGGTGCCGATGGTAATGGTGCCCGTGGCCGTCGGATAGACCGAGGAATCGAACGAGGCCGCCGAGACCCGGGCGATCGCCGTGTCCAATGTCTGGGTGACCGCCGCCTGCGGGTTCGTGGAGTTGTAGGTCATACTAATGTCCAGTTGGACGACCGCCGGCCCGCCGGGGTTCTCGTACTTGGTCGCCTGGAAATTCCCGACCGTGACAGTGGAGTTCGTGAGGGCGACCGGTGAGCTCGTCCCTTGGGCAAGATAAATCGCCGTGCCGGACGAATAGACCAAGGTCGGGTCGTAGACGGCCTGCGGCATCCGGAGCTTCAAGGTGGTGGTCGCAGAGCCGACCGTCATGTCGACAAAGCTCGAGGTGTGGACGAGCTGGGTCACTTCATTCGAGACAAAATCGATCTGGCTCGCCACCGCGTTCTGGGTGGATTGGCGGTTCTGAATGCGGGTGATGGTCGTGAGAATGGCAACCATAAAGACCGCCGTGATGGCGAAGATTGCGATGTAGATCAAAAGCTCCACCAAGGAGAAACCGGATTCCGTTCGTTTTTTATCCATAGATAATCTTATCGTAGCGCCGCTTATTGCTATAATTATACCAAATGTCCTTCAAGCCCAGCGCTGCTTTAAAGATCCTTCCCCTTGTCCTAATTCTCGCCGCCGCGGCCTTTTTGATGTTCACCGTTTCCCAAGGGGAATCGGCCACGATGGACGAGCTGGCCCACATCCCGGCCGGGTACGGCTACGCCCGCTTCTTGGACTACCGGCTGAACCCCGAGCATCCTCCGCTCCTCAAAGCTCTCGCCACTCTGCCTCTCCTTACCTTGAAGCTAAATTTCCCGACAGCGAGCGTCCACTGGCAGACCGACGTGAACGGCGAATGGGACGTCGGCACGCAATTTTTGTACCAGTCGGGCAACAATGCCGACCAGATCGTCCAAACGGCGCGGCTCTTCCCCATCATCCTCACGCTCATCACGATCCTCATCGTTTACCTCTGGTCGCGCGCCCTCGTCGGCCCGCTTTGGGCGCTCCTACCAACCTTCCTCTTCGCCCTCTCCCCGACCGTTCTCGCTCACGGCCATTACGTGACGACCGACATGGCGGCCGCCTTCGGTTTCCTGATCGGCCTTTGGAGCTTCGTCCGATTCTTGGAGCGCCCGACCGCCGGCCGGATCGTGATCGCCGGACTGCTGCTGGGCGTCGCCGAACTCGCCAAGTTCTCTACGGCCCTCCTCATCCCCCTCTTTGTCCTCCTCTTTATCTTCTTCTGGATCGGTGAATGGATCCGCAAAAAGAGGTTCCGGCCGAAAGAGTTCTTCAAATTCATCGGCAGGATTCTTCTCATCTTCCTCATCGCTCTCGCCGTTATCTACGCCGTCTACTTCGTCTTCACTTGGAACTATCCGATGGAGAAACAGGTCTCCGATACGACTTCTATTATGAGCGGCTTCCAGGTGAAGGCCGTTGCGAACGCCGAGATCGCTATCGCGGGAAATGTTGCGACCCGCCCCATCGCCCAATATTTCCTCGGGGTCTTGATGGCCTTCACCCGTTCCGCTGGTGGCAACACCGATTACTTCCTCGGCCAGGTCTCGAATGCCGGCTGGTGGAACTACTTCCCCGTCCTTTTCGGCCTCAAGGAGACCATCCCGGCGCTCGTCATCGTCTTTTTGGGCCTCGTCTTCGGCTTGCGGCGGTTCTTCGCTAAAATTTTTCGGAGCGGGCGCTTCAAAAGCTTCGCCGACTACATCGGCACCCACCTCGCCGAATTCGCGATGATATTGACCGTCATCGTCTACTGGGCCTACAGCATTCATAGCCCTCTGAACATCGGCATCCGGCACCTTTTACCGACCATTCCCCTGCTCTATGTCTTGGCCGCCGGCAGCTTGAAATCCTTCTTCGCGGAAAGCGGCCAAAGGACCGCGCGGGTCGCGGGCAGCATTTTGATCGTCCTTATCGTCTGGGCGGGCGCCGAGACCGCCTTCGCCTACCCGTATTTCCTCTCCTATTTCAACGAGTTCGCGGGCGGGACGATAAATGGTTACCGCATCGTCGACGACTCCAACTACGACTGGGGGCAGGACCTGAAGCGGCTCGTGACCTTCGTCGAGGAGCATGACATCCAGAAGATCGCCGTGGACTACTTCGGCGGCGGGAACCCGAAGTATTACTTGGGCGACAAAGAGGTGGACTGGTCGTCCAAGCAAGGCGACCCGCGCTCTCAAGGCATCCATTATCTCGCCGTCTCGGTGAACACGCTCGAGGGCGCGGTAAATTCTCTGGGCGGGAGCGTCACCCGTGACAGCGCGGACACCTATTCCTGGCTCGTCCTCGCGAAGCCACTCCAGCCGGGCTTGGGCGGCGTACCGACTCCCGATTACCGCGTGGGCACGTCGATATTCGTGTATTACCTAAAGTAACTTGTCCTTGAAGAGCTTAAGGAACTCCGGTCCCTGCGAATGGAGCGGCTGGGGAAGGTTATTCAATTTGAACCAACCGATTTCATCAAGCTTGTGCGGCTCACCATTTTTGACCTTGTCGCGGTCAATAAGCACTTTAAAAACCAAGGCGACCCAATGGGTCTTTCTGCTTTTGGACTCCCGATGGACGTCGTGAAAGCCCAAAAATTCGTAACCCAGTACATCAGTGCAGTATTCTTCTTTGACTTCGCGGCGGAGCGTGTTCTCTACCGTTTCATCAAATTCCAATGCGCCGGCGCCAACATCCCAGCACCCATTTTCGTCCCGAGCATTAGCCCCTCTTTTTCCAAAAAGGAAATTTCCCTGCCCATCATGACAGAAGAAGACGATCGTAATGCCGGTACAATCTACTCCTTTTTCCATTTTATTTGTAGTAGATTCTCTGCGGGACGCTGAAGTCGATGTCCATCGTCTTCGCGAAGTTGATTTCGGTCTTAAGCTCTGAAAGCACCGAACGGAAGTTCGCCGGGACGAAATCGAGGCTGAAATCCATCGTCTGGCCCGAAGCGAGGGTCGCGTGCCACGCGTGCGTCGTGAAGTCGTCGATCGCGATGCTCGCGACCGGGTAACCGCTCGTGGCGAGGGTGTTCAGGACGCCCATGAAGTTCTGAAGCCACGAGGGCGAAGGCAGAAACGGCTCCCCGAGGATGAGTGCCCGGTCGTTCGCGTCCGTTACCTTGAGTATCAAGACCCCTTCCGTTTGGGGAACGTGCGCGAAAACGATGCCGTTTTGGTCAACGCCGTAGCAGGTCACTCCACCCGATTCGCAGACCATTCCCCAGAGCGTCCGGTCGGTCGCCGAAACCTTCACGGTCCGGGCGAAGAGGTCCGGCTCGATCCCCAAGCTCGCGACGAGGGGCAAGCTGAGTGAAACGTCCGGCTGCCGGCCGAACTGCCAAAAGAGGATGTTCGCCGAGCCAAGGAGGCCGCGTAAACCGCTGCCCGTTTCGGCGACCTTGAGCGCGCTCAAGACCGAGTCGGCCGGCAAGCTCGTCCCCGTGACGTCGAACTTGGCCACCTGAAACCACGCGACGTTCCGCAGGGCGTAAAAGAGACCGCCGACGAGAACGACGAGCAAGGCGCCGACGCCAAAGATCAGCCAAAAAAGGCGGCGCTTCCGCCGCGGCCGGGAGACAAGACCCACTTGGTATCCACCGTGCATCACCTACTGATTATAAACGCGGATGGGAAAAGTGTAAGAGCTCGCGTCGATCGTGACCTTCACGATGTAGTCGCCGGCGGCGGACCACGAGTGCTTGACGACGGTGACTTCGCTCGCGTTCAAGCTGCCGGCGTCCGTTGCGCCGTCCCCCCACGAGATCGAATAGCTTTGGCCGCTGTTCAGGGAAAAGTAGAGCGGGGCCCCGACGGCCGTCGTCACGGTCGCGGGCGGCGGCGGGACGAGAAAAGCGCCGCTCGACGGAGCGGGTGCCGGGCCGACCGTCGGAGACGGGGCGGCCGCAACCGGAGAGGTTGAGGTCGCGCCTGAAATTCCGGTCCCGAGATCCTCAATGGCGCTCCCGAGGCCGCTCAAAACGCCGCCAATTGACGTTTTGGCGGCGGCGAAGGCGTCTGTGGCACTTGCGATGCCGGTCTGGACGGCGTTCACCGTCTTGGTCGTGGAATTCACCGCGCTTTCGGTGCTCGAAGCGTATTCTTTCGCCGTCCGCCACAAACTGGAGATGGGCTCACCGTTCACCCATTTCATGTAAACGAGATAGGCGCCGTAAATGATAGCGGCGGCGAGCGCAAGATAGAATATCCAGCGCAGGAATTTCATATTCTTTTAAGCGCCGATCTCTTCCTTGCCGACGTCCGGGACGAGGACTTTGGGCACCCGGATCGTCCCCTGTTTCGTCTGATAGTTCTCGAAAATGGCGGCCAGCATCCGGCCGATCGCGAAGGCGGTCGCGTTCAAGGTGTGGACGAACTCTTTCTTGCCGCCCTTCGTTTTGTATTTGGCGTTGATCCCCCGCGCTTGGAAATCGGTCGTGTTGGAGCAGGAGTGGGTCTCACGATACGCCCCTTGGTTCGGGAACCAGGTCTCGACGTCGTACTGCCGCGCCCCGACCCAGCCCATGTCGCCGGTGCAGATCTCAAGGGTCCGATAAGGCAGTTCCAGTTTCTGCATCAGCTTTTCCTCAAAGCCCAAGAGATGCTTGTGTTCTTCCTCGGAGCCTTCGGGCTTGGCGAAGGAGAACATCTCCACCTTGTCGAACTGGTGGACGCGGAGGATGCCCTTGGTGTCCTTGCCGTACGAACCGGCCTCGCGCCGGAAGCAGGCGGAAAAACCGACGTAGCGCTTCGGCAGGTCTTTCTCGTCCAAGACGTCCCCCATATGGAGCGGCCCCAGCGTGTGCTCGGCGCTACCGATGAGATAAAGTTCATCCTTGGGCAGGTAATATCTTTCTTCCCTGTCCTTCGCGGAGAGCGCACCCATCTCCATATAAACCTCGCCGCGGATCATATCCGGCGGCACGACGGGCGTAAAGCCCTCTTTGGCAAGGGTCGTGAGCGCGAGCTTCACGAGGGCGAATTCCAAAAGCACCGCGTCGCCCAAAAGATACCCGAAGCGGGAGCCCGCGACCGCCGCCGCCTTTTTGACGTCGATGAGGCCGAGCTTCTCGCCGAGGGCGAGATAATCCAGTGGCTTAAAATCGAAATCGGGCTTCTTGCCCACTTCGCGGATGACCTTGTTGCCGCTCTCGTCCTTGCCGACCGTGACGTCCGGGAAGGGCAGGTTCGGCAAACGGGCGAGGAGTTCGTCGCGCTTGCCGGCGAGCGTCGCCCGCTCGGCCTCGATGTCCGTGATGCGTTTCTTGAGGAGCTGGGCCTTGCTGATTAGGTCGGCCTTCTGCTCCTTGGCCAATTCCTCGCTCACGGCATTCTGCTCTCCCTTGAGCTCGTCCAGGATCTTCGTGTGCACCCGCCAGTCGGCGTCGAGGCGCAGGAACTTGTCCACGATCTTCGGATCGGCGTTCTTCTTCGCGACGCCTTCCTTCACGATCTCCGGTTTTTCCCTGATTAAATTAACATCCAACATTTGATCATTTTTCTTCGCGCATCAGCGGGAAGAAGACCGTCTCCCGCACCGGCTTGTCCACTATGACCGCAAAGAGCCTTTCCGAAACGCCGAAGCCGGCCGCCGGCGGCATCCCGTACTCCAAGGCCTCCAGGAAATCCTCGCTCGTCATCTGAGCCTCCTTGTCGCCCTCACTACGCAGCTCCGCCTGGTTTTCGAAACGCTTCCGCTGGTCCACCGGGTCGTTCAGTTCCGAGAACCCTTTCCCGAGTTCCGTGCCGGCCGCCATTATTTGGAAACGCTCCACCTTTTCCGGCTCGCCCGGCACGCGCTTCGCCAAGGGCTCGATCTCGACCGGCGGGTCGACGAGAAAACAGGGCTGGATGAGCTTCGGCCGGACGGTCTTTTTGTAAATGAGGTCGATGAGCCGTCCCTTGCCGGATTTCGGGTCGAAAGCGACCTTCAGCTCCTTCGCTTTGCGCTTTAGGTCCTTGACCGAGGCCTTATTGAGATTGAGGCCGGAATATTTTCTGAAAAGTTCGAAGTAACCGTAATGCGGCCACTTTTTGCCCCAATCGATGGTCACCTCGCCGCTTTTGGTCTTGAGCGACCCGCAAACACCCTTCACTAGTTTTTTATAGAGCCTTTCCATCAAGGCCATCATCTCGTTGTAATCGGCGTAGGCCCAATAGACCTCCATCTGGGAGTAGTCCTGCAGATGCTCGCGGTCGATCCCCTCGTTCCGGAAGATGCGGCCGATCTCGAAGACCTTCTCGAAGCCGCCGACGAGCATCTTCTTCAAAGGCAGTTCCAACGAGATGCGCAGATAGAAATCGCGGCCGAGCGCATTGTGGTGCGTGATGAACGGCTCGGCCTCGGCCCCGCCCGGCACGCCTTCCAAAACCGGCGTCTCCACCTCCAAAAATCCCTCGCCCGCGAGGAACTGGCGGACGGTCTGCCAAAAAAGGTTCTTCTTGGCGAAAAGTCCCCGCAGCTCCGGGTTCAAGATCGAATCCAAATAGCGTTTGCGGAGGCGGACCTCTTCGTTCTCCAGGCCGAACCACTCCTTGGGTATCGGCCGGAGGGCCTTCGCGGCGAGCGTTGCCTCTTTGGCCGCAATGCTCTTTTCCCCGCGTTTGGTCTTCGTCAGAACGCCCGTGACGCTCAAAAAGTCCCCGGCGTCGAGCGCCGAGCGCAGGCGGGCAAAATCCTTCGTCTCGTCCTTTTTGATGAGGATTTGGATCGCCCCGCCTTCGTCTCTAAGATCGGCGAAGATGATCTTCCCCTGGTCGCGCACGGACATGAGCCGCCCCACGAGCGAGACCTTTTTTTTGGCCCGCGCGAGCGCGGCGAACTTTTCGAGCGCCGCGGCGATGTTCATCGTTCTTCTCACGCGCGCCGGATAGGCCACCTCCTCGCCGTAACGGTCGAGCTTCCGCCGCCTGTCTTGGATGAGATCTTCCAACATACGGAAAAAATTTAGAGGACGGAGACGATCTGGTACTGGATGAGTCCCTTCGGCGTCTGGACGGCCACCTGGTCGCCGCTCCGCTTGCCCAATATCTCCCTGCCCAAAGGGGATGAGTTCGAGATCAGGCCCTTCAAAGGGTCCGCCTCGTTCGAACCGACGACCGTGTACTCCAAGGTCGTCTCCCCCTTTGTCAGCTTCACTTTGGAGCCGACCTTCACGACGTCGCCGCCGTTCCCTCCCTTGATGATGGAGGCGTTCTGGAGGAGCGCTTCAAGCTGGACGATCTTCTTTTCGAGGTCCGCCTTTTCCTCCCGGGCCGATTCGTACTCGGCGTTCTCCGAAAGGTCGCCGAGCTCCTTAGCGAACTTGAGGCGCTTGGCAACCGCCTGCCTCCCCTCCGTCTTGAGCTTCCCGAGCTCCGCGACGAGCGCGTCATAGCGCTCCTGCGTCAAATAGTTCTTATCCATTGGTCGATTTCGCTTGGTTCAATATCCGGTTTTGATAATACCACGAAAAAACGTCCCTCGCCACCGGCACGACGTTCAAGCTCCCTTCCTTGGCATTCTCGACGAGGATGAGTAGCGCGATCTGGGGGTCATTCGCCGGGGCGTAGCCGACGAAGAGCGCGTTCGTCTCGGTGTTGTTCTTGACCTGGGCCGAACCGGTCTTCGCGGCGACCGGGAGCGGCAGGTCGTGAAGCAGATAGGCCGTGCCGTAGGGTTTCGTGACGGCGTCGCGCATCCCCTGCTGGACGTCCTTGAGGTAGGGTCCAATCTCGGCGGAGAGGTCGGAGAGGACCTTGGGCTGGCTTTCCGCAATGACGTTCCCCTCGGCATCGGTGATCTTCTCCATCACCCGCGGCGCGAAGAGCTTGCCGCCGTTTGCGATGGCCGAGATGTAGTTCAAAAGTTCCACGGGCGTGACCGTGAGGTCGCCCTGGCCGATCGAGACGTTGAAGGTGTCACCCAAAAGCCAGTCCTCCCCCTTCGCACTCTTCATCCAGGCCGGGTCGGGCAAAAATCCGCTCGCTTCGCCCGGCAGGTCGATGCCGGTGGGCTCCCCCAAACCGAACTTCTGCCACCACTCCTTGAGGCGGGTGATGCCGAGTCCCGTCTGATCGCCGAAACCGCCGCCCACCTCGTAGAAGTAGACGTCGCTCGACTTCGCGAGCGCCGAGTAGAGGTCCACCCAGCCTTGGTACTGCCAGTCCAAGAAGCGGCTGGGATGCGTCGGGTCGTAGGGGTTCGGCACGTCGAGGTAGCCCGGCGAGAAGATCTGGTGATCGGGGTTCAAGATGCCGGAAGCCAAGGCGCCGACCGCATCTAGCGGCTTGATCGTCGAGCCGGGGCTGTAGAGACCGGCGACCGCCCGGTCGAAGAGGGGTTGGTTCGGCCCGTTCAAGGACGCCGCAACGTTGCCCGGATCGTATGACGGGATGTTGAAAAGGGCGAGCACCTCGCCGTTTTGCGGATCGAAGGCCAAGCCGACGCCGATCTGCCGGCCCAACGCGCGGATGTCCGCTTGGAGGTCATTATAGAAATATTCCTGAAGTCCCGCGTCGATGTAGGTCGTGACGTCGTCGCCGGGCGAGGGCAAGCGGACGGTGCGCTCGGTTTGGGCCTTGCCGGCGGCGTTCGAGAGGACCAGTTTTTCGCCGTCCGTCCCCCGGAGATAGGCGTCATACTCCGCCTCGAGCCCGGCCCGGCCGACCTGGTCATCGACCGTGAGGTCCTGGTTCGCCTTAAGGTCGCTCTCGCCGACGAGCCCCGTGTATCCCAAAACGTGCGAAAGATCGAGAGGCGTGACGGGCGACTGTTTGAAGCCGGATTCGACGTCGACGCCCGCGAGGTTCGCGGCCGAAAGGGCGACAAGCTCGTCGTGGTTCACGTCCTCCTTGAGGGGCAGTTTGTCGCTCAAGCTCCAGTCCTTGGCGCCGAGCTCCTCAAGGATGGCGTTCTGGTCCAAACCTAATATGCCCGCCGCTTGGGCGATGATCGCCGAACGCGCCGACGGGTCATCGGGGAGCGACCCCGGCGTCAAAAAAACGTTGAAGGAGGTGACGTTTTGGACCAATGCCTTGCCGGTCCGGTCGTAAATGATGCCCCGCGGCGCGATCTGCACGTTGGGATCGCTCATGTTGACGAGCGCCCGGTGGTCGTAAAAACTCCCCTGGAAGACGTTCAGATAGAGGACTTGATAGACGACGACGAGCGAGAGGACGAGCGCGAGGAGCATCATCGTTCGGAAGGCCCGGTCGCCGACCGGTACCTCGACGAAGTCTTCTTCGGCGGCGTGGTCCGTCAAAATATCCTCCAATTCGATCTCGTTCTTTTTCATCTTTTATCTTCTCGGCAATATCTTACCCAACCAGCTGACCGGGAACCATAATATGGCGCCCAAGACCGCAGTGATCAGAAATTCCATTCCGGCCGTGAACGGCAAAAGCGGCCGGTGGAAGAAGGCGGCGCCGAGACCGTAAAAGACCACCGTCCCGACAGCGAGCGCGATGATGAAATCGATGAAGGCCTCGCCGGTCAAGCGCCGCCCAAAAAAGAATAGGATGGCGATGATGACTCCGAGGAGGAGCGCCGGAGCAAACCAAAAGCGGAAGATCACCAGAGCGAACAAGAGGTAGGCGGCGATGAGGAAAAGGAAGGTGAGAGGCTTCAAGGACCGGCCGACCTCCGTCCGGAAGAAGAGGAGCAAGAAGAGGAGCAGCGGAAGGTCCGGCGCGACTCCGCCGAAGGAGATGAAACGGGCGCCGCTCAAAAATAGCGCGGCGGCGAGGAGGAGGATGAAGACGGCTATTTTCCAAATGTCGGCCATCGGCTACGGGAAATTGGTGACGACGTAGATCTTGTCCAAGTTCCCCGGTTCCCACGGGAGGGTCAAGGTCGCCTTGGCCCAAAGCCCAGAAGGATTGGCGCTCAATGACGAGATCCCCCCGACTAGTAGATCGATGGGTAGATCGGTCGCGATGCTCAAAACTTGGTCGCCCGTCTGGACCCCCGCGTTCTTGGGGATGAGGTCCAAATTCGGCGTGGTGCCGCCCGAAAGCAGGGCCTTCGTCCGGCCGGAACCGATGACGACGGCGCTCCGCCAAGCCGGGTCGAAGATGGTCTCCACTTCGCTTTGACTCCCCGAGACGGTGTTGACCTTCCCGATGAGGACGCCGTCGCCTTCGAGGACCGGCATGCCGGGCTTCAATCCATCCTTCGCGCCCGCGCCGATCACGATCGCCGCGTAATCATTGAAGGGATAGTCGGATTGGACCTCGGCCGAGAGGTACTCGTACCGGCCACCGCCGAAGACGGGCGTGCCGGTGGCGTTCTTGAAGCGCAAGTAGTTCGAAAGTTCCGCCTTGAGGCCGGCATTCTCCGTTTCCAAGGCGCTGAAATTTTGATAGTTGAAGTTCGGATCGGCGGCCCCCGTGAAGGTCAGCCGTAAGTTATTGAAGAAAACGAGAATGGCATCCCTCCCCCAAAAGGCCAAGCCGAGCACTATAACCGCGGCGAGGCCCAAGACCAAGACCTTGAACGACCTCATAGGTTGATCACCTTGGTGCTCGCGAAGTTGTCGAGGAGGTTCCCGTAGGTCCGCAGGTCCTCGGCGATGAGGCCCGTCCCGCGGGCGACGCAAAGGAGCGGTTCGTCCACGATCCGCACCTCGACGCCGATTTCCTTTTGGAAGAGCTGATCGATGCCCCGGAGCAGACTGCCGCCGCCGCAAAGATAGACGCCGTTCTTGTAGATGTCGCCCACGAGCTCCGGCGGCGTCTCGTCAATAAGATCCTTCAAGGCCTCAACGAGGGCCTTAAGGGTCCGCGTTATCCAAGGCCGGACTTGGGTGTCCTTGATGACCATCTCGCGCGGGAGGCCGGTCGAAGCGTCCCGGCCGCGGATGACGAGCTCAAGGTGCTCCGACTGGGGTACGGCGGCGCCAACCGCGATCTTGATCTCCTCGGCCGTCGGCTCGCCGACGAAGAGCCGGAACTCGTCCCGGACACTCTTCATTATCTCTTGGTCCAAATAGTCGCCGGCGATCTTGAGGCGGCGCGACTTCACAATGCCGTCCATCGAGATGATGGCCATGTCGGTCGTGCCGGCGCCGATATCGACGATGAGGTAGGCCGTCGGCTCGTTGATGGTAAGCCGGCTCCCCAAGGCCGCCGCAATCGGCTGCTCCACGAGATGGACCTCGCCGACCCCCACCTCGCGGAGGAGGTCCTCGACCGATTTCCGTTCCACTTCCGTGAGGTTCGTGGGCACGGAGACAATCGTCGAAGTGAGCCAAGACCACGGGATGCGCTTGTCCTTCAAAAAGCGCTCGATCATCTCCTTCGCCATATCGAAATCGCCGATCACGCCGCCGACCATCGGCCGGAGGGCGGTGACGTGGGCCGGGGTGCGCGAGAGCATCCGCTTCGCGTCGTTGCCGACCGCGACCACGCGGTTCGTCCGGTTGTTGAAGGCGACGATCGAAGGTTCGCTTAAAATTATCCCCGTCCCCTTGAGGTACACCTGAGTGGTGTCCGTCCCGAGATCGATGCCCAATGTTTTCTTGAAGATCATTGTCTTTGGATCTTTAAATATTTCGTCACTTCTTCCACTTTCATCAGCTTGCTCTCCTTTTCATCGCGCTTTTTCACTTCCACTTTCTCCTGGACCATCGTCTTGCCGCTCGCGACGACGCGGTACGGCAGCCCGATGAGGTCGGCGTCGAAGAACTTCTCGCCGGCCGAAATTTTGCCCCGGTCGTCGTAGAGCACCTCGACCCCGGATTTCGTGAGCTGATTATAGGCCGCCTCCGCGAATTTTTGAAGCTCCGGTTCGTCGCCGAGGCGCAGAAGGTGGACCTGGTACGGGGCCACCGCCTCGGGCCAGATGATGCCATTCTCGTCGTGATGGACCTCGACGATAGTCCCCATCAGGCGGTCGACGCCGATGCCATAGGAGGCCATGATGACGGGCTTTTGGGCCCCGGTCCTGTCCTTGAAGTACAGGTTCGCCCCCTCCGAGAACTTCGTCCCCAGTTTGAATATGTTCCCCACCTCGACGGCCGTCACTTTTTCCAAAACGCCGCTCTCGCACTTGGGGCAGCGGGCGCCTTTTTTGACCTCCGCGATCTCCTGGTTCTGGGCGAAACCGCAGAGTCGGCACAAGAGGACCTCGTCCTCGCCCGCCGGGGTCTCCACCATGAATTCATGCGAGAAGTTCTTGGTGAAATCGCCGCCCGAGGCCTCGGTCACGTAGGCCTTGAGCCCGCAGCGCTCGAAGACGTTCAAATAGGCCTTCTTGGAACGCTCGTAGAATTCGTCTAAGGATTGCTCGTCGGCGTGGAAACTGTAGAGGTCCTTCATGATGAACTCGCGCCCGCGGATGAGTCCCGACTTGGCCCGCGGCTCGTTCCGGAACTTCATCTGGATCTGGTAGGTCGAGATCGGCAGATCGGCGTAGGAGCCGATGATGCCCTTGGCCAAGATGGCGACGACCTCTTCGTGGGTCGGTCCGAGGCCGAACTCGTGGCCGCCCTCGTCCTTGAACTGGTACATCACTTTCTTCATCGTCTCCCACCGGCCGGTCGCGTCCCAAATGGAGCGCGGATGGAGGGCGGGCATCAAGATCTCGCTCGAGCCGAGCGCGTTCATCTCCTCCCGGATGATCGCCATTATCTTGTCCAAGGTCCGGAGGCCCAGGGGCATGAAGGAATAAACGCCGGCCATCAATTTGGCGACGAAATTCGCCCGGATGAGATACTGGGCGTTTATGGCCACCTCGTCCTTGGGGAAGTCCTTGGCCGTCTTCGAGAAAAGCTCCGATTGCCTCATCGGAGCCATATTAACAAAGAAAAAGGCCGCACGCAATTTGCTTGCGCACGGCCTGTGCCTCATGGAATATTTACGGAAATTTCGGCGGTTTTTGTTTTGCGGCCGCGCTTTCCACGACCTGGACCGAATCGGCCTTCACCGCCGCGAGCACGTCCATCTCGGGAATATCGATGCCGATCAAAGTGCTGCTACCGTAAGGCGGCTGGCGCATCTGCTGCGTCACGTTCACCACGTAGAAATAGATCTTCTTGCCGGGCGACAGATACTGCATTATCGACAGATCGGCGGATTTTGGCGTCGATACCAAAACGTCCAGCATCCCCGGCGGTTCATGTCCGTTTAGGCCGTTCCATGCCACCTTCACCTTGATGAAGGAGTTGGGAGATATCTCGTACACGACCGGCTTGCCGACAATGAGTCCTGTGTTGATGAAAGAAACTTTTTCCTTAGAAAATGGTGTTTCTTTTCCCTGGTTATTAGTCAGGATTGCAAGCAATACAATTACTCCGGAAATAATGCCGCCTACAGCAACGCTAGCTAATATAGATAGCACTGGATGACGGTGTAGAAAAGACTGTACCATTGATTATCTCCTTTTAAGTTTGAAAATAACGAAACTCTTGAAATCAGCTTCCCTGATTTCACCGAAGTTATACGCCAAAGAACGCTATTTCGTCAATAGCGGCCGTCATGCTTGTTTCTTGTCCCTTGTCGCTTGTTCTTGTTATCTCAGCGCCGCTTCTATCACGATGTCCAATACCTTCTCCATCGGCAGACCGTAAACCTCGGTGGCCTTGGGAAGAAGAGAATTTTCAGTGAGACCCGGGATGGTGTTCACTTCCAAAACGTAGATCTTTTTGTCCTTCCCCAATATCATGTCCGTCCGCGAAAATCCCCGGCAGCCCAAGGCGTGGTGCGCTTGGAGCGCGATCCTCTGGAAAGCGGTCTTATACGATTGCGGCACACGGGCGGGAGTGATCTCGAGCGAAGCGCCCGGCGTGTACTTGGCCTCGTAGTCAAAGAACAGGCTCTTTTGCGGAACGATCTCCGTGACCGGCAAGGCGAAGGCCGTCCCCGGCAAACCGGAGTCCAAGACCGCGCAGGTGTATTCCCTCCCGGAGATGAATGGCTCCACGATGACGTCGGGGTCGGCCGTAAAAGCGGCCTCCAGCGCATGGAAAAGATCGTCGGGTTCGGGAGCGATGCGCACACCGATGCTTGAGCCGCCGCGATTGGGCTTCACGACCCACGGTTTTTCCAAATACCATTTTATCTTCTGCAAAACGGCCGCTCGGTCCAGCTGCCACTCCAGGCGGTGGAAAAGGAGCGTCCGCGGCACCAAAATTCCGTGATCGGCCAGGTGCCGGAGAGAGATGAACTTGTTCATCCCCAAGGCGGATGAGGCGGCCGAGGAGCCGGTGTGGGGCAACGGCATCATTTCCAAAATATGCTGGACCGTCCCATCCTCGCCGTACGGACCGTGCATCGCAATGAAGGCAACGTCCGCCCGGGCGCGCAGGTCATCCGCCGGGAGCGGCCACTCCCCGCTTCTCGGAATGACGAACTCGAAGCTCTCGAACTTTTCCGGGTTGAGATGCTTCAGGACGTTCTGGCCGCTCTTGAGCGACACCTCGTGCTCGGGCGAAGGTCCGCCCATCATCACCGCTATCTTTTTTCTTTTTCTTGTCCCGTTTCTCATATGTTCCAGTTGAGGAAACGGCTTAAATCGTGGGCCGTCACGAACACCATGAGTATTATAAGCGCGATGAACCCGAGACCGTTAATCCAGTTTTCCGCAATTTTCGGCACCGGAGAACCCTTTATTTTCTCGATCAAAATGAAGAGCGCCCGGCCGCCGTCCAGGGCCGGAAAGGGCAGAAGGTTCAAGACGGCCAGGTTCACGGAGATCAAGGCGAGGAGCTGAAGGAAATAGACGACGCCCAATGAGGTGACCTGCGAGGCGAGGAAGACGATGCCGACCGGCCCCGCGATCCCTTGGAGGGCGCTCCCGCCCACCGCGAACAGCCCGGCAACGACGGTGTAAAGTCCGGTGAAGGTCAGGCCGATGATATTCAGGGTCTCGGTGAAACCGTCGCCCAAGCTTTTGAAGAAGGGCTCGGCAGCGAAGCCCACGTCGGCCAAGGAAACGCCGAGTTGGCCTTCCCCGGGCGGCGCGGGCACCCGCTTCTCCAAAGAGAGGTTCAGTGTTTCCTTCCCGCGGCCGATCTCGAGCGAAACGTTCTTGTCCTCGCTCGCCTTCACCAAATCCACGAAGGCGTTCACGTCGATCGGGTCGGCGAGCGTTTGGCCACCGGATGTGACCCCAAGCATCACGTCGCCGCTTTGGATGCCGGCGGAGGCGGCCGGAGAGTTCGGCAGGACGTCCGCGACCACGAGGTGCGAGGGCGCGCCGATCATGAGAACGACGCTCAATATGACCCAGCCGAGAAGGAAGTTCATGCAGACCCCCGCGATGACGGTGAGGAATCTCTGCCATCCCTTACGTTCGTTGAAACCCCGCTCGCTCCGCTTCACGTCCTTCTCCCCTTCCTCGCCGTATATCTTCACGAAGCCGCCGAAGGGCAGGAGGTTCAAGCTGTAGAGCGTCTTGCCGATCTTCTTTTTCAAGAGGCGCGGCGGAAAGCCGATGCCGAACTCGTCCACCTGCATCTTGAAAAGTTTGGCCACGATGAAGTGGCCGAATTCGTGGAGCAGGACCAGGACCGCGAGGCTTAATATGACGATGAGGGTGATCATTCGCTTATTTCCTTGATCTTCGCGTCGAAGATCTTCTGAAACTCATCGTTCGCGCGGTCCACTTCTTTTTGGATCTCCTCCCGGGCCTGGAACTTGTCGTCCTCGCTGAACTCCCCTTTGTCGGAAAGCGCGTCGGTCTGCTTTTTGGCCTCGTCGCGGACCCGCCGCAGTTCGATGCGGTGCTCCTCCGTGAGCTTGCCCACGTGCTTCTTGAGCTCCTCGCGCCTCTCGGCCGAGAGCTCCGGCAGATGGACCCGGACGATGTTCCCCTCGACGGCGGCCGAGAGGTTCAAGGTCGAGGACTCGATGGCCTTGGCGATCGCGGGGACGGCGTTCTTGTCCCAGGCCTGGATGACGATGTCGCGCGGCGGCTGGACGCCGATCGTCCCCACCTGCTTTACGGGCAGCGTCTGGCCGTAGTAGTCCACCCGGAGGTCCTCGACGAGGGCCGCTTGCGGCCGCCCGGTGCGGATGCCGGAGACGGCCTTCTTGAAGCTATCTATTAATTTGGCCGTCTCTTTCTTTAAATTATCGAGATAGTCCATGTTCAAATCTTCGAATTTTTAACCGTTGAGCGTTTCCTGGATGGCCTTCTTCTGCAGGTTCATGTTCAGATTATACCGCGAAATGAGCGTTTCGCGCTCGAGGAGCCAGCGGAGCTTCGAGGCGTTCTTCCGGACGTCCGCCCGATAGAGCCGGACGATCTCGGAGCGCAGTTCGGCGAGGACGTCCTCGGGATCGGGCTTAACGCCCTCGATGACCGCAAGCGCCCGGCCTATGCTCCCGAAGGATTGGCTCGCGACGCGTTTGGCCGTTTCGCCCATCACCCCTTTCTCTTCCTTCAAAAATCTCTCCACCTCTTTGACCGAGAGCCGCGGGAAGTAGACCTTCTCCAAGCGCGAAAGGAGCGGCGGCAGGAAGAATTCTCGGCTCCGCGCCACGAAGACGATGAGCGCGTGCTCCGGCGGCTCTTCGACCACCTTGAGGAGCGCCCCCTCGGCCTCGGGGGTGAGGGCTTCCGATTGGCCGATGAGGAGGAAGCGCTTGGGCGAGGCGATCGGTCTTTGGTAGAGGAAGTTCTTCGCGCCGTTCACGGCCTCGATGCCCAAGCTGCCGTTTTCGCCCGGTTCCAAAAAGAGGGCGTCGATGAGTGGCGCGCGCGATCCTTCCCATTTGCCCGTCTCGACCGCCGCGGCGAAGAGGCGGGCAAAGGTCTTCTTGCCTATCCCCTCGTCGCCGTAAAAAAGGTAGGCGTGGGAAAGTTTGTCCTCCCGGATGAGCCTTTTGAAAGCGGCGGTCTTGGAGTCGTAGCCGAAGAGCATCGGTTAGCGCTTGTTGAGGAGGGTCCTTTTGTAGACGTCCAAATGGTTCAAAATGATCGCCGTGCCCTTCGAAACGCAGAGGATGGGCTCCTCGGCGACGTAGGCCGCGACGCCCAAAGAGCGCTTGAAGAACTCCTCGATATCCCGGAGCTGGGCGCTGCCGCCCGAAAGGATGATGCCCTTTTCCATGATGTCGGCGGCGAGTTCCGGCGGCGTGACGTTGAAGACGGACTGGACCGCGCCCATGATCTCCACGAGATGCGGGTTCACCGCCTCGGCGATCTCGTTCGAGTTAATGACGAGGTCCTTGGGCAGGCCCGAAGAGAGGTCGCGGCCGCGGATCTTCATCTCCATCTTATTGCGGTTCTGGAGGGCGGTGCCGATCGCGATCTTGACGTTCTCAGCCGTCGTCTCGCCGATCGCGAGGCCGTACTTCTTCTTGATGTATTCGGTGATCGAGTGGTCGAAGCGGTTCCCGGCGACGCGGAGCGAGGCCCAGGTGACGATGCCGCCCAAGGAGATCACGGCCACTTCGGTCGTCCCGCCGCCGATGTTCACGATCATGTTCCCCTCCGCGGAGTGGATGGGAATGCCGGCGCCAAGCGCAGCCAATATTGGTTCTTTGACGAGATAGGCCTCCTTGGCGCTCGCCTCCTTCGCGGCGTTCATCACGGCGCGGTATTCGGTGGAGGTGATGCCGGCGGGCACGGAGATCACAACGTCGGGGCGGAAGACGTTCCAAGAGCCCACGCTCTTCGTGATGAAATATTTGAGCATCGCCTGGGTCACGTAGTACTCGGCGATGACGCCGTCCTTGAGGGGCTTGTAGGTCACGATGTCGTCCGGCGTGCGGCCGACCATCTCTTTGGCCTCGGCCCCGACGGCAAGGACCGCGTTGTCGGGCTTGCGGAGGGCGACCACGGTCGGCTCGTTGATGACGATCCCGTGGTTGGGCAAAAAGACGATCGTATTGGTGGTGCCTAGATCTATTCCGATCTTCCTGATGAACATCAGAATCAATTTACTCCCTGCCGGGCGGAATTTCAACTTCCTTATTTCAAGCTGTGATGTAAGATGTCTTTGATGCGAATAAGGACCCGCCGCCTCTTTTTTTACGCCCTCGTCGCCGTTTTCATCCTCCTCGGCGGCTACCTCGCCCTTTCCGCGGGCGGCTGGGTCTTGAACCTTAAGACATTCCGGGTGGAGAAGACCGGCGCGCTCTTTTTGAAGTTCGCGCCCCGCGGCGCCCAGATATATCTGGACGGTAAGCTCCAGACCGCGAGCGCCGGCTTCCTCTCGAGCGGCGTCTTCATTCCCAACCTCGTTCCCGGCAACTACGGCGTCCGCGTCGCCTCTGACGGTTACGCCGCGTGGACCGAGAACCTCTCGGTGGATTCCGGCCTCGTCACCTCGGCCTCGCAGATCGAGCTTTGGCCGGATGCTTGGCCGATCCGATCCGCCGCGACTGGCACCGTCCCCGATTTCTGGCTGACCAGTGCCGGCGCCATCCTTCAAAACCGGTCCGGCGCGCTCCGCTTGGACGGAAGCACGCTCCAGGGGAAAAGCGTGGTTTTAAGCGACCAATCGAGCAATGCCATCGTCACGACCGACGGCCAGAGCTACTTCTGGATAAATCTATCGGAACCGGAGAACGCTGTGAACGTCACCGACCTCTTCAACGCTTTGCGCCAAACCCAGCTCGGCCTCACGGGCACGGTGCCGATAAGCGGGGTTTTCTTCCATCCCTTCAGCGGCAACCGGCTCATCATCTCTTCGGCCAAGGCCGTCTATCTGTTGGACCTGCGCCAGATGAAACTAACGCTCCTTTTCAAGACTGGCGGCATCGCCGCCATGGCCGTGAGCGAGAACGAGGTCTTCGCGCTCGATGCTTCGAGCACGCTCGATATCTTCAATCTGCTCCTTCAGACGACGAACGAATTTCCCATCGATGCGGCGAGCATCTCGAAGATGGCCGTGACGCCCGAGGGCGGTACACTTTTCATGCTCCAAAAGGACGGTACGCTCTCCGAATACGACCGGAGCGGCCAGACGCTCCTGCCGCTCACAAAAGGCGTCGCCGACTTCTGGCTCTCGCCGGGCGAGGAGCGGTTGGCGCTCCTTTCCTCGGGCGGCCAACTCTCGATCCTCGCCATCAAGGATTACTGGAACGATGACCAATTCACCGCCGGCGAGAACTGGACCGTGGCCGTCCCGGGCGGCGCTCCGGACGATTTCGCCTGGCTCCCCGACTATCCCGGCTACGGCCTAACGCTCGCGGGCGGCACGCTCTCGGTCGTCGAACTCGGCGACCGGACGCCCCAGAACACGAGTATTATCTCGGACGGCGTCTCCAAATTCTATTTGAGCGGCTCGAACCTGTTCTTCCTCAAAGGCCAAACGCTTGAATCCGTGGACCTCGGGAGCATTTGACCGGGTTGACAATTTTGCCGTTCGGTCGTATTCTTCCAACCGCGTTTTAGTTCATTAAAATTTCAAAAGTAGGCGGTTAAACATCAGGAGGACCGAATTGAGAAATCTTTTCGTGATGATCTTCGGCCTGGATGACGACTTTATTGACGTCATTCGGTCCATCAGGGCAATGGATGCCGCGATAAAAAAATCGCCCATTGCCCTTGTTGACGAGCTGGCATTCCCGCCACTTAAAGAAATTCGGCTGTCGTTGCCGGATATTTCCGTCCTAGACCTCGGCTTCTACTCGCCGCCGGTCGGCGACATTCGCAGGCGCGGCTCATTGGAGCGCTCCTGCCATCGGAACAAACCGCCATGCGTCTTTGAGCCGCTACTCGATTATGAGCGGCTTCACGAACGGCCGCCTTAGTTAGGCCGAGATAACGTGCCTTTCATCGCTCCGCGCCCCGCGCGGAGCTTTCTTATTTTATTGGCGTGGCGGGGAGGTTATCGGCATTTCAGCCACTCGCGGCGCAAAATGCCCATCTGGAGCACGTCATAATACTTTCTTTTCCACCTGACTCGCTCGCGCTTTTTGCCTTCGAACTTGAAACCCAAGCGGCGGTAGAGTTTGATGCCGCGCGCGTTGTAGTCGTAGACGTCCAACTCGATGCGGTGGAGCTTCAGGCGGCGGAAACCGTAGTCCACGATGAGCTTCATCGCTTCCGTGCCATAACCCTTGCTCCAATAGCGTTTGTCGCCGATTACGATGCCGAATATGGCGTATTTATCCCGCCTGTTGATCTCGTTCAAGCCGACGCTTCCGATATGGACTCCTTCGCGGGTCTCTATCGCGAAGTGAACCTCTCCTTTCCTTTTCGGGATTGACCGTATCCAGACGCGCTCTTCCTTGAGCGTAATCTTTCGCCGCGTCAAAAAGCGGTGAACAGCCGGGTCGTTGAACCATTTCACGAACCGCTCCGCATCCGCAAGTTCAAGTGGCCGTAATACCGCTCTTTCTCCGACGAGCTTCATATTTTTATTCTACCACGCTGGATTTTTCAAAGACGGCTTGGACAACTCGGAAACCGGACGGGAAGAGGAGTTTTTGCGCCTCTTCTAACGTCACCCAGCGCGTTTCCGGTATTTCTTTTTGGAAATCCGCCGGTGTCGCTACGGTCATAGCGCCAACCCGGCCGATGAAGTACGTGACGGTCTTCTCGTAGCGAACGCCCTCAATCTTATATTTGTAAGTGTCTTTGATCGGTTCGACGTCCAAAAGCTCGATGTCCTTGATGCCGGTTTCTTCGAAAAGCTCCCGGCGGGCGGTTTCCAGGTCCGTTTCGTTGCCGATTTTGTGGCCCTTGGGCGACGTCCAATGGCGGTCTTTCTTATTGCTCACGATGATGGTCCGGAGCGCTTTCCCATCATCGTATATCGGGATGACACCGAAAGAGGCGTCAGTTCGGATTTCCATAAGCCAATTCTACCACCCCCAAACAAAACCCGCCGCTTTCGCGGCGGGAGAAAAATTAAAAAACTCACCACCATTCTTCAAATCTAGATCGTTTATTTTTTTCCTTGAGTGGCCTACCCATAATTTCCTTATATCATACCCCCAAAGCCGGCAGGCGGGAAGGTTGGTGGGCGACGGGCGGGAAGGAAGTTAAAAGAAAACCGCAGGTCCATCGTGAACCTGCGGCGAAATCATTTACTTTACCGCTCATTAATTTAAACCGATAAAATGAGCGACGACGGAATAAAAGCCGAACCAGAAAGCGATGATCAACACCGCGATCCCCAAGTAAATGAACCAACGATGGGAATCGGCCAGCCAATCGAGCGTTTCAAGCATTTGTTTCCTCCTTTTTCTTTCTTCATTCTTCTGCGGCTTCGGGCGCGGTTTTCTTGCGCGAACGCAGGCGACGGACCACGAATGGAACTATGGCCATGAGCCAGGCGATCGTGCTCACAATGACATAAACGCTTCGATTGGCGACGTCGAAATGATCCGACTGGAAACTCAAAACCGCGACGGCCGTCAGGGTGACAGCAGACCCGATAAGCACTAAGAGGCTCGCCTTAACGCGCTGATGTTCCCATAATTTTATGGCGGGCGACCAAAGAACGATCCCGACAATGAAAAGGGCCAAGACCAGAAAATCCGAATCGAGCATACAACCTCCTTATTTTTTTGTTAGGCGGGTTTTAAAGAACCCGGTGCTGACTTGGCTTCACTTATATACCGGTCGGAAAGTCCGGTCAAACCGCCGGGGGCAGTGGTATAATCTTAGGGTGAAGAGGGAAAACGGCATCTATAACACGGACAAGCTCGCCAAGTTCTTCGGCGTCACGGAGCGCACGGTGTTCGAATGGTGCCGCAAAGGGAAGATCCCGGCCTTCAAGATCGGCAAAAAATGGAAGGTCCGGGTGGCGGATCTCCAAAAGATGATCGACCGCAAGGTGCGCGGGCGGAAGGAAAGCTCAGCGCCAAGATTGCTTTAAGAGAATGAAAAAGAGAACTACTTTCCGCGAAAAGGTCTACGGGGTCGCGAAGCGCATCCCCAAAGGGAAAGTCGCGACCTACGGCCAAATCGCCCGCCTCGCCGGCAACCGCCGGGCGGCGAGGACCGTCGGGCACTTCATGAAAACGAACCCTTATGCACCTAAAGTCCCCTGCCACCGGGTCGTGGCCTCAAACGGCGTGCTCACGGGCTACTCCGCCCCGGGCGGGCTGAAGAAAAAGGAGAGGATGCTCCGGCGCGAAGGAGTGAGGTTCCGCGGCAAGCGCGCGGACCTCAAACGCTCGCAGTGGAAATCCTAAAAGAAAACCGCCCCGATAAGATCGGAGCGGTCCTTTTTGCCGTTAGGCGCGCGAGACGTTTTTGGCGCTCGGTCCCTTTTCGGTCTGGACGACCTCGAAGGTCACGGTGTCCCCGACCTTAAGGTCGTCATAGGCCACACCGCTCAGGTCCTTCGAGTGGAAGAAGAGGTCCTTCGCTTCGCCTTCGCGAGCGATGAACCCAAACCCCCTGTCCGTTAACGTTTTGATCGTTCCCGTCATGTTTGTTGCGTTTTGCTAGAAATCCGACTAAATCCCCAGTTTTGAAAGCATACCGCTTGGCATCCGAAATGTCAACTGCTAGAATACGAACCAGTCATTCACAAAGGAGGCAAAATGAGAACGTTGTGCTTAGGGCTGATGCTCCTCGCCGGCGCCGGCCATCACCAGACCGGGTCGAAAGCCGACACGGTCGTCGTAGAAACGCAGTACGGCATTGAATTCACCCACATCTGGATCCTCCCGAAATTCCTTTCGGGATTGGTCGGCGGGGCGGCTCAATGGCTCAAGGCGGCTCCGAAGGGACTGAACTATAAGGAGACGGTCGTCGATCCGAAAAGCGCCGACGACTATTTTTGCATGGACGTCCTGAGCCAAAACGGCAAAGAATGGGTCCGCGCCGTTTCGGACACGACGCAGTTGTCGTTCATCGATCCGTCGGAGCTGCCGAACAACCGGCTCAAAAGGGACTCCTTGAGAGCGGACGTCATCCGTTTCCTCGCGGCGCTGCGGGAATACTTCCGGGACCCGAAAGCCGTTTGGCAGACCGGCACCTTCCGGCTCTGGACGGACACGCTGAACTTCTACGTCTTCCGCGACACGGCGGCCGAGACGGACGCGGCGTATGGAAAATACCGGCCATGCCCTTACGAGCTCCGGGCCTTCAACCTGCAAGGGAAGCCGTTCATCAAGGGCCGATTCCTGGCCGGATCCAAGGACGGGTTCGTCGTATATCCGATGCTCGATCTCTACATCTATGAGAACAAGGTCGGCATAGTGCTCAAGATCAAGAACATCGTCATCGATCATCGGAATCCTTCTCCGTGAGGGGTTCCGATTTTTTATTTTGGCTCCCTGGATCAGACGTTATTATACATGTCATTTTGGACAGGAAATATATGGATTCTTTGTATCGTAGGTTTTTGGTTATAAAGGAGTGGTCTATGTATTGAACTCGATACTTTTAGCAACGGTTGTATAATCAAAGAAATGAAAAAAATGCGTTTTTACACGAATAAATGGTTTGATAAAAGAATGGCGCTTGTGTTTCTTGACGAGAAAGCTGCCGGAGTTGATTTTAGTGAAAATATAGTCCGTTTGCACCCCAAATTATCCATCGCAAAAAGTGACCTCCGGCAGAGGAATTTAATAGTCAATAATTATTTCGACAAATACTACAGCCTCCATAATATTGAGATAAAGAGAAGAGTGAGTCTAATAAGAGAAAAATGGCGCGAAGTGGAGCCGCGTTATTTTCAAACTACAGAAGAGCTTTTCGGTGGGTTCAAGTTTCCCGATGGCCAGTATATAGCTTACGCCTCCATTGTTGATTGTAACCCGCGCTTTTTAGACTCGAAGGTATTCCAGTTCTTCTACAAGAAAAACATTGCTGATGCCATACAAACCATCAGCCACGAGCTTCTTCATTTCATATTCTTCGATTTTGTAAAAAGGAGGTTCCATAAATTGGCGATTTCTCTGTCAGAAGAAAAGTTATGGGACCTGTCGGAAATCTTTAATGTTGTCGTACTTCGCTCAGAAAATTACAGGGGCATTATCGATTCCAGATATGTTCATCCATATCCAGATCACAAGAAATTGATACCGCTCGCCGAAAAAGCTTATAGGGAATCTAAGGATATCAGCGAGTTTATAGAGCGCAGTGCTGCTATAGTAGCAAATAAATAAAAAGGAGAGAACGGGGTTCTCTCCTCCAGAAAATATTTCAACTCTGTTTTTCCTTCTGTTTTTCCCATAAATCTTTGATAAGGAAAAGAGTCGAAGCTTTAGCGTGCGCGCAGAATCTTTCGTCGAGAGCTTCAATGGAACCTTTAAGGCGGTAAGCATTGTAAGGGCATCCACCCCCCTATAAAACAAATACTAATGTTGTCAAGAAATATCAGCTCCCCCCTGTTGGACGCGTTTAGAACTGTGGATTGGCAGAGTATAGCGAAAGAGATTGAGGCGTTGGGGTTTGTATAAACAAACATTCAAGCTCTTCTCCTCATAATAAAATAAGCTAAGGCACCTGTGACCCAAGCGATTAACAAGCCGACACCTACGCCACGAAAATAAGCGTTCCCAATAAAATGCCCAAGTGCAAAGAACACCACACTTAGTACAAATTCAAGGACTACTAGCTTGACGTATGTCGAGCGCCATTTGTCCATGATGTCGTTATTATATCATTGTCCTCTGCGGGCAGAAGTCGTACGCTAGATTATTTCCACCTATACAGGTGCACGGCGATATACATCGCGAGCATCCCAAGGGCGAAGCCCGCACATACTGTGACAACGTCATGGAAGGGTGTCCAGATGACTCCAAACCATGAGGATGTGAGAATAATCGCCCACACAACAGCAACTCCGATTACGTATACATAGAGCGGTCGCTTGTTCATATATACATTTTAGCACCGAGATGTGCCAATTAAAAGTTCTGATGTCCAATTGGGTATCAGAAATCCCATTGAAAAATAAGGCTGAAAAATAGCTCCGGGCACTGGACGAAGTTAGAACCCTTTTATTGGAAGGAAAATCGGTTTTTTCATACAATTTCGCTAACTAAGAATGATGAATCACACCCCCTCTATCAATATGGGTTATGGCAAAAAACTGTCCGCGCTGATAACCGAAGACACGAAATAACCCTGTCTGTTCAACCCGAAAATGAAAATAGTATTTTTCACCAGATATTTTACTCTCTGATGTATTTTGTTCATCAATCATCACAAAACTGTCGCTTTCTGGTCGTTCCACTGTTAACCCTTTCTCGCGCTGAAGACCTACCCATTGTGCCCAAGTCATCTTTTCAAAGTATCGGAGACGAGAAATTAAGTTCTCTGCTTGTTGCCGGTTCAAATCGTAAAATGAATATCTCTTATTCAAAGAGCAATCACATATAACAAAAATCACCTTTGACTCGGCGTATTGTAAATCAAACTTGCTGGGCGTTTTAGATTCATCCATCAAATTGCCCAGCTTACTTTATTTGTTCAGTAGAGGGGCGTAATAATCCCTTAATGCTTTATGTGATATAACCTTACTTGGTGTAGTGCTCGCATCTTTCCAAGGCGTGTGCGCGTGAGTAATATCTACCAAGCGTCTTGCGGAGTAGCCCCCGAATGTATCCCACACCTTTTGTATTACTGTTTTATCATCATCGGAAATGGTTGATTCGTCCTTTTTGTTAATAATTGGCCTGCTCCCAAAAGATTTATATTTGTGGTATATGTCTGGCACAACGGGTCCCAATCCCCACGCCTCAATGTCGCCACTAAAAAGCGGCTTGCCGAGTTTAGCAAGATAATACGCCTGCACAAAATAAAGCACCTTTTGAAGTTTTAGATTCGTTATGCCCTCCCGCTCCTTATTGTCGCCCACGAAATCCTGTGAAGCGAGATAGATAAGGTATTTAGCAACGTTCTCGGCGCTATATAATGCCTTTGTGCTCCGAGTAGCCATTTGGCTTGATTATAACACAAAGCAACCTACTAGCAACCTATCTATTTGCTATCTTCCCTCCAACTCCAACCCTGCCCAATTACTCCAATCTCCCTCTCGCGCTTTTTTACCTTCACCCTCGTAGACCATCCATTGACCGGCGAAGTG
Source organism: uncultured bacterium (assembly GCA_963722655.1). Taxonomy (GTDB): domain Bacteria; phylum Patescibacteriota; class Minisyncoccia; order UBA6257; family GWB1-50-10; genus JAMCRC01. The sequence continues at coordinate 262,407 of CAVRNT010000001.1, read as the reverse complement.
GCGCGGGTCCGTGTTAGCCACAATGCCGCCGAATACGCGGCTCTTTTTATGCTTGGCTATGTAAGCCCGCAGGCCGTCTGATTTCGCCCCGAAATCGGCCAAGTGGATGCCGTGCGGGTCAAATAGGCCGATACTTCCATCTTTCATCATTACAACGAAATCAACGTAGAACGGGGCTGAATCATCGCTATCTTTATATGGCACGGCAAAGAATGTCGCATCACGGTCTCCATTCTTGAACCACCACAAAACATCGTTTCGCGGCCTCTCCAAAAAATCAATAAACGCTTTTTCTGATTGCCAACGTTCGTTAGAGAAGAACGGCTCCATTACGGATTTCTTAGCATCCGTCTCAACATATCCTTCACCAAAAGGAACGCGCTCCGGCACTTCCCAAGCGTCTTCCGTGATTTCTCTCTCTCGCTTTTCTGTAGCCGCAACATAGGCACGTTTCGCGCTATCTATGACTGCTTCAAAATGCGGCCTGTTATCATCGCTCAAAACTACATTTATAATATCTCGGAAATGTTTGGCCCTTGTCATTTTCAACTCTTTATCAAAGAACTGATAGATTGACTCTTTTAAGCGGCCCACAGAACGGTCCTCGGGGTGAAATTGAGGAGAGAGATTTCTACGCACAAAATAATCAAATAATCTTTGAAGGTCCATATCGCTCGCTCGTTCAATTTGCACATTTGCCCGAATGTGCTCACCGACAATCGTGTCAATGTTCTTGGCTTTCCAATCTGATATAAATGCGGGCTGGATGTGTTGGCCCCTCGTCTTTACTTTTTCACCGAGTTTATATATTTGCGCCTCCTCAAAAAACAGCCGTGTAAATAACGGATTCAATCGTGTCTGCTCACGATGCCGTTTGCGGTGGACTGAAGGCAACGCTACCGGCTTATATTTCGCAATTCTCTTGCTAGCGTGTATGACCACATAGCCGCGCCCAATATCCTCTTTAATTTCAATATCATCAATGTTCGTGTAAACATAGGCAAAGTTGAGTATGTCGTTTTTATAATATCCGTGCTCTGGCTCCAATACTCTCATAATCCGGCCGAGAGTTTGGATAGAAAATATAGGGCTGTGCCATTCCCGGAAAAGCACAAGTATCTGCGCTCGCGGACAATCCCAGCCGAGCGCAATGGCTTGTTTGAATATCAAGACCTCCGCTTCGCTATCATTGCGCTTGATGTTTTCAGAGTTCTCTTTATCTTCCGAAAGATAAAGAGCGAGCTTGTGATTTTCACGGCTGATGCCGCACTTATCTTTAAGGAAACGCTCAATCATCGTCTGCCGGTCCTCGTCTGCTTGGCCCCGCCGGTCCGGTAATTGAATGAGAAGCAAAGGATTTACATCAATACCTTCTGCCTTATATGCCCGAGCAAGCTCCTCCCGTTTTTTCAACGCTTCTTTTAAGACAATATCATCGGTGCTACCAGCGAGCTCGCTTTTGATAGTTTCCGTGGGGCCACGGCGCACCACGCTTTTGAAATCCTCATTGAGTATTACCGCCTTCTTTATCATCTCCTCGGCTTTAACATCGCCAATGTCAACACCCACCATTTTATCGGGGTTTTGCATCACTGGCGTTGCGGACATTTCAATTGTGAGATTTGGAGAGATGGCGGCAATAAGGTCTTGCGATGTCTCCGCTTGGGCGTGAAAATGGCTCTCGTCAATAATCAGCACTATGGCCAGCCCAGTTTCGCGTGTGCGCTCAAGAATACTTGAAAGATTATTGTCCTGCTCGTTCTCGCGGATATAGATGTTATTCTCTTGTCGGATGCTTTCCCAATTGAAAAATAAGATTTCGTTTTCACCAATTTGTCGGTCATCCAAGTCCTCAAAAAATGAGCACTCCATTGCCCGCGTGTCCGCAAAATACGCCTCAAGTTTTTCCTTACTTTGCTCGTGAAGCTGGCGTGGCGCGGCCCAAATAAAAGCACAGGGTAAATGGTCGTGGTCATCCGCAAATCGCGTCAAAAACTCCGCTATTGTGATTGTCTTGCCGGAGCCGGTCGGGGCCCTAAATACAAGTTTTTTGTTGCCGCCTTGTTGCAGAAGCCGCTCCGCATCCCGCAATAACTCGCGGGCCGCAGTGTCCTGATATTTTGTCAGTTGGAAAGCCATATTTTATGGTTTGAATATGCGCCGGTAGACCCGCAAAATCGCCTCGGGTATCGGCGCAACGGTTATCTTTTGTTTCATATCCTCAAACTCGTCCTCAAAAGTGTCATCGCCAAGAGAGAAGATATAGATGCTCCACGCGCCGTCAATCTTCACAATTTCTTTTTTTAACGCAGGGATAGCATCCTCATCAAAGATAATGCCGGTATGCTGTTTTGAGTTTTTGAATATCTTTACCGCACCCGTTTCTTTTACCGACTCAAAAGTGTCCTCGCGCATACAAAGCATTTCAGTTGCCTTCTTAGTTAGGGCTTCTTTGTTTTTGTCATTCGGCTCTGCGCCCACAAATGCCGTGCGGAAGTATTTGAGATTGCTTTTGATACCAGCAATTGTTTTCCCCGCCGCATCTTTATATCCATCAATTACTTTTGCTACGCGTGGATAACAAACTTCTGTGGCGATGTTATTTTCGTTGTTCGTGCAGAGAATAAACCGGCGATTACCACCGTCCTCCTTATTCAATTCAAGGACAGCGTGCCCAGTAGTGCCAGAGCCAGCGAAAAAATCTAAAATTATAGCGTTTCTTCTTGTGGTAAGTTTCAAAATATCTAGAACCAAGTAAAGAGATTTGGGGAAATCAAACAACTTTTTGCCTAAAATCGTTTCTAATAACTTCGTGCCAAAGTGATACCCGTGATACTGTTTCTTAATCCAATGCGTAACCAGAACTTCACTCGGCCTTAATTTTTCGTATAATACTATTTTCCCGTTTTCTCTTTTTGCCACGATTGCCTCATTGCCTACCTTATCCATAAAAGTATCTCCAAAAGTTTTCCAAACTCTTTCCACGCCCTTGTTCGTGATGGGCAGTGTTTCATCGTATCCCTTCTTTTTAGTTAAACTGAAATGTGCTAAGTCATTACTTACATAAATGGGGTAATATCCCTCGGGTTTATTTTTCCGCAAACTATATTTACCATCAGTCAATCTTATGAAGTTCTGAAGTTTGTACTTTCCCTTCTCATCTACTAGGTCAAACTCATCCGCCTTCTCTTTACTTAAAACGATGTTCTCAAATTGTGCCGAAGTTCTATTTTTGGCATACACCAACATAAACTCATTTGACGGACTAAAGAAATTAGCGAACTGTCTTCCTTCTGGCTTGTGCACAACTGTAATCGTTCCCAACCTATTACTTTCACCAAAAATCTCATCCATCAAAAGACCAAGCGCGAAAAGTTCGTTATGGTCAATTGCACATATAATGAATCCGTTTTGAGATAGAAGTTTTTTTGTCAGTTGTAACCTATGCTCCATCATTAAAATCCATTTGCTATGTCGCCACTGGTCGTTAACGTCCACATAATCGTTGTTGTATTTCCAATCACGCGCGCCGGTATTATATGGCGGGTCAATGTAGATGACATCAATCTTGCCTTTGTGGGTGTAATTCAAAACCGATAAGGCGTGGTAATTGTCTCCCTCAATGAGAATGTTCACAGGGCCATTTTTATCTTTCGCAATCGCTTTATTTTTCACTTCTTTGAGCACCGGCAATTCTGTCTTGCATTGCTCAACGACATTTTCTAGCTTTTCTTCCCAGACAAGCCCGTATTTCTTGCGCTTGCGAAGCCGTGCCACCTCGTCAATAAGTTGCTCTTTGGACCAGTTGTCGTATTTCGGCTTAGCGGCTACAGCCGGAATGGTTGATTGTGATTTTAATTTTTTGGACATAGAGGGATGGGTTGCTATGTCGCTAGCGAGAAGCACGAAACTCCGCGCTAGCTAGACCTTTCGGCCCTACACCTCCTTTCGGAGACATAGCCCATCCCTGAGTTGCTAAACGCGGAGTTTAGTATCAGGGATGGGGCTTATGTGTGCCATACCTCGGAGTTTTGCTCACGGGGGTTAGGCCTCTATCGCATATTTAGTTGTAATTTCAGTTTAGCATAAAATCGTTGAGAAAATCAGCAAAAAGCAGTAGATTGAAGTTAATAATTACAATGGCCTTCTACTACGATAAAGAAAAACTTCCCTTTGATTTTACGCCCCAGATATTCCGCTATCTGGAAAGCCTTATTGATATTGCCGAAAAAACTTGGGCTGATGAAACCGATACCGAGGTAAGTATAATCAATCATTTCCCCGGCGAGCCCCAAAGCACCGAGACGCTGATAAACAATAATTCATTCTGGCGTTTCTTGGAAAATATGGGTGGCATCAAAATCTCCGAGCAAAAGGGACCGGGGATGAAGGTTGAAGTTGAAATTGTCAAAAGCGGCGGTATAGAAACTGTCCATCCTCTGAAGACATATCTGCGCATTTCAGACAGAGGGAAAATAAAGAAGTTATTGAGTGATAGGAATAACGATGGGGTAATCCGCGCACAAACACTTGAACTTATTGCAAAAGACATTGCCGAGCGCAAAACTGGGCCAGAGCTTATTGATTTGCTTAAAGAGCGTGGTGCTCCAGCAACGATTATTGTGTATCCAAACACCAAGTGGAGGATGCTTTTCAGCGCTTTCCGAGTGTTAAACACCTCATCAAACCAGAAGGTCCGCCGGGCCTTATATAAAGTCATTGAAGAAGCCGTCCATCCATTATTTTTTGAGGGAGATGAGACAAAAGCTAAAGAAACGCAGGAGAAATATAACGGATGGCTAAAATATGACCGCATACAAATTAAAGATGGGAAACTATACATAGGTCCCACAGAAGAAGCGTTGGATTTGGGGATTAACGAGTGGACGGATTCGGATGGCAAAGATGTTGAACTGGTGGCATATAAAGTGTGGTCTCCTAAAGATATAGCGCGATTGTGGGTGTTTTGGAGCCAATTGATTATTTTGGTAAACGCGTACGAAAATAATAAAGCTTTGGACCATAAAGAGCTTGAGGGGTTATATCTTGAAATCATTGGAAAAGTTGAGGAGATGGTAGAATGGGGCAAGCTTGACCCCCTTAAAGAAACCTATGCGCGACCATTTACTTCACTTGCAACAGCTCATATTGAAGCGAAGGCAAAAAAAGCGGAAAGTCCTTCAGACCTCGTAAGCGCATTTCTTCTCAAAATATCTGCGTTGAAACCAGACGCTACAGAGATAAGTAAAGAGATGAAGAAGAGCTCCAAGCTTATTGAGCGTATTGCAAACGCAACGAGAGTCGCCGGTAGCGAGAAGAAGGATTTGATTGATATTTCGGCAGAAGAAAAATGGCAAGGTAAAAGCAAAAAAATTATTGATGCACTTGATGAAGCAATTGTTAGGAGCCTCAAAAATATGTCTTTTGCTCCAAACAACCAGCAGATTCAACAAACGGTGCAGAAAATTGAAATCACAGCTATGCCAGAAGTGCCGGTCAGATTTGTAGGAGAAGCTCCTAATGCAAAGAGTAAAAAGCGAGAGTCGCCAATTGAGCTGTCATTCCCAGAGCCGGTCCAATGGGAGAAAGTTACACTCAAGATAAAAGAAGGGCGGCAAGAGATTGAGATTTTTTATGACAATAGCCACATCATAACTGCCGATTACATTCAACTTCGTTTTTTTGTCGGTAAGCGCCAGCAGAAGCCAGACCGGCAATGGGGTTTTCTATGTGCCTTATCCACGCTATCGGCAAGTGATTTCAAATATGCATCAGCAGAAAATATGCGTCCAATGATTACAAAAAACAAAACCTTATCTGTGAACAATGTCCAGCAAGCGAAAAAATTACTCGTGAAGTGGTTAAAGGAGATTTTCAAAACTAACGATGAACCATTCCACGATATACACGACCGCTATAAACCAAAGTTCGCCATATTACCGGAACCAGTTTTAAGAAAAGAAGAAATCTGGCCTCAAGGTGGTAGGTTTAATGAAAATGAGGCGATTGAAGGCGGTGAGGAAGATGATGAGGAAGAAGCCCTCTGAAAAATCAGAAGGCTTTTTTCTTTCCAGCGTATCCAAGAACCCCCGTTATTACAACGTTTTTTTATTTCGCTGATTTTTCAGCATATAGGGTAGGGACGCAATGAACAGCGAATAACTATGGACCTTACCGACAAAAACATTTCCGAGTTCCAGATGCTTTATAAAAAGCATTTTGGGGTTGAGATAACCAAGGAGCAGGCACTTGAAAAGGGCTTGCGGCTTATCCGTTTGGTTGAAGTGGTAAGCCGTGCAGTCGCAAGCGAACAAAAAAACGCGCAAAATCCTGCGCCAACCACTAAAGGATTCCTTGAAAAACACCGACAACATTAAAAACGACTATGGATACGGTCATTATCAAAATCTACGGAGCGGATTCCTTGAAAAACACCGACAACATTAAAAACGACTATGGATACGGTCATTATCAAAATCTACGGAGCGGATAAGTTTCAAATTACGGAGCTATCGTGGTTTCTACCCGAGTTCTCAAAACGTAATTATTTTCAGCTTTCGCAGACCGAAAAACAATCCCAGCAATCTACCCATCCCTACCTCCGGCGTTTTATCTTGAAGCCGCCTTATCAGAACGGCTACCGGCCGAGAGTAGAAGTTCTTGAGGCGCTTACCGAAAGCCGCGATGCCGTGCGGTATATCCTCAAGGCCGAGTTCTCGGTACCGAAACTGCTTAATAGAAACAGCTTGCAGGAGGTGTCCGAACTTGATTTTGATAAGGTGCTTTACGCTTTCAAAGAAGCGCTAAATAGCGTTGGTATAGCGATTGAGAGCAATATAGTGGCTAGTGCCTATGTCTCGGCGGTCCATTTCTGCAAGAACGTGCCACTGCCACGAGACATACGAATGCAGGAGGCACTGGCGGAACTCCAGCGCGTGGATATAAGCAAGGTAGTGGACATTACAAAAGTTGAGTTCAAAAACGGGCGGGTGCTTCATATCTACTCGGGCACAGTTGAACGGGTTTTTTACGACAAAATTGCGGATGCTATGCGCCCGAAAATAAAACGCAAAGATAAGGGGCGCATTGATTACGAACGAGCCATAATTGAACGCTTTGGATTGCAGAAACAAGAGGTGTTTCGGTATGAATACCGGCTTAAAAAGGGGCAGACGGTGATGCGCGAGATAAATGCCGCACTGGGGAGAAATCCAAAAACATTTATTGCTTTCAAAGACCTTTTCACCCCAAACCTTTGCAAAACAATAATACTTAATTCTTGGCACGGGCTTATCCGGCGGCCGGAAAACCAGCTCGCGCTTCTTGGCCCCACTGATGACTTAGCATTGCTCTTGCACATATTTTCACAGGCGAAGAAGCTCGGCGGCGAGGCGCATAGTATGAACCGGGCGCTGACTTCTTACGGATTGGCGCGGACCATACAAGACCACGGAGCGAAGGAGACGCGCAGAGCCATATTCAGCGTATGGAATACGGACCACAGCGAGCGCCTAACGCGCAAAATTGAGGCCTCTGCCGAGCTTACGCACGGGTTGCCATATTCCAATACCATCGCCTTTATTGATGAGGCATTTAAGCGGTTTGAGCCCATTAACTTGGATTCATTGGAAAACGGCGTATAATGATAATGTTGACCCGATTATGTACGAAGACACGCAAGGCATTTTTATTACCAAAAAGCATAGTGGCCCGGAAGGGGCGGTCTGCCGCTATGCTGTCAGTCCTTGCGATTGCACATATCGGGTCAACCAGACCGTCCCTTTCGGGTTTTTCATATGAGTAAAGACACAAATAAAATTAAATACTTCGCGTATGTAAGAAAATCCACCGAGGGCGAGGAGAGACAAGCGTTGTCCATCCCCGCGCAGAAAGACAAGCTCAATGAAGTGTTCGGAAAATTGGACGTTGAGTTTGTGGAAGATAAGGCGAGCGCGTTCAAGCCGTTCAATCGCCCCGCGTTCGCGGATATGCTTGAACGGATAAAAAGCGGCGAGCGGACCGGATTGGTTGCGTGGCATCCAGACCGTCTCTCGCGCAACGAGAAAGACGCTGGCGAAATTACCTATATGATACGCACTGGGGTTATAGAAGACCTCAAGCTCGCAACCTATCACTTTGAGAACACACCCGAGGGTATTTGGATGCTTCAAATGGCGCTCTCACAATCGCAATACGAGAGCGCAAAGAAAGGACGCGATGTGAAACGCGGACTAGGGCAGAAGGCGCGTATGGGCATTTATCCTGCACCGGCTCCCGTTGGCTACTTGAACGATAAATACGGGGAGAAAGGATACAAAACCATTCACGAAGACCCGGAGCGTTTTGATATTGTGCGGAAGATATTTGACCTGATGCTTACTGGTAAATACACGCCGCCGCGCATTTTGGAGATAGCAACGAAAGATTGGGGCCTTCGTATGCCTAACGGCAAACCTTTTAGCAGAAGTAATATCTATCTGCTTCTAACCCGCCCATTCTATTACGGGGAGTTTGAATATCCGGTGGGAAGCGGAGAATGGCATAAGGGCATACACAAGCCGATGATTACGCGAGAGGAGTATGACCGGATACAGTTTCTGCTCGGCAGGCGTTCGCAACCGCGAGGGCAAAAGCGCGACATCGTATATCGCGGGCCGATACATTGCGGCGAGTGCGGTGCGATGATTACCGCCGAGGAAAAAATGAAGCACCAGAAAAACGGCAATGTGCATCACTACACCTACTATCACTGCACCAAACGCAGGGACCCGAATTGCACGCAACAGGCCATAGAGAAGGACGAGCTTGAAAAGCAGATTACCGCCGAGCTTGCCAAGCTTGAAATCCCAACCGATTTCAAGGAGTGGGCGATGGCGCGATTGCGGCAGATGAACGAGAAGGAGGTTGAGGACCGGGAGCGCATTTACGGCAACCAGAGGCGTGAATACGAGGCGTGCGTACGTAGAGGAGACAATTTGATTGATATGCGTGCCAACGGCGAGATTACCGAGGACGAGTTCAAAAGCAAGAAGGAAACAATACTCGCGGAGAAAGAGCGGCTTCAGGAACTGCTTAAAGATACGGATAAGCGCGTTGAGAACTGGCTTGAAATTGCTGAGCGCGGCCTTAACTTCGCAGAGAAGGCCCGGCAGATATTCGCTACCACGAAGGATATGGAAGTGAAAAAAGGGATTTTTATGGCGTTAGGTTCGGACCTCACCCTAAAAGACAAAAAATTGAGTGTTTCTTTGGATAATCTGCTGTTCCCGATACAAACTGCGGCAAAAGAAGCGCAAGAAATATCCGCAGGGTTAGAACCTGCTAAAAAGCACGCGAATAAAAAGAAAATCGGGCATTTGTATGCCCGAAATCCAGTAATGCTCCCCGGGTAGGATTCGAACCTACGACCATCGCTTTAACAGAGCGCCGCTCTACCACTGAGCTACCGGGGAATACATTGTCCAGAGACAACGTTTTAATTATATAAAGGGTGTTCATATGGGGCAAGCCCCGAAGCATTCAGCCCCTTCGTTGCCGTCGCTCGCTCGGATGCTCGAACGCTTCGCCTTTGCGTATCACTCGCTTCGCTATGTAATAAAAAAACCGCCCCGTGTAAAGCTGGGCGCTTGAATTGCGGTGTGATGTAAAAAATGGCGGCGCGTCAGAATTTCAACGCGCCGCTTCGATTATCCTCAAGATCCTCTTAGTGGCGAGCGCTTTGGCCTTGGCCAGGCCCTTGCGCAGGTCCACGGAGACCACCGGCACGTCCGGATGACGTTCTAGATGGCTTTTTATCCAGAATGGGCCGGTCACCGAAATAGGAATGGCGATATAGCGTTCTTTGATGACTACGATGTAGAAATCAACGCCGTCTATGAGGTCGGCCCAACTAAAGGCTTCGGTCTCGAGGTAAAAGAATATAGATCCTTTGCCTTGAAGATAGACGAGGATATCGTCCACGATATCCTGCCGCAGGATGCCGACCATCCGCAATCCATCGGACCGAGCCTTCAAAATGACCTTCTCTCTTAGCTCATCTATGGTCATGTTGCCTCCCAATCAGTTAAACAACTGGTTTCTTAATACCATAATCGTTGAAATTTGCCAAACGGGCGAATATAATCATAATTGCTCGAGTTTCCCCCGGTAGCTCAGTTGGTAGAGCACCTGCCTTTTAAGCAGTGGGTCACAGGTTCGAATCCTGTCCGGGGGACAAAAAAACCCGCCTCTTCGGGCGGGTTTTTCATTCTTAAATAGCCAGCGATCAAGAGCAGCCGCCAGACGAGCTGCCGCACTGCAGGCAGGTGAGACAGGTGCCCGTGCGGACCATCATGCCGCCGCAGTTCTTGCAGACCGTCTCGGCAAGCACCGTACCCGACTTATTCGCTGACGCCGAATAGAGCGATTCGCCTCCACCATTGGCGGTTTCGTCGACCTCGGCGGGTTTGGCGTCGATCACGACCGTCTTCGGCGCCTCCAATTTCACGGTATGGACATCGTGGCCCTCGAGGGCTTGGGTCATTCCGAACTCCGCGAGGTCCTCGGCGGTCATGAACCGCAAAGCGAGGTAGCGGAAGATGTAGTCGATGATGCTCGTCGCGATCCGGATCTGGGGGTTCTCGGTGAAGCCCGCCGGTTCGAAGCGACTGTAGATGAACTTGTGGGCCAAGGCCTTGAAGGGCACGCCGTACTGGAGGGCCATCGAGACCGAGATGGCGAAGGCGTCGAGGAGCCCCGAGAGCGTGCTCCCTTGCTTCGACATCCGGATGAAGATCTCGGCCGGCATCCCGTCGTCGTACATGCTGTAGGTCAGATAGCCTTCGTGGCCGACGATGGCGAACTTGTGGGTCTCGGAAACTCGGGTCGTCGGCAACTTCCGGCGGGAAACGCCGTCGCCGAGAGCCTTGTCGCTTTTCTTACCGTCCTTCTTCTCAGAGGTGTTCAAGGGCTGGGTCGCCTTGGAGCCGTCGCGATAGACGGCGAAGGCTTTGATGCCCAACTTCCAGGCCATCACGTAGGCCTCTTCGATCTCCTCTTTCGTCACGTCGCTCGCCATGTTGAAGGTCTTCGAGATCGCGCCCGAGATGAAGGGCTGGACCGCGCCCACGAGGCGCACGTGGCCTCTCCAGGAAATGGAGCGCGTCCCCTTGCCGGAGCGGACGGCGCAGTCGAAGATCGGTAGATGTTCCTCTTTGAATCCGGGCGCGCCTTCCATCGTGCCGCTTTCCCGCACGTAGTCCATGATCGCCTTCGCCTCCGCCGTGCCGTAACCTAGGTTCTTCAAGGCCGGCGGGACGCTCTCATTCACGATCTTCATCCAGCCGCCGCCCACGAGCTGCTTCATCTTGACCAAGGCGAAATCCGGTTCGATGCCCGTCGTGTCGCAGTCCATCATGAAGGAGATGGTCCCCGTCGGGGCGATGACCGTGACCTGAGAGTTGCGGTAGCCGTTCTTTTCGCCCGCCTCGAGCGCCTCGTCCCAGACCTTCCGGGCTTCGGCGCCCAGCTTTTTGTCGTCCAAAACGGCGGCATCTATCTTATTGGATTCCGCGTCGTGCATCTTGATGACCCGGAGCATCAGTTCGCGGTTCAGGGCGTAGCCGGCAAAAGGCCCGATGCGCGCGGCAATCTCCGATGACATTCGGTAGGCCTCGCCGGACATCAAGGAGGCGATCGCCCCGGCTAAGGCCCTGGCGCCTTCGGAATCGTAAGCCAGGCCTTTGGTCATGAGGAGGGCCCCCAAATTGGCGAAGCCCAGCCCCAGTTCCCGGAAATCATGCGCGTTTTCGGCGATCTTCTCCGTCGGGTAGCTCGAGCCCGAGACGATGATCTCTTGGGCCAAGATGAAGACGTCCACCGCCTGCTTGAAGGCCTTGACGTCGAAGGTGCCGTCCGCGTTCAAGAACTTCAGAAGATTGATCGAGGCCAGGTTGCAGGCGGAGTTGTCCAAATGCATGTACTCGCTGCAGGGGTTGGAGGCGTTGATGCGGCCGGACAAGGGGCAGGTGTGCCACTTGTTGATGATGGTGTCGAACTGGACGCCCGGGTCGCCGCATTCCCAGGCCGCCTCGGCGATCTTCTCCAAGACCTCGCGGGCCTTGTAGGTTTGGGCGATTTTGCCCGAGACGCGGAAGCGGGTCTGCCAATCGCCGTCCTTCTCGACCGCCTCCATGAAGTCGTCGGTGATGCGGACGGAGTTGTTGGCGTTCTGATATTGGATGGAGTTCCAGGCGTCGTTGTTCAAATCCGCCATGTTGTAGCCGGCCTCCATGAGCGCCCGCACTTTTTTCTCCTCCTCCGCTTTAGCGCGGATGAAATCTATCACGTCGGGATGGTCGATGTTCATCACGACCATCTTCGCCGCCCGGCGGGTCGTGCCGCCGGACTTGATCATGCCGGCAACGGAGTCCGCCCCGCGCATGAAGGAGACCGGACCGGAGGCGTAGCCGCCCCCAGAGAGCGGTTCGAGCTTCGAACGCAGGTTCGAGAGATTCACGCCCGCGCCGGAGCCGCCTTTGAAGATCATTCCTTCCGTCTTGATCCAATCCAAGATGTCGCTCATCTCGTCCTCCACCCTGAGAATGAAGCAGGCGGAACATTGAGGGTTCTCCCGCGAGCCGACGTTGAACCAAACCGGACTATTGAAGGAACCCTGCTGGTGGACCAAAAGATGTTTGAGCTCGTCCTCGAAGATCTGCGCTTGCCCGGGACCGGTGAAGTAACCGCCGCGCTCGCCCCAGGCGCGCAGGACGTTGGTGACCCGGCCGATCATCTGTCTCAAACTGTTTTCGCGCTCGGGTTTGCCGAGCTGGCCGCGGAAATATTTCGCGACCGTGATGTTCACGGCGTTCTGCGACCAAAAATCCGGGAACTCGACGTCCTTTTGTTCGAAGACCTTCTTTTCTCCGCTACCGACGACCGCATCGCACTTCACCCACCGCACTTCGTCGAAGGGGTCGACGTTCGCCTGCGTGAAGAACCGCTTGAGCGGCACGGCGAACCGCTTCGAGACCTTTTTCTCCTCCCCTTTTCCCTTTGCCGCGCGCGCGGCTCTCTTCGCGGTGGACATAGAATTTGGAAATTTAAACGACATAGTCAATTCTAAAAGCCGGCCCGCAAACCGCAATGGTGGATAACATCACGGCAAACAAAAAAGCCGGACCTTTGTCCAGCTTTCCTTGACAGCTATCTCTTTTTCTTTCGGAGGAACGTCGGAATCTCCCAGGCCTCGCCTCCTTCCACCTTGCCGCCTCCTCCCTTGACTATCCTTTCCTTACCTTCAGCCATTCCGAGGTCCAGTGTTTCACCGATCGGTGTAACATCGGCGATCTTCGAATCGGTTTTCTTAGTTTCGTTCGCCATGAAGAGGGTCGGCATTCCCCGTCTATCCGAGAACATACCGTTAAAGCCGGTCGCGATGACCGTCACTTTGATCGCCTTGTCCTTGAGTCCCCGGTCGTAATAGGCCCCGAAGATGACCCGGGCGTTAGAATCGAGGGAACCGGCGATGGTCTTCGCGATGTCGTTCACTTCGGACATCTTGAGGTCCCGGCCGCCGGCGATCGAGAAGAGGACACCCTTCGCTCCTTCCATCGAGACCTCGAGGAGCGGAGAGTTCACGGCGTTCCCGACGGCCTTCACGCTCCGGTCCTGGCCCGACGCCGTGCCGATGCCGATCAAGGTCGTCCCCGACTCCTTCAATATCGACTTGATGTCGGCGAAGTCCACGTTCACGATGCCGGGGGTGTTCACGAGTTCGGCGATGGCCTTGATGCCTTGCTTCAATATCTCGTCGATGAAGGCGAAGGCCCGCATCACGGAAGTGTCCTTGTCAATCAAAGTGAAAACTCGGTCGTTCGGGATGACGATGAGCGCGTCCACCTTCTCCTTAAGGCGAGCCAAGCCTTCTTGGGCGATCGTCGTCCGCTGCGCTCCTTCGAAAGCAAAGGGTTTCGTGACGACCGCGATCGTGAGAATCCCCTTTTCTTTGGCGATCTCCGCGACGACGGGCGCGGCGCCCGTGCCCGTGCCGCCACCCATGCCCGCGGTGATGAAGACGACGTCGGCGTTCTCAATCGCCTCGCCGATCTCCGAGCGGTTTTCCTCGGCCGCTTGTTTGCCGATCTCGGGATTCATTCCGGCCCCGAGCCCCCGCGTGAGCGCCCGGCCGATGTAGAGCTTCTTGTGGGCCGTCGCGTAATCCAGATCCTGCGCGTCGGTGTTCACGGCGATGAACTCCACGCCCCGCGGGCGATCGCTTTCCATCATCCGCGTCACGGCGTTCCCGCCCATGCCGCCGAGACCGACGACGATGATCTTCGTGAGACCGCCGGAACTTTGGGAGGTCTTTGACCTGCTCGACGGTTTGGATCTCGATCTTCTGTGTTTTTTCTTGGACATTGGTGCGAAAGGTTTAAATATTCAAAGATTTAAATATGAGTTTTACGGTATCAAATTCTTCAAAAATCCCTTGAGTCCGGTGGCGCTCCAGCTCGCCTGCGGTCGCCGCCCCTCGAGCTGGCCCCAAAGAGTGAGACCGACCGCGCAAGCGAATTCCGGATCGTCCATCAGTTCCTGGTGAGTCGGGTTCATTATCTCGAAGGGCGCGAGGTTCGGCAAACCCATTTGGACCGGCAACTTGAGCTCGGATTTCACGAGGTCTAAGAGGCCCGGCAACTTGCTGCCGCCGCCCGTCACCACGACCCCGGCCGGCAGCTGGACGTCGCGGCCCAAAACCTTGAGCTCATTATTCACGAGGCCGAGGATTTCCGCAAGCCGGATCTCGATGATCTCGGCGAGGAAATGGCGGGAGACCTCCCCCTCCGTCCGGCCGTCCACGTCCGAAAGCTTCACCATTTCCCGGCGGTTCACCTCCTTCGCGATCGCCGAGCCGTAGGTCGTCTTGAGCTTTTCCGCGAGGTCGATGGAGGTCTTGAGTCCGATCGCGACGTCGTTCGTGACGTAGGCCGAGCCCAAGGGGATGCTCTTCACATGGAGGGCCTTGCCCTCCTCGAAGATGGCCAAGGAGGTCGTCCCCGCGCCGAAGTCGACGACGAGGACCCCGAGCTCGCGCTGCTTTTTGGAAAGGACCGCGTTCGCGGAGGCGAGCGGATTGAAGATGACGCCCGAAACGCCCACCCGCAGTTTCTCGAGGACCTTGAGGAGCGGGTTCACCTGCGGGGCGAAACCCTCGACGATCAAGGTCACGACCTCGAGCCGGCTCCCAGTCATCCCGAGCGGGTCGATGATGTCGCCGATCTCGTCCACGAAATATTCCTTGACGACGTTGTGGAGGATGACGGAGTTCGGCATCATCTTCACGGCCCGCGAGGCCTGGGTCACCCGGTCCACGTCGTCGGTTTGGATCTCCTTGTCCGCCCGCGCGACAGCGGCAACGCCCCGCGAGGTGCGGGCCCGGACCTCCGGGCTTTGAAAGTTGACGAGGACGTTTCTCGTCGCCGCCTTCGAGATCTTCCCGAGGTCGGAGACGACGGCGTCGAGCGCCCCCAAGGTGTCCTCCGCATCCACCAAAACGCCGTGTCGGATGCCGGCCGACGGCTGCTTGAAGGCGGTGACGACCGAGAGCACGCCGCCCTTCTTCGTCTCCGCCACCACGCACTTGATCTCGGACGAACCGATATCTAACCCAGTGATGAGATTAGCCATCTTTCCTTTTTTTCCATCTTCATTCTATCATCTCTCCGCCTGTGCGTATATCCCAAAAGGTGAAGAAAACTGTGTACAAAGAGGCGCTCGACATTCCCGCCCCGGGCCGCGATGTAACCGGGGTCCAAAAATATCTCGCCGAGGTAGCGTGTTCCCGGCCCCAGATCCGGCCGGGGGAAACGTGCGGCGCTCCCGAAGCTCAGGACGTTCGTCGGCTTGTCCTTCTTCCGGTACCGCCTGTTCAGCGCGCGCATCACCCCGTCCGGGGCGAGGTAAACGTCAAAGGCGGCGCCTTTAAGGCCCGCCGCTTTGAGCGCTCTTAAACCAAAAACCTCGAGACGTTTCTCCCAAGGTCTGTCCTTCCGGTCCAAGGCCGTCACGGTCACCCGCTTCACCGCCTTCATGCGCCCAGGACCTCCTTCACGGCGGCCGAAATGACGCTCGAATCCGCTCGGCCGCCGGCCTTCTTCATCACCGCGCCCATCACTTTGCCGAAATCCTTCGGCCCTTGGGGCTTCACTTCGGCGACCGCCTCCGCGACCAAGCGTTTGACCTCCGCCGGGTCCAAGGACGGCGGCAAGTATCCCTCGAGGACCTTGAGTTCGCTGGTCTCCTTCTCGGCCAGCTCCGACCGACCTCCTTTAATATAGAACTCGATGGCCTCACGGCGCTTTTTGGCCTCGCGCCGCAAGACGTCCAAAACGTCGTCGGCTGAGAGGACGTCGCTCTGCCCTTTCGTCCGCTTCTCGATCTCGCGGTTGTGCAAGGCGGCCGAGAGGAGGCGCAGAGTGCCGAGGCGAACCGCGTCACCGCCTTTCATAGCAGCGAGCGTGTCGGCTTTTATTTTCTCCAAAAGACCTTCGCTCATTTAGAGGAATGGACCTTATTTGTACTTGTAGCCTTGTTTCCTTTGCTTCGCGAGCTCCTTTTGCTTCCCGATGCGGTAGAGCGCGCGCTTGCGGCGCTTCCGCTTGTTCTCCGGGCGGCCGTGAGCCCGCCTCTTCCGCACCTCCTTCAAGACGCCGCTCTGCTGAATGCGCTTATTGAAGCGGTAGATGAAGGCGTTGGTGTTCTCGCCCTTCCTTTTTCTGATCTCTAATGCCATGGTTTATGTTGGAATTTTTAAATGTTTCGCTTGTTCGACCCTTTTTATCCGTTGAGCGCTTTGACTATCCGCGCCCGCGTCTCTTCCAATCCTTCCTTCGGCGCCGCGCCGACCACAGAGTGGATAGACCCGCCGCCGTCCCCCTCGAAGCGCGGCAGGATGTGGACGTGAAGGTGCGGCACCGCTTGGCCGGAAACCTTCCCGTGGTTCACCCCGATCGTGAAACCGTCCGGCGCGAGGGCTTTTTCTATCGCGGCCGTCACCTTCTGCACTGCGGCCAAGAGCGGCCCGAGCTCCTCCGGAGGCACATCCAATATAGTCGGGTAATGCTTTTTTGGCAAAATCATCGTGTGGCCCCAAGCGCGCGGATTGACGTCGAGGATGCCAAGGGCCGCATCGTCCTCGTAGACGATGCTCGCCGGGATCTCCTTGTCGATTATTTTGCAGAAGATACAATCTTCCATCTCACTTATTGCTCAATCTTTTCTTCACCTCCTCCACCAGGTGCTCCGTGACGATCGTCTCCTGGGCGCCGGTCTCGGTGTCCCGGACGATGATCGTCCCTTCGAAGACCTCTTTCTGGCCCAAGATGAGGGCGAGGCGGACGCCCAAACGGTCCGCGATGCGGAGTTGGGCCTTCAAGGTCTTCTTGCCGACGACCTCGACGACCGCGATGCCGCTCGACCGCAATTCGTTCATCAAACGCAGACCGGACTTCTTCGCCTGATCGCTCAAGACCACGAAGAAGACTCGGGGTTTCGCCTTCGGATGCGGCACCACTTCTTGGAGGTGCATCGCCTCGAGCGCCCGTTCCATGCCCACGGCGCCGCCCACGGCCGGGACGAACCGGGCCTTCAAGGCCTCGGCGAGATAATCGTAGCGGCCGCCCGAAGCGATGGGGAAGGGATATTCGGGGACGGAAAATTCGAAGGTCGTCCGATCGGACCAGTCGTTCAGGGGGAGCAAATGGGGTTCCGGCTCGTAGGCGATGCCATTGTCCTCGACGAGCTCTAGGACCGCTTTGAAATGATTGTTGCAGTTCTGACAAAGGTAATCGAGGACGATGGGGGCTTCGGCGCGAAGCGCTTTGCATTTTTCCTCGTTGCAGCGCGCCAAGGCGTACGGGTTCTCCTCGACGTCCCGGGCGCATTCCCGGCAAAGCTGGTCCTTCAAGGGGCGGTAATAGCTCTTGAGCTTCTGTTTGAAGGCCGGCCGGCAGACGCGGCAGCCCGCGCTCGTGATCGAAAGCTTCAAATTCTTGAGCTTCAATGACCGGAGGAAATCGTAGAGGGCCAGGATAATCTCGCCGTCGTAGATGGAATCGGCCTCGCCGATGACCTCGAAGGACCATTCGTGGAACTCGCGCTTGAAGCCCTCGGCGACCTTCACTTGGCGGAAGACCGGACCCCAGGTGTAGACCTTGAGGGGCGAGGAGAAGTAGGCCAAGTGGTTCGCGAGATAGCTCCGCATCGCCGGAACGTGCGGGTTGAAACGCAGTACGAGCCGCTCCCCTTCCCTGTCCTTCAAGGAGTAGAACTTCTTTTCAATCAACGGGTACCGCTCGCCGAAACCGGCGGCGAAGAGACCTTCGGTCTCGAGAAGCGGCGTCTCCAAGAGATAGAAATCGTGGAGCTCGCTCACGCCGACCCCGGTCTGCCAGAAAAGCTTTCGGCCCTCTTGTTCCTTGGGTAACACGTCGGCCGTCCCCTTGGGGAGGGTCCACTCCGCGGGCGGTTTCATTTTCGATCTTTTCTCTTTGGGCATTTCCCTCTTTTATTGATAGGTCGGCGCGCTGAAGGCCATTGCCTCGTTCAAGGGCCAAAGGCGCAGGCGCACCAATCCGATGATGTCAGAGGAGGGCACCGGTCCCCAGCTCCGCGAATCGAAGCTCGCGTCCCGGTTGTCGCCCATCACGAAATATTCGCTGCTGCCCAACTTCTCGGTGAAGTTGGAGAAGGTCCCCGCTTGGGCGATGTAAGGTTCCTTCAAGACCTCCATGTGCCCCGCATCGGTCACGGTCACCGTACCGCCCTCGATCGAGACGGTCTCGCCCGGCAAGCCGATGATGCGTTTGATGAAATAGGTGCTCGGGTCCTTGGGATAGCGGAAGACGATGACCTCGCCCCGTTCCGGAGCGCGGAGATGGTAGGTGAGCTCGTCGACCAGGAGGTAGTTGCCGTTATTGAAGGTCGGCTCCATGCTCGAGCCGGAGACGAGAAAGGGCTGGGCGAGGAAGGTCCGGACGAGGAAGACTGCCACGACCGCGATCGCGATCGTCTCGATCATCTCGAAGATGGACCAGAGGGTCTTTTTCATAGTGCAAGCGCTCTTAAATTATGGGATAATTGTAGGGAAAAGGAGAGCTTATGGCAATAGATGCGCAAGAAAAAATCGATCGGCAGCTGATCAAGGTCGTCGCGGGCCTCGGCAATCCCGGCCGCGCCTACGCGGCGACCTACCACAACGCCGGGCGCTTGGCGCTCAAGGCGCTCGTCCCCGAGGCCGCCTGGCGGGTGAGGCCTGGTTTCCGTTACGCGAAAAGCGGCGGTTTAATCTTCGTCGCGCCGGAGGTCTTCATGAACGAGAGCGGCGCGGCCGTGCGGGCGGCCTTGAAGTACTTCAAGCGCGCGCCCGACGAGCTCCTCCTTCTCCACGACGAGAGCGACCTGCCTTTGGGCGAGGTCAAGTTCCAATTCGCCCGCGGGGCTGCCGGACACAAAGGGGTCGCTTCCGTGATCGCGGCGCTCAAAACGAACGGCTTCTTCCGAGCGCGCATCGGCATCCGGCGAGAGGACGGAGCGAGACGCCGGAAGGCCGAGGACTTCGTCTTGAAGAAGATCGGCCAGGCCGAGAGGGAGAAGCTCTCAGAGGCCTTTGAAAGGATCAAAGAGAGCCTAAATCCCTGATCCGCGGCTCTCACCGCAAATCCATGGCGGCGGAAGTGAAATTGAAGCTGACGTTGAAGCTCACGGTGTTGTTGCCCAGGGTCGTCACTTGGGTCAAAGGCAGGTCGACGTTGCCGAAGGCCGGGTCGGCCACGAGCGCGTTCTTGAACTGGAGGACCGTCGCGTAATCCGGCGCCGAAGCGGCGACCTGGACCGGCGCCGTGAAGCTCTCGATCGAAACGTCCGAAAGGACAACCCGATCCTGGTCCGCGATCGAGATTAAGTGGTTCAAAATGGCGTACCACGGGATGGCCCCGGACTTGGCGGCGGAGACGCCCCGCACCAAGAGATTGAAATCGTTCGCCTTGGCGACCAGGTCGGCCAGGGTCTTTTGGTCCACGGTCGGACGAAAGGCGTTCACTTGGCCGGTCAGGGAGCTCGCTTGCTGCACGAGGAAGGAGGCGGAGAGGATGAAGGCAAGGAGGACGACGGCGAGGACGCCGGCGAGGATGTTACGCCACAAGCCGATGAAATCCAACACCTGGTCCTCGGACATCATCCGCGCGAGCCCTTCGCCGCCGACGTTGATCGAGCGGAAAGGTTCCGCCGCGACGCGGACGGTCAGGCTCCGGACCGCCGCCCCGAGGGCGACGTAAAAGTTGGGCGAGAGGCCGATCTCCGGCAGGCTGAAAGGCGCGGACTTGAGATCGAAGTTCGCGGCGAGGAGCTCCGCGACCTCTTTTTCGAAGTTCGGCGCGATGAGGAGCGCGCCCGCCGGCCCTTCTCCCCAACGGCTCACCGAGAAATTTATGACCTTCCGCACCTCTTCAACGAGGACGGCGTCGAAAAGTTCGCGCGGTATCGTCCGGGCGTCCCCTTGGATGGACTGCCAAGAACGGAAATAGGCGAAGTGAAGATTGCCGTCTCGGATGATCGCGAGGTCCAGGCCGTCGCTCTTCAAATGGAGGACCAGGGTCGGTCGCGCCTCCACCTTAACCGAACGCGCGATGAGGCGCGCCAAAGCGAGCGAGGGGAATTCGAAGGCGACCGGCGTGAAATGGGCCGCGGCGAACGCCTCCTTGAAACTGGCGACAATCCCCTGATCTGCGAAGGCGCCCAAAAGCTCGTACCGGTCCGGCGTCTCGCCGATGACCTGGGCGCTCATATTGGCCTCCACGACCGCGATCGGCGAGATCATCTGCAAGTTCAATCCCACGGTCTCCGCGAGTTTGTCCTCCCCCACGTTCGGCACCTCGAAACTTTGGGTGTAGACCGCGCTCGAGGGCAATACGCAGTCGATCTTGAGGGGCTTCTCCGCGGCATCCGGCAGAACGGCGTTATGGAGCGTCTTCAAGGCCTCGATGAAAGCCGCTTTGTCCTCGAGCTTACCGCTCCGCAGGATCCCGGGCGCGAGACGGACCGCCGCCGTCTTCGGGACGTCATTATCGAGATAGACGTAGGTAAGGGCGGCATCGGTCACCTCGAGGCCGTCCACTCGCGGCTTGGAGCTCAGCTTCTCCAAAAGTCGGATGATGTTCCTGAAAAGTTTGCCCATTGGTGTGTTTATCGCGCTCTTAGATCGCTTGGTCGACGATCGATTGGACCTGCATCTGGCCGGTCAATTGGTCCACGATCGCGGTCGCGACGATCTCCTTTTGCCGGGTCCCGGCCAGACCGAGCGACGTCACGGTGTAAACGTAGGTGTTGTTCGCGGCGACCGTCGTCCGCGAGATGGTGATCGTCGCCGTGTCCGAACCGGACGAGAGGCCGTAGGCGATCTGGCTCGCGGCGAAGGTCTTGTCCCGGGAGATCTTGTTCAGGGCATCCCAAATACCCGCGTCGGCCACGGTCTGGGCCCGGGCTTGGAGCCGCTCGCCCAATCCGGAATTGGTCAAAAAGTAGGCCACGAAAGAACTAGCGATCACGATCTCCACGATCACGCCGCTCACGATCAAAATGAAAGGCAACGCCACCTGAGCTTTTTGACCGACTGTCATCTTTACTTATGATAGCAAATGAAAAGAAAAAACCCCGACACTCTGGTCGGGGTCTTTCCGGTTCCCTACTTGCTCGTGGCGCCCCCGGCGCTCGGCGCTTGGGTCGTCCCCTGGGTGGGGCTCCCGCCGGTCGGCATTTGACCGGACGGTGTGAGGTCGGGATTCGAGGCGATGAGCTGGGCGAGCTGACCCTTGGGGTCGAGCGGCGTGTACCAGACGACGTCATCCTTGTTGAGGCGCAGGGTGTCCTGCGGTCCCCAGAAGATATTGGTGAACTTCTGGATGCTCACCGGGTTCTGTGCGTTCTGGGAGTTCACCTGGATCATGTAGACGTGGTTCAGGCCGAAGTACGGGAAGGTGGTGAGTTCTCCGAAATAAAGATCCCCCGTCCGCAGATAGACGGCGTAGTAAGTGGGGGTTTTGAAATAGAACTGCCAAGCGAGAATGGCGGCCAAAGCGACGAGAAGGACGATGACGACCGTAAGCAATATTTTGTTGACGTTTCTCATGCGTTCATTATAACACACCGGGCCTGTGGATTAATGATATAATGTAACCAATCTAATGCGAGCGACGAAAATAATCTTTTGGGCGCTGGTCGGCATCGTCATCGTCCTCACCGTAATCCTCCTCTTGGAGAAGGTCGGGGTCGTCCGGGCGGCCGGCACGAACATCAGTTCGATCGCCACAAGCTCCGTCGCTTGGGACGACCCAAGCGGCTATTGGGATTTCTACAACACCCAGAACGTCACCGTGGCCGGCACGAACGTCACGGGCTATGCCTCATCATCGATCGGCCCGATCTCATTGGACTGCGCGTCGAGCCCGAGCGGCACTATCTGCAGTACGTCGAACTACGGTATCTGCAACGGCTTGAGCGCCACGCACAACACCGACGGCAGTTGCACGGGCGGCGACGCCTCGGGCGACCTGAGCGGCTTCGCCTGGAACGACATGATCGGCTGGATCAGTTTCTGCGGCGGACTCAACACGAGCGTCTGCCCAGGCACTCAGAAATACGGCAATTATAACGGCGTTCATATTGATGGCTCTACCGGCGATCTCCTGGGCTGGGCTTGGAATGACAAAGACGGCTGGATCAGCTTCAATTGTTCGAACAACGGCGACTGTAGCCCTCAATACAAAGTGAATACCTCTTGGCGCGCGACGAGCACCTACGGCTATCTCACCTCTTCCGTCTTCGACACCCAAGACCCGAATGGGGCCGCCCTCAAAAGCATTATTTGGGAAGGGCCGGCGCCCCAAGCGGGCACTTGCATCGGTTTCCAAGTAGCCGGCTCGATGTCGTCGAGCGGCCCGTGGACATTCATGGGGCCTTCCTCAAGTACAAGCGATTACTACGGTACCGCTTGCTCATCGGCACCTATTGGCGGCCCCGGCTGCGCCCAGCCGGATACGCCCATTTGCGTGGACAGCCGGGCTTTCAACGCCTACCGTTACTATCGCTACCAAGTCCGCCTCAAGACGGACACCCTTCAACTGTACACGCCGGTTGTGAACGACGTGATCCTCAATTTCAGCCAATAAAATGTCGGAGAAGATAAAAATAAACAACGTCACCTGGTGGCACGTCACCCGGCCGACGGAAAAGGACCTTGCGGAGATCGCGAAGGCCCTCAAACTCCACCATTTGATCCTCGAAGAGCTTTCGACCGCCTCCGCCCGCAGCAAGGTCGAGACCTACGACGGCTACGTCTATTTGGTCTACCACCTGCCAATCTGGAACGCCAAGGAACGTACCTCCCGCCGCGGCGAGATCGACCTGATCGCGACCGGGAAAACGGTGCTCTCCGTCTCCTACGAGAATTTGGAACCCATCGAGCAGTTCCGCGTGAGCTTACGGGGCGAAATCGGGCAGAAGGTCCAAAATACCGCCCAGCTCATCCACGCCATCCTCCAAGAGGTCAACGCCTTCTCCCTCCGGGAACTGCGCCACATCGAGGAGAAGGCCAACGCCATCGGCCAGGCCGTTTTCAAAAAAGCGGACAGCACTCTTCTTGAGGAGATCTCCCGCGTGAAACGCGACCTGTTGGACTTCGGCATCATCGCCGCCTCGGAAAAGACGACGCTTGAATCCCTCACCGAGATCGGCCCCGAATTCTGGGGCGAGGAGTCCAAGATCTATTTCGCCGACCTTTTGGGCAGCTTCCTCCGGGTCCATTATCTTTTGGAGAACCTGCGGGCGACGATCATCTCCTACAGCGAGACGGTCTCCCAGCTCTTCCAGCTACGCACATCTGAGGTCGTTCGGCGCTTCTCCATCCTGGGGTTTCTCACCTTCCCCTTGCTCCTTTACGCGACGATTGCCCTCCAGCCGACTGTTGAGCCGACGCTCGTCCAGAGCCCGGCTGAGTTCTGGATCATCCTCGGTGCTATCACTGTCATCGTCGTCGCCCTCGCAATCTTCTTCCGGAAGAAAGGGTGGTTCTGACATGCTTCTCTACAACACCCTAACCGGCAAGAAAGAGGAAGTGGAAAAACCGGCCGGACGGCCTTTGAAGCTCTTTGTCTGCGGCCCGACGGTCTACGATCTCTCCCACATCGGCCACGCTCGAACCTACATCTTCTTTGACGCGCTCGTCCGGTACCTCCGCTCTTCCGGCTGGGGCGTCTCTTACATCCAGAACATCACGGACGTGGACGACCGCATCATTAGCCGCGCCAAGGGGGAGGGCGAGAGTCCCGTCGCGCTCGCGCAGCGTTTCGCCCGGGCTTACTTCGAGGACATGCGGGCGCTCGGCATCACAAGCGTCAACAAATACGCTCCGGCCACGCGCTTCATCCCGGAGATCGTGAAACAGGTTCAGCTCCTCCAGGAAAAAGGCTTCGCCTACGAGATCACTGGCGACGGTATCTATTTCGACATATCCAAATTCAGCGACTACGGGAAGCTTTCCCATCGGACGGCGCTCCAGGCCGAGGATTCTGTCTCGCGCATCGACGAGAGCGTCAAAAAGCGCAACCGGGGGGACTTCACCCTTTGGAAGTTCCCGAAGTCCGAGGTCAAGACGCCTTTCTTCAAACGCTTCCTCGTGACCAAAGACGGCGAGCCGGTCTGGCGCACGGCGCTCGGCTGGGGCCGGCCGGGCTGGCACATCGAGGACACAGCGATCAGCGTGAAATATTTCGGACCGCAGTACGACCTGCACGGCGGCGCGATGGACCTGAAGTTCCCCCACCACGAGGCGGAGATCGCCCAAGCCGAGGCGGCTTACGGCAAGAGACCTTTCGTGAAGGTCTGGCTCCACACCGGCTTCCTTCTTGTGGACGGCGAGAAGATGTCGAAGTCGCTCGGGAACTTCATCACTATCCGCGATTTTTTAAAGGGACACTCCGCGGACGCCTTGCGCTACATCGCGCTCTCCGCCCACTACCGCACGCCCATCAACTACTCCGAAGAGATGGCCCAAACGGCTGAAGCGGCCATAAGCGGCGTGAAGGCCTTTTGCGCGAAGCTCGACTTCGTTGAGCGGGCGGTCCCAGAGGGCAAAGCATCGGACCGGATCGCGCACCTGATCGCCGAAACGGTAAAGAGCTTCACGGGCTCCCTGGAAGATGACTTCGCGACGCCAGCGGCCTTAGGGACCCTCTTCGCCTTGATCGGCGAGGTCCAGCCTAAGATCTGGGCACTTGCCGGAGCGGATGCCCGCGCTTTGCGCCGGGCCATCGGCGAAAAGTTCGGCCTTCTGGGATTTACCCCCGCCGTTCCCCTGGAAATCCCGGCCAAAATCGCGGCTTTGGCCGAGGAGCGCGAGTTATCCCGCAAGAACGCACAGTTTGTCCAAGCCGACGCCTTGAGAAAAGAGATGGGCGCGCTAGGATACTCCATAGAAGATACGCCCCTCGGGCCATTCATCTATAAGGAGTAATATGCCATCCAAAAAGAATTTCGACCAAATCTCGCTCAAAGTCCCGCCCCAAGACCTGGAGGCGGAACAATCCGTCTTGGGCGCCTTGATGCTCGACAAGAACGCCGTGATCCAAGTGGCCGATTTCCTCTCGCCGAGCGACTTCTACGAAGGTCGCAACCAGAAGATCTACGAGACCATCTTGGAGCTCTGGAGCCGCGGCGAGCCGATCGACCTCCTCACCGTCTCCCACCAACTGAAGGAAAAAAAAGAGTTCCAAGGGACGGGCGGCGTCGATTATCTGACCTCCCTCGTCGAGGGTGTCCCGACCTCCGCCCACATCGCCCGTTACGCGGGCATCGTGAAGGAAAAAAGGGTGCGTCGTGACCTCTTCGAGGCCGCCTCCGAGATCAGTGAGCGGGCCTTCGACGAGAAGGATTTCGAGCGGCTAATCGAGAACGTGGAACAGAGAATCTTCGGCATCTCCCAGCGCTCCCGGCCGCAGAAATTCTTGGCCCTCAAAGATGAGCTACCGGCTGCCTACGAGCGGATCGAGAAACTTCACCACGGCGAAAAGGGGGCTTTGCGCGGCGTGCCGACCTATTTCACCGACCTGGACAATATGCTCTCCGGTCTCCAGCCCTCGGACCTCATCATCCTCGGCGCGAGACCTTCGCTCGGCAAGACCTCGCTCGCCCTGGACATCGCCCGGCAGACCTCGATCACGGGCGGTAAATCCGTCGCCCTCTTTTCGATCGAGATGTCCCGGGAACAAATCATCGACCGCCTGATCTCCGGCCAGGCCCAGATCCCCCTTTGGCGTCTCCGCACCGGGCGACTGAACGACGAGACCGATTTCACCATGATCCAGCAGGCCTTGGACGAACTTTCGAAGGCCAAGATCTTCATCGACGACACGCCTTCCCCCACCCTCCTCCAAATGCGCTCCATGGCCCGCCGACTCCAGATTGAGCGCGGCATCGACCTCGTGATCGTGGACTACCTCCAGCTCATCCAGCCGAGAACGAACAGCGATAATGTCGTCCAGCAGATCACCGAGATCTCCCGCGGTCTCAAGGCCTTCGCAAGAGAGCTTAAGGTCCCCGTCCTCGCCGTCTCCCAGCTTTCCCGCGAAGTGGACAAGCGAGACCAGAAGATCCCACGGCTCTCCGACCTCCGCGACTCCGGCAGCTTGGAGCAGGACGCCGACGTCGTCCTCTTCATCTACCGCAAGGAGCGCGACCGCCTGGACCTCACGCCCGAGGAACAGAACACCGCGGAGATCATCATCGCTAAACATCGCAACGGCCCGGTGGGGAGCGTTAAGCTCATCTTCGACGCCGAGCGCGTCGGCTTCAAGAACATCGACACGCGGCACTCCTTCGAACAATGATCCCCCGGTCCATCCGCAATTTCATCGACGCCTTTTCCAATCTCCCGTCGGTCGGACCGCGCCAAGCGATCCGCCTGGCTTTCTATCTCGCCTCATTGGACAAGGCGACGGTGGACGAACTCGAGAAGGCGGTGGGCGGATTAAAGAACCTCAGCCGGTGCGAAAGATGCTTCTTCTTCAAAGAGGGTCCGGCGAAGTACTGTTCCATTTGCTCCTCGGCCGAACGCGACCAAAAGACGATTGCGATTGTGGAGAAAGAGACCGATCTCCTGACGCTCGAGAAGACCGGCCGTTTCAAGGGGACCTATCTCGTCTTGGGGAAACTGGCCGATAAGGGCGTCGTCGAGACCGCCCAGAAACTGCGGCTCGAATCGCTCAAAAAGAGAGTGAAGGGCGAGCAAGGGAAGCTCAATGAGTTGATCATCGCCTTGAACCCCACATCGATCGGGGATTTCACGGCCGATCTCATCAAAGGGGAGTTTAAAGACTTGGCTTTGAAGATAACCCGCTTAAGCCGCGGGCTGCCGACGGGAGGCGAGATCGAGTTCGCCGACGAGGTGACCCTCGAGAGCTCCTTCGAACATCGAACTTAAAAACCCGCCGGAGAGGCGGGTTTTTTATATCTTCGCTATCTTAACCTCCGTATAGTGCTGGCGGTGGCCTTTGAGCTTCCGGTAACGGGTCTTCGAGTGGTAGCGGAAGATTATCTTCTTCTCATCCCGAGCCTGGTCAACAACCTCGGCCTCAACGCCGCCCTCAAGATAAGGGGTACCGATCTCGGTTTTGCCGCCCTCCGTTTTGAGGAGGACGCGGTCGAAGGAGAGTTTCGTCCCCTTCTCGCCCGGCAGTTTCTCGACTTTCACTTTTTGTCCGGCGGAAACTTTATATTGTTTCCCCCCGGTTTCAATGACCGCAAAATCCATAATGGTTCAAAGAATAGCCGAAAAAAGAAGATCCCGCAAGTCACCTTACGGGACCTTCTTAAATTCGAAAGGAATTACTGTTCCGTGTGCTCCCGGAGCTTGCCGATCAGATGAGTTGCATAATCCTTGCCGCCCAAACCGAAGGCCAGGCCGAAGGCGATAGCGAGCATCGCGATGAGGCCGGTCACGAGGGCGTTCACGATCGAAACGGCGATCCCGAGCTGTGAAAGCGCGGCGAGGAAACCGAAGACGATCACCGCCCACCATGTAAGCGATGCCAAGAAACCCGCGCCGTGGAGCTTGGCGCTCTTCACGGAGGCCTTCACGAGGCCGCGCAGGAAGTGCCCGACGATGAAAGCGGCGAGCATTATTAGGACCGCCACCAACACATTCGGCACGTAGAGCAGCACGTCGTTCAAGAAGCTGGCGAGCGAGTAGAACCCGAGGATGTCGACCGCCGCGAGGAGGAAGACCACCACGAGGAACCAGTAGACCACCTTCCGGAAGAACTTGCCGCTGTTCACGTGCAAGCCGGCCCGCTCGAAGTATTCCTCAAGCCCGAGGTTAATCAAGAGCTTGTCGAGCTTCACGAGCTGGATGATCTTCTCGACCAAGGCGGCGATGCCGGCGGCGACGATCAATCCGATGATGAAAACGACCAAAGCGCCGACGATGCTGGCCAAGGTGCTGATGAAGCCCATCCAAACGTTCTGAAGGGAAGAAACGACCAAAGACGTCCAATCCTGAATGAACATTATGTTTTAAGCGTTACTTTCGACCTTTGTTGATTGCTTCCATTATACCAGATTTCAAGGTCGGATGACCACGAGCTTCGAGGTCCCCAGACCCTCCATTTGCGGGCGCGGGACGCCCATCTCCCCCTCCCAGAATCCCGGGTCGCGCAAGAGCTCGATGACCCACGGGAAGTGGCCGTCCTGCGAGAAGAAGAGGCCGCCCTTGGGAATTAGGGGAAAAACGTCCTTGAGGCACTCGCGGGTGGATTCTTTGAGGTCCACGTTCACGCAGGCGGCGGCAATCGGCTCCCGCGAGACCGGCAGCGTATCTTTGAACCAACCTTTGAAGAATTTGACGCGGGAGGCGTCGCCGTATTTCGCGACGTTGCCCCTCACCTCTTCGAGCGCCACCGCGTGGCTCCCCTTCGGGAAGTGGTGCTCCCGGCCGAAGATGCTTTGGCCGTGACGTTCGCTGTTTTCGGGCATTCCTTCGAACGAATCGAAGACTAGGAGCTCCCGGCCAGCGAGGCGTGCGACCAAGCTCAATTTCGCGGTGCTCCCGCCGTGGAAGGCGCCGGCTTCAAGGATTACCCCCGGGACGTCGGGGCTGATGTTCAAAATATCCAGGGCGATTGTGAGCAGTTCATTTTCGGTGTGGGGGCAGTCAACCTTGTACGAAACGAAATAAAATTTCTTGATCAAATCCCAGCGTTCGCCGAAGGTCGTCTTCGTTTTCGTGCGGTGGAAGAGAAGCCTGATCGCCGCCTTGGCATCTTTCGGAAAATAATAAACCTTCCGATAAAGATATAAGAGCGGCCAAGGCAAACCCTTTTTTATTTTACTTCTAAGAGACATTGACCTTTCTTACGATGACGAAGGGCGTCATCTTGTTCCCTTGACCCAAGGGATTGTCCAAAAGGATGAGGCGGATCGTTTTCCAATCCAAGCCGACGCCTTGGCTCACCCCGACGATCTTCACGTTGATGTAGTTCGCGTCGGCCGTGACGACTGGCATTCCCGTCAGCTTTTCCATCCGCTCGCAGTCGCCTTGCGGGTCCGGCGGAGGCAGGACCGCCCACTCTGTGTAAGGGTACATATCCTCCGGGATGAAACCGTCGATCTCGGAGACCCGGTGGCCGGCGATTATCCAAAAGAGCCCCCGGATGCCGAAAACCTTACCGATGCCGCCCAAGATCATCGCCGGGATGATACGCCAAACGCCGGCCTCTTCGATCGCGACCTGGACCTTTTCCGGCCGCGACCAGGCGGTCATATTCTTATATTTTTTGACGCCCCTCGTGACCAATCTGGCGAGCCACGTCACTTTTACGTCCGATATGTGCCGCACGCGATTTTGGGAGATGGAAACTATCTTTTCCGAGACCGAGACCCAATCGCCGAGCCGGAAATAGGGCTTCACGAACTCGGTGAGGACGTCTTCTAGTTTCTCGCCGAACTCAATGAGGCGCGGCACCCGGATAGCAAAGCGTTCGTAGGTCACGCTGTTTACAGTCATCTTTGTCCCGGGCTGAAGACCGGGTTTTATCTCGTTGGATTTAGTATCTTCCATAAATTCCAAGAACGAATCTCCGCTTGTGGTGTTTGTATCATAACGTTCGGACGCATTTCAAGCAAAATTCCTGACCGATTTACCCCATCATTCACCCCATCATGCGGGTATGCTCGGAATGATGGGGTACGAAGCGCGGATTGCCCCGTATCTCTTGGCCTTTTTGAACCCCATCGGACAAAATTACAAGTCCTACTTCACTTCGGTTTGCCCCGTCGATCACCCCGTCAATCACGATTGACTACCCTGACGGCAATCTAGCCCTCATACCACATCGCTTTTCTCGAAAATCCTGACCCCCGACAATACCCCCGATTGGGCTTGTTCAGCCCCCTCCGACACTCGCGCTACATTGGCCACAATGTTGCTCGTGTCTTCGGGGGCTTCACCTCGTTGGGCGTGGCCAAAATTCCTCCCCTGAAGAATATACCAAAATGGTATATTCCACAATCGACTATATCGTGTTAGTATGTCTATGTCGAAGAAGTATCAGCCGAAATATCGGAAACTAACACAGAAATTACGCGCCGCGCGCCTAGAAGCAGGGCTGACCCAAGTAGAGGCGGGAAAGCGACTGAAAAGGCCGCAGGCCTACCTCTCAAAAATCGAGCGGGGCGAGCGTGGTGTAGATGCAGTAGAGCTAGCGGAGTTTGCGAAGGCTTACGGAAAAAGCATTAACTATTTTATAAAATAATCCCATGGGGTACACAGACTTACCCGACGCAACGAAAGATAAAACAGACCCACCTGAAGTAAAAGATAAGACGGAAGGAGAAAAACATTCTGTCGTCGGTATCGTTGTGGCGACAATAATATCTGTTTTTGTCATACTCGGAATTATTGGGACTATATCAAATTCAACTTCTTCCAGCTCCAGTCAATCTTCTTCCACGACCCCTAGTCAAAATCAATCTGTTTCCTCGCCCGCGCAATCTGTCCCTTCAACGAGCAATGTCAATCCCTTGCAAGGCAACACTTCGCAAATAACAGCTTCGGATGTTGCCCCTTATCTTACGGGCGTGGTTGAAGTGCTTTGTAAAAAAACGGATGCAAACGGAGTAGAGCAAATTAACGACACGGGCAGTGGTTCGTTGTGGTCGTTTTCGGGTGGCAATTATGATGTCGTTACGAACGAACATGTGATTGCAGGCGACGATAGGTGTATCGCATGGGTTCCCAATCCGAACGGCGCACAGAAGGGAGTGTATTATCTCGACCTATCGAATGTGAAAGATTGGAACTCAATAGCGGACGAAGCAGTTGTTCCTCTTGTAATGCCATCGGTGTATTTAGGCGGCGCAAATCCAGAGAATGTCGGAATTAACGACGTTCCTTTAAGCCAACTCAATTACGGCATTTCCTCTTTGCAAGATTGTCCTTCCAGCATGCCGCCAAATTCGCCGGTAACTATTATCGGCTATCCCGCCTTCTCCTCGATTAATGTTCAAGGTAATCCAGAAGGCGCGTTCAAAAATCAAATTACTACAAACGGCGTCATTAGTGGAAATTATTCGCTTCCTCAAAACAGTACACTCCCATACTCTAATTATTATATTTCTGCGACTATTGATAGCGGTAACTCTGGCGGGGTCGCACTATCGAAAAATACCAACGGCTTATGTCTGTTGGGAATACCGACATGGATTACTCTAACCGGAAATTTTACAAACGAGGGGATTGTCCAGAATATATACAATGTTAAGTATTCTCAATAAGTATGGCTGATATAAAATTTTCAGAGGAGGAGTGGGATAAATTTTATGATGAACTTGGTTCTCGTTTTTTCCAGCTTGAGAGTAACACTTTACATGCACACGGAGAAGACCAGAAAAAATTGCTTTATGAAATTTTCGGTTCTAGTAAAACACTCGTGCAAACTATCGGCGTAGTTGCTGGATTTGGTTTTACTGCCTTCGGCTATATTAAAAATTTATACTTATTCATTGGCGGCGAGTTTTTTCTCTTTGTAGCAATCTTCGCGGGTTTGCTTTGGACTCAAACGGCATACAAGTCGAATCTCGCAAGTTCAAATGCAGAAGTCGCACGCATAAAAAAACTTTTTGCCGAACGATATGTGGTTTTTAAGAAAATTTATGACAAGGCACTTTCTGATATCGAAAGTGGCAAGGACATTTTAATCCCAGAATTGCAGATAAGAGATTTACAGAAAAAGGGTAATGACTTGATGGAAAATTTTGCTTCGCAAACAGAAAAACAAAATTTAAGCGACCCATTCAGTTGGCTAATGTTGTTTTTCGCTATTGGAGGTTTTTTCCTATTACTATCGTTCGTGCACTTTTGCATCTTCTGAAGAAGAAAAACCTCCTGTCAGCCGGGGTCAAAAGGAGGGGTCAGGGGAGGAATTTTGGCCACGCCCAACGAGGTGAAGCCCCCGAAGACACGAGCAACATTGTGGCCAATGTAGCGCGAGTGTCGGAGGGGGCTGAACAAGCCCAATCGGGGGTATTGTCGGGGGTCAGGATTTTCGAGAAAAGCGATGTGGTATGAGGGCTAGATTGCCGTCAGGGTAGTCAATCGTGATTGACGGGGTGATCGACGGGGCAAACCGAAGTGAAGTAGGACTTGTAATTTTGTCCGATGGGGTTCAAAAAGGCCAAGAGATACGGGGCAATCCGCGCTTCGTACCCCATCATTCCGAGCATACCCGCATGATGGGGTGAATGATGGGGTAAATCGGTCAGGAATTTTGCTTGAAATGCGTCCGAACGTTATGATACAAACACCACACAAGTTCATCTCTCTCAAAAATATTTTGGACGCTTCGCGTCTTCTCGTGCGTTTCAGCCAGATACGAAAAGGGTTTTTTGAAATCCACCACGAGCGTTCCCGAGGCAAGGCGGCGGTTCTACAAATGGAATTTGTTTTGCGCTCACCCGCGCAAGAGCCGATAGCGGCGAAGATTTATAAAATTGTCGGTGCAAACTTATGATTAAATATTTCATCTATTGCCGGAAGTCGTCAGAGGACGAGGAGCGTCAGGTGTTGAGCATCGAAGCCCAACTCGCCGAACTTCGTGCGTTCGCGGAACAAAATAATCTTTTCATAGTCCGCGAATATACCGAGAGCCAGAGTGCGAAGGAACCCGGCCGCCCCGTGTTCGGCGAAATGGTAGCGGAGATTGAGCAAGGCGTAGCTTCCGGCATCTTGGCATGGAACCCCGACCGACTGGCGAGGAATAGCGTGGACGGCGGCAGGGTCATCTACCTCGTGGACACGGGCAAGATTACATCGCTCAAGTTTCCTACCTTCTGGTTTGAGCCGACCCCGCAGGGCAAGTTTATGCTCTCGGTTGCGTTCGGTCAGGCCAAGTATTACACCGACAATTTGCGGGAAAACATCTTGCGGGGTATTCGGCAGAAGATACGGCGTGGCGAGCTGTCGGCAAAAGCTCCTCTCGGATATTTCAACGAGCCGCGCTTGCGGACGATTGAGCCGGACAAAAATACTTTTCATAAAGTGAAGGAGTGCCTTGAAGCTTTTGCTACGGGGCGATACACGAAGACGGCCATACGGGACAAGATGTTTTCCGTGGGGCTCACGAGCAGGGACGGCAAGCCCCTCGCCTTATCCTCCATTCAGAAAATTTTGACCAACCCGTTCTACTACGGCCATTTCAGGTATCGGGGCGAGGTGCACGAGGGGTCGCATACGCCGATGATTTCCAAGAAGCTTTTTGACGAGATACAGGAGGCACTGGTCTTGAACGGCAAGCCCCGCAAAAAGCGTGGCGACAAGAATTTCCCGTTTCTCGGATTTGCGGTATGCGGCGAGTGCGGCTATGCCATCACTGGCGAACGGAAGGTGAAGCGGAACGGCAGGACTTACCATTACTATCACTGCACCTTCAAGAGCAAGACGCAGGTCTGTTCGCAAACCCGCTTTGTGCGGGAGGAGGTTCTTGCGGGACAAGTTAGGGAATTAGTCCAAAAAGCTTCTTTGCCCGACGAGTGGCGAGAAAAATATTTATCGAGACTGGACAGGGAAACGGGCGAAGCCCGCCGCTCGTCGGACGCTTTCGCCCAAAATCTAAGGACGAAGATAGCCGCCGTTAAAATGAAGATTGACCGCCTCAACGACGGCTATCTCTCCGGCTCGTTCGAGCTTCAAGAATATCAGGAGAGGAAGAACCGCCTCCTCTCCGAAAAGAAGACGCTCGACGAGCAACTGGGCGATTTTGAGCGAAAGGGAAATCGTTGGCTCGGACTTTTCAGAAACTGGATTATCGAAGCCAACCAAGCCCTAAATCTGACGAACCAAGAAAATCCGATACCTATGAAAGATTTTCTCGCCGCCATCGGCTCGAACCGCCGCCTTGCCTCGGGAACGCTCGTGGTGGATTTCAAAAAACCCTTTTCGTATCTGGCTGAAACGCACGAGAAGACGCGAAGCGTCCAAAATATTTTTGAGAGAGATGAACTTGTGTGGACCTGAGGGGAATCGAACCCCTACCTCGGCAATGCGAATGCCGCGTAATACCATTTTACTACAGGCCCTTACAAAACTCTGACTATTTTAGCCGATTTTTCAGATTTTACCACTCCCACGCGATCGCCTTCCCTAAGTTCGAAGCTCTCTAATTGATTGTCGGCGTAGACCAGAGCCGGTCCTCTCTCGATCGTGATCTCGATCTTGTCCGCTTCCCGGAGGACCATATGATCCACCGGCTCGGTGCTGTTGTTGAAGGCAAGACCAGTACCGGTTTCGAAGAGGCTCCGGGTGATGGAGCGATAGTAGCCGGTCGATCCGAAGGGCGTCGCGATCACCACTCCATCACCGATGATCTCGTCACCGATGTCTCGGCCATTCACGGAAACGCGGTAGCGAATGGCGTGGCGCAGGTTGGCATTATGGATGACGATGTCGTTCAAGCCGCGGATCGTCCGGCCGTCGAACGTGGCTTCGAGCTTGTGAACATCTTTGAGCGCGTATTTGCCGACCGCGACCAATTTTAAGACCTCGGCGTTCGGCAGGTCCTCGCATTTTTTGCAGATTCGGCTGCCTTTGAGGACGATCTTCGGCACGCCGGGGCGCTCCGCCTCCGCTTTCATCAGCGTCCCATCGCCGCCGTAGCTTATGATGAAATCCGGCCCTTCATCCACGACAGTGAAGCCGGCAGACAGGACCAGGTTTTTTATTTCCTCGCCTTTTTTACCGAAAATGGAGACCTTCATTTTGTCGGGGAGCCGGGAATCGAACCCGGTCTGCACGCACCCGAAGCGTGTGTACTACCGGCATACTCCTCCCCGAGAAACGCGCCGTTCACAGTGCTTCATCAGCATAAATCAGCAAATTACCAGCGTCAATTAGAACTACTTCACGTAGTACCTCTTCTTCATTTCCTTCTCCACTCCGGTTTCGAACTCTTCCTTCTTCGCCCTCGCCTTCTTCGCGAGCGCGAGCAGTTCCTTTTCCGGCAGCGCCCCAAGTTCCTTGGCCCGCGCTTCGAGGATCTTCTTTTCGTTCAACTTCGGATCATCCAATACTTCCTCGAGGAGCACGCCTAGTATCTGGCCAACCTTCGGCCCCGGCGGAATCTTGATGAGTTTCATTAAATCGTCGCCGCGGAGCGCGAGCATCTTGGGTTCAATCGGGTCGCGCTTCACCTTCTCGATCATGAAAAGGAGATGGCGGAGTTTGTACGGGAAGGCCTTGGGCACGCCCGAGCCGATGCGGTCGGCCTCGCGGACCTTCAAGAGGTCATCCACATTCTCCGGCCTCACCCGGACGAGGAAGCGCCGTACGCCGGCCTCGGTCACTTCGCCCACGTTGTAATAGAAAAGATGGCAGCGGACGAGGTGGACGACCTTATCCGCGATCTCCTTGCCGAAACGCAGGCGGTCCATTATCTTCACGGTCATCCGCGCGCCCACGACCTCGTGGCCATGGAAAGTGGAATCGGGGCCATCCCCCCGTTTGGAACGGGGCTTGCCCACGTCGTGGAGGAGGGCAGCGAGGCGGACGACGAGCGAGTAGCCCTTCTCGGCGGTGTAGTTCAAAGCACGGACGTTGTGTTCGAAGACGGTATAGATGTGGTGCTTGTTCTGGCCGCAGCCGATCCCCTCCCTAAGCTCGGAGATGATGAACTTCAAAAGACCGACGTCCTCCAAGAGGATGATACCCTCGGCCGCACGGTCGGCCATCACAATCTTAACGAGCTCGTCGCGGATGCGCTCCTTGGCGATCATTTCCAAGAGCCCTGCCTGTTCCTTCACGGCCTTGAGCGTCAGTCCGTCTATCGCAAACCCCAGCTCCACTGCGAAACGGACGGCTCGCATCAATCGTAAGGCGTCCTCGTTGAAGCGTTCGCGCGGCTCGCGCACTGTGCGGATCACTTTCTTTTTAAGGTCCGCTTCCCCGCCATAGGGATCGATAAACGCCTCCTTCGGGTCGGCGAGGTCCATCGCGATAGCGTTGATCGTGAAGTCGCGGCGGGAGAGGTCTTTTTCGATGGTCTTCGCGAACTTCACCTCGTCCGGGTGGCGTTTATCGGTGTACCGGCCCTCGGAGCGGAAGGTGGTGATCTCGATTATCTTCAAACGCTCATCCTTGGAATCCGTCTTCACCCCCACGGTCCCGAACGTATTTTCATAAACGCTCTCGGGGAAGAGCTTTTGGATCTTCTCCGGCAAAGCGTCCGTCGCGATGTCCCAATCCTTCGGCTCCCGGCCGAGATAGAGGTCGCGGACGCAACCGCCGACGAGATAGGCCTTAAAGCCGGCCTTCCCCAAAACGGCGCCGGTCTCATGAACGACCTTCGGTATCTTCGGCTTCATCAGATTAATTCTAACCGAAACGGTCGCATATTGAAATTTCCTTCCTTCGGGTCTATGCTTCCGGCAGATAACTAAAAATTGGGGTTAAAAATGAAGGATTCGGACGAAATCATTAATGGGTTGGTGGAAGAGATAAATGCGATGTTGCGTGCTAATCCACCAGTCCCGCCGGAAGAATTCAAGGACCGAGTGGAGCGATTGACCGCCAACGCCAAACTGAAGTTGACGATGGAGAAGCGGAATAGCCAACAAGGCGACCTATTCTACAAGGAAGAACAGTTAGCTATCCCATTAACCTGAGTCTCGTTTATTGAACCCCGCAATCCAGCGCGGGGTTTATTTTTTTCTCCCATCGGCCGATAATGAAGCGAACGCCCTCGTAGCTCAATTGGATAGAGTGCTTGGCTTCGAACCAAGAGGTTGCAGGTTCAATTCCTGCCGAGGGCACAGACCAGGGCGAGGTTGGAGGGACAAGGGTCCCCGCCTCGCTAGAGCGACTTAAGAACCCACCAAGCAAGGGCGCAAAACAAGACGGCGAGCGATCGCCGTTTTGTTTTTCCAGATCACCACCGTCCG
Source organism: uncultured bacterium (assembly GCA_963722655.1). Lineage (GTDB taxonomy): Bacteria > Patescibacteriota > Minisyncoccia > UBA6257 > GWB1-50-10 > JAMCRC01. The sequence continues at coordinate 224,895 of CAVRNT010000001.1, read as the reverse complement.
CAGTTAGTACTTGGTACCGGTGGATGCGGGTACCTCAATTAACATCTCACTTGAATTTCACGAGGATATTTTTGATTGAGTCTTCTATGTAGGCCTCCACAGCAGGATCGGAGACATAAAAGGTGTTTGGGTGGGCACACGAATCCCGGAAGCCGAGATGGCGGTTTAATTGCTTGTGGATATTCGTATCGATAAGCCTCGCCTCTCTCAGTTTTTGAATGAACACACTTTCGTCTAAGTCTGAGAAGTTCTCCTTTTTCGATATTCTTTGGACCCTCTGTTTCGTCGTTATAAGCGCTGAGTTGAATTTAGTTAAGTTTTTCCTACTTCCCAAGACGAAGTTTTGTAGGTGGTCAACGCAGGTTATCCAAGTGAGAACCACAGTCGCGCGCTTAGACGGTGGTCTTGTCGCAAAACATCGAACTGCCTCTTCAATGAACTCTCGCTCAAGTTGGTTTGGAATCTTTTTCGTTAACGCTAGAAGATCCTTTCGTAGGTCTACTGTTTTCTGTCTTCCCCTGATATCGTCCTCAATTTTCCTTTGCTCCCGACGATGAAGGCGGAACCCCTCATCGAGAGGAATAATTCTTCCTACCCTCCGCAGCTCTCGGAAGTCTCTGTCTACATTAGCTGGTCTATTTATGTCTGCGAGGTCAAAGAGCTGTAATATCGAACTTTTCAGAGCTACCCCTTCTCCCTCAAGAATTGTGAGGAAGTAAATAAAAACCCCAATACGAGAGTAGTTATCGGGTAGGTCCTCGAGAGGGGTAGGTAACTTTTCGAGAAACGCGTTGAGACGGGCTCTCAACTCACTTAACACTGCCGGGTAATTGGAAGTTGACATAGTTACTGCCCGCGGAAGTGAGTTCGTAATTCATCTTTTTCACTCGTTTGATATATCCAGTATATCGAATTGTGTCCTGGAGTGTTACCCGTAAGTTTCCAGGTATTTTAGTGACTCGCCGCAGCTCGTCATAACAACCCTTGACGTCGCTCTCCGAAAAAACCTTCTTTCCGTTTTCATTTATGTAATACGCGAAAACTGCTATTTTGTCATAGTGTGTTGACGGTTTCTTTTCGTTGTAAAAGGCTAACAAGTTCCCGTCACGAACTTTCGATGCTTGAAGAGGGGCTCCTCGATTTGCGTGGTGGCATTAACCCCATATATTAGACACAAAGGTCGAAGATAATATAACCTTGTGTCATGAAGAAAACATACCGCATCGCTCCCGAGGTGAAGGAGCAGATATTGAAGAGGATCAAGGAAGAAGGCATACCGGTCGCTCAGGCTGCCAAAGAACACGGTCTCAATCCCGCCACCATATACAACTGGCTGGGACGAGGAGTGAAAGGCAACCCCACCATTGGTGAACTCGTTCGTCTCAAGCGCCAGAACGATGAGCTTCTCGCTCTCGTGGGCGAGCTCACTCTTGCCTCCTCCCGGACTCAAAAAAAGCGTTGATCAAGAAGCAGAAGAAGACGAAGCGAGCACTGGCCCGTGAGCTTGGTATTTCGAGATCGAGTCTGTACTACGCCTCAAAGCAAATACCAAAGGATTGGGAACTCAAAACAAAGATAGAGGAGGTGCTCTCGAAGGATCCGAGCTACGGCTACCCGAGAGTGGCGCTCGCTCTTCATGTGAACCGGAAGAGAGCTCAGAGAGTGATGAGACTCTTCGGGATAAAGGCATATCGGAGAAGAGGAAGAAAGCCAAGAAAAATGGGCGTGGCGAGAACCCCGTACCCAAATCTCCTCAAAACCAATTATCCGAGATTTCCCAATGACATCTGGGTGGCAGACTTCACGTACATTCCGTATCAGGGAAAGTTCCTGTATCTGGCGACCGTACTAGATCTCTTCACGAGAGAGATTGTGGGCTCCGCGGTGATGAATGTTCATTCAGTGCCATTGATTCTTCAAGCTTTCTTCTCTGCGGTGGAGTTCCATCCCAGGCCGAACATCTTTCATTCGGACAACGGAAGAGAATATGGATCCAAGGTCTTTGAAGGAACTCTCATGGAGTTTGGCATCCGGATATCCCGGAGCGCAAAAGCCTCTCCCTGGGAAAACGGATACCAAGAGTCTTTCTATGACAAATTCAAAGTGGACCTGGGAGACCCGGAGAGATTCAAGACGTTGGGAGAACTGGTCTATGAGATTCATCGCCTTGTCTGGCATTACAATCACCAGAGGATTCATTCCATCCTCAAGATGCCACCACTCTTATTCGCAGAACGTTACCAAAAACTTGTCGAAAAAGTGTCTTAACTTTGGGGGTATTGCCACTGCTCACACCGGGTTCGGAGGCCTCGCTTCACGTTCTCGGACTTATTGTCATTCTCGAGTTTGGCCGTTGAGCAGAGGATCATGAGCATGAACTTCTCGCTCGGGCTATTGGTGAACTTCTGGCTGAAGGTCCGTATCTCGATGAGGAGCTTCTGATCCATGAGGTCGACCAGCGACCCGAGGTCACCTGCATTCCGGCTCAGGCGGTCAGGAGCCCAGGTTAGGATGCCGTTGAACTTGCCGCCCTTGATGTCCTTCAGGAGCCCGTTGAACACCTCCCGCTCCCCGGTCGCCTTGGCCGAGTGACTCTCCTTCCTGATCTCGGTGATTACGAGCCCGTCCCGCTCGGCAATCTGGAGCATTTCCTTCACCTGGCTCTCGATCGAGAGGACCTGCTGTTCCTCGCTTTCCGTGCTCTTCCTCGCGTAGAGGCAGTACGCGACCTTTACTGGGAGCGGTTGGCTTACTCGGGTCGCCGCTCCTGCCGACCCCTTACTTTGGTTGGTCATGCCACAAGGGATGACGCAACCCCGCTAGGGCGTCCAGGATAGTCGAGTTGATAACTAAAAGGGCGCTACAAGGCGATAAGTGGGCGAAAAGGGCAAGTTTTTGAATACACTAGAATCTCCTTTAATATCCATAAATAAGGGTATTGACTATTTTATAAGGGTAGAGTACCCTTATAAGGATAATAGTTATTGACTAAGTATATGAAAAATAATAACGAAGAAAAAAGGGAACGTTTCAAGAGGTTAGCAACCCAACGTACCAACGCTGTTCTCCAAAAGCTTAAGGTCTTGGGTAATTGTTCAAATAGGAGCGCGTATGACTATTCCGAGGAAGATGTCGGAAAAATCTTTTCCGAAATTGAACGTCGGGGTCGTGAAATAAAATCAAAATTTCACTTCCCCAAGAGCAAGGAGTTTAAATTGTAAAAATGGAACGAAAAATATATACCCAGAGGACAAATAATGAAAAAGCCATAGAAGCTCTGGCTGACGGCTATAGGACAAAGATAGGCCATGAGCTTTGGCTGGCCGATGGTTTACAGAAAGACGCCATTCAAAATAGCTGGGACGCAAGAATAGACAAAAAACACGGCAAGAATTGGGAGTGTGGTTTTTCATTGATGAGCACCAAGGAGGGGCAGGTCATTTGCATCTCCGATCAGGGAACGAGCGGCTTAAATGGGACGAAATTTTTTAGCGACAGCGAGTTGGATAAAATTCTTCTTAGTGGGGCTGATAAGCGTGAAGATCTAGCGAATTTTCTGAATTCAAATTGGAGTGATAAATCAGGAGAGGAGGGGGGCAACAGAGGACGGGGCAAAACACTATTTCTAGTCGCTTCAAAAAAAAGGAGAGTGTTTTTTGATTCTGTGAGATCATCGGATAATTCGTATGTCTTTGGGGAAATCTATTTGGATAGCGACAAGCAAATCAAGTTCAGGGTACATTACGATCAAGAGGGTAAAGAGGAATTTAAGGAGAGTGTTAATCGTGGAATAACCCCCCTTGTATCATGCGGAACAAGGATCTTTATCACTAATCCCGATCAGTCCGTGATCGAAGCTATCAAAACAGGACAAATGCTTTCCTTTGTGAGCAGCTCGCGCTGGGAAACTATTAAAAAATATGAATCAAAAATCTTTGTTGATGACGGACATGGTAAAAAATATGCAAGCACTCCTTATTGGTATGAGGATAGTGTAAAGGGAGTCGAGGGTTTAGAGTTCAAGCCAGAAGCCATCAAGGAAAGTACGTTATATAAAACGAAGCGCCTTGTCCTGAGATATGCTCCCAATCTCAATCTTCCTGAGTCGGTGAGGGGTATTGGCATACAACGTGGAGGGATGACGATCGAAAGGGTTCGAGCGGATGAGCTTGTTAATGAGAAGGGAATGGTTGATATCTATGGATGGCTCGAAATGGAGGGCAAGCCACTGGAGGAAGAAATGAAAATTCTATGCGAGGGGCCGGAGCACTTCGACTTTAGCTGGACCCAGAAACCAGCAAAATACTTAAGAGATTATCTTAGAGCGAAAACGAGAGAGTTTGCTAAGGAATTAAAAATCATAGAGTCGGAGCAGTCAAAAAAGAACAAAATCCAAAAAGACGCCGAGGCTGAGGCACTGAAGCTTTTAACGCCATTATTTAAGAAGCTTGGATTGTTTGGAAAGCACATAGGAAAGAAAAAGCGAGAAGATCATTTTCGGAGGGAGAAGGAGCCATTGAGACTGTCGATTCCGGACATAGAGTTTCCAAGAGATAATAAGCGGGTAAATTATGGTGAGAAAATTGACGGGACATATGTGATACCGATTAGTGATATCAATGAAGATATAAATATCCTAGTACGCGTTTTCGTCGTTTCCCCGGAAGGCAAAACCGAACTCTTGCAGGAAAAAGAAATAAATCTTCGCCCTGGAAGAGGGCCGGAAATAGGAGCAGGGTCAATTTTGATATCCAAGAAATATACCCCCGGCGGATACTCATTGAGAGCAAGGATGGTCTCGCTCGAAGACAAAAAAGATCTTGTTTTGTCTGACGGCAAAAAAATTGAGAAGGGCACTATTTTGTACGACCGGATAAATCAAAAATTTTATGTAGAGGTAGACCCACCAGAATCAGGCCCGTTCGATTTTCGGGGCGTTGAGCGGGACGACAAGAACTATTTACTCGAATGGGTGCCGGAGGGAGATGGTCACGTCATTTTTTACAATGAACTTCACCCGCGTATCAAGCCACTCCTTAGTGATCTCGAAAAACTGACGGAATATCTAATGGAGCAAGCAATATTCATTGCCTTTCAGATCAAACTAGAAGAATCAATCGCCGACGATGACGACAGTGACCAAGAATTTAGTCATCTTGTTAAATCAAAAGATGTGTCGGGTGTGTGGCAGTTATTCCTGAGGCGCTATAGTGAATTCATTTGGGATCTCAAAAAGCAAAAATGACCATAAAAATCAAGAAGGCGGATAAATCCCAAGGATATAAAAGTTCGAAAAGAATTCTTACATCTCGAGACATAAAGGAAGCGGATCGTTTTGACGCTAGGTTAGGAAAAGAGATAAAAGAAATCGAGAGAATTTTAGTGAAAGAAAATATGCTTTCGCCCCATGCTCGCAAATACGATATGCTAGGGGCGTGGTATCTTATAGGTACAAAAATCAACAAGTTTTTAGAGAAAAACAGCGTTTCTTCTGAGGAAGAGAATATTTTTTGGAATCAACTCTATGGACGATCATCGCTTATAGGCAAGGACATGCCCAGGAGCAAAATTAGCAAGACAAGAAATGATTTCAGGATAGCGTCAACTTTAGCCAAAAACCCCCTGAAAAAATTACAGAAAATTGGTTTATGGGCGCTATGGAGAGAGATTCTCACCTATAAAGTATTCAGCGATAAAAGAGTTTTAGATTGGGTTATCACAAAAATTGAACGGGCTAAGCCCAAGACGAGGAATGAGGCTAGGCCATTTCTTAGGGCGGTCGCTACTAGACTCAAGAGGATCGAAACGACGGTTTTGACAGATAAGGAATTATTAGAAAAGCTCAGAGAAATCAGATACCTATAATAGCAAAAGATTATCTAGCTCCCGGTATTTACCATCGGCCATGTTCGGGGGTCTAGATGGATTCATGGTGACTATGTGGCAAACCAATAAATACTTGATAGAAAATGAGGCATTAAGAAAACATTGCCTTAATGTGCAATACCAACCTCAGCAAGATATGGCCATTTAAGCTCAAGTACTGCCCGGAACCTCCTCATGGGCTGACCTTGCCCTGGTTTTATAAGATACTCAGGCCGGGTTGGTAGCGGTGCGGTTTGCCACCCGCTACCCTTTAACCATACGATTGGCGTCGCTTCGTAAACAGCGGGGCAAATAATGTTTTTAACAATGAATGCGGAACCCCTAGTCTTCTTCCCCATAGGATGAGGGATTTGTATTCCCATTGGAATCTTCCTAGGCGCAACTTCTCCCACGGGTATGTAATAGCTACAATACTTGCGCTCTCCTATGGGATCACGCGCGCCTTTTCCTTCGGAGCAAAAGACTAAGACGTTCCCTGGGTCTATTTTCTCAATCTCCTGATACCAGGGCCCGAGAGTATTCCTGAATTGAAATGACCAGAGAGTCCAACCGTTTCTCCCAATCTCGCCCCGTTTTCTTTTTATAATCTCTTCAGGGGTTTCTCCCCCATGCGGACCAAACGGATGCCAGAACCCAATTTCGAATTTTAAATCTAGAAAATTCATAGAGGAAAGGTGAGTGGTCGTTTTCCTTTTCTTGTTTTTACTTTTTCATGTGCAGGTATTTTGCTCGAGATTTCGGCTAACTTTTTTAAGGATAGAATATGCAAACGGTTATACGGTTCTTTACGTCCCACAACTAATTTCTTTATATATCTCCCTGGCCCGTTATACACCTCGAAGAATGAACCATCCGGGTTAATCTTTAACCCTAAAAATATTTTCGGAGTCTCTCTAGTTGGGTAAGTGAGAACCGCGAACGGAATAAGCAGCAGTAGGGTTCGCCATCCTGACTTGCCTAAATCGTGAAATCGCTGGATTGCGGCGAATACTCCGATAAGTCCGGCACCAACGTAAACCACGATGGTGATGATCGTGATAATCACAAAGCCGGATGTCCCAATCATCTGCTGCCAGTTTGTATCGCCGCCAACCGCCCACGAGCCGAGAAATATGAGCAGAATAAGACCCCAGGGAAAGAGGGATGATATTTCGTAATTTCTAAGAAGCTCAAGCCTGCTTAATCGGCCCGTTTGGAAAAGCGAGAACCTCCTATTCTGTTCAAGCAGCCAATTGCCGACTGAACTCCATCCGCCCTCGACTCCCTCGTTCATACCTTAAATATAACCCCAAATACGGCTATGACAATCTCTTCACCTCCGCGAGTGGAAGGCTGACCCATATTTGACGGTAATGAATGAGACACTAAAAAGTAGGCCTGGGAATTCTTGTTTGTCTCATTTACCCAGACCGAGGTGCTTTGTTTTCTTGAATTAACATCCAGGACTCATTACACTATCTGCACAGTCCGCGACCGAGGTGCTTCGCGGGAAAAGTGAAGGGGATCCCAAAGAACGCTTGTGGGGTCTCGCCCACGAAGTGTGGAGACCTCTGAAGGGCACAGAATATGTGGATCATACCCTTAAGCTTACTTATTACCTTCGAATTGCTTGCGGATGTGCTTTCAAAAGAATGGGCGCTCCATGGCTTGGCTATACGATTCGTCGGGGCGATCCTGGGTTACATTATCGCGAACGTTTTCTGGCTTTTCGCCCTTAAGGACGGCTCCGGTCTCGCTCGCGGCGCGATGATATTTTCCGTCGCCTCGGCCGTCATCGCCGTCGGACTGGGAGTATTTCTTTACCACGAAAAGGTTTCGACGATGGAAGTTGTCGGTATGATCCTCGGCGTAATAGCCATAACGCTAATTCTTTGGCAAGCCAGTTAAAGTTGATTAAAGTTGAAAAGACAGTGGCATTTCGGATAGTATAAATACGCCACCCACCTCTAGCTCAATTGGCAGAGCAGCTCCCTCTTAAGGAGACGGTTCCGGGTTCGATTCCCGGGGGGTGGACAAAATAAACTTTTAAAATCCGCCAAAATGCACTAGAATATGGCGCAAATGGGCGCTCTTTCACCCGAAACGCCGCTCGCCGAGATCCGCAACGTCGCGCGCTTCGCCCCGCGCCTCAAACGCCTCGGTCTCTTGACCGTACGTGACCTTCTCTTCCATTTTCCCGCTCGGTACGAGGATTTTTCCCAGGTCTACAAGATCGCCGACCTCATCCCCAACCAAGAGGCGACGGTCCAAGGAACGGTGGATGAGATCGAGGGCCGGCGCGCTTTCCGCAAGAACCTCTACATTGTGGAGGCCATCATTTCTGACGATTCCGGTTCCATCCGCGCCGTCTGGTTCAATCAGCCCTACGTCCGCAACATCCTCCAGCCCGGCCGGGCATTCAACTTCTCCGGAAAGGTAGCGACCTCCCACGGCGGCGAAATCCACCTTGCGAGCCCGACCTATGAGATGACGAGTGAGTTCCAAGAAACCAAACACACCGCCCGCATCGTCCCGGTCTATCCCGAGACCCGCGGCCTCACCTCCAAGGGCCTGCGATTCATCGTGAAACCGATCTTAGATGATTCGAGGGCGCTCCCCGACCCGATCCCCGCCGCGATTCTCACCAAGAACGACCTGCCGGAGTTGAACGCCGCTTTGCGGCAAATCCATTTCCCCTCGACGATCGAGGAGGCACTCCGCGCCAAAAAACGCTTCGCCTTCAACGACCTCTTTTGCCTCCAGCTCTGGAACCTGGAGCAGAAGATCGCCTTGGCCGAGCAAAAGGCGCTGGAGATAAAGATCGATCTGCCGTTCATTAAGGACCTGCTCGGACATTTGCCTTTCGAGCTCACGAGCTCACAGAAACAGGCGCTCTGGGAGATCTTGAAGGATATGGAGGCGGTCCGGCCGATGAACCGCCTGCTCCAAGGGGACGTTGGTTCTGGGAAGACGGTCATCGCCGCAATCGCGGCGCTTTCCTCCGCCCACCAGGGTCTCCAGACGACCTTGATGGCGCCGACCGAGATCCTCGCCCGCCAGCATTACCTGACCTTCCGGAAGTTCTTCCCGGAGTTCGAGGGCGGTGTGGCGCTCGTCACTTCGTCCGACCGGCGTCTCTTTTACGGCCACAACTTGGAAAGCACTATAACCAAAGAGAAAGCACTCACTGAGATCGGCTCCAGCCGGGTGAAGGTCGCAATCGGCACGCAAGCCCTCATTCAGAAAGGCATAACTTTCAACGATTTGGCTCTGGTGATCGTCGACGAGCAGCATCGTTTCGGCGTGAAGCAGCGCGCCCAATTGACGCGACAAGAGATGAGTGACAAGAGGCAAGAGATCCCGCATTTCCTTTCGATGTCTGCCACTCCCATTCCCCGCACGCTCTCCCTCACGCTCTTCGGCGACCTGGACATCTCGCTCGTCTCCGAGATGCCAAAGGGCCGCAAGACGATCGTCACCAAGGCCGTCGCGCCGGCGGAGCGGACCAAGACCTACGCCTTCATCCGCGAGGAGATCAAATCCGGCCGCCAGGTCTTTGTCGTCTGTCCCCGCATCGAGCCGACCACGGAAGAGACGCCGGCGGAGATCCAGAAGCTGGAACTCAAGTCGGTCAAGGAAGAGCATGAAAAGTTGAAGAAGAAGATATTCCCCGACCTCAAGATCGCAATGCTTCACGGCCGCCTAAAAGCGACGGAGAAGGAAAGGACGATGCGTGATTTCGTCGACGGGAAAACGGACATTCTGGTCACGACGGCCGTCATTGAGGTCGGCGTCGACGTGCCGAACGCGACCATTATGCTCATCGAGGGTGCGGATCGATTCGGCCTCGCCCAACTTTACCAGTTCCGCGGCCGGGTCGGCCGGGGCGAGTATCAGTCGTACTGTTTCCTCTTCTCCGACGCCTCATCGAAAACAGTGAAGGAGCGCATTAAGGCGATCGTTGAGGCTAAAAACGGTTTCGAGCTCGCCGAGCGGGACCTCAAGATGCGCGGACCCGGTGAATTTCTGGGCAACGCCCAGACCGGGATGCCGGACCTCGCGATGAAGGCCATTCAGAACCCAGAGCTCGTGAAGGAGGCGCGCGAGGAGGCTTGGGCAATCCTCAAGGAGGACCGTCATTTAAAATCCCACCCTCTGCTTCAAAAAGAGATGGCTCGGTTCACGAGCCAAGTCCACCCGGAATAGTTATCTAACCTCCGCCTTGAACTGTTTCTTCGTCTCTTCCACTATTTTGTCCTGGATGGGATTGATTTCTTCGGTCTTGAGCGTCCGGTCGGTCGAGCGATAGACGATACGGTAGGTATAGCTCACTTTCCCTGCACCGAACTTCGCCGCGTTCTCGTACTTATCCAGCAAGGAAACCTCCTCCACCAGATCGCCGCCGATGTCGCGGATGAGGTCAAAATAGTCGTTGGGGACGAAAGAGGAATCGACGACGAAGGAAATATCGCGCATGATGGCCGGGTATTTGCTCACCTCCTTGAATTGACTATCTATACCCACGAACTGCTTAACTATACGTGGATCGGTTGACCATAGAATGCGAATGTCCGGAATGTTATTTTTAATCATCGCCAGCCGCTCCAAGCCAAAGCCAAAAGCCCAGCCGTTATAAATTCCCGGGTCGAGATTGAGGTTTTTCAAAACATTGTCGTGCACCAGACCCCCACCGACAACTTCCAGCCAACCCTCGCCGCGCTTGATTTCCACTTGGGTGCTAGGATGCGTGAACGGAAAGGTATCCTCCAAAAACCTAAATTCTATATTGGCTCCGAAAACGGACTTAATAATATCGGAGAGGACGCCCTGTAATGTCTCCAATGTAATTTTTTTGTCGTTCCGCCTGCTGATATACAATCCGTCGATTTGGTGAAACACCGGGAAATGACTCCTATCGATTTCGTCCTTCCTATAGACCTTCCCATAACAAAGGGCCCCTAAATATCCTCTGGTTTGCAGACAAGTTCTGATTTCAGGATCACTGAGGTAATAAGGCCACATGGCCGTCGTCTGGGTCCTTAGTACTCTGTTCCGGTCGACAAAATAAGAATCTGTCGACTGGCGACTTGGATGATCGGCAGGAACATTTAATAGGTCAAATCCTGTTTCCACGCTGACCGTCTCAGGTATCTTTAAAACATCGAATCCACGGAATTCGGGAATCTTTAAAATCTGGTCGATGACAAATTTTACCGGAGAGTTTTCCTTACGGGTAAGGTCTGGCAATTCCAGTAGGCGCTGTATCCTCATTGCCTCAAAATCGTCGCGCTTTTTGAATACGGAGAGTGCCTCTAACTCCGCAGGATCCTTATATCCTACGATGTCCCCTCCCGTGGGTGCTCCTTTTTTCGAATATTCGTCACGATAGACCTGCATAAAATTTCTTTAGTGGCTGGGGTGGGAGTCGGACCCACGACCTTGGCGTTATGAGTGCCACGCTCTTACCAACTGAGCTACCCAGCCCTATTTGAAAAGATTATAGGATTTACTTTGCTTTTTTTCAAATTTCCTGATATTATGTCGGCGCGGGGATGAGCAGCCTGGTAGCTCGTCTGGCCCATAACCAGAAGGTCGCAGGTTCAAATCCTGCCCCCGCAACAACTTGAAAAACTGCTTACGCAGTTTTTCTGCGTTTTAGAAACCCTCGGTTTCTAATCTTTTCCAATACGGAGGACGGCTTCCGCCTTCCACCGACCTCTCTTCTGGTTGCGGGTAGCCGCAACAAGTTGCCGTATTTGAAAAATACTTTAACATCAATTAACCTGAGTAGGTCCTGCTCGTGTGGTGTAGCCTGGTTAACACGTCCCCCTGTCACGGGGAAGATCACGGGTTCAAATCCCGTCGCGAGCGCAAGAACCGCCTAAATGGCGGTTTTGTTTTCCGATGAGCTACGCCTGCTCGTAAAACTTCCCGATATGGAGGATAAGCTTGTCGGCGAGGCGTGGACCCATAAGTTGGAATCCGACCGGCAATTCTTTCCCACCCAGTGGATATTTCTTGATCGGTATTGAAAGCGCCGGCAGTCCCGCGAGGTTGGCCGGGATGGTGAAAACGTCCGATAGGTACATTTGGAGCGGGTCGCCGGTCTTCTCGCCGAACTTGAAGGCGGTCGTGGGCGTGACCGGGGTCAATATCGCGTCCACCTCGTTCCAGGCCTTCTCGAAATCCTCGCTGATCAAACGCCGCACCTTCTGGGCCTTGGCATAATAAGCGTCGTAATAACCGGCGGAGAGGACGAAGGTGCCGAGCAAGATGCGCCGGCGCACTTCGGTCCCAAAACCCGCGCCGCGCGTCTTGAAGTAGAGCTCCTTCAAAGAACCAGCGCTGTCATTCACTTGCGGCAGGCCTGGGTAACGTACGCCGTCGAAGCGGGCGAGGTTGGCCGAGACCTCGGCCGGCATCACGATGTAGTAGGTCGAGAGGGCGTAGCGGGTGTGGGGCAAACTGATCTCCTTGAACTTCAAGCCGAGCTTCTTGAACTTATCGATCGCCTCATCGACGCCGCGCTGGACCTCGGCGCTCAAACCTTCGGTGTAGAAGTATTCCTTCGGTAATCCGACGCGCAATCCCTTGAGCGCCTCCCGCGCGAGCGGCTCGCGCTCCGGCAGGTCCGCGCTCGTTGCATCGAACTCGTCCCGACCGCGGATGACATCGAAGAGGGCCTCGGCGTCCTCGACGGTCTTCGCAAAAGGCCCGATCTGGTCCAAGCTGGAGGACATCGCCATCAAACCGAAGCGCGAGACCGCACCGTAGGTCGGCTTGAAGCCGACGACGCCGCAGAAGGCCGCCGGCTGACGGATGGACCCGCCGGTATCCGAACCGAAAGCGCCGAGGGCCGTATCCGCGGCGACCGCCGCGGCCGAGCCGCCGGAGGAACCCCCGGGCACGCGGCTTTGATCGTGAGGATTTTTCGTCGGATGGAAACCGGAGTTCTCGGTCGAGGAGCCCATCGCGAACTCATCCATGTTCGTTTTACCGATGACCACCGCACCGGCGTTCTCGAGCTTGCGCACGACCGTCGCGTCGTAAGAAGAAACGTAATGCTCAAGAATTTTGGAAGCGGACGTCGCCCGCGTCCCCGCGACGAGCAGATTGTCCTTCAAGGCCACCGGCACGCCTGCCAAGGGCGGCAATTTTTCGCCCGCGACGCGCCGCTCGTCCACATCCGCGGCCGTCTTGAGCGCCCGCTCATCAAAAACTGAGAGATAGGCGCCGATATCGCCATCCTTTTCCTTGATCCGCTCCAAATACTCCCCCGCAACTTCGGCGGCGGAGAATGTTTTCTTCGTCAGACCATCGCGGACCTTTTTTATCGTCAGTTCTTCAAAGTTCATATACGTCAATCCGTTCCCGCGTCAAAGACCGGCGGGACCTTCAAATAGCCTCTTTCCTTTTCCGGAAATTCGCCTTTGGCTGCCTCCCCCGAGAGGCCGTTGCCGGTCTCATCCTCCCGAAAGACGTTCTTGGCATCCGTTCCGCCCGTCATCGGCGCGACGCCTTCGGTCGGAACGGTCTTGAGCTCATCGAAATGAGCGAGAATCTTCTCCAAGTCCTTCAAAAGCTTTTCCTCACCGGCGCCGATCTCCATTCGGGAAAGCTCGGCCAGTTTTTCCAGATCTTTTTTAGTGAGCATCAATGGGATTATACAGGCAAACGGCGGCCGAGCGCAAAATCAGCCGATCAGTTTCAAAAATTCCTTTTCGCCGATTATCTTCACGCCCAACTCCTTGGCCTTGGCGTACTTGGAACCGGGGTTCTCCCCCGCGACGACGTAGGTCGTCTTTTTGGAAACGCTTTCCGAGACGCTGCCGCCCAAGGACCGGACCTTTTCCTTGGCTGCCTCGCGCTCGAGGGAAGAGAGCGTCCCCGTGAGGACGAAGAGCTTCCCTTTGAGCGGGCCGCTTTTACTAACCGCCGCGACCCGGCTCACCCGCACGCCCGCCGCGTCCATTCTCTTCAAAAAGTCCTGATTGCGTTTTTCGCGGAACCATCGATAAATGCTCTCCGAGACCTTGGGGCCGATGTCCGGCAGTTCTTGGAGCTTTTCGAGCGTGAATGATCCGAGGATCTTCGCGACATCGCTCGGCCTCACGACCGGGCGGCGCGTCTCAGCAATCGTCCGCGCGAGCAGGTTCGCCGTCTCTTCGCCGACGTGCAGGATGCTCAAACCGGAGATGAGGCGCGCCAGCGGGACCTCCTTTTTCAATTGAACCTCGCGCACTATGTTCTCGGCCGATTTCTCACCAAAACGCTCCAAAGCGGCGATGTCCCCCGCTTTAAGAGTGAAGATGTCGGCCGCGTCCGCGATAAGGCCTTGGTCCAAAAACTTGTCCAGGATCTGCGGACCGAGGCCCCGGATGTCGAAGGCGGCCCGGGAGGTGAAATGGTAGAGCATCTCGCGATGGCGGGCGCCGCATAATTTGTTGCTGCAACGGTAGATCGCGCCGTCCCGGACGACCGGACTACCGTCCACCGGGCACTTGGCGGGCATCTTGAAGGTTTTTTCCTTGCCGTTCCGGAGATGCGTCAGGACCTCGGTGACCTGCGGGATGACGTCCCCCGCCCGCGAAACGATCACGGTGTCTCCGATCTTGAGCCCCAGTCGGGCGATCTCATCCGCGTTGTGGAGGGTCGCATGGGTGATCGTGATGCCGCCGACGCCGACCGGCCGCATCACCGCGACGGGCGTAAGCGCACCGGTCCGGCCGACCTGAACCTTGATTTCCTCGACGACCGTCGCCGCCTCACGGGGCGAGAACTTGTAGGCGATCGCTCCCCGCGGCGCTTTGCCGACGACCCCCGCCGCCCCGAAGACCTTGTTGCTGTTCACGATGATGACCGTACCGTCGATCTCGTAGTCGATCTTTTCGCGATGGGTCGCCCAGTGTTCCCGGAAGTCCATCACTTCCTTGAAGGTCCGAACGCCCCGATTGTGGGAATTGGTGTTGAAGCCGAGCGCTTTGAGGATGAGGTGCTCCTCTTCGTGGTGCTTTTGGCCAAGGTCGGTCACGATGGCGTACTGGAAAGAGTTCAGATGCCGCGCGGCGGTCACCCGGGGATCGAGTTGGCGAATGGAACCGGCGGCGATGTTCCGGGGGTTGGCGTATTCTTTCTCTCCTTTCCTTCTCTGCTCGCGGTTCACGCGCTTGAACTCGTCGAGAGTGATGAACGCTTCGCCGCGGACGATGAGGTGCCGGGGGGCGAGATCGAATCCCTTGGGATCGAGACCCAAGGCGCGCAGGTTCTCCGCCGCCTCTTTTTGCGGCAGGAACTTCAACGGGATCGCCCCGATCGTCCGCAGGTTTTGGGTCACGTCCTCGCCGACGAAACCGTCGCCGCGCGTCGCCCCTTGGGTGAGAGTGCCGTTTTCGTAGATGAGCTCGATCGCGAGACCGTCGATCTTGAGCTCGCAGTAGTAGACCGGCGCGCCCTTCTCGGCCCGCTTCTCCGGGTCGTAGCCCAAGAAATCCGTCAGGCGCTTGCGCCAATCCGCCATCTCCTCCGCCGAAAAGGCATCGTTGAAGGAGAGCATCGGCCGCTCGTGGCGCACCTTGACGAAACTTTTGAGGGGCTTGCCGCCGACGCGTTGGGTGGGCGAATCCGGCGTCACGAGATCCGGGAACTTTTCCTCCAAGCCCCGGAGCTCGTCCGTCAAGGAATCATAGATCTCGTCCGTGACGGACGGTTCGTCCAAAACATGGTACTCGTAACGGTACTTGTTTATCTCCGCCCGGAGCTTCTTGATCCTTTCCTCGGCCTGGCGTTTTTCCATTGCGGGTCTACTGCGTGATGATGTTCGTCTGAAGGATGCGCTCCGTCTTCCCGGCGTTGCCGGTGCCGGTCACGGTGATAGTCCCGGCGTTCCGGAAGACCCAATAACTTCCCGTGGCGCCGTTGTCCAAAGAGAAAGCGATCGGCTGGCTCTGGGTCCCGCAGACGCTCGGGTCAGCCTTGTAGAAATAGCAATATAGGCCCTGTTCCACGCCCGCGTCCGCCGCGAAGAAGGCCGCTCCGGAGCTTAGGGCATCGCTCGATTGCTGGAGGGTGAGGAACATTAAAAGCCCGGCGATGGCCGTCGCGCTCAAAACGAGGCCGCCCAGCATTATACTTATAAGAATCATCGCTTGTCCTTGGTCTTTCTTCATGTTAATTGCAGCCGGATATTTGCGGGGAGGTGTATTTGAAGGCCGGCGGGACGTCCTTGGGCAGCGTCCGGGAGCTCACGGTCGTTTGGACGTAGGTCGGCGCGACGCTCGCGTCCGCTCCCTTGGCCCCGATGCCCAAAAGGATGGTAATCCGCCAAGGATAGCAAGCGTTGTCGTTCGCCTGCGAAACAATGAAGTGTAGGTCTTTCACGATGACGTTGTCCGACGTGATCGCTGACGTAACGCCGTTTTGGTCCGTCCGGGTCAAGAGGCCGTCCGCCGAAACACCGTAGGTGGTCGAGGCGTTATTGGCATTATAGAAGAACAAAGAGTCCATCGCCGGCGAGACGTCAAAAAGAAAGCCGGTCCGGACCTCGCGCGCCATCTGCTCCAAAGCGGTTTGGACGTCGTTCGCGACGGCGATCTCCGTCACGATGTGCCGCTCGCTCTTCAGGGATTGGATGAAGGCACCGACGGCGACGACCGTGACGACGATGAAGACCGACATGGCGACCAAAAGCTCGGCCAAAGTGAAGCCGCCTCGATCGTTGTTGTTTTGTGCTTGTTTCATTCGTTCAGTAACGCCAACCAGTGAAGATGTCGACGATGGTCGTGCTGGCCGGAACGCCGTTCTCATTCCACCAGACGGTCGCCTTGACCTGAACGCTGGACGGAGAGAGGTACTGGATATTGACCTTACGATTGAATATCGTCGCCGTGTTGCCGGCGGCACTCTGCACGAAAGAGCCGTCCGGCATTTCGTAGACCTGGGCGGGAGCGTTCTCTGTAAAACTTTCCGACGTATAATCTATGTAAAAATCCCCTGTCGGCAATTGGGCGAAATAATTCGTCCCACTTGGTTCGGCGAGGACGTAATAATTATCGATGGCATTCTTAACTATCTCCACATCCTCCGCAGCGAGATAGACGGCGATCAATTTGTCGTTCGCGCTTATGCTCTGATGCGATGAGCTGATCAAAAGCGACATGATACCCAGAACGCCGACCACGACCAAGCTCGTCGCGACGATGGACTCGATCATCAAACTGCCTTTATCGTCTTTGGGGAAAGATCCGCGCATTGATTTAAAAGCTCACTCCCCCGCCGGGGCTCACGCTGACCGACGCCGGTTGGCCGGTTTTGGCCACTGTCAGGAACACCCTCATCCTACCGCCCGCACTGCTCGCCTCGAGATATGGCGGGATGAAGTAGATGTCCGACGGAGTCAGGTTCACGAAGGCGATGCCATTGTCCAATTGGAAGGTTTCCACCTTGAGCTGGTTCGCGGCGCTCGGATCGTACGAATAACTGACCCCGCTGCAATCGCTGGCGAACACACCGTAGATGAAATAGGTGCCCGTCCCGCTGTTAAAATGGACACCGTAGGCACAGGCGGGGACGCCGCCGCTCGAGCTCGGATTGTATTTCTCGAGCGCTAGAGCCTTGGCGCGGTTCAGAGCCCCGGCCACGGTCGCCGTGTCGGTCGTGAGCGCGATCTCCGTCGTGCTCGAATGGTTGAAAGCGATGAGCATCGCGGAAAGGATCGCCATAATGGCGATGACGACCAGCGTCTCAATAAGCGTAAACCCCGATTCTGAAGGCTTTAGATCCGCCATCGGACTTAATTATAGGCCGGATCCGTCAGAGCGAGAAGAGGTGGAAATAACCGGTGATGACCGCCGCACCGAAAAAGACGGTCAAAATGAATCCCAAGACCATAAAAGGCGCGAAGGGTATCCGGTCACGCATGGTCTTCTTATGCAGCGCTATCAAAACCAAGCTAAAAAGACCGCCTAAGATGAAGGAGAGCATGGTGGCGAGAGCGATATCCGGCCAGCCGAGGAGAAAGCCGGCAACGGCGGCGAGCTTCACGTCCCCGAGACCCATCCCGCGGCCCCGGCTCACAAAGACCAAGAGGCCGAAGAGGGCCGCGCCGAAGGCCGAGCCGAGCAAGTGGTTCGCGAGGATGTCTTGAAAGGGCGAGAAGACCAGTTGGTATTGTTCCAAGAAGGACTGCCGGAAAGGAAAGAGCGCGCTGCCGTAATGGACGTTCAAGAACACGATGACGACGCCCAAAAGGACCAGAAGCAGATTCAGTTCGTTCGGGATCACGTAATGCCGGAGGTCGATCACGACCATCGTGAGCCAGACGAGGAAGACAATGACCCAAGCCAGCGCCAAAAGGTAATACCAAACCGGCAAGCCGAAGGCCGCGAAGAGAACGCCGCTTTTGACATAGAAAAAGTTCAAAAAAAGCGGTATCCCGGCGAAGACCGCTCCACTCAAGACCTCGACGATAGGATACTGGACCGAAAGCCGGTGGCCACAGACGCGGCACTTACCGCCTTGGAAGAGGAAACTCAAGATCGGGACGAGCTCCAAAGCGCCGAGCTCGTGGCCGCAATAAAGGCAGTGGGAACGGCCGCCGAGACGTTTTAAATCGAAGAGCTTCCGGTCCGGCGCGTAGCGGAAGATCAGAACGTTCAAAAAACTGCCGATGGCGGTCCCGAAGATAAAAAGCAGGACGTAAACCTGAATCGTCATTCCACCTAAGAACCAGTCGGGCAACTGTTCTGCGACCCGTCCGGGTTCGTCGTCGTGTAGACCGCGTGACCAGAGCTGTCCACGCAATAATACTGAGTCTGGTCACTCTGCGGCCCGACCAGCGTGTTCAGGGCCGAGAAGACAATGTACCAGTTATAAGGAGAAGAGAGGGCCTTTTCCATGTAAAGACCGCCGCCTTGGGTCTTAATGTCCGAGGCGAGCGACTGCAAATCGGGGTCGGTGATGGACGAGACCGAGTCGGCGGTCACGGTCGGCACGCCGCCGTAGGTCCCGTTCGCGCCCAATGATTCGGCGATGGCTCGGGCCTGGTTCACCTCCTGGATGATTCTGGCATCCTTGGCCTTGTCGCGGGCCGGCCCCAAGGCCGTGAGGATGACGGATGAGAGGATGCCGATAATTGCGACGACGATCAGCATCTCGATCAAGGTGAAACCGGATGTTTCTCTGCGCATATCTACGTTAATCATACCAAATCGCCGCGCAAAATCAAAGAAAAGACCGGCGGTTTTCCACCGCCGATCTTCCCTTTTTGACGAATTCAATTTAGCAGCCCCCGCCGGTCGCCGCATTGCTGGACGTTTTGCCGGTCGTGTCGACGCAATAATTTCCACCAGCGTTCAAGCTCGAGGAATAAGCAGCTTGAGTACTACCAGTGTTACAGTTCACCGTTAGCGCCCCTCCTTGACTGGTGATATCCGTTGCCAAATTACTAATGGCAGCGGTAGCACTATTACTGCAATCGGCATAAGTGCCTGCGGTTGCATTATAATCGGTTTCACCTAAAGCCCTGACTTGGTTCACATCGGAAATAATCCTCGTATCTTTCGCTTTATTGCGGGAAGGGCCGAGGGCGGTCAAGACGACGGCCGACAGGATGCCGATCATCGCGATCACGACGAGCATTTCAATGAGCGTGAAACCTCTTTCGTTTTTTAACATTGATGATTTGCTGAGTTTATCGACCATTTACTTACTTACATTATAACATAATCAACATCTCGGTTAGGATGTAGAAGAATTTTTGGATCGTGATGTAAATAGATGTGAAGACAAGAGCAACGAACGCGCACAGATTACTCGTTGCAAATCGCACCTACCCACGCATTGTTGCCGGCATGCCAATTGCCTCCTGTGTATGTTTGGCAAGTACCACCACCATATGGCGCGCTGTCGGAGCCGCCAGCAGAATAACCGTTCTCTTTACACCATTCGTCAGCACTACCAGAACAAATAGGGAAATCAAACTCTGTCGGCCTATCAATAGTGACGGTCGATCCCGATGATCCCGATGATCCCAATGATCCCGATGATCCCAATGGCAATACCCCCAAAGTTAAGACACTTTTTCGACAAGTTTTTGGTAACGTTCTGCGAATAAGAGTGGTGGCATCTTGAGGATGGAATGAATCCTCTGGTGATTGTAATGCCAGACAAGGCGATGAATCTCATAGACCAGTTCTCCCAACGTCTTGAATCTCTCCGGGTCTCCCAGGTCCACTTTGAATTTGTCATAGAAAGACTCTTGGTATCCGTTTTCCCAGGGAGAGGCTTTTGCGCTCCGGGATATCCGGATGCCAAACTCCATGAGAGTTCCTTCAAAGACCTTGGATCCATATTCTCTTCCGTTGTCCGAATGAAAGATGTTCGGCCTGGGATGGAACTCCACCGCAGAGAAGAAAGCTTGAAGAATCAATGGCACTGAATGAACATTCATCACCGCGGAGCCCACAATCTCTCTCGTGAAGAGATCTAGTACGGTCGCCAGATACAGGAACTTTCCCTGATACGGAATGTACGTGAAGTCTGCCACCCAGATGTCATTGGGAAATCTCGGATAATTGGTTTTGAGGAGATTTGGGTACGGGGTTCTCGCCACGCCCATTTTTCTTGGCTTTCTTCCTCTTCTCCGATATGCCTTTATCCCGAAGAGTCTCATCACTCTCTGAGCTCTCTTCCGGTTCACATGAAGAGCGAGCGCCACTCTCGGGTAGCCGTAGCTCGGATCCTTCGAGAGCACCTCCTCTATCTTTGTTTTGAGTTCCCAATCCTTTGGTATTTGCTTTGAGGCGTAGTACAGACTCGATCTCGAAATACCAAGCTCACGGGCCAGTGCTCGCTTCGTCTTCTTCTGCTTCTTGATCAACGCTTTTTTTGAGTCCGGGAGGAGGCAAGAGTGAGCTCGCCCACGAGAGCGAGAAGCTCATCGTTCTGGCGCTTGAGAC
Organism: uncultured bacterium; assembly: GCA_963722655.1. Lineage (GTDB taxonomy): Bacteria > Patescibacteriota > Minisyncoccia > UBA6257 > GWB1-50-10 > JAMCRC01. The sequence continues at coordinate 204,076 of CAVRNT010000001.1, read as the reverse complement.
GAACGAGTTCACCAATGGTGGGGTTGCCTTTCACTCCTCGTCCCAGCCAGTTGTATATGGTGGCGGGATTGAGACCGTAGAGCAAGACCCCACGGAATCTGCGTTAGCAGAGGTTACACCCGTGGAATCCACGCAGAAATATGTCGAGCTATTCGAAGCTAATTTCGAAGAGTAGGCGGCTTGAGTATCACCACTATTACAACTAACCGATAGGGACCCGCCTTGAGAGGATATATCGGTAACAAGTGCACTAAAACCAGCGGCGGTATTAGCGCAATCGGTATACTCGCCGGTCGTGGCGTTATAATCGATTTCGCCTAAAGCCCTGACTTGGTTCACATCGGAAATAATCCTCGTATCTTTCGCTTTATTGCGGGAAGGGCCGAGGGCGGTCAAGACGACGGCCGACAGGATGCCGATCATCGCGATCACGACGAGCATTTCAATGAGCGTGAAACCTCCTTTCCTATTAAGCATTTTGTTTCCGAAATTATCGACCATTTGTTTTTTATTATAGCGACGTTCTTAAGGTTTACAGTTAAGTTTAGGCGACTATCTTGATTTTAGAACGCCTGCGACAGGTTATAGATCGGCAGAAGTATGGAGGCAAAGAGAATGGCGATGATGACGCCGATTACAACCATTAGAATTGGCTGAATGAGTTCCACCAAATTGCTCACGGTGTTGTCCACCTCGCGGCTATAGAAGTCGTTGATCTTGCCCAAAAGGTCCTCCAACCGACCGGTCGATTCCCCAACGGCGACGAGCTGGGAGACGAGGGGCGGGAATTCCGACATCGGCGCGAGGGCTTGGGAGAGAAGCTTGCCTTTACGGATCTGCTCGGCGGCATCGCGCAGGAGCTCGGCGTAGATGGTGTTGCCGATTGTGTGCGATGAGATCTCGACGGCCTGGGGGATGGTGAGCCCGCCTTTGATGAGCACCCGGGCGGATTCGGCGAAACGGGCGATGTAAAGCTTCTGGAAGAGCGGACCGATGATGGGGGTCCTGAGGACCAAGGTGTCCAAGACCGCTTTGCCTTCGTTCGTCTGAAAGTAATCCAAAAGGAGCACGACAACGGCCACAAGGGCGATCGCAAGGACCCACCACCAGGCGGCCATGAACTGGCTGATGCCCAAGAGGACCTGGGTGAAGAAGGGCAACGCCACGTGCGACTCGGCGAAGATCGGCGTGATCTGCGGGAAGACCATCGTGACCATCACCGCCACGACGACGATGAAGAGGACTATGACGAAGGCCGGGTAGGTCAGGGCGTTCTTCACCTTGGCGATCAGTGTCGCCTGCTTCTCGGAGTAATCGGCGAGGAAGTCTAAGACCTCGCTCAAGCGCCCGGTCACCTCGGCCGATTTCACCATGTTCACGTAGAACTCGGAAAAGATGGCTTTGTGCCGCTCCAAGGATTGCGAGAGCGAGAAACCGGCGTCGATGTCGTTCGCAATCTCATAGATGGCCTCCTTGAGGACCGGTTTCGTCGTCTGTTTGTACAAATTGGCCAAGCTGTCCGAAAGGGGCACTTGAGAGGCGAGGAGCGTCGCGAACTGCCGCGTGAAGATCATGATATCCTGGGATTTGACCCGCTTGAAGATGTCGAGAAGGCGCGTGTACCACGCGGCATTCTGTTCCTCTTCCAAGCTCAGAACGAAGAGCTGGTGGCCCAAAAGGATACTCAAAGCCGCGTCGCGGTTCGAGGCCTCGACGTTCCCCACTTGGAGTTCCCCCTCTTTGGTTCTGGCCTTATAATCGAACTTCATTTCCTTTAATTATAACCTAAGTGCGCTCGAGGAGGATGCGCAGTTCCGCCGGGTTCAGGGAGTAGGTCTCAGCTTCCTCGAGCGATACCTCCTTGCGCTTCACGAGGTTCACGAGCGAACGGTTCAAGGACATCATCCCTTCCTGGATGCTCGTCTCGATGACGAGGTCGATCTGGTAGATCTTCTTTTCGCGGATGAGGTTCCGGATGGCCGGGTTCACGAGCATTATTTCTATCGAGGGAATCCGCCCGCCGCCGAGGCGCGGCACGAGGCGCTCTGAAATGATGGCCACTAAGGTCGAGGCGAGCTGGGAGATGACCTGGCCTTGTTGGTTCGGCGGGAAGCTGTCGATGATGCGGTCGATGGTCTGGGAGGCGGAGTTAGTGTGGAGCGTTGAGAAGACCAGGTGGCCAGTCTCGGCGGCCGTCATCGCCGTCGCGATCGTTTCCGGGTCGCGCATCTCGCCGATCATGATGACATCCGGGTCCTGGCGGAGGACCGCCCGCAACGCGTCATGGAAAGAGAGGGTGTCAGCCCCCACTTCCCTTTGGGAGACGATGCAGCGGTCCTGGGAGAAGACGTATTCGATTGGGTCCTCGACCGTGATGATGTGGTCATTCCGCTTGTGGTTCACCTCGTCGAGGAGGGCGGCCAAGGTCGTGGACTTGCCGTGGCCGGCAGGCCCCACGACCAAGATGAAACCCTGATTCAGTTTCGTGAAATCGTGGAGGAGCGGCGGCAGGTTCAGTTCCTCCACCGTCCGGATCTGGGCCGGGATCAAACGCAAAGCGGCAGCCATGAAGCCGCGCTGGTAATAGGTGTTCACCCGGAAGCGGGCCTTGTCCTCGTAGTTGAAAGAGAAGTCCAGCTGTTTCTCGGTGAGGAAGGTCTGTTTTTGTTCCTCGGTGAGGAGCGAAAAGATCAAGCCCTCCGTGTCTTCTTTGGTCAAGATGGCCTCTTGGGCCAAGGGGATGAGGACGCTGTCCACCCGGATCGTGGGCCGCCGCCCGACCGCGAGGTGAAGGTCCGAGGCGTTCTGCTTCGCGGTCTGGAGCAAGAGGTCGTTCAGTTTGTCCTTATAGTTCGTCGTTGGCATATGGTCGCGCGCTGACTTCTACTAATCATACACGAAAAAGTCTCGGCGCGCTCACTCCGTCTCGCGCAGCACCTCTTCGAGGAGCACCTCCCCTTGGAGCGCTTTGAGAATGCCGTCCGCGCGCATCGGGACCATTCCCTGGCGCTTGGCTTCGTCCATTAGGTCGCTCTCGCTGTAGCCCTTGTTCAAAAGATTGCCGAGCTCCCGGGTCATTCGGAAGATCTCGAAGATCGCCACTCGGCCGACCATTCCCTTCCCTTTGCAGATCTTGCAGTCTGGTTTGGGTTCGCTCCGGTAGACCTGATATGGTCTCTTCGCGTCCAGCTTCTCTTTGAGCATCGGCGGGAGCGTTTGGAACGCTTCGTCGATGAACTTCGTCGCCGCTTCGGGCGCCGGGACCGGTTTCTTGCAATCCGGGCAGAGACGGCCGACGAGGCGCTGGGAGAGCATCAGATTGAGCGAAGCGGAGAGGAGAAAGCCCGGCACCTTGAGGTCGACGAGGCGCGGGATGACGCCGATCGCGTTATTGGTGTGGAGGGTGGAGAGCATCAAGTGGCCGGTCAAGGCGGATTGGACGGCGAGGCTCGCCGTCTCTTCGTCCCGCACCTCGCCCACCATGATGACGTCCGGATCCTGGCGGAGGATCTGCCGGAGTCCCGAGGCGAAATCGTAGCCGATCTCGGGTTTCACTTGGGACTGGTTGATGCCGTCCATAAAATATTCCACCGGGTCTTCGAGGGTTACGATGTTCACGTCGTCGCGGTTCAATTTCTGCATCACCGCATAGAGGGTCGTCGTCTTGCCCGAGCCCGTGGGGCCGGTGATGAGAATCATGCCGTAAGGCGCCTCGGCCGCTTTTTCCAAAAGTCCAAAGTTGTAGTCGTTCAGTCCCAACTCTTTAAGACCCTTGAGGCCGGTCGCGGGGTCCAAGACGCGGATGGCCACCTTCTCGCCCGATGGCGTCGGGAAGGTGGAAACACGGTAGTCGATGTCGCGGCCACCCACGACTGTCCGAAAACGGCCGTCCTGCGGCACGCGCGTCTCGTCGAGCCGTAATTTGGCGAGGACCTTGATGCGCGAGATGATGGGTTGGCCCAAGGCGGATGGCACCGAGGCGGTTTCCTCGAGCTTGCCGTCCAACCGGAAGCGAATGCGCACCCGGTCCTTCTCCGGCTCGATGTGGATGTCGGAGACCTTGGCCTCGACCGCTTCCCGGAGCGTCGAGGCGACGATCTGGATGATAGGGGCGTCCTCGGCCGTGCGAGCGCCCTCTTCGAGGGTCACCATCAGATCGTCCACTGGGCGCGACGGCCCGATTTCCTTCACGGCCGCTTCGATCTCCGTCCGGTAAGGGGCGTACTTGCGCCACACCGCCTGAAGATCGGTCGGCGTCACGATGTAGACGCCCAAGCTCACCCGATTCTGCTTGGCGATGAAGCGGAGCACCTCCTGCGCCTGCAGATTGTCCGGATGGAGCATTCCGACGACGAGGAGGTCTCGCCGCTTTTCGAGCGGGACCACCTGGTAAGCCCGGGAGGTGTCCTTGGGGATGATCTTCAAGAGGTCTTCGCCGATCGCAGCGGGGTCGATCTTCTTGTACGGGATCTTCAAGAGCTCGCTTTTGACCGCCGCCACTTCGGCGTCTGGTACGAGGCGCTCTTCATAGATGAGGTCCTCCGCGCTCCGCTCGCGCAGTCCGGCCTCCTTGACGAGCTTCGCAGCCGAGGCGGCGGGGAGCAGACCCTTCTTCTGAAGCGCTTGGATTAATTCCTGGTCGGTCATGCGGATTTTACTGGTACGGCGCGAACGGGTTCGTTCTGCCCGGCGTCGGGATAGTGAGCGTCCCGCCGTAGTTGCCCGTGAAGTACTTGTTCAAGGTCTGGACGACCGGCGTCGGATCGAGCTGGATCTGCGAGATCTGGCTGATGCTTTGGAGGGAACCGGGCGCGACGACGTCGATCAGTTCCGGTTTTTTGAAGAAGATGAAATAGGTGACGAGGAAGAGGACGATGATGAAGAGCGCAACGAGGATCAGATTGAACCAGTTCACCTTCTTTTTCTCTTGTTCCATTACGATGGCCATGTTAGTTGATTTGATAGAAAGCGGCGACGCTCGCTTGGAGGGCGTAAACCCCGTTCCCCGGCCCGCCCTGACCGCTGCCTTGGAGGGCGTTCAATTCAAAGGAGTTCACGTTCGTCACCCGGACGTTCGTCTCCAAGGATTGCAGGAACTGCTTGAGCGAGGTGTAGGGTCCGACGGCGGTGACCGTGATCGCGACGCTGCCAGGATTCTTGACGAGGGTGCTCGTCGCGGCGACCGGCCCCGCGGGCGGCGCCGGTTGGACGTTCAGCGACTGGAGGCTGACGCCGGCGGCCTGGGCCATGGCCTGCCACTGGTTCAGGATCTGCGTCGTGTTCGGGCCGATTGGGATGGCGAGTGAGACCGTCCGCTGGAGGGCCGCGGCGTTTTGGAACTGGCCGATGAGCTGCGAGACCTGGGCGACGGCGGTCTTTTGGCTGTTCAAGAGGTTGGTCTTCGAAGCGACGAGGGATTGCAGTGCGCTCGCGGCGGTAATCTCGGGCTGGATCAGATTGCCGTACACGATGAGCGTCCCGAGGAGGAAGACCGCCGAGAACAAGATGCTCAATATTCTTTTGGACGAAGCCTTCATTTTATTGGGGTTGGGTGAGGTAGGTTGGTTTGAAAACGAGATCGACCGAGAAACTCACGGCGCCGCCCGGGTTGAAGGCGGTGCTCGAGAGCGTCGCCGACTGGAGCTCCGGTGCCTGCTCGAACTCCGCCATCTGCTCGGCGAGGACCTGGAGCGACGAGGCTTGGCCGGTCAAGGTAAGGGCGTCACCGCCCGCCGAGAATTTTGCGTCGGTGTAGTAGACCTGCGGCAAGGTGTCCCTCTCGAGGAACGGAAGGCTGTTGGCGGAGAAGACGTGCGAAGCGAAGATTGTCTTCAAATTCACGAGCTGGGAATAGAAACCCACGAACTGCTGCTGATCCTGCTGGCTCACCGCGTTTGAAAGCTGGTTCAACTGGCCATCCACGCTCGTCGCCTGATTCTGGAGATAATTTTCGTAGCCGAACTTCAAGCCGAAATAGATGAGGAGGGAGAGAAGAAAGAGGACGAGCGAGAAGACGAAAAGCCGCCACGGGAAACCCACCGCGACCGGCTCGGTCACAAACTGTTCCCTGAAAACTGGCTGATTGGATTGTTCCGGCATCTAACTAAAATATCTTTCCGCGGCCCCCATCGCGACCGGCAGTTCGTTCTGGAGCTCCAGGAGTAGTGGTTCCAAGGTCACCGGGTAGCTGACGTTGAGGAAGGGGTTGGGTTTCGCGACAGGCAGGTCTAGCTGGCTTCCGAAATACTTCTCCACCCCGAGGAGATTCGCCCCCGCGCCCGTGAGCATTGCTCGTTTGATGGGGCGGCCGTACCGGCGCTCGACGACGTCACGCGTGTGGCTCACCTCCTGTATTATAACATCCAAAAAAGGCAGTGTTAATGTTGATAACTCGGCCTCGGCGCCGCCGCCCGTGAGACCCTTGCGGCGCTTGAGTTCTTCCGCCCGGGAGTTCGTTAGTCCCAGGCTCCGCGCAATTGCCTGCGTGAGGTAAATACCGCCATAATCCGTCTGGCTCGCGTAAAGCAAGCGGCCCTCCCGGACGACGAAAATCTCCGAAGCGACCGCCCCAAGGTCGATGAGAAGTGTCGGTTCGGTTTCTTTGGCGAGAAGGGCGCGCGAAATAGCGATGCCGTCCAGTTCGAGAGCTGTGAGCTTCAAGCCCGCGTCGCGGAAGGTTCTTTTGTAGCGTTCAAGGACGTCCTTCGGGAGGCCGATCAAAAATATCCGCTGATAGGCCTCGCGGTTCTCCGTCTGGAACTCGTCCACCTTGAGCCAGTCGACCGCGACGTCGCTCAAGGGCAAGGGAATGTATTGGGGCGCCTGGAATTCCACAGCCTTCGCGGTCTCGGCGGGCGAAAGGAGTGGCATGTCGATCAAGGTTTGGAACGAAGCGAAGGCCGGGATGGTCGCGACGGCGAGGCGACTCTTCGGTTGCGTCTCGCCGATGAGCGTTTTGAGCATCACCGCCGCGTCCTTTTCGGATAACTTCAGGGAACTCGTCTGGATGGCCCGATTCGGATGGTTCAGGTAGTCATTCGACCCTAAGATACCGTAGTTCAGAAGCGTTAGGGTGTCGCCCTTTCGGGCGAGCTCCACCATCTTGATAGAGGAGGTGCCGATGTCGACGCCGAGGACCGACCGGGCACTCACAAAATTACCAATATCCTGAAAAAAATTCCGGAAGAATTGAAGCGGATTGAACATTCTGTAAGTTCATTCTAGCATTCCGGCGACGGAAGCGGCGAGAACGTGATTATTGTTCCTGCGTCTGCGTGCTCGCCCGGCCGACGTTACGGCAGTCGGCGTTGACTGAGCACTGCGATTCGCTCGTCTGGGAGAAGTCCGGAGAACGATAGCCGGCGACGCTGCGATCGCAGTAACCGTAGGCAGTACAAATTGGCGTTATGGCGCAACTCGACGGGGAAGCCGAAAGGCAACTCGGCAAAGAGCCACTCGGCAGCGTCACGGCTGCGACCATGTTAGACCAAGTGCTTGAACTCCCCTTCGTGAGCCGGACGCGGTACATATAGACCGTGCCGGGTGTAAGACCGGAGTCCGGGTAAAAGGGCGTGGTGACATTGCTCGCGATGGTCGCGAAATAGTTATCGTAGTTCACGGTCGGTGACGTTTGGCCTTCGGCCACCGGCGCCCCAAAGAGCCAGCCGATGACGCTCCCGAGCGATTGCTTCAGGAGGTTAATTCCGACCGGCGGAGTGTACGTGACCGGCAAAAGTGTTCCGTAAGTGCTCGAAGCGATCCCGGGCTTCGCGACGGTGCTCCCCGAGACTATCTGATAGAAATTGCTCACTGGGAGCTGTGAAACGTCCTTCACCCGGTAGTAATAGTTCGTGCCGATGACCAGACCATTGGCGTCGGTTAAGGATGTGTTCCCCTGCTTCACGGTGGAGGTTACGAGTGTCGGGTCGTTCATTGGGTCGAAGCGCATGGCGGCGCTCGTATCATTACTCCTCTCGACGATCGCATAGAAGGGAGGTCCTCCCGTCGGATTATTGTCGGTCCAGTGGAGCGTCATCGAACCTGCCGCTTGCGTCACGCTCAAATTCGACGGTGCGACGGGTGTCACTTGGAAGCGCTGGATCTCAAAGGTTGAGGTCGCGGTGGAGGTGGAGTTGTCCTTCCAGTTCAGGTAGAGGGTGGCTGGACCGTTCGTGAAGACGTTGAGCTGCGTCGGCGCGTCGCTCGAGACCGGAGAGAGCGGACTGCACGGGCCGACGACGTTGCTTAATGCGCTGTAGCCGCTGCCAAGGATCTCAAAATATTTCGGCGCCCCGGACGTGACGGTCATCAAATAATTCCCGGAACTGTTGGCCGTCGTGACCACGGTGCCGTCTATCGGGCGAAAGGTCGGGTTGGTAAAGGCATAAACCGTGCCAGCGACGGCGGGCGATGCATTGGCCGTCCAGCCGAGGTATATCGCCGAGTTCGGGGAAGGCGCGCATACCAATGAGTAGGTACCGGCGCCGAGATTGACCGGCGGCGGCGTCGCGAGCGTCGTCACCGTCACGATCTGGGAGTCGTAGAAGGGCGGCGTTTGGGCCAAGACCGCTCCGGCGGGAAAACTCAAAACCAGCGTTCCTAAAAGCGCCACCGTGAGGCCAATCGACTTATGACCGAATACCGGTTTCAATACTTCTATTATAGCAAAACCTTGGCGTTTATGATTTGTCCAAACTTCCTCACTTCGTAAATCCTATTTGCAATTTATATAAATTCCGATAGATGCCGTTCGGGATCTTGAGAAGCTCGGCGTGGCTGCCGCGTTCGGCGATCCTACCGTCTTTGAAAACGAGGATGGTATCGATCTCCCGGATGGTGCTCAAACGATGCGCGATTATGATTGTAGTACGTCCTTCCATGAGCTTGCGGAGCGCAGCTTTAATGTAATGTTCGGAGTTGGCATCGAGCGCTGAGGTTGGTTCATCAAGGATGAGAATGTCGGGCTTGCGGAGGAAGGCGCGGGCCAAAGCAATACGCTGCTTTTGGCCTATAGAGAGTTTTACGCCGCGCCAACCGACGAGCTGCTTATATTTTTTGGGGAAGCTGGATATGAAATCGTCCGCGTATGCTTCCTTCGCTGCCGTGATGATATCCCGCTCACTCGCGCCACTGTTGCCGTAGGCGATATTTTTACCAACCTGGTCGTTGAAGAGCGTGGGTTCCTGTGGCACGACGCCAAGATGAGCACGGTAAGCGGCCAGATCGAGATTACGGATATCGTTGCCGTCTATGTAAATATTCCCGCTCTGCGGGAAATAAAATCCAACAAGTAGGTCGATAAGCGTGGTTTTGCCGACGCCGGATTCGCCGACGAGCGCGATTTTCTCGCCCGGCCGCACGTGGAACGAAACATGTTTTAAAATTTCGTTCCCCCCTTTATAACCGAATGAAACATCATTGAAAACCACCTCACCCGAAAGTTTTCTCGGGATCACGGCGTTCCTTGGTTGGTAATTTTCTGTCGGCGTCTCGAGAACCTTTTCGGCGCGGACGATGGCAACAAGCCCATTCTGAACGGTCTGCCAGTTGCGTCCGAGCGTAACGAAAGGCCCCAGCATCATTGCAGCATAGCCGTTGAACGCCACGAGCTCACCGGGGGTAAGTGATCCCTGCTGGACGAAGAACACAGAGATGACGAATATGGATAGCTGGGTGACGGTCACGACGACTCGTTGACCGATCGATAGCCGCTGTTGGACCTTGTTCAAGTCTATCCAGAACGCCGCCGCGCGATCCACGAAATTCCGCCATACGTTTCGCTGTTCTGTATGTTCGGTCGCCGCAAGTTTAATCTCGCGAACATTGTCAATCGCATCGTAATAACTGCCGTATGCGCGACCGTACGCTTTGTTCATGCGGAGATTCAGGTCGGCGAGCCGGGGCATCGCCCGCCAAAGGACAACGCCGTAAACCAGAATTGCAGCTATGAGAACCAATGAAAGGTCGATGTTGATGGTGAACGCGATTGCGAGCGCGACGAAAATGCTCAAGAACATTGGGGAAAGATAAAGGATAACGTTGCTGACGAGGTTATCAATCCAGCTGGCGGCGCGGCTGATACGGTCGGTGATATCGCCGTGTTTTTTCGAGACGTGGAACGCTATCGGCATCATGATGAGTTTCCCGAACCCATTTGCGATGTATTCCGCCTCAAGCCGCGCCGAGAGCGCGGTGTTCGCAAGAGTTGTTCTCCAGCTTATGATATTGTCGCCGAGCTGGAGTGCGGTCCAGGTGGCAATAAGCCAAAAGAAAGTGGTTAACGACACTACTGGGTTTCTTGCGATTGCGATAATTGAGTCAAATATCTTCCCGGAGACGAGCGGAACGAACGCCTGGATTGTCGCATCCAGAACCCCGGCAATCGTGAGTACAATGAGAAGCCGCCGGTGGGGCTTCAGGTATCTCGCGATGGTCTTCGCCCCTTTCACGAATGTCCCCCGCGTGAGTTTGCGTCTTTTAGTTTTCGGGGTAATAACCATACGCCTCATTATATCGCTTCCGGCAGCTGGCAAATAGCCAATTTGGGTGGTCGAAAATATAAGAGCCCAATCCTCTTGCGAGAAATTGGGCTCTATTGATGACTCATTACTTCATCAATACCATCTTCTTCGTCTCGGAGAAGCTTCCCGCCTGCAACCTATAGAAATAGGTGCCGGAGGAAAGCTTCGAACCGTCAAAGGTGACCTGATGCGATCCGAGTGACTGATATCCGTCAACCAGAGTCGTTACTTCCTGACCGAGAACGTTGTAGACCTTGAGGGTTACGTAGGTCCTCTGAGACAGAGAGTAACTGATCGTCGTCGTTGGATTGAACGGGTTCGGATAGTTCTGGGAGAGCTGGAAACTAGACGCAACCGGCTGGTGCTCGATGACGGGGGTCAAATCCCCTATCGTGAGGACCGCGAGGCCGTTCCACATCCCCATAAGGACCTTGTTATCGGCATCCCATTGGGCTGCCGACCAGACGTTAATGGGAAGCGAGAAGTTGATGAGTTCGTGCCAAGTAGCGCCGAGATCCGTCGTGATCCAAAGAGCATACAGCGTTGGGACAATCAGGCCTTTTTTTGAGGCGAAGATCGCTCCGCTCTCAACTCCGTAGAAGAGAGAGTCGCCGACTATCTGCCAACTATCCCCGCCGTCAGTTGAACGATAGAGATGGTTGGAGACCGCGAAGACCGTCTTGCCGCATGTCGCCATGCTGATGATGTCGGTGTTCCACGTGCTGTCGTTGTGACTGCCGATACCGTTATTGGCGTATTCCCAGGTGTTCCCGCCGTCTGTTGACCTGCGGATTCCGTAAGCGCCGGCTCCGAGGCCGGAACTAGTACCGGCGAAGATCGTTCCGTTGGACGAAACGGTCATAGTGTTTACGTAGTAGAATTTTCTATCCGAAGATAAATCGTTGGAATCAACATTCATCCATGTAAACCCGCCATCTGTTGAACGGTAGATCCCTCGGCCGCCACCAGCAAATACGGTATTATTGCTGTCAAAAACTAGGGCGTGGTAACCTTCGCTGTAGTTATACAACACCTTCGTCCAGTTATTCCCGTAATCAGTACTCTTAAAAATATACTGATCGGCTCCGACAAACACTCCGTTGGTATTGGCACAAATTGTCCAAATTGCATACGCACCATTGGAACCGAGTTTATTGCCAAATGCCGAGGCTGGAACTTTCGCAAATGTCTGACCGTTATCGCGTGAAATGTATAAACCATCGGTTGTGTCATCAACGATCATCGATGCAAATATGTCCCCTGCGCCGTCAATAGCCATTGCGTGGATATTGGGATATACCCGTCTTACTGACGCATCGGGCCATATCCAAGACCAATCGGTCTTTGTAGCGCTGTCGGAATGCTGTCCGAAAGCCAAAGGCGCGACGCTCAAAAGGAGCGCCAACGCCAAGAAGAACATACGCTTCATTCTAAAGCGCTCCTTTCTTTTTTTAGTTTCAGCTATTGTTTAGTTTTAAAGTTAGCGGTTAAGGATGATCCTTAACTACAGTTATTATACCACATAATATATGGAAAAGTCAAATTAGGCAGATTTTATCTAGGTTTTTAATTAAAAAGGCCCACAATATTGCGGGCCTTTTCCAAACATACAAACAGAACCTTTCTATGGAGTTCCCCTAACGAAAATGCCGTACGTACTGCTTGCGTTGAGGTTAGGAATAGTATAAGAGATCGATGATATGGCTTTAGTATATGCAGCATCACTAGGATTACTAGAATTAAATGTTCTCACCACTATGTAATTCCCCTTATCTTGTATTTGTTGAGCGCTCATATTAGGTGCGTTAGTTTGTTCGATCTGTATCTGACTATAACTAATCGGGTTCGTCCACGTGACCGTGATGGAATTTGCGGTCGATGAGGTACTTATAATTGTCGGGGCGTTCGCACTCGGCAACGTACCGGCGCCGGTCGTGACGCAGTATCGGTTGGCGCCGCTCGCGAAAGGAGCGCTGTCGCACCAAGAGATCCAACCGGCAACGTCGCCGCCCCATCCCTCGCCGGAGAATTTCCCCGTCGAAGGATCGTACGTAACTCCCCACGAAACGGCTCTAGCGTTACCGGGCGGTAAACCGTTGCTCCCGCTTAAGCTCACCCAGCCGTCCCAGGCACCTTGCGTGCTGTCCGCGCCTATGAACTTCGCCCAACCGGACACTTGGCCAGTGGACAAATTCACTTGCGCGTTGCAATTTCCGCTGTGACACCCTGTAAGATCGCCCGGGTTGAATGAGAGCCAGCCATTCCACTCCGTCCAAGCGTAGCCGGAAAGCACACCGGTACTCGTGTTCATAAAGACGCCGTAAGGAGCAGTGGCTCCCGTCTCGTTCGCAGCGCTGAAGCTGATCCAGCCGATGCCGGGATCCGTCCCGCCGTTCGCCGCCTGGCCCGACCAAGCGTAATTCGTCAGGGGTGTCACGTTGGAGTCGATGCTGAACACGCTGCTCGGTACCTCAACTGTGTTCCCGCTGCCGATTATTATGGGATCAGTATAGACGAACGAAACCTTGTAATAGTAGGTCGGGCCGATGTCCAATTTGGCGCCTTTGTTGTTATCCACGTACGATGTCGGATAGATGCACGATCCCCCGATGCAGCTTGAGGGGCTTAGGGTCGCTACCAGAGAGAAATTGGCGCCGTCCGTGCCGCGGTAAATGTCGATCTGGCGCTGATACTGCGCTGTGTCCGACCAAGCTAAATTGACCGTCACCTTTTTCGCCGTCGGATCGGCGGAAAGGATGGCGGCCACGGGATTGACTGGCGCCACGAGGCCGGTCTGAATCACGCCCGCCGCGTAATCGGAGAATGAAGAATTCCCGGCGCTCGAGTTCAAGGCCTTAATGCGGTAATAGAAGATTTGATTAGGGGATAGAGTGAACGATTGGGTTGAATTCGTGTTCTGGGAGTAAGATTGGGAATTCACGATGTTTGTGAAATTCTTGTCGCTCGCGATGTCAAAATTGTAGCCGGTGTTATTGAGTACGTTTTGCCAACCGAAAACGACGTTGAACTGGCCACTGGTTTGGGTGATGGAATTGGGGCCGACTTTGTTGGGCGTCTGCGGCACCGTGAGGATGGTCGAAAGCGTGCTGTTGAATTTAACCCAATTTGCGCTCTGGGAGGTCGTGTTATCGACGGGTTGGCAATATTGATCGGTTTCGTACGTCTGGATTTCGTAGAAATGCGGGCTGCTGGTGGCGATCGACGTGCCGCTCAAACTATTGTCCTGCCATTGGCTTTTCTGGCTCAAAAAATCGTCCGAGCTTTTAGTGTCGACGTTCGTAAACGAAGAGGCGTTCGTGTCGGTATCCGAACGGTAGATCCGGAAGCCGCTGTAGCTCGGCGTCGCGGACGGCTGCCAAGCGATGTTCGGTAGATCACCCGGCCAACCTAAAGTTGACAAGCTGGTCGGCGGGGCAGGCGGCGAGGCGATGTCAGAGGTCCTTACCGGATAGGGCTCGCTCTTGGAGGAAATTGGGGTGCAGCCGCCGACGTTCAGGCATCCTTGAAGCATTACGTAGTAGCTGGTGTTCGGCTTCGGACCTTTGTCGCCGTACGCTGCGTTGGTGATGAGAAAACTCCGGCCGGTACCGCTCAGGGTGATATTGCTTTTGTCGAGGGTCGCCCAATTAATCAAGCTCCCTTGGGACGCCCTCCCAATCCAGGCCTTGTACTGATAGTAGTCGTAGTTCAGGGAATTGCCGGTCTCGGTCCAGTTGAAGCCTATGGCGCAAGCCGATGGAGCGTTTGCCGAAAAGTTACTAGTATCGGCCTTCGCGCCGGGGATATATCCGACTAATATAAAGACCGCGACGGCCGCTCCACAAAAGATCACAGACAGAGAAATTATTTTTCTCTTCATTGGTTTTATTATAGCAGATGGTTGACAAAAAGCCGCCTAATGGAGGGCGGCTAATCGGAGTTTGAGTCTAAATCTTAGCTTGAAGGTCAGAATGCCGATCCATAAGCTGAGGGTTCACAGAAACCACTCCCAGTATTACGAGTTACGAATGGGGTTGGTCCTCCTGCGTTTATCATAGGCGTTCCGGCGATCCCGTGACCCGTAGCGCCGGCTAACGGACAGATTACATATCTCATTTCCGGGTTGTCGTTGGTGTTCTCCATGCTGCAGATTAAAGATAATTTGGGCACTATCCCACTTGACATTGTGTTGCTGTTCCCCGAGTCCTCCACCCATCCAATTAAAGGATAACCAACCGTGCAGGACGTTTGCCAATCACCTGTCCCCGAAGGGTTGCGGCCCGCTCCGCAATAATAACTATTATTACACGTGCTATTTTGTGAGCTACCTTTCACCCACATATCTATCGTGCCGTTGTCTACCTTTGCACAAGCCGCATTGTCGGTGGAACCAGTAGTATTAACGTCGGCAGCGCATATTTTCGTACCATTTGGGAGCACCACCGCTCCATCAAAAAGTCCGCCGTTAAGGTTGATGTCGGCGACGTTCAGAGTGGCTGTATTTGGCCTGGCCGGCGCAGAACTAGAGTCAATAACCGTAATGGTTTTGTATTGAAAATAATTAGCCACTATATTACCCTGATCTTGATATTCATCGTAATAATAACCGTCAGTTGAACCGGTTGTACCCGGATTGGTCACCATGCGCTGTTCTTGACCACTGGTATCAGTATAAGGCGCGCCTATGTTGCAATCGGACGTGGCGGAATTATCGGAATTCCAAGTCACGGTATCCCCCTGATTCGTATCGCAACCAAGGTCGGTTGCGGGGCCATAATACCGTTCGGACGGATCCCCATAGGTTGGCATATCCGAAGCAACCAGCCAAAAGCCCGTGATACTTTTAGTCACCAAGTTAATGCTATTATCGAGGGTTAAATTGCCCATAGAATCAAAAGACATACGGTCTGCCCATACGCCATTCTGCGCAACCGGCTTCCCGGCAACGCCACTCGGAGCGGTCACGAAATGGATACCGTCACCCTCAAAGACGATTTCTTCCGCCGGTCCGCTGGTGGCATATACGTCGGTGCCAAGAGAACCGGACCAATAAGCATTACTTCGAATGATGTTGGCCCCACCGCCGCTACCGAAGTTGAACGGCCAAGTCGCATACGAAGGATATATCGTGAACTCAGACTCCGGTTGACTGCCGATACCAACAGCTCCTCCCGTGTAGTAGATGCCGCCATAGATCGAAGAAGGAGTGGTCGTCGCCCAGAAAGCCGATCCGCTTCCGCTCCCGATTGGCTGCCAGCTTGTGCCACCATTATTCGTATACTGCAATTGAGTTCCGTCAAAATAAATCCCGCCCTGGGACGTTTTTATGGTCCCATCTCCGTTCGAGGACCCGAACCAGACATGACCGTAAGGATCTATCTTCACGCCATTTGTCGCGGGCGCATTGGAGGTGATCGTCAAACCGCCGGTCTTTGTCTGCGCGTCGCCGCTAGTATCAATCGGCTGGGCCGGACTGCCGTTCGGCGGGCTTTGCGTCGGCGCGGTCCACGCGGCGCTCACGACGCTGGCTATTTCAAAAGCGACCGCGAAAGCGAGTATTAAGCTCAAGTAGAAGAAGGGGCTCCGCCGCAAGTTTTTCATACTTTTTATTATAGCAAACAAGGTTTACGGTACCTTGTGATTTTCTTCCATTATATCACACGAACGATTTGTTATAATGAACGCATATGGCAAACCAAGCGGGAGTCAAGAAACCGGTCTTCATCATCGTCGCAATCTTAGCGCTCATTGCGGGCGGCCTCATCGGCTACTTCATTGGCCAAGCGACCGAAAATCAAACGGCGACTGCTAAATATATGCCGATAATCAACGCCGGTTTCCCAGCTCCCTCCGGAACACTCCACAACTTGACGGGCCAGGTGACAAACGTCTACGGCGCGACCATAACCCTGACGGTGAACGATCCTTCTGACTACCTCCCTCACCTAGATGGATTACCGCAGGCAACTCAGAGTAGGAACGCAAACGTAACGTCCGCCACGAAATATTTCTCGGTGGACAACACGAAACCGAACCCCGATGGCAGCCCGACCCGTACGGCGATTACGCTCGCGAGCATAAAAGCCGGGGACACCGTGGTGGTCCAGAGCGCACAGAACATCTTCAGCGCATCGACGTTTGACGTGACCGAGGTTGATCTGGTAAAGTAGCGGAGATGAATTTGATACCAACCGTAATAGAAAAGTCGTCCTACGGCGAACGGGCCTACGACATCTATTCGCGTCTTCTCAAGGAGCGCATCATCTTTTTAGGCGGACCGATAATGGACGACGTGGCGAACGCCGTCATCGCCCAACTTCTCTTTTTGGATCACGAGGACCAGAAGAAGGACATCCAACTTTACCTGAACACTCCCGGTGGTTCGGTTACGGCGGGACTGGCCATCTACGACACGATGCAGTACGTGAAGGCGCCGGTCTCGACGATCTGCGTCGGCATGGCCGCCTCGATGGGCGCGGTGCTCCTCGGTTGCGGCGCGAAGGGCAAGCGCTTCGCCCTCCCCAACTCCGAGATCTTGCTCCACCAGGTGATGGGCGGCGCTGAAGGCCAAGCGATCGAGATCGAGATCACCGCTAAGCAGATCGTGAAGATCAAGGACAAGATCAACCAGATCCTCGCCAAACACACCGGCCAGAAACTGGATAAGATCGAGCACGACACCGACCGCGATTTCTATATGACGACCGCCGAAGCCAAGGAATACGGCTTGATCGACGAGATAATCAGGACCAAAAAATAGACCCTGATAGACGCCGGCGCCCCCAAGGGGCGTTTTTTTTATTGTCGAAATATTGATAGAATGGAGATAATATGGAAAACAAAGAAGTGCTAATCCAGAAAATCCTGAACCGCGGAGTGGAGGAGGTGATCGATCGAGAACATTTGGAAAAAGCGCTCAATTCCGGCCAGAAGCTACGGGTGAAGCTCGGCATCGACCCGACGAAACCGGACATCCACCTCGGCCACACTGTTCCCCTCCTAAAGCTCCGCGAGTTCCAAGACCTGGGGCACCAGGCCGTGCTCATCATCGGCGACTTCACCGCCCAGATCGGCGATCCTTCCGGCCAGTCGGCCGAACGTCAGCCGCTCACCGAAAAGGAGGTGAAGGCCAACATGAAGCACTATCTTGAACAGGCCGGGAAGGTCATCGATGTAAAAAAGACAGAAGTACGATACAACAGCGAATGGCATGGAAAAAGCTTGAAGGATTTCCTAGCGGTCACCAAGGCCGTGAGCATCAGCCAGATAATGAAGCGCGAGGATTTTCAGAAACGGATCGATGCCGGCGGCGACGTGACCGTCTTGGAATCCCTTTATGCCATCCTCCAAGGATACGACTCCGTGATGGTCAAGGCCGACGTGGAGCTCGGCGGGGCAGACCAGAAATTGAATTTGCTGATGGGCCGGCGCATCCAACGCTATTTCAAAATGCCGGAACAGGATATTTTGACGATGCCGCTCGTAGAGGGCACAGACGGCGTCCGCAAAATGAGCAAGAGTTATGGCAACTACGTCGGCCTCACCGAAAAGCCAGAGGAGATGTTCGGAAAATTAATGTCCATTCCCGACTCGCTTACCGCCAAATACTTCACGCACTTTACCGAGGTGGAACCGCCGAAGGGAAATCCGTACGAGGCGAAGATGCTTCTAGCTGAGACTGTTACTCGGATGTATCACGGCGAAAAATCCGCGGCCAAAGCGAAGGAAAATTGGATCAAGACCTTCTCCAAAAGAGAGACGCCGGAGGAGATAGAGATCAAATTCGTTCCCAGTACAGCCCCGACAAGCGGCACAATGGCGACCCTAATCGCTTTGGGAGGGAAAAGTAATAGCGAATGGAGAAGGCTTTTGGAACAAGGCGCGATCAAGGTGAACGGAGAGGTCGTCAAAGACCCAGATGAGAAAAGAAAGGACGGTGACATGATAAAAATCGGGAAGAAAGAGTTCATAAAGATAAAAGTAAAATGACGAAAATTCGCCTCATCGGCGGATTTTTGTTTTGCTTGCACTGGTCGGAGTTGAAGTGCCTGCACTGAGCTTGTCGAAGTGTGCCCGGGGTGGGAATCGAACCCACACGCCCTTGCGGACAGGGGATTTTAAGTCCCCTCTGGCTACCAGTTACAGCACCCGGGCATTAACAAAAGCTTATATGGTTTTAAGATAAGCTTCAAACGCAGGCGTTAGATTATCAATCAGCCGGTAGCTCTTATAGCCGGCCGGGTCTATCCAAAGGTAATCGTCGTGATCCTCGCTCAAGATAATCTTATTTGTTTTACTTTCGCAAACGAAGAACGTACCTATCACCTGCCACTGTTCTCCGCGTACTACCGGCCGCCACTCGTTGGCAAAGAATGGTGCGCCGATATCAACGTCCAGCCCGGTTTCTTCCTTTATTTCGCGACGCATACTTTCATCAAAACGCTGCCCCGGAATCACCCGTCCGCCGGGGACGTCGTAGCGTCCGGCATTGGAACCGTCGCTGTATTTGGCGGATTCACGGAGAATAAGTATCTTATCCCCGTGTCGTATGAACGCTTTGGTGGCCACAAAAAGTTTTATTTCCATTGAGGCCGGAGAGGGATTCGAACCCTCGCATAGCGGTTTTGCAGACCGCCGCGTTGCCTCTTCGCCATCCGGCCCTATTGCGCTATTTCAAACTTCAAACGCGGTATCGGCTTCACGTTCATCTTCCGGACGAGCTTGTACTGGAGCTCCCGCCGCCGGTCTTCAACCATTTTATACGCTTCAGGCCCCTTTTCAAACGGCAGGATCGCGAGCTTGACCCGCGCCGTCTCCAGCTTATCGTCTATCTCGACGTCCGCAATCGTGACCAGGGCGCCGTTAAAATCGAAATCCTTGAGGAAAAGTTCGTTCAGGACCTCCCGGATCAAACTCGCCATCTTCAGATTACGGTAGGGCCTCATTTGAACATCAGCACGTTCCCCTGCTTAATGGACGTCGCGCTTTGGACCAAGAGGCCCGCTTCCATCCCCTCGCTCGCTTCCGCGATGTCCTTCTTTTGCGCTTGGAGGTTCAAGATCTTCCCTTCGCCGATCTTTTCTTCGCTCTGCCACACTTCGAAGGTTTCCTGATTCTTGATGGGCCCGAGGACGACGCGGCCGCCCACGACCTGCTCATCGCCCTTCGGCGTGCCGAAGGTCGCGAGGATTTCAAGCCGCCGGCGATCGGCCGGGTTCACCTTCCCCAAGCGCTCGGTGAGCGTCTTTTCGAGTTCGTAAATGATGGGTGATTCCACGATCTCGACGTGCCGTCCCTCCGCGAGGTTCTCGGCCGCCCGGTCAATTTTCGTCTTGAAGCCGATGACGAGCGCCTTCGCCGCGTCCGCGGTCTTGACGTCGTTCTCGGTGATGTTCCCCACGCTCGCGTCCACCACCTTGAGCGGCGACTTGCCGGCCGATTTCAAGACCAAGCCTTTGAGCGCCTCGAGCGAAGAGGTCTCGTCCGCCTTGAGGACGACCGTTAAGGCCTCGACGCCTTCGGCGACCTCCGCCGTGGCGGGTCCAGCCTCCAACTGATCCATCTTTTCGTTCAGGTCCGTCGTGAATCTTTCGCCCACCCGCGGGAGAGAATCGAAACCGATGATGAGCGCCGGAGCGCAAGGTGAAAGCTCTTCCGCCTTCTCCCCACTTCCGATCTCGATCATCTTCGCCTTGCCGCTCGCCGTCGCGGTCCGGATCGGGTCACCTTCTTTCAAAACGCCGTTTTTGATCACGATGCCGACCAAAACGCCGCGCCGCGAATCCCGTCGGCTTGTCATCACGATGCCGGAGGCGGGCGCTTCGGGGTCGGTCGTCAAGCTTTCCATCTCGGTCGCGAGAAGCACGAGGTCCAGAAGTTCCGGCACGCCCTCACCCGTTTTGGCCGATATTTCCTGATACGAAACGTCTCCGCCCATCCCCTCCAAAAGGACGCCGTTCTGGAGCAGCTCCTTCTTGGCGCGCTCCGGGTCGGCGTTGTTCTTGTCGATCTTATTGATAGCGACGACGTAAGGGATCTTGGCCGTGAGGATCGTCTGGAGCGCTTCCTTGGTCTGGGGTTTCACGCCGTCGTCCGCCGCGACGACGAGGATCGCGAGGTCGGCGACGCGCGCGCCGTAAGCGCGCATGTTCTGGAAGGCCTCGTGACCCGGCGTGTCAATGAAGGTCACCTTCTTCCCTTTCCACTCCGCTTCGTAGGCGCCAATCGCTTGGGTAATGCCGCCCGCCTCGCGGGAGGCTAGGGCGGTCTTCCGAATATAGTCCAAAAGCGTGGTCTTCCCGTGATCCACGTGTCCCATCACCACTATGACCGGCGGTCTTTCCTGCATCGTGTTGTCAACTTACCAGAGGAATGATATAAAGACAAGGCGTTTGCGTGATCTTGGAGAGGTGCGGCGAATGGTAAGCCAGCAGTTTGCTAAACTGTAGAGGTTTTAAAAGCCTCTTGTGGGTTCGACTCCCACCCTCTCCGCCAAGAATTCAACAATGTTCCAAAAAAGATTCAACCCGAGACAGCACAAAAGGTTCGACCGCAACGACCGCGGCAATAAAATATACATCTACGGCAAGCATGCCCTCGAGGAGGCCCTTGCGAAAGCGCCGCACACCATAAAGAAGGTCTTCCTCTCCGCCGACGCGGAGAATAACGAGCTGCGGAGCGCTCTTTCGAAGCTCGGCATCACGGCCTCGGCGATGAAATCGCACGACGCCTCAAAGATGGTCGGCCGGGAGACGACGCACCAAGGAGTCATCGCCTTCATTGACCCCACGTCACTCATGGTGGATTTTCGGATCTTCCTCGCCGGAATCAAAATTGACGAGAACACCGTGCTCGTCCTTTTGGATGAGCTCACCGACCCACAGAACGTCGGCGCCATCATCCGGAGCGCCGTGGCCTTCGGCGCCGCGGGCGTCCTCATCCCTCCGCACCATCAGGCACCGATCACGGGCGCCGTCGTGAAGGTCTCGGCCGGCATGGTCTTTTCGATACCGCTCGTCGCAATCGGGAACATCAACCAGACCGTCCTCGTCCTCAAGGAGAAAGGATTCCGGGCTTACGGATTGGACATGGCGGGGAGCCGCGACGTCCGCGAAGAGAGATTCGAGGCGCCAACGCTCATCATCATCGGCAACGAAGGCGAGGGTATCCGGCAAAAGACGCTGGAGCACTGCGACGTCGCGCTCCGCATCCCGATGAACCCCGAATGCGAATCGCTGAACGCCTCGATCTCGGCGGCCGTCGTCCTCTACGAGTGGAGTCGGCATCATTTGAAGTCCTAAATGAAAGCACTTGATCTCATCTCCGAGCCGTGGAGCGATTACGAGCTCATCGACTCCGGCGGGAACGAGAAGCTCGAGCGCTACGGCGACGTTCTTCTCGTCCGTCCCGAAACCCAAGCAATTTGGAAACCGGCGCGCCCGGAGGAATGGAAGAAGGCGGCGGCGCATTTTAGTTTCGCAGGCGGCAAGGGCGACTGGAAGAAGGAAGGTCGGGTCCCCGAAGAGTGGGGGCTCAAGTGGAACGAGGCGCGCTTCACCGTACGCCTCACGTCCTTCAAGCACACCGGCCTTTTCCCGGAGCAATCGCCGAACTGGCAGTGGCTGAAGAATCGGGTTCCGAAGATGGAGCGTCCGCAGGTCTTGAATCTCTTCGCCTACACCGGTATCGCGAGCATCGTCGCCGCGAAAAGCGGCGCCTTTGTGACGCACGTGGACGCCTCGAAGCAGACCAACGCCTGGGCGAGGGAGAACGCGGCGTCTTCCGGGACGCCGACAGACGGCATTCGATACATTTTGGACGACGCTTTGAAGTTCGCGGAACGGGAAAAGCGCCGCGGCTCCGTCTATGACGGCATCATCTTAGACCCGCCGGCCTTCGGTCGTGGGCCTAAAGGTGAGGTTTGGAAGATAGAGGAAGATCTGCCGCGGCTTCTCGAGACTCTCACCGCGCTGCTTTCGAAAAAGCCCAGTTCGTTCTTCCTTCTGAACGGCTATGCCGCCGGGTATTCCTCCACCTCTTTCCGTCAGACCGTCGAGGGCGCCTTCCCCGACGCCGCTCGGACCGAAGGTGAGTTCGGCGAGTTGAACGTGAAGGAATCGCATTCCGGCCGTCTCGTGCCATCGGGAATATACGTGCGCTTCACCGTCTGATTGCCCGAAGCTCGAGTTTTGGGTATATTGGGAAGCGAGGCCTTATCGTCTAACGGTTAGGACAGCGCCCTTTCACGGCGTAAATCCGGGTTCGATTCCCGGTGAGGCTACCAAGACAATGCCGAGGACCAAAAAACAAACGAATGTCACCGCAGAGCGGCGGGCACCCGAAGAGATCAGCTGGCGGGCGGCGGAGCATGACTATTACGAAAAGGACCTCAACTGGTATCTTTTGGTCATCGCCTTTTCCCTCCTCCTCGTCGTGATCGCCCTTTGGCAGAAGGATTTCTTCTTCGCCGTTTTCATCGTCCTCGCCGCCGCGATGGTGATCATGCTCGGTCGGCGCAAGCCGGAGGTGATGGAATGCCGCTTGACCAAAGACGGCTGCCATCTTGGCGAAAGGCAATTTTACCCTTATGATGCTTTGGAGAACTTCAGCATCACCGAGCGGCCGAACCGGTTGGACGAAATGGTCCTGAAGCGCAAGACGTCCTTCAATCCGTACCTGCGAGTCCTCTTGGACGGCCAGACGGCGGCGCAGGCGCGGGAGTTCTTGGAAGGAAAGTTGCCGGAAGTGGAACACGAAGAGTCCTTCATGGACATCTTCACGCGGTTCCTGGGATTCTAGAGAAAGTTGTCCCTATAGCTCAACGGATAGAGTACAGGTTTGCGGAACCTGGGATCGAGGTTCGATTCCTCGTAGGGACGCCAAAAATGAGAACGTGGCACTACTCGATTTTAATTGCCATCTTGTTCGGCCTTATGATATATTTGGTTTTAGCGCTTTGGCCGACGCCGAAATACACCGGAACGTTCCATGGACCGACCGGCGCCCCCTACGTGAAGGGGCCGAGCGGTCCGCCTCCGGAGTGACGACTGCGGGTATGGTTTAGTGGCAGAACACGTCCTTGCCAAGGATGAGACGGCGGTCCGATTCCGCCTACCCGCACCCAAAAGTGCATGCAAAAGAGCGACCCAACGGGTCGCTCTTTTGCACTGGCGGTGTGCCCCGGTTGTGGACTTTTTCCTTTTAATCAGTGTAAGCATTTTCGGAGCGCGAGTCCGAAAAGCCGCTCCGAGGCCTACGGGTCGGGCTATATGGAAAGTGACAGGTTACAAAAGTGACAGTGGAACGGTTATTGGGGAAGTGTCACTTTCTGGGGTTTCGGTCGAATCAAATGAGACAAATGAGACGCTACAATGGGGCTATTCCAAGCTATTGGGACATTACGCACATTTGACTTTTATACCGTATTATGGTAATATTATGGCATTCTTGAAACCCAAGAACGCAACTTAAAAACTTCATATTCACTAAACCAAAGAAAGGAGGCAATGACGATGAATACCACATCGATCATGCCAATGACAGATGGTCAAGAAAAGCAACTGAGTCGCGTCGTAATGGAGGACGAACTCTTTACGCCGAAACCCACAAACGACGAAGCTCAGTGTCTTCTAAAGCACGGCGACATGCTGCAAACGGCAGTCCGAATTTCCCGCAAGGAGATATTCATCAAGTATCTCTACGCGGATGAGGAAAAATCGTCCGACTACACTTACCCCAAGGAATACAAGCGGAAATCAATCCGAGAGCAGATCGACATTCTTTTGGAGTATTTCCCCGGATTGAACGCAACATGGGCTCTAACTAAGGGAGGGGCCTGGTACGACAGCTTAAAGAATCTGCCGGATTGGATTGAAAGCCCGCTGGTCTATGTGTGGTGGGAAGCGTTCGGCAATTACAACGCCGCAACGGAACAAGTGCTTGCCGCCCTGGGAAAGAAATATCAAAACTTCGTGAATTACCGGAACGGCCAGCTTGGGCCGGGGCGCTTGCAACAGTCGAAAAAGACGGCCGGGCTTGAGGCAAAAATCAAGAAGGACCAACCGGGTGATCTCATCATCATCCCGAGTCAAGCCGGATTGCGTTGGAGGGGAAAATCTGTCCGTCGCGGCAGAGTCCTCTACGACCAAAACGAGTTCGGCTTGGGAAGCGTCGCCGAAGGATGCAGAGTGCTGACCCATAATCGGCTCGTCCGCTGGGAGCAATTGCACGTCGACTGCGGAGGAGACGAATACGCTCCCGATGCCGATGGCGATTTCTCCGGGGCCCCGAGCTTCCGCTTCAGCGACGGCAGGGTCGGGCTCGGCGCGCGCTGGGTCAGCGCTGCCAGCGACTACTATGGTTCGGCCTCGGGTTTCGTCCCGCAGTGATCGAACATTGCAAATTGAACGCTTGGATCTTTTGACGTCTGGTCGTTTGCTCCTTTAGTCCGCGTTATTTTTGAGGGTTACCAACACTTGTTGGCAACCCTCTTTTTATTTCAAATCTAGTTTGACATACAAGTATTCTTATGGTATACTCCAAAAGTTCCTGAAATTCAGGAACGTGCACTTAAACAATTTAATCCACTAACAAAGAAAGGAGACGATGACGATGTCTAAGACATTGATCACGTCCAGAGATCCGAAGGGTCTCCATTGCGTAGGCCTCTGTGAAGCGGTCTACAACAAAGCCGGGCTCGACGACGCCCGCGCTCAAATGCTCAATGAGCGGGGTGGAGAACTACAAGATGGTCTCAAAAAGATCATCGAGGAACTCACCACCTCCAACAAATATGCGGATGAGGAAGTTCATTCCGGCTACGCATACCCTCCGGAGTACAAGGGTCTGAAGCCCATCGGGAAGCAGGTCGATATCCTCGCGGGTATCTTCCAACTTTCGCTCGGATACGTTACGGACTTCATGGAAAAGGTCCTGCCGACGCTCGCTCTTCCAGAATGGGCCGAGGGCTGGGGAGCATTTCCCTCGATTGATGCGGTGGCCGCCCGGTTTTTCCCGGAGGTCAAAGACCCGAAAGAACGGTACTGCCGAGCGACGCATCTCGTCCTCGAGAAGATCGCCGCCTCGCGCAAGTTCTACAACTATCGCGAAGGCGAAATCCTGCCGGATCGGTTCCGCGAGCACGCTCGCACGGCTCAAGCGCTTGAACTCATCGCCGAGAAACAGAAGGGCGACATCCTTATCTTCCCGTTCCAGTTCGGCAAGCGCCACGCGGGCCGTTCGACTCGCAGGGCCTGGGAAGTCATGGATCCACCAGAATTTGGTCTTGGTGCATTCCATACGGGATGCCAGATACTGGTTCACCCCGAGCGCCTCGTCCGTTACGAGGAGTTGGATGTTGATTGCCCGGGCGATGAATTCTCTCCCGTTGCCGTTGGCGTTTTCTCCAGGGCCCCGGGCTTCGACTTCCGCGACGGCAGGGTCGGGCTCGGCGCGAGCTGGGTCGGCTATGCCGGCGACTACTTTGGTTCGGCCTCGGGTTTCGTCCCGCAGTGATGCTGAACGTTGCACATTGAACGCTTGGATCTTTTGATATTTCATTTTTGATCCTTTCGTCCGTCATTTTTGAGAGGTTATCCGCTTCATTGTGGACAACCTCTTTATTTTTGTATAATTCAAGATGAGATTAGGTTCATGCACGGCCGTCCACGGATTGCCGCCACCGAACTCTCTCTTCAAGGAAGAGAAAAGCAACCGGAATCTTAGCGACCAAGGTTTCTAAGAGCGCGTTGTGTTGAGGAGATCACTGCTTGCTCTTGTCTAGTGCAGATTCCCCTAAAAAGGATGCTGCCGGATAAAATTCAGGATTGAGAGGATATAAGCTCCTTTTTGAGCGGCAAACCTCGATTTCCGGTGACACGGACGGGCGAGAGCAATGATTCCCGATGCCGATGGCGATTTCTCCAAGGCCCCGAACTTCAACTTCAACGACGGCAAGGTCAAGCTCGACACGAACTGGGTCAGCAATGCCAACGACAACTATGGTTCGGCCTCGGGTTTCGTCCCGAAGTTACTCTTCAATGAATGGGAATGCCCCGGCTTATACCGGGGCATTGTTCCATCGCTCACTCTTTCGCTGACTTGATCCACCCACCGAGCATCCGGCCAATCTCATCGATCATCTCTTCCAGCGCCGCGTACTTCTTATTGTCGATAGTTTTCACCTCTTTCATGAGACGTACGAAAACGCGCAGGAGATTCAGTTTGACGCTCGCATTTTCAAGAACTGGCGCCTTAGCCGCCTTATACAGTTTGCTCGCCGTGAGAATCCCCTCGAGGATGCCGAGTATCAGGTCTTCCGATTTCTGCCAGATCGTGTGCCGGTCCAGCTTTGGGACGAGATTCCGATATTCGTAAAAGGTCTTGTAGAGGTCGTAGGTCTTTTTGAAGATGGGGATGTCGAAGTCGTCCATTAGTTTTTAAATCTATGAAAACATACGCCAATATCTTCGAACGGATGATTTCCTCCGAAAACCTCTTTTCGGCCTGGGACGAATTCCGGCGCGGGAAGACTGGCAAGAAAGACGTCCGGTATTTCGAATGGAATCTGGAGGAGAATATTTTCAAGCTTCACCGCGAGCTTGCAAACAAAACCTACATTCACGGCCCCTACAAAGGCTTCTACATCAGCGATCCCAAACCGCGACACATCCACAAGGCGACCGTGCGGGACCGTATCATCCACCACGCCGTCTTCTCTGTCTTGAACCCAATCTTCGAGCCGACATTCATCCCGACCTCTTTTTCCTGCCGGGTCGGATACGGCAACCATAAGGGAGTAGAGGCTCTCGGAAATATGATAAGGAAGGTGAGTAGGAACAATACCCGCCGTTCTTATGTCCTGAAGTGCGACGTACGGAAGTTTTTCGATAGCGTGGACCACAAAATTCTCCTTTCCATAATCAAAAAACGCATCAAGGACGTTGATGCGGTATGGCTTTTGGAATCCATTGTGAAGAGCTACGAAAGCGCGCCGGGGAGAGGCATCCCGATAGGGAATCTTACCTCCCAGCTCTTCGCCAATATCTACATGAACGAATTTGATCAGTTTGTGAAACATAAATTACGGGTGAAATATTATGTTCGCTACACCGATGACTTCGTCATAATCTCCGAAGACAGAAAATATCTCGAAGGACTTCTGCCGTTCATCTCTGAATTCTTTGAAAACGAACTAGCTCTCAAACTACATCCTAATAAAAGCATACTCAGTTCCGTTTGTCAAGGCATAGATTTCCTCGGATACGTCGTTTTCCCTCACCACAGGCTTATCCGGTTGAAAACCAAGCGCCGGATGTTCAGGAAGCTGGAAAAACGAATGGAAGAATACGAGGCCGGGGAAATCAGCAAGCTGAATTTTGAGCAATCCATGCAGTCATACCTCGGCGTCCTATCCCATGCGGATGCTTATGGGGTACGCGAGGAACTGTTGAACAAATTCTGGGCTTCCTAGATGAACCCTGTCCCTATTTACCACTCCTCCGCTACCATACCCCTCGCCGCCTCCCAGCCCCACCCGCCCGCAAGTCGAAAAAACAAAACTGCCTCAAAACGGGCAGTTTGAAGCTATCCTTTTTATTTCCAATACTTATACAGAATTTTATCCTTCTTTTTTATCGGTCCCCTAATGTTCGCGGGACTAATTTCCGGAAACTTGCCAAAATAGTACCGCCAAATTCCTTTCTCCGAAGGTTTCCTAAGCAAGAATTTAACGTGTTCCCAATGAATGCTTTGGAGGAACACGGCAACGGTCGGCTTCCTCTTTACACGATAGTGTTTGAGAATATTTTCGATGTGACCCGCCATCTGGCACTCCCTTATTAAGAGATAAGCCCAAAACCACCATTCGTGTCGTACCTGCGTGTAAGGAATATCCCCGTAGATTTTATGGTAATGCGCGCGCAACTCCTGCGGGGCGTCTACGTTGAATAGGAGTGTTTCGCGTCCCTCCCGCCAGAGCTTTTCTATGTTCTCCCAAACCCGGATATCCGAAGCGGCATACGGGTATTTTTTTGCGGCACGGCGCAACGATTTTTTTATTTTCTCAACTTTGGTAAACGGCTTCTTGTCCGGCTTATACCTGTTGAAGATAAGCGACGGGTTGCCGCCTTCGGCTGGCATCTCAAAAAGAATAATGTCCGGCTTGTATTTCAACACGGCATTGGCCTGGCGGTAATCGGGCTTGTTCCCCTCCCGACAACTGAACTGTAAAAATCGCGGTCTCATCGCTGTCTTTGCTACTCCATTTTACACCAACCAGTAGATTTATATTAGGATGCTGATTGGTTTTTCTGTATAATCAATTCAATGAAGCGGGAAGAAAAGATACTCTTGGGCGGTGCGAGCTTCTGGTGGTTCGGGGAGGGCCTCTTCGGCCCTCTTTTCGCGATCTTCGCCGGGCGCATCGGCGGGAACGTGCTGGACATCGCCTGGGCCTGGGCGATATACCTGCTCGTGACGGGCGGACTGGAAGTTTTCGTCGGCCGCATATCCGATAAGATCGGCCACGCCAGGCTCATGATTATCGGCTACGCCTTGAATGCCGTCTTCACGTTCTGCTACCTTCTTGTCCACACGCCCTTAGCCCTTTTCGCCGTTGAGGCGGGCTTGGGTGTTGCTCTTGCGCTCGCCGACCCGACCTGGGACGCCCTTTACGCCCAGTATGAGGAAAAAAAGAGGGCCGGGTTTATTTGGGGGCTGGAGCACGGAACCGAGGAGCTTATAACCGGTGTCTCAATCCTAATCGGCGGACTAATCATCAATTACTTCTCATTCACCGCCCTTTTCGTGATCATGGGCGTCATCCAGACCATCGGGACGATTTATCAAGCCAAGATCCTCTACTCGCCGGAGAAAACATAAAGAAAACACTTCCTTTTCATTGCTTGCGTTTATTTTGCTCTCGCCAGATACACGAATATCTTGCCCCATTTGTATGTCTTCTTGTCCGGGGAGTAATGGTCATATTCTACGATCTTGAAGCCCGCGTTCCTAATAATGTTGCCTTGCGTCTTCACGGACGGCCCCTTATTTGTCCAAAAGCGGTATTTGACCTTCTCGAGATAGACTCCCTTAGGAAGATCGGCATCCATCCAGTCTATGTCCAGGAACATTCCTCCAAGCTTCAGGTATGAATGGATGTTTTTGACGGCTTTTCTGAAATCATTTTCCCTGAACATTCCGAGAACAGCCAGTGCAATCACAAAATCGAACTTTCCCTTGAACTTGGGGTTGTATTTAAGGATATTTCCAACGATTGCCTCCGCCTTGATGCCTTTCGCCTTTTTCTTGCTTTTGAGGAGGTAATTATTTCTAGAGGTCTTCAGGAACTTAACCGTGTTCTTGTTGATATCGAGACCTATGTATTCTTTCGGCTTAGAGCCGAAGAACGCAAGGTCGTTATAGAACTGGGGACCGCAGGCGACGCTAAGGACACTATTACCTTTCACCCTCCTCAGATATTTCTGATAGAAGCGGCTTTCGGGAATTTCCGACTCACCGATGTCGGCTTCGTAGTACTGCTTGATGTAGCTTAAGGGAGCTTGCCGGGGTTTCATAATCTGTGTCCAGTTTAACACACGATGAAACCTTCCAAAAACCTAACCTCTTCCGCTACCATACCCCTCGCCGCCTCCCAATCGAAACCCGCCCGCCGCAAGTCGAAAAAACAAACCAACAAACAATACAAACACATGAAGATACCAACGTACGAAGAATATCAGCGAAAGGTTGCCAATTTGAAGACGCCGCAGGACATGGCGGCCTTTATGAAGGGTTTTTTCTCTACCAACCTGGTGTCAATAAATGTTAAAAAATCCAGGAAATCCTGCATGGCAGATTTTATGTTTAAGGTCTTACAGCCGTAAGGTAGAGTGGCTTTTGCGTTAAAACCTCTACTATTGAGTTTGGTGGGGCTAAACATTTTTGTGACAAGTTCTCGTGTGTTTATTTTACCACGTTCAGGTAGCTGTCCCGGTCGTGCTACTGCCTCAGCTGAGACGGTAGGGCGATAAAAGAAACTGTCTGGCGGAGGGTACAGGATTCGAACCTGTGAGGGGATTTCTCCCCAAGCGCATTTCGAGTGCGCCGCACTAGACCACTATGCGAACCCTCCACTTGCTCTGTGCCCTCGGAGGGAATTGAACCCCCATCTCTTCCTTAGGACGGAATAGCTCTATCCGTTGAGCTACGAGGGCGAGGGCGTCTTATTTATAATGTAAATCGCCTTGTCTCGCAACAAATCTCCTGATATATTGTGTGTCAGCGGGCGTTTAGCTCAGTGGTAGAGCGTTTCATTGACATTGAAAAGGTCAGAGGTTCAATCCCTCTAACGCCCACGGGCCTATAGTAAAACGGTATTACATCTCCATGGCATGGAGGAGGTCGGGGTTCGATTCCCCGTAGGTCCACAACGAAGTTTGTTATAATTTCCCTATGGAAGAAACCAAAAAAGGCGGCATCACCGCCGCGCCGGGTTGGTCGTGGGGCGCATTCCTCTTCGGAGCGCCGTTTCTAATCGCCATCAAGAAGTACCACATGCTTTGGTGGTATCTGCTCTACCTCGTGCCGGTCGTGAACTTCTTCTTTTGGATCGTCTTTATGATCTATCTTGGTATTAAAGGCCACGAGATGGCCGCGACGAGCCGGCACTTCGAGAACCAGCACGAATACAACGGCTTCATCAAGGCCGTCGATCACGCCGGCAAGATATTGACCATCGTGGCCATCGTTATAATCGCCGCCGGCCTTATCTTCGGTTTCACGGCGCTAATCGGGAGCGTGTTCCACATTTTCAGTCATTATTGAAATCTTGATTAAAACGTCCCAGCCGGTTTATGATGACGCGGCGTTCAACGCACGGAGGGGTGGCAGAGCGGTCTAACGCGCCGCACTTGAAATGCGGTAAAGGAGAGATCCTTTCGTGAGTTCGAATCTCACCCCCTCCGCTAAATGATCTTCCAAGCGATACTCGGAGTAGTGGCGCTCTTCGCGGGCGGTATCGCCTCGATCGCCGGTTTCGGCATCGGCAGCTTGGTGACGCCGACGCTCGCCGTAGTGGCCGGTACGAGCATAGCCGTCGCCGCGGTTTCCATCGTCCATTTCTGCGGGACCGCGCTCCGTTTCGCCCTCCTCTGGAAAAAGATCAACAAAAAGGTTCTGGTAAGCTTCGGGCTCGCAAGCGCGGGCGGCGGGTTGATCGGCGCCTTGCTCCATAACGTCCTCTACAACGAGGTTCTCACGATCATCTTCGGCTGCCTCTTGATCTTCGCGGGCATCAGCGGACTCACCGGGCTATCCCAGAGAATGCGCTTCCGGGGACCGGGAGCGTGGCTCGCCGGAGCGCTTTCGGGACTCTTCGGCGGGCTGGTGGGCAATCAAGGTGGCATCCGTTCCGCGGCGCTCTTCGGCTTCGATCTCAAATCACAGGAATTCGTCGCGACCGCGACCGGCATCGCTTTGATGGTCGACGTCGCGAGGATGCCGGTGTATTTGGCGGTGCAAGGACCGCAGATCCTCGCCCTTTAGCCACTGATCTTGATCGCGACGATCGGCGTCCTCGTCGGCACGGTCATCGGCAGCCGGCTTCTCAAGAAAATTCCCACGCCAATCTTTCAAAAGGTCGTCGCGGCGATAATTCTCGGCGTCGGTGTTTTCGTTTTGGTCCACTGAAATAAGTTATCCACAGATTTCAGAAAAAAGTTCTTCTATAATGAATGTAGATGAACGCGTAAGAGGATTGGGAGCGATCGACGGTCGACGATCCAACACCGATCCCAAAAAATAAAAATAAAAATGGCAAAGAAAAGAAAAGCGGCCAAAAAGGCCAAGAAGACCAAGAAGACCAGGAAGCACCACAGATAATTTCTTGGACTAAACCCCTCCTAATGAGGGGTTTAGCTTTCATCGAGCGCCGTTCCGCTCGATTTTTGATACAATAAGCATATATGAGGAAGGAAAGATCGCGCATCATCAAAACGACCGCTCAAGTGATGCCCGCCGTCGTCTCCGTCATTTTGGAAAAGAGTGCCGCTGACATCAAGGGCGATTTCGCCTCGGACAGAAAGGGCAAGAAGGGGGCGCTCAACATCCCGCCAGAGAAAATCGACGCCCACGGTATGGTCCAAGTGGGCGGTGGTTCGGGCTTCGTCGTCGACGAAAGCGGCATAATTTTGACGAACAAGCACGTCATCTCCGAAAGCGGCGCGAAGTGCTTTGTCCAAACGAGCGATGGCGCGACCTACGCCGCCGAGGTGCTCGCCCGCGACCCGGTGGACGACGTCGCCATCTTGCGCATCAAGCCGAAGGGGCGATTGCCGGTCGTCGCGCTCGGCGATTCGGACGAGGCGGTCCTCGGGCAAACGGTCCTCGCGATCGGGAATGCTCTGGGAATTTTCAAAAATACGGTCTCGCTCGGCATCATCTCCGGGCTTTCCCGCGCCGTCGAGGCGAAGGAGGAGGAAAATTCCCGCGCCCAGGAACTGCGCGGCCTCATCCAGACCGACGCCGCCATCAATCCGGGAAATTCCGGCGGGCCGCTCGTCGACATCTTCGGCCGGGCGATCGGCATCAACGCCGCGGTCGTCGTCGGCGCCCAGAACATCAGCTTCGCCATCCCCATCAAGGCGGCCGAGAAGGACCTCTTCGATCTCAAAAAGCACGGCCGCATCCGCCGCCCGCTCCTCGGCATTCGCTACCTGATCTTGAACCACGACCTCAGCGAGAAGATGCGTCTGCCGATCAGCTACGGCGCTTACGTCACGAGCGAGCATCCTTTCGAACCGGCCGTCGTGCCCAAGAGCCCGGCCGACCAAGCAAAGATCAAGGAGCGGGACGTGGTCTTGGAGTGGAATGGGAAGAAGATAGGCCCGGAAACGACGCTCCAGGATTTCTTGGACGATTGCGAGGTCGGCGAGACTGTCAAACTCAAGGTTTGGCGCGGCGGCAAGGAGTTCGAGACGCGGGTGACGCTCGCGGAGAGGAAATAGCTAGTAGATATACTCGTCCACCAAAAGCCCGTTTTTATCCCATAAAAGCACTCGATCGTGGCTCTGATCAAAACCGATCTGCCCGCCCAGCCAAACGCGCCAGTCGTTCGTGAAAAAGCCGGTATCGAACCGGTGCCGATTGTAACAATAGGTGTAGTTGAAACGGTTCAGGACCGATTGACAGGCCGGCTCACCTGAAAAATTGTTCAACTGATCGGCCGACGGTACGCTGCATCCCCAGAGGGAGAGGATGTAGTTCTGGCAAGCACCCGAGAAGGTCGCGATCTCGGAACGGTCATAGACCGCCGCGCAATTTTGCGGCAGGGTCGGAGTGAAGGTATAGGCGTTGTTCAAATAGCCAATACATTGGTTCATCCGAAAATTGACGTTTAGGGGGCTTTGACTGCTGTAAACGTTCAGCACGTCGCCAGAGCTCAAGGCGACATCGCCCGGATACTCGAAACCCGAAGGCATGTAATCCGCCGCGGCCGTCGGGACGATCACCTGCCCCTTGTTGTACGTGAGACGCCAGCCCGTGACGTCGATCGGGGCGGCGAGGCCGCCGTAAGAAGCATTGAGAGAAAATTGCGCGACGCCGTTCCAAGAAGAGGCGGCGGAAACGTTCCCGATCTTCACTTCGCCGTAGTAGGGCGAGAGTTGGGCGGCAGTGAATCCCGCGGGCGGCGTCGGCCCCGGTTTTGGCAGCACTTGCGTCGTCGTGCCCCCGCCCGTCGAATACGAAATGTTCGTTTTCTGATTGCTCAAACCTGACGGGACGGTGTAGTTCACCTTAAAGAGCGGACCCAAACTACCGAACTTCACGCCTTGAAATTGCTTGACGACCATCACTATCGCAACGATGACGATGAGGGCAATGATGATGATGAGGACCTTGCTCATAGGACGAAGTTTATTAAACGATCTTTGACGTAGACGACCTTGCGGGGTTTCCCGCCGCCGATGGCCGCCTGAACGGTCGGGAGACCGAGCGCCGCCGCTTCGATCTCTCTTTGGACCAAGCCGGCTTCCATCTTAACTGTACCACGATACTTGCCGTTCACCTGCACCACGAGGTCGATGGTCTCTTCTTTGACTAGTTTTTCGTCGTACTGCGGCCATTTTTCAATATGGATCAAGGTTTTGCTCCCCAGCTCGTGCCACAATTCCTCCGCGATGTGCGGCGCGAATGGCGCGAGGAGTTTCAGGAACCTTTCTTTCGGATCCTTTGCGATCGGTTTCCCCTCGATCGTATTCAGGCAGATCATCAATGACGAAATGGCCGTGTTGAACTTGAAGGCCTGGACGTCTTCCGTCACCTTCTTGATCGCCCTGTGGACCGCTCGCTCAACCTCCTTGTCGCCCGTCTCTTGTTCCTTGTCGCCGTAGAACTTCCAAACGCGGTCCAAGAAACGGCTGATGCCCAAAATGCCCTGGCTGTTCCAACTCACGGTCGCCTCGTGCGGTCCGAGGAACATTTCGTACATCCGGAGAGCGTCCGCGCCGAACTCTTTAACGATCTCGTCCGGGTTCACGACGTTGCCGCGGCTCTTGGACATCTTTTCGCCGTCGGGCCCCAAGATGATGCCGTGCGTCACCCGCTTGGCGTATGGTTCCGGCGTCGGCACGATCTTTTGGTCGTAAAGGAACTGGTGCCAAAAGCGGGAATACAGAAGATGGAGGGTCGTATGCTCAATGCCGCCGAAATAGACATCCACCGGCAACCAATGCCCCAAAAGTTTTTCGGAGGCCAGTTCTCTTCCGTTTTTGGGGTCGCAGTAACGCAGATAGTACCAAGAACTCCCCGCCCACTGGGGCATGGTGTTCGTTTCGCGTTTCGCCGGGCCGCCACACTGGGGACATTCCACGTTCACCCAAGATTTGATGGCCGCGAGAGGCGACTCGCCCGTTCCGGTCGGCTCATACTTCTCCACCTCCGGTAACTTGACCGGCAGCTCGTCATCGGGCACGGGAACCACTCCGCATTTGGAGCAATGTATCAAGGGTATTGGTTCTCCCCAATACCTTTGGCGCGAGAAGACCCAGTCGCGGAGTTTGTACTGCGTTTTTCTTTCGCCGTGGATGAAATCCGTTATCTTCCATCTCGCCTTTTCGGAATCCATGCCGTCGAACTCACCGGAATTTTGCAAAACGCCGTTCCCTTCCCAAAGTTCGCCTGGTTTTCCACCGGAGATGACATCGATTATCGGTAGCTTGAACTTCTTGGCGAACTCAAAATCCCGCTCGTCGTGCGCCGGGACGGCCATGATGGCGCCCGTGCCGTATGAGGAAAGAACATAGTCGGCAATGAAGACCGAAATTTTTTCGTTGTTGGCAGGGTTTATCGCCTTAATACCCTTGAGCTCCGCTCCGGTTTTCGCTTTGCCTTCCGTCAATCTTTCCTCTTCCGTCTTCGCCTTGGTTTTTTTGACGTAATCGTCAACTTCTTTTAGATTCGTGATCTTGCCGCTCAACTCACGCACCAGCTTGTGCTCCGGCGCGAGGACCATATACGTCGCACCGAAGAGCGTGTCCGGCCGCGTCGTGAAAACCCGTATCTTGTCCCTTGTCCCTTGTATCTCAAAATCTATCAACGCCCCTTCGCTCTTCCCTATCCAGTTTTCCTGCTGGACCTTCACGCTCTCCGGCCAGTCCAGTTTCTTGAGACCGTTTATCAGTTTTTCAGCGTAGGCCGTTATCTTCAAATACCACTGGCGCACCTCCTTCTGCACCACCTCAGTGCCGCAGCGCTCGCACTTACCGCCGACCACCTCCTCGTTCGCGAGGCCGGTCTTGTCCTTGGGGCACCAGTTGATGAGACCGGTCGCCTCGTAGGCCAAACCGGCCTTGAAGAATTGCAGAAAGATCCACTGGGTCCATTTGTAGTACTCGGGGTCGGTGGTCACCACCTCGCGCGACCAGTCGAAGCCGATCCCCCAACTTTTGACCTGGCGCTTGGCGTTCTCGATGTTCTGGGCCGTCGTGATCTTCGGCTGGATGCCTTTCTTGATGGCATAGTTCTCGGCCGGGAGACCGAAGGCGTCCCACCCTATCGGATACATTACCTCAAATCCGTTCATCCGGAGGAAGCGGCTGTAGGTGTCGCCCGCCGTGTAGGGGCGAAGGTGACCCATGTGGAGGCCCTCACCCGAAGGGTACGGGAACTCTATGAGGACGTATTTTTTGTCCTTGGGACTTTTATCTTTAGCGACGTAGACATTCTCCTTGTCCCATTCCGCCTGCCATTTCTTTTCGGCCTTGCCGAAATCATAGCGCTTCATTAACTAGATTCTAGCTGAAAAAATCGGCGTTCTCAACTGGCGGCGAACACCCGCCGGGCGTTCTCCAAAGTTCGCACCGCCATTTCGTCAACACTCACATTCTTAATCTCCGCGAGCTTTTTCACGGTCTTGACGACGTAGGCCGGTTCGTTGCGCTTGCCGCGGTACGGTACGGGCGCAACGAAAGGCGCGTCGGTCTCGGAAAGAATGCGGTCTAGCGGCATTGATTTAATAACCTCGTCGTGATCGCGGGCAAAAGTAATTACGCCGCCGAAAGTGAAGCTGAAGCCGAGATCAATGAGTTTTTGGGCCTCATCCTTCGTGCCGGAGAAGAAATGGATGATCCCGGGGTTATCGGCGACAAGCGACGTGCGACAAGAGACAAGAATATTAATTAAATCGTTGAACGCTTCGCGGCAGTGGACCATTAACGGCTTTTGAACTTCATGGGCGAGCTTTATTTGCTCAATAAAAACCGCCTTTTGCTTTCCTCTTGTCTCTTGTTTCTTGTCGCTTATTTCTCTGTAGTAGTCCAGTCCGCATTCTCCTATCGCAACCGTTTTCTGGTCCAGAGCGAGCTTTTTGAAGGCCTCGTAATTGAAATATCTGTCGGCGGCATATTCCGGGTGGAAGCCGACGGCGGCATATACCGGTTCTTTCTCGAATTCGCGCGCGATTTCCAGCGCCCGGCGAGAGTCGTTGATATCCGTACCCACATTCACCAGACCGACGCCGGCGGCCAAGGCTCGGCCGATGACTTCTTTGTAGTCATCCTTGAACTCCGCTAGGTTCGCGTGCGTATGGGCGTCAAAGAATTTCAGCATTCTTATAAAGTTATCCCTAGAAATTATCGAGGTTCAACCTCGATAATTTATCCGCGGGAAAAGGATCGCCGGTTTCTTGATCTTCAAATCCTTCCCCTCCCAGGAGATGGAGGCGGTGATCTTCTCGGCCGTGCCCGGGAGGAAGGGTTCGAGGAGCGCGGCGACGTTGTCCAGTATGACGATGAGACCCCAGACCACCCGGCCGTCGAACTTCTCCCAGGGCTTTTTCTCGTTCACGTACCGGTCGCCAAAGGAAATCAGGTTCCAAATGGCGGCGAGCGCCTCGTTGAACGCGTATGCCTCCAATTTAGCCGCGACTTTCTTCTTGGTCTCGCCGATGAGCCGGTCTATCTCCGGGTCTATTTCGCCCGATTTGAAGTTGCCGTCGTTCAGTTTCTCGCCCAAGGTCAAAACGCGCGCGGCGAAGTTCCCCAGACCGTTCGCAAGGTAAGCGTTGTAGCCCTCGCTGAATTTCTCCCAGGTGAAGTTGCCGTCCTCGAAGGGATTCAGGTCGTGCAGCAACCAAAACCGCAGAGTGTCCGTCCCATATTTTTCAACGATGGCGAAGGGGTCCACCACGTTCCCCAAGCTCTTGGACATCTTCGCCCCGCCGGAGTTGATGAAACCGTGGATGATGATCTGTTTCGAGTTCGGCAAGCCCGCCGACATGAGCATCGCCTGCCACATCGCCGATTGCTGGCGGAGGTTATCCTTGCCGGCGATCTGAACACCGGGCCAGAAAGCACTAAAATTCTTCTCGTCGTCCGGCCAGCCCAGCGTGGAGATGTAATTGACTAAAGCGTCGAACCAGACGTACATCACGTGCGCCTCATCGCCCGGCACCGGCACGCCCCAAGGCATCTTGGACGCCAAGCGCGAGACGCTGAAATCCTGGAGACCGGAAGAGACGAAGTTCCGGATCTCCGCGAGGCGGTGGGCCGGCACGACGAAATCGGGGCGTTTCTCGTAGAGCGCGAGAAGCGGCTTTTGGTATTTGGAAAAGCGGAAGAAATAGTTCTCCTCCTCGATGACCTCGATCTGCAAATTCGGGTGGATGGGACACCGGCCGTCCACGAGCTCCGATTCGGTCTTTTCGAGCTCGCAACCGACGCAGTATTTGACCTCATAGTTCTTCTTGTAGATATCGCCGTTTTTGTCGCACCGCCTCCAAAACTCCTGGGCGGCCGCGACATGGCGCGGATCGGTCGTGCGGATGAAGTTCGTGTAGCTCAAATTCAAGGCCTCTTTGAGGCGGTCGAACTTAGCGGCGTTCTCGTCGACGTAGGATTGGACGTCCTGTCCCGCCTCTTGGGCGCTCCGGTAGATCTTGAGCCCGTGCTCGTCCGTGCCGGTGTTAAAGACGACCTCGTCGCCGAGCGCCCGGCGCTCACGGGCGATCGCGTCCGCTTGGACGATCTCCAAGGCGAAGCCGATGTGCGGCGCGGAGTTCACGTACGGCAAAGTGGTCGTGATGTAGAAACGTTTCCTGTCCATTTGTTAGAGCTCCAATCCGGACCTTTTTTCCTTCTGTTCCGCCATATAGTCGAAGATCTCCTGGATGAGGACCGAGATCGGGACGGCCAGGACGATACCGACGAAACCGGCCAGTTCGCCGCCGGCCAAGAGGGCGAAGACGACGATCACCGGATGGACCCGCATGCTCTTACCCATTACGAGCGGCACGAGGACGTGGTTCTCGAACTGCTGGACGACGAAGAAGAAGATGATGGCGTAGACCGCGAGGACGACCGAGTCGGAGATGGCGATGAGGAAGGCGATGATTCCCGTCACGATGGGACCGATGATGGGGACGACCTCGAGAATGGCGGCGATGACGCCCAAGATCAGGGGATACCGGACGCCGATGAGCCACATCCCGAGGCCCACGGCGAGTCCGATGAAGATGCTGAGGACCAGCTGGGTCCCAAGCCAGCGCCTCATTTTGAGCTTGAAGCGATCGAAGATCGCGACGACCGGCCGTTCGTAGACCTGCGGCAGGATGAGCCGCAACATCTTGTCGGCGCCGTCCTTTTCGATCGTGAGGTAAAGAGTGATGACGAAGGCGGCGAGGATCAAGAGGAGGTTCTCCAGGATACGGGTGATCACGATCGGCACCGAGCCGTTCGTCCCGAGATAGCTCGTGATGATCTGCCCGACCCCGTTACCGAGGGTCGCGATCAACGGTATCGGAACGCTCACGTTGAAGAGGGTGAAGAAGCCGCCGACCTCGCCGGCGACGACCGGCACGATGAAGTACAAGGCGGCGATAAGGAGGATGATGGCGACGAGGACGACAGCGAGCGTGCCGAGGAGACGGCCGATGCGAAGCCGCTCGGCGACGAAGCTCACGATGGGATCGAGCCCGAGCGAGAGTACGACGCCGACGAGGATCGCGGCAAAGGCGCCACGGGCAAAATAAAAGACGGCGATGGCGACGACGAAAAGGAAGATCCGCCAAAGGGTGGTCCAACCGATCTCGAACTTCGAGGGGTTCACACCTTTAATATATCAAGAAAGCTTCGCTTCTTGAAGGGCCCGATGACGGCGAGATTGAGCCCCCGCCTCGTGAAGACCTGCTTCGCGACGGCCTGGATCTCCGCGGCCGTCACGGCGTTTATCCTCTTGGCCGCCTCTTCCGGGGTCTTGAGGGTCCCGAGGCCCAAAAGTTCCTGGCCGGCGTAGAAGCCGGCGATATCGTCCGTTCCCTCAAGGGAGAGGAAAAGGTCGCCGATGAAGTGCTCTTTGGCCTTCTTGAGGTCGCGCTCGCTTACCTTCTCCTTCTTGAGGCGGGCGAACTCCCCGAGGGTCACCTTGATGGCCGGTTCGATCTTCGTGTGGTCCAAGCCGGCGGACATCGCGATGAGGCCGTGGTCGGTGTAGAGGTCGGGTTCGCACCGGACGTAATAGGCGGCCCCGAGCTCTTCGCGCACCGTTTGGAAGAGGCGTGAGCTCATTCCCCCGCCCAAGATCTCAGCGGCGAGCTGGAGAGCGTACTTCCGCTCGTCCTTGGCGTCAAAGGCGCGGAAACCGAGCACGACGTGCGACTGGTCCACGTCCTTGAAGTGGACAAGTTCCTTGGGTTTGGCTTGGGATTCCTTGACGGACAACTTCCTACCCTTTTTCCCCGGTTTCAGGACCGAAAAATATCTTTCGATACGCTTAAGCGCCTGCTGCGGCTCGAACTTCCCCGCCACGGTGACGATCGTCGCCTGGGGGAGGTAATGTTTCTTGCGGTAGGCGATGAAATCTTCGCGGTTGAGCTTCCGAATGACCTCCTTGCGGCCCCCGATGTTCCAGCCGGCCGGCTGGTCGCCGTAAACGAGCTCCAAGAAAAGGTCCTGCACCCGCCGCATCGGCGTATCCTCGTACATATTGAGCTCTTGGACGATCACGCCGCGTTCCTTCTCGATCTCGTTCTTTTCGAACTTCGGGTCGAGGTACATGTCCGCGACGACGTCCAAAATCTCGCCGAAATTATCCTTCTTCACTTTGGCGTAATAGCTCGTGTATTCTTGGGAGGTGAAGGCGTTGTACTGGGCGCCGAGACCGTCGAGCTCGGCCGATATGGCAAGGGCCGTTGGGCGCTTGGTCGTTCCCTTGAAGCACATATGCTCCAAGAAGTGCGAGAGGCCGTTTATACCCTTCGTCTCGTACTTGGAGCCGGCCTCGACCGAGACCATCGCCGTCGCGGTCAAACTTTGCGGCTGCGGAATCATGATGACCCGGAGACCGTTCTTCAATTTGAACTTGAGGGGTTTGTTCATGGACTTAAATATAACCGCCGAAAAAGAAAGCGGCAAGCTTTCGCTTGCCGCTATAGGGTCTTTCTTTATTTCAAGTACTCGGCGAAATAGGCCGGTAGCTCCTTTATCTTCACTCTCTCCTGTTTCATCGTGTCCCGGTCGCGGACCGTGACGTCGTTCTTTTCCAAACTTTCAAAGTCAACCGTGACGCAATAGGGCGTGCCGGCTTCGTCCTGGGCGCGGTAGCGCTTGCCGATGTTCCCCCGGCTGTCCCAGGCGACCATAAAGTCCTTGCGCAAATCGCCCGCGATCTCTTGGGCCAACTCCACGAGTTTCGGCTTGTTCGCGAGGAGCGGGAAGACCGCCACCTTGTATGGCGCGAGCTTCGAATGGAGATGCAGGACCGTCCTCTCCTCGCCGTCCTTCGTCTTCTCCTCTTCGTAGGCGTTCATCAGGAAGAAGAGGGCCGCGCGGTCAACGCCGCCCGAGGTCTCGATGATGTAGGGCAGGTATTTCTCTTTCGTCTCTTCGTCGAAGTAGGTCATATCCTCGCCCGAGAATTCCTGATGCCGCCGCACGTCCCAGTCGCCGCGGTGATGAACACCCTCCATCTCCTTCCAATCCCCTTCGGCATTGAACTCAATGTCGAAGGCGGCTTTGGCATAGTGCGCCAACTCGTCCTTCCCGTGCTCCTTGAAGCGCAGATTCCCCTTTTTCATCCCGAGCGCGAGGTACCAATCCATCCTCTGTTTCTTCCAGTAATCGAGCCATTTCATCGACTCCTTCTCTTCGGGTCTCACGTAGAACTGGAGCTCCATCTGCTCGAACTCGCGGGAACGGAAGGTGAGCCCGCCGGGCGTAATCTCGTTCCGAAAGGCCTTGCCGATCTGGGCGACGCCGAAGGGGATCTTCACCCGCGTGGAGCTCAAGACGTTCTTGAAGTTGACGTGGACGCCCTGGGTAATCTCACCGCGCAGGTACGTTTTGAGCTTCTCGCCCTCGATGACGCCCAAGTACGTCTCGACCATCAAGTTGAACTGCTTCGGGGTCGTGAGCTCGCCGCCGCAGTCCGGGCATTTTTCCCCGGGGGGCTGGTCGGCGCGGAAACGGTGATGGCATTTCTTGCACTCGACGAGCGGGTCGGAGAATGACGTGAGGTGTCCCGAGGCCTCCCAGACCTTCGGGTTCATAATGATCGCGGCATCCAATCCGACGACGTCCTCACGCTCCTGGACCATCGTCTTCCAGAACTCACTTTTAATGTTGCGCTTGAGCTCCGTGCCTAAGGGGCCGTAATCCCAGGTGCCGGCAAGACCGCCGTAGATCTCGGAGCCCGGATAGATGAAACCTCGGCGCTTGGCCAAGCTGGTTATCTTCTCCCAAATGTCCATTCGTCTAATTCTAAACGAGAAATCCCCAATTTGAAATCTTTAAGGCGCCACGATCCCTTGGCTCTGGCCGACCGTCGGATCGTCCGGCAAGGCGGTCGTGACGGGCGCGTCCTGGCTCGCGAGCGCGAGGCCCGTGAAACTGTCGGTCGCGGAGAGCGAGGTCGCCCCGAGGAGCGGCTCGAATTGCCCGGTGTAGTCGGAGGTAGGCGTCGCCGCCACTTGGAAGACGGCCTCGACCGGGTCGCTCAAGACCCCCCGGCCGGCCGGGACGCTCGCGATGGTCCAAACGACGTCACCCGTGCTCGGATCATAGATCGGAGCTTCCGTGATATTGCTCTTCACCTGACCCGTCCAGGAAACGCCGGGCGGGAGCGGCGCCGAAACCGTGACGCCCGAAAGGTCGGTCGAATAGTTCGTGATGTCCCAATGGATGGTGAAATCGGTCGCTTGGCCCACCTTGGGCGGCAGGCTCCCGGGGTTCACGATGCCGCTCGGCGCATCGCGGTAGTAACCTTGGGCCGAGACGTCGACGATACCGGAGATCTTGGTCGCCACGATCGCCTGAGCCGTCGTGCGGGTCGCGGAAACGTAGGGCGGCACGGTGGGCGAGGTCATCACGACGCTCATCTGGACGGAGTAGTTCTTGTCGTTCAAGCGCGCCGCGTTGAACTGATTCTTCAGCTTGACCGTGACGTTCACCGTACCGCCCCCGCCTGGCGGAACGAGCGCGAGAGCGGGTAGGTTCGCTGCGCTCCAGGTCACGGTCTGGGCGCCCGAGTCGAACTGACCGTCCGTTGAAAGAGTCGAAAGGTCCAACATATCGCCGACGATGGTCGCTTTGATGATGACGTTCGCGAGGGCGACGCCGCTCCCGTTCTGATACTGGATCTGATAGTTCAACGCGTCGCCGACGCGGGCGACGTAGGCGTTGCCGCCGTTCACGAGGACATTCAAAGAGACGGGCGAGGGCGAGGGGTTCAAGGACACGCTCGTTTCGGCGAGCGGGAAATCCTCGCCGCCGAAGGTCGCGGAGAGCTTCAAGGGCAAAACCGCGGCTGAGGCGTTCCCCATGAGGTGTCCGGTGATCGTCACCGTCCCCGAGGCATGGGGTTTGAGGTCACCCAGCTGCCAATAGTCATTGAGCGAGGCCGGCGGAACGTCCGAGGCGTCGAACTTGAAACCGTCCGG
The DNA here is from genome assembly GCA_963722655.1 of uncultured bacterium. Classification (GTDB taxonomy): domain Bacteria; phylum Patescibacteriota; class Minisyncoccia; order UBA6257; family GWB1-50-10; genus JAMCRC01. The sequence continues at coordinate 160,129 of CAVRNT010000001.1, read as the reverse complement.
GTAGTCGGCCGAGAGGGTCATCGCCGGGAAATCGAAATCGGAGTCATTCTCGTAGACGATCGGGACCTGGAAGGTGGAGCCGGAGAGGATCTGCGTCGGGGGCGTCGCGGTCAAAGCGAGCGCTTCATCCTTTACGGCCGTTTCGGCCGTCGCCCGGTTTTGGAACTGGGCGCCGCCGCCCGTCGAGTAATTGAAAACGGCGGCGATGGACTCGTTCTCGCCGATCGGCCCAACGGGGAGGAGCGAATAGGTCTTTTTGCTCAAACTGCCGACGCCGACGTCCCCGATCTGGTCCGAAAGGATGTGCGCACTCGGCCCGTTGTAGTTCACGATCCCGGCGGGCAGGTCGATCTCGACCGCTCCTCCTTGGAGCGGCGCGGCGGTCGAGTTCATTATTTCCATTTGGGCATCGAAGGGTTCGCCGCGCGTCACGGTCTGGGGAAGGGTGAGCGTCACGGTCACGTCCCGCCCGCCGCCCGTGTAGAAGAGGATGAGACCGAGGCCGACGACAATCACGAGAAGAGTGAAACCGCCGCCCAGGACCATTAGGCGCTTCAGCCAGGACGGGAATTCCTCGTCGTCCTTGGTGAAGAGTCTTCTTTTGAGCGTTTCCTTCCGAGGGAGGCCGGAGCGCTTCGCGCTCGCTTTCGCCCGGGAGCGCAATCTTTTTTCCAAATTTTCTAAAGCCATTCTTTTTAGATCTTCAAATCTTTAAATATTTTATAAGTATACTACCTCGTTCGGGGGCGCCTTTGAAACGCACCGCGAGCAGAAAAATTCCTGGTCCTTCAGATGGAAAGCGGCGACCGGTCGGCGACCGCACGCAGCGCAGCTCGCTCCCTCCGGCGCGTAGCCCAAAATGCGCAGGACCTCGCCAGTCTCCCACTCGCCAGAGCGGAAGGCGCGCAGGAGATAATGCCAGAGCGCTTCGTCCGGTTCGCCCTTGGGCAAGAGCGATCGCAAGAGATAGATGAGGGTGAGCGCCCGAGCCCGCAAGGTCGAGTCCTTCTCCAACTTTTCGAATCTCTCTCCTTGGAGCGCGTCCACGACCGTGATCTGGTTCTTCTCGACGAGCCGGAGTTTCACGAGAACTAGGACGTCCAAGTGGGGCGAGAGCTTCGAGAGCGGTTTGCGGCCACCCGTGACCTTGATCTCGACGCGGCCGAGCTTGCGGGCGAAGACGTCGGCGCTCCGATCTGTCTCACGCTGGTTGCGCACGTGGAGCACTATCCCCTCCGTGACATATTCGTTCATTTTTTTGCCGCCAATTTCGGCGTCTTCCAAAATCCCAAGCGGTATTTGCCGCCGAGCATGAGCCGGGTCTGGGCTTCAAGGGCGGGGATGGCACCGAAGATGATAGTCGTGAGGGGCGTGAGGACCCAACCCAGGACGTAAAGCAAATAGTTCATTTTTGGCATACCGCCCTTTTCCGTGCGGAGTATCGCCGCGCTCCAAATGGCGAGGGCGATTACGCCGATCAAGCTAAAGTTCAAGATGAGTCCGGTCATCCGCGGCAGGTTGTAGGAGACGATCGAGGTGGTGAAGGCCGTGCCGCCCAAGACGTTCGGCAGCCAGCCGAAGAGGAAGATGACAAGCGCACTCGTCGCCCAAAAGTAGAAGCCGTCAAAGAGCACCCAGAGCCAGAACCAGCGCAATTTCCGGGGAAAATCTTTTTCCGTTTTCGTGCCTGCCGCGAAGCGTCCTAGGTTCTCCGCTCCCCAACCCCAGCGCCGCTGCTGCTTGTAAAGGTTCTTCACCGCGCTCCAAATATCCGGACCGGAGACTGCGTCCATGTAGACCGGATAAAAGAGTGGCACGGTCCGCCAATCGCCCCGGAAGCGCTCGAGGCACTCGAAGAATATTCGCGAGTCCTCGGAGACGAGGTCCGTCTCCCAAAAGCCGACCTCGATCAAGGCCGCAAGCGGCATGCTGTGGGAGGAAAAGGTCACGAGCTGTTCCGGCCGCGATCCCTGCATCAGCTGCCAGAAGGTGGAGGAGAAACCGACGATGTATGCGAAGAAGGGTGCTCCTTCTAAATTGTTCACGAAGATCGGTATCGGCTGGTAGCTCGACCGGGCGCCCTCCGGCGAACTCAAGAATCCGTGCGCGAGGAGCCCAAAATAATCCGGGCCGGGCCGCGTATCGGCATCGAAGACCGAGACGATGACGTTTCGGGGGTCGAGGCCCTTCGCCTCTACGAGCTTCTTCACGGCCTCGTGAGCGGCCCAGGTCTCGTTCGAGCCCTTGCCCGGCATCTCCCCGGAAACGTTCGCCGGATGGCGGGTGATCAAGAAGCCGCCGAAGGTCCGGCCGAACTCCGCGGCGATCTTTTCCGCCACGAGCGCGTCCTCCGTTTCGCCCCGCTCTTCGGTCGCGAGGACGACGAGGAAGTTCTCTTTGGGATAGTTCGCCTCGGCCAAGGTCAAAAACGTCCGGCGAACGAGTGTGAAAGGTTCGTGGTAGGCCGGCAAGATGACCAAGTGGAAGACCTTTTCCCACTCCCCGCCTTTTTCGGAACCGAGCCGCCCCAGCCAATTCACCTTCATGTTCGACCGCATCCGCCGAAAGGAGAAAGTGAGGTGGAAGAAGAAATAGATGATGCGCAGCAACCAATAGAGATCGTAGAGCAGGATGAAGATGACGACCGCGACCGGTAAATACCAGGAAAAGAAAAGAAGAACGAGGAGGGTGAACCAAGCCGCCGCACCGGGGAGGATCTCCCAAAATCGACGCATTGAAGGTTAATAAATTATGAGCCCGGAAACGGTGTCCAAACTCACGCGGCCGGCGCCCAAGACGATAAGGGCGAGCGCGGCGGCCAAAATCAAGAGCTCGAACTCGTACCCACCCACGAAGCCGGCCTTCCGCTTCACCTTGATGAGGATGACAATGAACTCAATGGCGACGAAGAAGGCGACGATTTGGGTGAGAAATCCGAGGATGAGAAGCAACCCGCCGAAGACCTCCAGGAGCGAAACGACGGTCGCCCAGAAGACGCCGGGCTTGAAGCCCATTTGAGCGAAACCATTGCCGGCCTGCTTCAGGTCCTTCAGCTTCGGCCAACCGTGCTTGATGAGAATGAGGCCTAAAATAACCCGCAAGACGAGCAGTCCCCAATCGCTCCAAATCCAAAGAGGTTGAATCATAGTACTATTATTCTTATATTATACAGTCCTAATTTCAAGTGATGAAGATACTATCAATAGAAACGAGTTGCGACGAAACGGCCATGGCGCTCGTCGAGGCCTCGGGCGGTCTCAAAGACCCGCGGTTCAAGGTTTTGAAGAACGTCGTCTCCTCCCAGGTGGCCCTCCACGCGCCCTTCGGTGGGGTCGTTCCCAACATCGCGAAGCGCGAACACCTGAAAAACCTTCCGCTGGTTTTTCGGGAGCTACAAGAGACAGGAAACAAGGGACAAGTGGACGCGATCGCCGTCACCGTCGGCCCCGGCCTCGAGCCGGCGCTTTGGACGGGTATTGAATTCGCCAAGGAACTCCGTAAAAACAAATTCCCTAAAGCGAAGCTCGTCGGGACGAATCACATGGAAGGTCATCTTTACAGTTTTCTGCTCATGCAGAAAACTGGAATTTCTAATGACAAACTTCTAATTCCTAAACGGACTTTCCCGGCCATAGGCCTCGTGGTCTCCGGCGGGCATACAATACTTCTTCTCCTCAAGTCGCTCACCGAGTGGAAGAAGTTGGGCGAGACGCGCGACGATGCCGTGGGCGAGGCCTTCGATAAGGTGGCCCGGATGCTCGGCCTGCCCTACCCCGGCGGGCCGGAGATCCAGAAAGACGCCGCTTCCGGGAACCCCGAGGCGATCAATTTCCCCCGGCCGATGATGCACGACAAGAACTACGACTTCAGTTTCTCCGGACTCAAGACCTCCGTCCTTTATTACCTTCGCGACCACAAGAATGCCTCCGTGAACGACGTCGCGGCCTCTTTCCAGAAAGCCGCCGTCGACACACTAGTTTACAAAACGATCAAGGCCGCCAAGGCGTACAAGGCCGGGTCCATCATCCTCGCCGGAGGCGTGGCCGCCAATCAATCTTTGCGTGAAGCACTGAAAGCAAAAAGCCACGAGCTGAAAATCAACTTCTTCGCGCCGGGGATGGAGTTCAATACCGACAATGCCGCGATGATCGCCGCCGCCGCTTACATCCAAATCCTCAAAAAGAAAAATCGCCGTATAACGGCTCAGGCGAATTTGACCCTTTAAACACTTCCTTTCGGGCCTAAAATCGGCGATAATCGAATAAATGAAGGCCGATTTCTCCAAACCCTACGACCCGAAACTGGTTGAACCGGAGATATACCATAAGTGGCTCAATTCCGGCTATTTCAATCCGGACAAACTGCCGGGGAAGAGGAAGAAGAACTACATCGTCTATATGCCTCTCCCCAACGTGACGGGGACACTCCATATGGGGCATCTTTTGAACAACTCCTTTCAGGACATCCTGATTAGGTTCCACCGGATGAAGGGGTTCAGGACATTGTATCTCCCCGGCACGGACCATGCCGGCATCGCCACGCAATACGTCGTCGAAAAACAGCTGCGCAAAGAAGGGGTGTCGCGCTTCGATCTCGGCCGCGATAAGTTCGTTGAGCGCGTCTGGAAATGGAAAGAAGAGTACGGGAGCATCATCCTCGGCCAGCTTAAAAGGATTGGCATCTCGGCCGATTGGTCACGCCTGCGCTTCACGATGGATCCGGCCTACGCCAAGGACGTCACCTCCGCCTTCGTCCACTACTACGAGAAGGGCTGGATTTATCGCGGCTTTCGGACGGTGAACTGGTGTCTGCGTTGCGGCACGAGTTTGTCCGACCTAGAGCTGGAACATAAGGAGGAGGAGGAGGGAACGCTGTGGTACATAAAATATCCCGTTCAAAGCGGCAGGTTCGTCATCGTGGCGACGACGAGACCGGAGACGATGCTCGGCGATACGGCCGTGGCAGTGAACCCGAAGGATAAGAGGTACGCGGCGCTCGTCGGTCAGACCGTGAAACTTCCGCTCACGGACCGCGAGATACCCATCATCGCCGACCCCAAGATAGACAAAGATTTCGGCACGGGGGCGGTGAAGGTGACGCCCGCCCACGACATCTTGGACTTCGAGATCGGCCAAAGTCACAAGCTCCAGACGATCCAAGTGATCGATGAGCGCGGGAAGATGAACTCGAATGCCGGAGAATACGCCGGATTGAAGACCGAAGAGGCCCGCGCCGCCATCATCAAGAAGCTCAAGGCGGAGGGATTATTGGAAAAAGAGGAGCCGTACGTCCACAACGTTTCCATCTGCTCGCGGTGCGGCCATGTCATCGAACCCATTCCTTCCACCCAGTGGTTCCTCAAGATGGGCACGCTTGCCAAGAACGCCTTGAAAGCGGTCAAAAGCGGTAAGGTGAACATCCAACCGAAAAATTTCCAAAGGATATATTTTGACTGGCTCTCGAACATCCGCGACTGGACGATCTCACGCCAAATCTGGTGGGGGCATCAACTTCCCGTTTATTTTTGCAAGAACGAGAAGGAGAAGTTCATTGTGGCCACTGAAAGACCGAAGAAGTGCCCGGTCTGCGGGAAGTGCGAGATGGAACAGGCACCCGACGTCTTGGATACTTGGTTCTCATCCGCCCTTTGGCCTTTCGCGGGGCTTTCCGAAAGCGACAAGAAAAGATATTATCCCGGCAACACATTGATCACCGCCCGCGACATCTTGAACCTCTGGGTCGCCCGGATGATATTTTCCGGACTGGAGTTCATGGACAAGGTCCCCTTCAAAGACGTCCTGATCCATGGGACCATTCTCACGAAGGACGGAAAAAGAATGTCCAAGAGCTTGGGCACCGGCATCGACCCCCTGAAATACATCGACCAGTTCGGCGCGGACGCGGCGCGCTTCGCCGTGGTCTGGCAGGCGACGGGCCAGGACATCCGCTGGGACGAGGCGGCGGTCGCGGCCGGGAGGAAGTTCTGTAACAAGATCTGGAATGCGGCCCGCTTCGTCATCGAGAACGGCAGGGCGGGCGGGAAGGCCAAGCCAGTGACGGCGGCCGACAAGGAGATATTGACCAAACTCGCCAAAACCAAAAAGGGAACGGAGAAGCTCATAGAGAAATTCGAGTTCAGCAAGGCGCTCCAAGGGCTTTACGATTTCTTCTGGCACGACCTTTGCGATAAGTACCTGGAAACGGCAAAAAAGCAGCTCGCCGACGAAAGAACGAGGACCTCGACGCAAAATATCTTGCTCGCGGTCCTCAAGGATTCCCTCAAGATGCTGCATCCCTTCATGCCTTTCATCACGGAGGCGCTTTGGAAAGAGATGCCGGAAGAAAAAGGACTACTTATGGTGGAAAATTGGGACTGAAATGGAGGTCGTCTTAAGCTACATCTTGACCTTCTTCCTCGCGGCCGTGCCGGCCCTAATCTGGCTCGTCTTTTTCCTCCGCGAGGATATCCACCCGGAACCCAAGAAGCTCATTGCCCTCGTCTTTATGGCCGGCGCCGTCGCCAGCGTCCCGGTCCTCGGCCTCCAGCTCCTCTTCCAGAACCTCGTCGCCTCGCCGCTCCACAATTTTCTCCTCCTCATCGTCGGATTGGCCGTCATCGAGGAGGTCTTCAAGTTCTTCGCCGCGCGTTGGAGCATCGGGGACAATCCCGCCTTCGACGAACCGGTGGACGCGATGATCTACATGATCACGGCGGCCCTCGGTTTCGCGACGATTGAGAACCTTTTCATTGTGGGCGGACAGCTCGGTTACGTGAGTGTCGCTTCCGTCCTTTCGGCCGTCTCCACGCTCGGCTTCCGCTTCATCGGCGCGACCCTCCTCCACAGCTTGGCCTCGGGCCTCGTCGGCTTCGCTTGGGCGCAGGGGAAAATCAAAAAGAAAGTCGGAAAGTACGTCGCCTTCAGCCTCCTCGCCGCGACCGCGCTCCACGCCGCCTTCAATCTCCTCATCTACCAGTTCCAGGACGTGAACATGCTCTACCCTTCGCTCTTCCTCGCCCTGGCGGCCCTCTTCGTCCTCAAGGATTTCGACGTCCTGAAGCGGGAAGAGGTCGCGCGTCCCCATTTCTGATATAATGAGCGGGATGGAAGAGAACAACGAGAAAAAGGATATCTTCGTCGAGCTCGCCAAAGTGAAGAGCGCCCCGACGCCGCTTAAGATAAGGGAAGAGGCGGCAGTCGGCGCTGACGAAGGCGAAGGAACCCTCACCGTCGACGTCTACGAGGACGGCGATGACATCATTGTTCAGTCCACGGTCGCGGGCGTCGAGGACGACAAACTCGAGGTGAACATCACGACCGAATCGGTCACGATCCGCGGCGAGCGCGAGCGGAGCGACAAGGTGAGCGACAAGGACTACTTCTACCAAGAACTTTTCTGGGGAACGTTCTCCCGCACCGTCATCCTCCCGCACGAGGTGGACCCGGAGCATTCCGCGGCGACACTCAAAAACGGCGTTCTGACGATCCGGATGCCGAAGCTCGACCGGGCCAAGGCGAAAAAGCTAAAAGTGAAGAGCGATTGAATGTAAATAATCACAAACCCCGTCCAAGGCGGGGTTTTTCTTGACGAAATGACTCGATAGTTATAATCTATTGCCAGGATAAAATTAACAAAAGGAGGTGTAAGCAATTGCTGATTATCATAGGGATTGGGAACGGCCTGCACGCCGACGGAACGCCGAGTAAAATGAGTGACGCGGTAGTCGAAACGTGCCGGCAGATCGCAAATAAACCTAGCATCCGTTACAAAATGCTCGCTGCGGCGAAAAACGGTATCAGGATTATCTTCTCTGGAGGTTATAAGGTCAACGGTGTGACAGAGGCCGATTCAATGAATAATCTCTATTGGACCAAACCCGCTTACAATGGAAGTGCAAGTGGGGCAGTGCCAACGATTATTGAGAACGCGTCCTACCGGACGCACAATAACGCCTTTGAGGCACTTAGGGCCGCGACCCTTTGTCTGCACTGCGATGGCGGCGAGCAAAATGCCATTGCGATAGTAGATCACCCACTGCACATCAAGAGGACTGAATTATCTTTCCTTACGGTGAACAGGCTGTATTATGGCGGGAAGCTCAAGATGTTCGGGGTGTCCTCGGATGGTCCGTACGACAAAGACGTCCCCGGCCAACCATATTGGGCGACCGAAGAATCATTTGCTTCATACGAGAAGAGGCGGATGCAACTGTACCGATTTCTTCTCCGAAAACCCTGGGCGTGCATCGGTTTCCGAGCACTAAGGATGATCTGGCCGAGCAACAAACAATAAGTTAATCTATCTATCTTAACTAAAACGACCCGTCGAATGACGAGCCGTTTTTTTAGAATTTAACGTACTTTGTCAGAAACTCGCTGCTTTGGCAAAAGAATTTTTTTCTCCCAGTCGCCTCGCAAATTTAGCGCTTCGATCTCCCGCCTGGAAAACCAGCCAGTTTTAAGCTCGGTCTTCCGCGACCGCTTGCCGACCGTTTCCGCGTAAAACACGGTGAGATGCACTCTCCCCCGAAGGAAAGGGTGGGCGCTATGGAAGTCCCGCGCCTTTACGAAGATGGATCTCATCTTCTTCTTGAGCTGCACAGCGTAACCGGTTTCTTCTTTCGCTTCCCGGACCGTTCCTTCCCTCAAGGTCTCGTTTTTCTCGACAAAACCCAAAGGAAGCGACCAGAGGCCCCTCGCCGCTTTGTGTTTTTCCTGCACCAAAAGGACTTTCCCGTTCTTCCAAATCAATACTCCGCCGAATTTGAATTTCATAACTATTCTGCGACTTCTTTTTTCGCTTCCTTGGGCGCTTCCGCTTCGCCGAAATCAGCGGTGCCTTCGTCCGCGGACTCAGCCTCGGCCGCCGCAACGCCGCCCTCGAGGACCGCGTCGGGATTGGATTGCGAGCGCACGTCTATCTTCCACCCCGTGAGTTTCGCGGCCAAACGGACATTCTGCCCGCCCTTGCCGATTGCGAGCGAGAGTTGATCTTCGGAAACCAGGACCCGCGCCTCGCGCCGCGGCAGGATCTCGACGAGCTTGGCCTTGGCCGGCGAGATGGAGTTACCGATGAACTTCTCCGGGTCGTCGGACCATTCGATGATATCAATCTTCTCGTTCCCCAGTTCGTTCGTCACCGCCATTACGCGCGTGCCGCGCTGGCCGACGGCCGAACCCACCGGGTCCACGCCTTCCTCCTTGGAGGCGACGGCGATCTTGGTCCGGCTCCCCGCTTCGCGGGCGATTTCCTTGACCTCAACGGTCCCTTCCGCAATCTCCGGCACTTCGAGCTCGAAGAGCTTCTTCACGAAGTTCGGGTGCGAGCGAGAAAGGACGATGCCCGGCCGACGGACGTCGTCTTGGACGGCCAAAACGTAGAAGCGCATCCGGTCGCCGAGGCGGTAGTGCTCGCCAGAGATGCTTTCGTTCGGATACATGATGCCTATCGCCCGGCCGAGGTTCACGTAGACGTTGCCGCGCTCGAAGCGCTGGACGACGCCCGAGACAATCTCCCCTTCCTTGTCGGCGAACTCCTCCTTAACGGAGGCTCGCTCCGCATCCCGCAGGCTCTGCAAAACGACCTGTTTCGCCGTTTGGGCGGCGATGCGGCCGAAATCGGCGTGGGATTCCAACGGGAATTCCAGCTCGTCGCCGGATTTGGCGTCCTTTTTAATCTTCTTCGCCTCCGCCAAAAAAATGTGGCGGTCCTCGTTGTACCGGGGCAGAAGTTCCTCGCTGTCGGCGGCCGTCTGCGGTTCTTCCTCTCCCTCGGCGACGATGCGCACTTCGGACGGTTCGACGACGGTCTTCACTTGGGCGAACTCCATATCCCCCGTCTTCGGGTCGAATTTGGCCCGGACGACCTCGGAGCGCTTGCGGTATTCGCGCTTATAGGCGGCGGCGATGGCGGCCTCGATGGCGCCCATCACTTTCTCCGCCGGTATCCCCTTTTCCGCAGCGATCTGGTCCACCGCGACGGCCAATGATTTGAGATCCATATCCCTTTAAAATTTTGCCGCTCTCAAGGAGCGGTCAAGTACGCAAGCACTATAGCACATTCAAGAAAAAAGACAAGCCCAGCGGAGAATTTTCAATTTTCTCCACCGGGCTCAAATTTCTACCTAAGATTGGGGTCGTGATAGGCAAATGACAAGCACAGGTTGGCAACGACGCTCAGTATCACTCCAGCCACTATTGCCAGCGTTTCAATCGAACCCACCGTGCTGAAACTGGGGTTTACAATCGATGCGTACGAGACCCAGCTTAAGCCGGCGAAAGATACGCCAATAGCCAGCACTGCAAACACGACAAAATCCACAAAGATCTTCCTTAAGAAGAACTTTGTGATGTACAAGTAGTTCAGTAAAAGCAGTGTGACTACGGTCACTATCCCCGGCAAATACGGTTTCGCTACTTCCAGATATTGCGAATAGCCCTTTACCACCTGCAGGAATCCTTGGAAATTCATACAATCTCCTTCTGGCGTTATCCGGCCAGCGCGGGTTTATTTACATGTCCAGTTTTCAACCATTTCTGCGCATATTATACTTCAACAGGATATATTTGTCAAATATAAGTCCGGGGGCACCCCGGGACTATAAATACAGAAGCCGCGCGGGGCGCGGCTATAAGATCGGTTTCGATTTCGTACAAATATCACTGTTTGGCGTACAAACGTGCACGAAGTGGTGATTCTCGAACGTGAGCTCGAACATGCGTCCACCGAAGTTGGTGGCCAACGAATCTTTGTCTTCCTTAATCTCGGCGCCGTTCTCCTTCAAAACCAGCGTCTCGTCGTGGAAGGTGTAAACCTTATTGTCTTCTCAGGCTAGTTCGTACTCTTCCGCACGCCGTACTAGCGTGTCTAATCTTTCATCCTTATACCGCCCCATAATCTGCCTCTCTTTTTAAGTTTCTTGATTGATATAATAAAACTAAATTATCTTATTGTCAAATGTTCTCGTAGTGCTTCGAGGTGAATGAATTGTCGTAGGCAGTGAGCGCGATCACGTCCAAGCGCCAACCCCTCTTGTTGCTGATCTCCTTCGGATGACTCCCGGCATAGAGCGAGGCCGCCCGTTCGAATCTTTCACGTTTCTCCTTCGTCATATGCTCTTCGGCCCGAGCCCCAAAATCCCCCGGGTCCGTCACCGTCTTCACCTCAACGAAAACCAGCGTCTTGTTTGGTGCCTCGGCGATGATATCCAGCTCGTCATGGTAGATCTTCACATTCCGATCAACCATCCAATAGCCGTTCTTCTTCAAGTAAGTAACAGCAAATTCTTCTCCCTTGCGCCCAAGATTCGACTTTTGGGTCATTTGAGATAATTTTAGCACTTTTAAGAGCAAATATTTCAGAGAAACCTCATTTTAAATATGTTTGCCGCGAAACATATTTTTTAATCAAAAACCTAATAATACAATAACCATCGCATTATCGGCTTCTGACATATTGAGCAGCATTTCACATGTTTTACACTTTTATGTCAAATTTAGGCCGAAATAATCGCACCATTAAATTAAAAAACCTGATAAGTCAGTAAATATGCGTGTTTAATAGCAGGTGTAGGTTTTGTCGCATTATCTGATTAAACAGGTTTTACAGGTTTTTCAAGTTTTTTGATCTAAGCCGGTTTACTGGTTTTTAAAATAAAAGCCGGGTCCGTTGTTCTTTTAGACAACGACCCGGTATTAAACCTGACTACCTATTCCTGTACATGCCGGAAACGACGTGTTTCACCCATATTCTCTTGATGATTTCCGAGCGAATCGATGGGTGTCCGGCGGCGATTCTTAACCTCAGGATGTCCCAAATGAACAGGGCGACCAGTACGGTAAAGATCACCTTCCAGTGCGAGGGTATCGGTAGAGGATAATAGACGATCGTTAGGATGATGGCGATCGTCAAACTGATAAGCCCACCGAGAACCATTTTGAACTTAAGCTGGTTATGCCCCTTACCTTCCAGCCATAATCCATGAGCTACGGTCATGGATGCCAGCCCAATCATGAACAGTGTAGTTGCTATTAAAATAGCAAACATAATCAACCTCCTTATTCTTTTGTTAAGTGCCTTTTAATCTAGCACAAAGCTATAAAAATGTCAATCAAGGAGCCGTTTGATCATCTGCTTCGTTTCCTCCGGCCCCGAAACTTTGAGACAGGGGATGCCGGTTTTTTTGGCCGGGTAATCGTTACCACCGGGGGAAATGGCATCACCCACGAAAAGAGCCTCGCTTCTCTTTAAATGAAGGTACTGCATCAGCCGACGGATGGCATAACCTTTATCAATGCCCTCCTTCGTGACGTCCACGGACGTGAGGCCGGCTTCTTGAACGTTGAATCCCGGCAAAAGTTTCTTGAGTTCTTTGGCCAATACCGGCCGGATGTCACTTTTGCGGTTCCATTTCATTTTGGCCAAGAGGGGTGCGCGTTGGCCGAGGGCCGAAAACGTGATCTGTGCTCCGCGGTCCTCAACCAATGGGCCGTAACGGCGCCTAGGATGCTTGAAATGGATCTCCGTAAGAGCGGTTTTTACGGCCGATTTGATGCGCGCCGCGTCGGCTTTTGAGAGTTCCGACTCATAAACCTTCTTCCAGCTGCCGTTCCAGCGGTAAAGCGCGGCCCCGTTCGTCGGGAAAAGGCGAAGGTCCCGCAGATCTGGTCGGAAAGGCCGCAGGGGAGCAAGGACCTGCCTGCGGAAAAGGGCGATCTTGCCTCCGCCGATAACGGCGACCACGGTCTTTTTGGTCAGCGCGGCGAGGAGAGGCGCCATTTCCCGGTCCAGCGGCTGTTTGCTTTTCGCGAGCGTCCCATCTAAGTCGAGTATGACCACCTTCTTCCCGGACAATTTGAATTCCATGATTTGAATTTTAGCTCAATTTACACTTTAATTAAAAAGCTATGGCACGGAGGAAAAAGAAGAACGGTGAGAGAAGGTCCGAACAAAAGAATTCGGAAGGCCGGGAACGGAATTTCGATCGGAAGGAGAATGTCTCGCCCCTCCACCCCGAGACCAAGAAGAGCATCTGGGTCGTCGTCTTCGCCGGATTAGCCGTCATCTTCACGCTGGCCGCGACCGGGGAGGCCGGTCCTTGGGGTGCCGCTTTCTATTCGCTCTTCGACAAGCTCTTCGGCTGGGGTTATTTTCTCCTCCCGGCCGTCGCTCTCATAATCGTCTTCGCCCTTCTCGCGCCTGACCGGAAGAAACTTTTCCGGTCCACGCTGATCGGCGGCGGCATTTTCATCCTCTCCGCCCTCGGCTTTATCGACATCGTCGCACCGGGGAATGGCGGATGGATCGGCAATATCGTGGGGGCGCTAAAAACGCCTTTCGGCATCCCGGTCGCCCTCATCATCACGATCGTCGCGATGATCGTCTCCTTCCTCATCATCGTGAACAGGCCTTTGAAGCTCTCTCGGAAAACGCCGGAAGAGGAGGAGATGCCGGAAGTGAGCCTCCCGCCGGAGCCGATGGAAGAAAAAGCGGAAGAGGCGCCGAAGGAGGAGAAAAAAAAGAGAGAACCCGAGGTTTTGGCGGATATCCCAATGCCGAGAATGAGCGCGGTCCCGAAACACATCAAAAATTACGTCCCGCCGCCCTTGTCGCTCCTTTCCTCGACGACCGAGAAGCCCACGATCGGCGATCTGCGGGCGAACGCGAACGTCATCAAGCGCACCCTGGACAGCTTCGGCATCCCGGTCGAGATGGGAGAGATCAATGTCGGCCCCACCGTCACCCGCTACACCTTGAAGCCCGCCGAAGGGGTGAAACTTTCGCGCATCACCGCGCTCCACCAAGACCTCGCTTTGGCTCTCGCCGCCCATCCGATCAGGATCGAAGCGCCCATCCCGGGTAAGTCGCTCGTCGGCATCGAGGTACCGAACAAGGCGGCGGCCGTCGTCCGCCTTGGCAGTGTTCTCCTTTACCCCGAATTCCAGAAGGCCGGCGATCTTGCCTTTCCCATCGGCCGGAACGTCTCGGGCGAACCAATTTTCAAGGACATCGCGACGATGCCCCATCTTCTCGTCGCCGGCGCGACCGGAAGCGGCAAGTCCATAATGATCCACTCGCTCATCATCTCGCTCCTTTATAAGAACTCGCCGGAGATGCTCCGGCTCCTGATGATCGACCCGAAGCGGGTGGAGCTTTCGGTCTACACCGGCATTCCGCATCTCCTCGCCCCCGTCATCACCGAGAACAAGAGGTCCATCGGCGTCCTCCGCTGGGCGATCCAGGAAATGGACCGGCGCTACCAGCTCCTCCTCGAGGCCGGCGCCCGCGACATTAAAAGCTACAATTCAAGCGGCCGCAGTCTGCCTTACATCGTGATCGTCATCGACGAATTGGCCGACCTGATGACTTCCTTCGGCCACGAGGTCGAAAGTTCCATCATCCGCCTTGCCCAAATGGCCCGGGCGACGGGTCTCCACCTCGTGGTCTCGACCCAGCGGCCCTCGGTCGAGGTCATCACCGGGCTCATCAAGGCGAACATCACGACGCGCATCGCCCTTCAGGTCGCCTCACAGATCGATTCGCGGACGATCTTGGACACCGCCGGCGCCGAAAAGCTCTTGGGCCACGGCGACGCACTCTTCGTCGCGGCCGACACCTCGAAACCGCTCCGCGTGCAGGGCGCCTTCATCACCGAAGAGGAGATCAAAAAGGTGGCGAACTTCATCCGCGACAACAACGAATCTGTGGAAGGGGACGAGGTAGCTTTCGAGAACGGGAACGGCGGGGAGATCGCCTTGGACCTCGACGCCTTGGACGGGAGCGGCGACGATGACGAACTTTTGGGCGAGGCGATCGAGACCGTCCGGGCCGCGAAGAAGGCCTCGGCCTCATTGCTCCAGCGCCGGCTCAAGGTCGGCTACGCTCGAGCCGCCCGGCTGTTGGACATAATGGAGGAGCGCGGCATCATCGGCCCAGGCGAAGGCGCCAAGCCGCGCGATGTTTACGAGGAAGGGAATTAGTCAAAAATTATCGAGGTTGAACCTCGATAATTCCGGTGGATAAATCGGCGGGAGGTGGGGTATAATGGCGGTGTGGAACCTCAGGAACCCCAGCATAACCTGGCCAATTTGATAATCGAGGCCTTGCGGCTCAAGGGCCTGAACCTGGCCCGCCTTTCGGAAGCGACCGGCATCCAAGAGAGCATGCTCGCCGCTCTCTTGGACGAGAAGTACGAAAAACTTCCAGCCGCGCCCTACATCCATGGTTATTTAGTGAAGATCGCCGAGGTCCTCGGATTGGACGGCCAGAAACTTTGGTCGGAATACTTGAAGGACAAGAGCGGCATCAAGCGCCCCGGTCCGGCGGACGTGTTGCCCCAGAACCGCTTTCGGGCGGGGAAGGTCAATAAGAAGGTCGTCGCGATCATAATCCTCATCATCATCGTCTTCGGCTACATCATCCTGCGCCTGCCAGGATTTTTGGGCGCGCCGTCCTTCAATTTGGGTCCGCTCCCGGCGACCGTCGCGTCGCCAAATCTCCCGGTCCAAGGTACAATGAATCCGGCGGATCAATTGATCCTGAACGGCGAGGAGATTTACCCAGACAGGTCCGGCCGTTTCCAGGCCGATCTCGTCCTCCAACCCGGTTTCAATACGCTCAAGTTCGAACTCAAAAAGCTCGTCGGCCAAACTTTCACCGAGACCAAACAGGTTTTCTATAACGCGCCGACCAGCACTAACGGAACTTCAACTACCAATGGCTAATTCAAAGAAAAAAGAGGTTAAAAGCGGGGAGAGCAGCATCGATTCCCTCATCGAATCACTCCAGTCGCGCTTCGGCGAAGGGGCGGTGATGCGCTTGGGCGACGCGCGCCACAGCAAGGTTGAGACCATCCCTTCCGGCTCATTTTCGCTGGACCTCGCCCTCGGCACGGGCGGGCTGCCTAAGGGCCGGGTGATCGAGATCTTCGGGCCGGAAAGCTCCGGTAAGACGACGCTCGCCCTCCACGCCGTGGCGGAGGCCCAAAAGCGCGGCGGCAAGGCGGCCTTCATCGATGCCGAGCACGCCTTGGACCCGGAGTACGCCGCCCGCATCGGGGTCAAGGTGAAGGACCTCATCATCTCCCAGCCGGATAACGGCGAAGAGGCGCTGAACATCCTGGAAAGCTTGGTGCGCTCCAATTCCATCGCCATCGTCGTCGTGGATTCCGTCGCGGCCCTCACGCCCAAGGCGGAGATCGAGGGCGAGATGGGCCAGTCGCATATGGGCCTCCAGGCGCGTTTGATGTCCCAAGCCCTGCGGAAACTGACGGCAATCGCCGACAAATCCGGCACCATCATCATCTTCATCAATCAGACGAGGATGAAGATCGGCATAATGTTCGGGAACCCCGAAACGACGCCGGGCGGCATGGCCCTTAAGTTCTACGCCTCGGTCCGCATCGACATTCGCCGCATCGCCCAGATCAAGAAGGGGGATGAATCCATCGGCAATCGGGTGAAGGCCAAGATCGTGAAGAACAAGGTGGCCTCGCCCTTCAAGATCGCCGAGTTCGACATTATGTTCGGCGAGGGCATTTCCTACGAAGCCGACGTCTTGAACACCGCCATCAAATACGAGGTGGTGAAGAAGAACGGCGCAACCTTCTATTTTGGGGAGGAAAAACTGGGAGTTGGGTTCGACAACGTCCGATTGAAACTCAAGGAGGATAAAAAACTATTGGAGGCGATCAAAAAAGCCACCATCGAGGCCTCGGAGAAGAAGACCGTCATCTCTAGCCCAAGCACTAATCCTTCGGCCGAAGAAGAGTAAAAAAGTTCTCGAATAGTTTCGCGACGAGAATCGGCCCGGTGCCACCGGGAGTGGGAGTATACGAAATAGTTTGTAGTGAGTAGTGAGTAGTGAGTAAACCTGACGAATCAAAATCTCCGGAGGGTTTGCCATCCTTTAGTCTGTAGCCGAAATCTATGACGAGCGCGTTTTCCTTGAGCATCTCCGGCTTCACAAGACCGGAAACGCCTGCGCCGCAGATGACTACATCGGCGTTCTTCAAAGTACTTAAATCGTTGCCTTTGTCCAAAATAAAAACCTCTTTGCACTTACCCGTGAGCCAGGCCGCTATCGGCTTGCCGACTAAAGCCCCGGCACCGAGCACGGCTACGGCACTAGTTTGTAGTGAGTGGTGAGTAGTTTGTAGAACGATTTCTACAACTCCAACGGCTGGAGGCAAAACCGAATTTCGGCCGGCATAGAAGGCACC
Source organism: uncultured bacterium (assembly GCA_963722655.1). Taxonomy (GTDB): domain Bacteria; phylum Patescibacteriota; class Minisyncoccia; order UBA6257; family GWB1-50-10; genus JAMCRC01. Next base: position 142,911 of record CAVRNT010000001.1, on the reverse strand, counting down.
GAGCGCTCTTTCACCGAGCACGTCCACGTCCTTATCGCGCGGAATGACGTTCAAAACATACTGGGCGCTTATCGAAGCGGGGAGTGGTAATTGGACGATAACGCCACCGCAATTTTTGTGTTCGGCGGTCTTCAAAACCTCCTTCCGCAGTTCGTCTTGTGAGACCGCCTCCGGAAACTTATACAAACGGAAATCAATACCCAATTCTTCTGCGATCTTTTTCTTTTGGTTCAGGAAACTCGCCGAGGCAAAATCGTTGCCGACCAGAAAAGCCGCGAAGAATTTTTTCGGCTTCGGCTTTTTCTTAAGCTCGGCGATTATCTCCGCCGCTATTTGTTTACCATCTATAATCATTTTCCCAAGACCTTATCTATCTTTTCTGCTAGCTTCTTCATATCCTTTTCCTTCATTCCTCTCGTCGTCATAGCCGCGGTGCCGAGACGGATGCCGGAGGGATCGGACGGCTTGCGCGTATCGTAGGGGAGCATATTTTTGTTCACGATAATCCCGGCCTTCTCCAGTTTCTCGCTCGCCGTCTTACCGCTCATACCGCGGCTCATCGTATCAACCAAAAATAGGTGTGTGTCCGTGCCGCCGGAGACGATACGCCAGCCGCGCTTTTGGAGTCCCGCCGCGAGAGCTTGGGCGTTTTTGATTACCTGCCGCGCGTATCTTTTGAAACTCGGTTCACTAGCTTCTTTTAGCGCTACGGCGACGGCCGCAATCGCGTTCGCGTGCGGTCCGCCCTGAAGGCCGGGGAAGACCGTTTTGTCTATCGCCGGAGAATATTCCTTTTTTGAAAAGACGAGCGCCGCGCGCGGACCGCGAAGCGTTTTGTGCGTTGTCGTCATCACGACGTCAGCGTACGGAAAGGGTGAAGAATAAACGCCGCCAGCGACGAGACCGGCAAAGTGGGACATATCCACGAGTAAAATGGCTCCGGCCGCGTCGGCTATTTTTCTGAATTTTTTGAAATCAATAGCCCGCGAATAGGCGCTCCCACCGGCAATGATGAGCTTCGGCTTCTCTTTTCTGGCAATCCTTGAAAGTTCATTATAGTCGATCCTTTTGGTTTTTTTATCCACACCATAAGGCACCTGCTTCCATAATTTTCCAGTGATGCTCGCCTTGTATCCGTGCGTCAGGTGGCCACCCATATTAAGGTCCATTCCCATTATCTTTTCTCCGACAGGTACAAGGGCGTAAAGAATCGCGAGGTTGGCCGGGGAACCGGAGTAGGGCTGGACGTTAACGGACCAGGTTTTGGGGCTCAATTTATACAGTTTTAAGGCGCGGTTTTGCGCGAGCTTTTCGAGCCCGTCAACGAATTTGTTGCCTCCGTAATACCGCGCGCCGGGATAACCTTCCGCGTATTTGTTGGTGAAAACCGAACCGAGCGCTTCCAAAACGTCTCCGGAGACGAAGTTCTCCGAGGCGATCAGATTGACCGTCCTTTTCTGGCGTTTTTCTTCGGCTCCAATCAATTTTTGAATCTCTTTATCCTTCATTTGATTATCTTAAATGTAAGCTAGAAGCAATTTAATTTCCAGAAAACAAAAAAACATCCTTCGGCAAGCTCAGGACGGTTTTTCTCCAAATCCGATCTATTGGCTCTGGTTCAGGAGATTGTTGATGTCGTTCAGAGAGTTCTGTTCGTCCTGAAGACCGGATAAGCTCGACGGCAAGCTGGCCGATTTATCAGTCGAGGTCGGCGTTGAGGTCGCCGTCTGGACGTCGGTGCCGCTTAAGGCGTTCTGGTTAAGCTGGGCCGTGCCGGAGATGTCGCCGGAGACGTTGCCCAAAATGTCGCCCGAGACGACGCCGGTATTCCCGGCCGGGACCTGCGGAAAGAGCATCGGAATGTAGGCAGCCATGAGTCCCACCGCCATCAATATGGCGAATCCAGCGACAAAATATTTGTTTTTACCGAGATTGAACATATTTAAAATAATTGGTTTTGAGGCGGTTCTTCTTCCGTATACGGTAGCACCAGTTTGGTCATTTGTGAAGTGTTGCGCTCCGGTATCCAAAGATAGCCCTGTTTTTTTATCATCTCGTAAAGGTCCTTCGTGATCTTCACGTCGTTCAGGCAATAGCTTTTTAGCTTCTCCATCTCACCGTTCCGGTAGAACTCGATCGCGTCCATCCCGTGGCCGGTCTTGCCGACGCCCAAGTTCGCCTCGGCGAGGATGCCTAATCCGATACGCCGGCCGAGGCGCTTTTCCACGTCCTCCAAAATGTCGTAGTGCTTGATGGCATTGATGTTCCAGGGGAAATATTTCTCGAGGACGGGAATGTCGAATCGCACTCCGGCGAAGGTCACGATGAGATGCGACTTTTGGAGGAGCTCGCCCAAGGCGGCGAGCTCGTGCTCGTCGAAGGCAATGTATTCGTCCTTTTCGTACGAATAAACGCCGACGACGGAGACATCCAGCTTCTTCAGGCCTTCGCGGCCGCCCACGTCTTCAAAGGAGTTCTTGGTTTCAATATCTATTACCAATTTGTCCATAAATAGGTGAGGTGTATTGTAACACCGACGAAAAAATTTGAAAGTCGGGCTTCCTAAACGTAGCGATCCGCCACGTTGCTGGCCGCGTAGCTTTCGGGCTTCGTTTTTGCCTCGAAGTTCGAGGCCCGGACCATGCCGACGACCTCTTGGATGAGGGTCTTCGTCGGACCGTTCTCGCCCGCGTCGATGTGGATCTCGAAGCTCCAATGGAGAGAATTTTCCGGGTCTTGCTTTGCCGTCTCGGTCTTCAAGGCCGTGAAGAAAATCTTTGCGGCGTCCAAAGAGAGCATCACCTCCCGCACAATGCGGTCGTGGAGGTTGTAGAATTTACCGAGTTTCATCCGGCGCCAGAAATAGCGGCCGCCGTTCCCTCTACGGTGAACGACGATCGCCGTCACGAAGTCGGCGGATTTGTCCTCCAAAAGCTCCGAGTCGCTCCCGATGATCACCTTGTACTCCGAATTCGGCTTGGCCCGCATGAAGGAGATTATCTCCTGGACGATCTCTTGGAGCTCGATCTTCAAGCCGTATGAGGTGTTGAAAACGTCGGTCATACATATAGAAACTACGCCCGGCGGGCGGGCGTGTCAAACGAACTTTTTGTGGGCGATGAGGGGATCGAACCCCCGACCTTCTCGGTGTAAACGAGACGCTCTACCACTAAGCTAATCGCCCTCTGGTGGGCCAGGAAGGACTCGAACCCTCGGTCTACGAGGTATAAGCTCGTTGCATTAGCCGCTATGCTACTGGCCCGTATCTTTCCAAAGTTTCCGCCAAAAGAACGGCGGCGTCAAATTTAGGCCGTGATGGCGGCCGGCTTCAAGCGGAGGTTCTTGAGCAGGGCGTAGAACTCGTCCTTTTCCAGGGTCTCTTTCTCGATGAGCGCCTTCGCGATCTTGTCCAGGGCGTCGCGGCGCGAGGAGATCGCCTTCTTCGCGAAGTCGTAGGTCTTCTTGATGAGCTTGTTAATCTCGGCATCGATCTCCGTGCCGATGCTCTCCGAATAGTCCTTCTCCGCCGTGAGCTCGCGGCCGAGGAAGATCATCTCTTGCGTCGCTCCGAAGGTACGCGTGCCAAGCTTTTCGCTCATGCCATACCGCGTGACCATCTGCCGCGCGAGATCGGTCGCCTCCTTGATGTCGCTCGAGGAGCCGGTCGAAACGTCCTTGAAGACCAGCGACTCCGCGACGTAGCCGCCGAAGGAGACGGCGAGATCGGCCAGGAATTCCGCCCGGGTCTTGAGGTGCCGTTCTTCGATCGGCAACTTCAAGGTGTAACCGCCCGCCATGCCGCGGCTAATGATGGATACTTTATGTATCGGGTCGGCGTCCTTCAAAGAGACGGCGACCAAGGCGTGACCGGCCTCGTGGTAGGCGGTGATCTCTTTCTCTTTAGTCGATATGACGCGGCTCTTCCGCGCCGGGCCGAGCATCACCTTTTCGATGGAATCCAAAATGTCCTCCTGGGTGATGGTCTTCCGATCGTTGCGGGCCGTGAAGATGGCCGCTTCGTTCATCAGGTTCGCGAGATCGGCGCCGGAGAACCCGGGCGTCCGAACGGCGACGGTTTTGAGGTCGACATTCTTGTCAAAGGGCTTTCCTTTGGAGTGGATCTTCAAAATGTCCTCGCGGTCCTTCATGTCGGGAATGTCCAGAATTACGCGCCGGTCGAAGCGGCCGGGACGGAGAAGCGCCGGATCCAGGATGTCGGGCCGGTTCGTCGCCGCCATCACGATGACGTTCGAATCGCGCTCGAAGCCGTCCATCTCGACGAGAATCTGGTTCAGCGTCTGCTCGCGCTCGTCGTGGCCGCCACCCAAGCCCGCCCCGCGTTCGCGGCCGACGGCGTCGATCTCATCGATGAAGATGATGGACGGGGCGGCTTTCTTGGCCGTGGCGAAGAGATCGCGGACGCGCGAGGCGCCCACGCCCACGAACATCTCGACGAACTCCGAGGCTGAGAGATGGAAGAAGGGCACGCCGCTTTCGCCCGCGACGGCGCGCGCAAGGAGCGTCTTACCCGTCCCGGGCGGACCCATTAGGAGCACGCCCCGCGGGATGCGGGCACCGATGTCCAAGAACTTTTTGGCGTGGCGGAGGAAATCAACCACTTCTTCCAACTCCTCCTTGGATTCCTTGAGTCCGGCGACGTCTTTGAACGTCACCTTATCGCGATTCGCCGAAAAGAGGCGGATGTTGATCTTGCCGAAGTTCATCGCCTGGTTCGCGCCCGTCCGCGCTTGGCGGAAGATCCACCAGAAAAGAACGAGCATCGCGACGATGGTGAGGACGGGCGTGAGGAGCAGGCCCAGCCAATAATCGAAGCCGCTCTGGGCTTGGACGCTTACATCCACCTTGGAAAGGGCTCCGGGGGTCACGCCATAGTTCTTCAAGGTGTCGCTCAAGCTCGCCTCGGTCTCTTTCTGCGAGACGGCCTGCGAGCCGTCCATGAGGGTAATCGCGAGATCGTTGCCGTTCACCGTGATGCTTTTGACCGTGCCGGCAGTGACATCGGCCGCGACCTGCGAAATGTCCAAGTTCTTCGGCGAGGGACCGCCGAAGTTCACGAAGAGCGAAAAGATGAAGACGATGACGAGGAGAAGCGTGAAGGCGCCCAAGAGGTTTTTTCCGATATTCTTCATAGCGAGTTAATTATATGCAAAAAGTCGGCGGGAGCAAAACCGCTGACCTAGAGTGATTTTTATCTATTTCTGGAACTTCAAGATGATCCGGTGGTCTTCGGGCTTCACGCTCAAGACGGTGAATGGGTAGGTGTCGCCCGCGACGAGTGCCTTTTTCATCTCGGCCACGCCGCCAAAATCGGTGACCGGGAGCTGCCCCTGGAGGCCGTGGTCCAAATTGATGAGCGCGCCGAAAGGCGTGAAGGAATAAGCAATGCCGCGCACGGTCTCGCCCTCCTTATAATGCTCGGCGGCTGTGAGCCACGGGTCTTCCTTCAAGGCCTTGAGCGAAAGGGAGATACGACCGTCCTTGATGTCCACGATCTTGGCCTTCACGACGTCGTCCACTTTGACGATCTCCTTCGGATGCTCCAAGACGCGGTGGTCGATCTCCGAAACGTGAATGAAACCTTCGACGGCCGGATTGTCGGTAAAGCGGATGAAAGCGCCGAAATCGGCGACGCCCGAGACGACGCCCTCGATCTCCTGGCCGACGGCGTAGTTCTTGGCCAGTTCTTTGGCGCTGATTTCCTTCGCGGCGCGCTCGGAGACGATGAGCTTACCCGTCCGCGGATTAACGTCGATGATCTTCGCTTCGATCTCGGTCCCGACGAGGGTTTGGAGAATCTGGGCAGCCCGGCCTGGTTCGGCCGATTCCGAGCGGGGGTAGTGCTCGGCGGAGAGCTGGGAGATGGGAAGGAAGGCGTGCAATCCCTCGATGTCCATCATGAGCCCCCCTTTGTTGAAGCCGGTCGGTTTCACCTTGAGGGGTTCGTCCTTTTCCTTGAGCTCGGCGACGGCCGCCCAAGCGCGCTGCTTGTCCGCTTCAGAGAGCGATAGTTCCACGAGGCCGTCATCGTTGTCCACCTCCACCACCTTGGCGTGGACGGGGCTCCCGACCTCGAGGTCCCGCGCAATCTCGCGGGCGTTCTGCAATTCTCCACGGTAGACGACGCCCGTGCCGTAGCGGCCGAGGTCGATGACGATCTCTTTGGAACCCTTTTCCAAAACGACGCCCTCGACGAGGTCGCCTTGGCGGAGCGTCGGCAAAATGGCCGGATTGCTTTTCCAGACCGGCACCGGTTCCGTGGATGGACTGTCCTTGATGACGTTCATTAGTGTAAATAATCTACACGAGGCCGCATTGAAAAGCAAGTCATTTTAAGGTAAAATAAGAGAGCTTAATGGTCATTAATTTTCTCGGCAACGACTACTTCAAGATATCGTCGGGGGGGCTCGCCGTCCTCCTCGACCCGGAAAATCAGCGCTCCCTCCGCGGAGCGGCCTTAGTCTTGAACACAATAATGCCGGCGCCGGTCGAGGTATCGGACGAGGGTCCGGCCGTCATCTCGCACCAAGGGGAATACGAAGTGCAGGGCATCCACGTGACGGGCTGGAGCGCCGGAAACGATAAGGGCGTCGAGCGGACCGTCTACCGGATGGAGATGGACGAAATCTCTTTCGCCGTCTTGGGGCAGATTACGAAGGAGCCTGAACCGAAGGTCCAAGAATTTTTGACGGACTGCGACGTCCTCATCATTCCCGCGGGCGGCAAGTCCTTCATGGAGGCGGCCGCGGCCGCGAAGCTCATCCGCCAGCTCGAACCGAGCATCGTCCTCATCTCCTTCCCGGAGAATCCAAAGAACCTCCTCAAAGAGATGGGGCAGGAAAAGTGCTCCCCGGAGGAGAAATTGGTCTTCAAGAAGAAGGACTTGGTGCCAAAGGCGATGGCGATCAAGTGCCTTTCCGTCTAACGATGCCGAACATCAAAGAAACGGCCACTAAGACCCGCGATTTCATAAAGCGCCTCCAGCGCGCCGACGACAAGACCAAAAGGCGGTATCTGTACGGCGTCTCCGCCGTATTAATGATCGTCGTCGTCTTCCTCTGGCTGGTTTACCTCAATATGACCCTACCGCAAGCGGCGCCGGAGGTGGCGACCGCCACCTCGAGCGCGACGACGTCTTTCCCTGGCGCCTCGGGCGAGACCAAGACTGGCTCTTTCTTCGGAACGCTGGGTCGGGGTTTCGGTATCGTCTGGCAGGACCTCGGGAGCGGCTTCCAAAACATTGGGAACGTGATTGGCGGGGCTTGGCAGGATTTCCAAAACCAGATACAAAGGACGAATACACTCCAATTGGAGGCGACGAGCACGACGCAGTGATGTTTAAACATTAAATATTTAATATTTCACAATGGAGGACGACATCAAAAAGGAGAACATCAAGGACCGGGAGATCACGGCGGAGCTCAAGGAATCCTATTTGGACTATGCTATGTCCGTCATCGTCTCGCGCGCCCTGCCGGACGTCCGCGACGGCATGAAGCCCGTCCAGCGGCGCATCCTCTGGGCGATGTGGGACTCGGGCCTCACCCACGCGGCGAAGTTCAAGAAGTCAGCGAACGTCGTCGGCGAAGTGCTTGGCAAATACCATCCCCACGGCGACCTTTCGGTTTACGACGCCTTGGCCAGAATGGCCCAGGACTTCTCTTTGCGTTACCCGTTGATCGACGGCCAAGGGAATTGGGGTTCGATTGACGGCGACAGCCCCGCCGCGATGCGTTACACCGAGGCGCGCCTCTCGAAGATCGCCGAGGAGATGCTCCAGGACATCGAGAAGGAGACCGTGGAGTGGCAACCCAACTATGACGCGACGCGCGATGAACCCCGCTACCTCCCGGCCAAGCTCCCGAACCTACTTTTGAACGGCGCCTCCGGCATCGCGGTCGGCATGACGACGTCCATCCCGCCCCACAATTTGGGCGAGGTCGCCGACGCGACGGCCTATTTGATCGACCATACCGACGCCTCCGTCAAAGAGCTGATGGAGTTCCTGCCCGGACCGGACTTCCCGACTGGTGGTGTGATCTACAACAAAAAGGGCATTGAAGAGGCCTACGCGACCGGCAAGGGCTCTATCACAATGCGGGCCAAGGCCGAGGTCGAGGAACGCAAGTCCGGCGCTTTCCAGATCATCATTACGGAGATCCCGTACCAAGTGAACAAATCCGACCTCATCACCAAAATGGCAGAGCTCGTGACCGAGAAGAAGATCGACGGCATCCGCGACCTCCGGGACGAATCCGACCGCGAAGGATTGCGCATCGTCGTCGAGCTCAAATCCGATGCCGCGCCCCAGAAGATCTTGAACCAGCTCTACGAGTACACCGAGCTCCAGAAGAACTTCTATTTGAACATGCTGGCCCTTATGGACGGCATCCAGCCGCAGATCTTTTCGCTCAAGGAAGTGCTTGCGGCTTACCTGGAGCACCGGAAGATCGTCATCCGCCGCCGGACCGAGTTCGATCTCAAGAAGGCTAAGGAGCGCGAGCACATCTTGGAAGGTCTTGTTAGGGCCTTGGACGTCATCGATAAGGTCATCGCGACCATCAAGAGATCAAAGGACCGCGAGGACGCAAAACAGAACTTGATGAAGAGCTTCAAGCTCACGGCGCTCCAAGCGGACGCGATCCTCGAGATGCGCCTCCAGACCCTGGCCGCCCTTGAACACCAGAAACTGGAGGACGAGCTCGTGGAAAAGCGGAAGCTCATCGCCGAACTGGAGCTTATTTTGAAACAGCCGAAGAAGATCCTCGGGATCATCAAGGAGGACCTAGCCTTTCTTCAAAAAACCTTCCCGGAGGGCCGCCGGACGAAGATCGTCGCGAGCGGTCTCAAGGAGTTCAAGGAGGAGGATTTGATCGCTTCCGAAGAGGCGCTCATCACTTTGACCCAGGACGGCTACATCAAACGGATGCCGCCTGACACCTTCCGCGTCCAGAAGCGCGGCGGCAAAGGCCTCATCGGCTTCGACCTCAAGGAGGAGGACTTGATCTATCAGTTCCTTTCCGCGAACACGCACGACAACATCCTCTTTTTCACCAACCAAGGCAAGGTCTTCCAGACCAAGGTCTACGAGATCCCGGTCGCGAGCCGCACCGCGAAGGGCCGGGCGATCTACAACTTCCTCGAGATGCCGGGGACGGAAAAGGTGAGCGCAATCGTGGCTTATTCGAACGAGCTCGCGAGCGGCAAGAACTTCCTCGTGATGGTCACGAAGGAAGGTATCGTCAAAAAGACGGCTTTGAGCGACTTCGGCAACGTCCGCCGGAACGGCATCATCGCCATCAAGCTTACGGCGGGGGACTCGCTGGGTTGGGTCCGGCTCTCGGGCGGGGAGGACCAGATCATCATCTCCTCGGCCCTCGGCCAGGCCATCCGTTTCAAGGAAAAGGACATCCGGGCGATGGGCCGCGGCGCTTCGGGTGTGAAGGCCATGCGCCTCGGCAAGGGGGATATGGTGAGCGGGCTTGATATAATAAAGAAAGAGGATGCGGAAAGGGGGAGGTTGGTCGCCGTGATGGCGAACGGTTTCGCCAAGCAGACGCTCCTCAAGGAGTACAAGGTCCAAAAGCGCGGCGGCTCGGGCATCAAGACCGCGAAAATCACTGGAAAGACCGGTCCAGTGATCGGCGCCCACATCGTGGACGACGCGACAACGGAGGTGCTCGCCTTCTCGACCAAGGGCCAAGCCCTTCGGACGGCCTTGAAGGACATTCGCGTCCTTTCCCGCGCGACCCAGGGAGTGAAGATCATGAACCTGGAGAAGGGGGATAAGTTAGTGGGCATAGTTTGCCTTTAAATGAAATTCTCTCACAATCAAATCATAATGATCGCTGTCGGGGGCGGCGTGGTTTTGATATTCGCCTTGGTCTTCATCGGCATCCTGCCAGGACTTCAAAATCAGCAGACGAACCCCCAGAACATCAAGGCGACTTTGAACTTCTGGGGCGTCGGCGACCCGTCATCGGCCTATGGTGCCGCCATCCAAAGTTTCAACCAGACATATAAGAACGTCACGGTGAACTACCGGAGCTTCCCCGACGCTAAGACGTACGAGGCGGCCGTCTTGAACGCCCTCGCGGCGAACGAAGGACCGGACATCTTTATGGTCCCGAACACGGACCTCCAGCCAAATTTGAACAAGATCACGCCCGTTCCCCAGACCCAGTTCGCACTCCTCAACCTGCAACAACTTTTCCCGCCCGTCGTGGTCCAGGACTTCGTTTCTCAAGGTCAGGTCTACGGCCTGCCGCTCTCGATCGACACCCTCGCCTTGATCTACAACCGCTCGCTCTTCGACCAGGCCGGCGTGCCGCTCCCATCGACCTGGCAGAGTTGGGACGATTTCACGGCGAACGTCCCGAAGCTCACGCAAAAGGACGCGGCCGGGAACATCATTCAAGCGGCGGCGGCGATCGGCGGCCCGAACGACAGCGTTCCCCGCGCCTCCGATCTTCTGGCGCTTCTCTTGATCCAGAACGGCGTCGCCCTGGACTCGCGCGCGGGTAACTTCAACCTCAATTCCCAAGCGGCTCAGAACGCCCTTCAGTTCTACGTCCAGTTCGGCTCACCGAACTCGTCCGTTTATACCTGGAGCTCGACGCTCCCCGACCCAGTTGACGCCCTCGCCCAAGGCAAAACAGCGATGATCTTCGACTACGAATCGGCCATTCCGCAGATAAAGTCGCAGAAGCCTTTCCTCGACATCGAGACGGTACCGGTGCCGCAGGTCAAAAACGGAGTCGTGGCGGCCTACCCGAACTACTGGGCTTACGTCGTCTCCAAACAGAGCACCCACGCCGCTCTCGCCTGGACCCTCATTCTGGATATGACGACGAACCAGACGAACGCCGCCGCCTACGTGACCGCGACCGGCAAGCCACCAGCCCTGAACCAGGTGATATATAATGAGGAAAGCGACCCGACCTTGAGCGCTTTCGCGAGACAGGCCCTGATCGCGAAGTCGTGGTACGAGGCCGACCCGGCCGCCGATGCCCAGATCCTTTCTCAAACGATCCAGAGTGTCCTCACGGGCCAAACGACTGTTCAAGCGGCTCTGACTCAAGCTCAAAACCAGATCTACCAGCTCGCGCAGAACATAGGAGGTTAAACCTCCCCAATATTGAAATGCATAAAATTTTAATCGTCGCTTTCGCCATCATCGCCGTTTCCAGCGCTCTCGCCCAAACGGCCTCGGCCGCGATGCCGAACTTCAGCTTCAACATCTGGCAGGGAACGGGACAGGGCGGCCAGACCTGCAACGCGACGACCGGCACTTCCACGATTGGCTGCTCGACCTGCGATGCCGTGATCGTCGCCGGGAACATCATAAACAACATCGCGGTACCCCTCGGGATAATCATCGCCGTCGTCTTCATCGTCTACGGCGCGATCCGGATGATGGTCTCCTTCGGTTCTGAGAGCAACTTCGGCGAGGCGAGAAAGATAATGACGAGCGCGATCATCGGCCTCATCATCATCCTCTGCGGGTGGCTCATTGTGAACACGCTCTTCCAGGTCCTGACCGGCCGGCTGGACTTCCCGTGGGCCCAAATTCAGTGCTAAAATGAAACGAATGAGAAGAGAATTGATTGTTTTGGGACTAAGTGGAGCTTTGTGTGTCTTAGCGGTTGGTACCGGTGTATCGACTGTTTTAGCCCAAGCTGGGCCACTTTCGCCTGGTCCCACAGCAATTTCCTTACTTAACCCTCTCTGCACGAGCGGGAGCACCAATTGCCAGAACGGCACCGTAGAAGGACTCATACAATCCATCGTCCACTGGTTATGGATCATCGCGACACCGATTGCAGTCGGTATGATTATTATAGGGGCGTTACAAATGGTGACCGCCGCCGGAAACGAGGAGAAGTTCGCGACGGGCAAAAGGACTGTTCTTTACGCCGTCATCGGCTATGCTATAATTCTTATCGGTTGGGGGATAACTTCCATCATCCAAAGTCTGTTAAGTCAATAAAAGGTCGAGCTTACAAAGCACAACCTACCGAAATGACGAAATTCGAAAAAATCGTGAGCGTTGCGGTAATGACGATGGCCATCGTCACGCCGCTCGCGACGCTGGCTCAGCAACCGCCGGGAATCACGGCGGTGGCCCCGATTACATCCTTGGGCCAAGCGCAGGGCAGTTTGACCAACATCATCAACTGGCTCATCACCATCTTCTGGATAATCACTGTATTATTCCTGATCTGGGCGGCGGTCCTATACCTCACGGCTGGCGGCGACGAAGAAAAGATCGGCCAAGCGAAGAAGCGCGTTATCGGCGCGATCATCGCGGCGGCCATCGCCCTCCTTTCGACCGGTCTACAAGCGATTGTCACACGGCTCTTGCTTGGTTCAACCTCCTAAAATCGATCGATGAACAAACCCCGCCAAGCGGGGTTTGTTTTTTTACATAAAGTTGTATTATAAAAGTGATGATCAAAAAGACGCTCGGCGCACTCACGGTTTTCTTCCTCCCAGCGATCGCCGCCGCTCAAACACCGCCCATTACATCGATTACGGACGTTAAAAACACCCTCAATAACTGGGTGAACTACCTTTTTGGCATCTTTTGGATAATCGCGGTCGGGATGCTCATCTGGGCGGCGATACTTTTCGTCACGGCCGGCGGCGACGACGAAAAGATTACCAAAGCGAAGAGGATTATCCTCTACGCCGTGATCGCGGCGGCCGTGGCGCTTCTAGCAAGCGGCGTCCAGACGATAGTCACCAACGTCATCAAGGCGCAATAAAATATGGCGGATTTTTTGAAGCGATATGAAACAGTCGCTTTTATTTTTTTGGTCCTTCTAAGCGCCTTTCTGCATCTCTATCGCATCGTCTTGCCAGCCGAACCGGTCTTTGACGAGGCCTATTTTACGACCTACGCCGCTGATAACGCTACGGGAAAAATATTTTTCGATGTCCATCCACCCCTCGGTAAATGGATCTACGCTTTGCCGCTTCTCTTCTATCCGCGGGTGGATTTGGCCGGTGCCGATTATGTTACTTTCAATCACAATGTCGCGACGGATAATCTCCAAACCAACTATAACCCGGTGCCGTACGGCCAATTCCCCTATGTTCCCCTAAGAGTCGTCAGCGTCCTTTTCGGCCTGCTGATGATCGCCGGTTTCTATCTTCTCGTACGAGCGCTCGCCGGCCCCATTGCCGCCATCGCCGGCACGTTCCTTTTGATATTCGAAAACGCGCTACTTTTGGACACTCGCCTGGTCCTAATGGACGGAATGTACATTGCTTTCGGTCTATGGTCCCTCTATTTTTTTCTCAAAGAAAGACCGCGACCCACCGTTGCCGGACTGCTTTTCGGCCTTGCTTTGAGTGTTAAGCTCACGGCGATAGTTTTTATCGGCCCGATCGTCGCTGCACTTTTAATTGGCTGGTCGAGAATCCCGAAAGAGGACGTTAAGAGCGTTTTCTGGAAGTTCGCCGTCGCCGCGCTCATCGTGCTCGTTTTTGCCGAATTAGGCTTGAGTGGTATCGTCGCCCGCCCGAATGCGTATTTAAGCTATGACGTTGGGCTTTTCGGCTGGCCGATACTCCAAAAGATCACCGGGGCTTATCAAAACGTTCCGCGGACGATTGCGGCGGTCAAAGCGGTAATAGTTAATGGACTTTTAATGGTAACCGGCTACACGAGCGGGGCCTCTCACCCACTAATGAGCCCGTGGTACGCCTGGCCTTTTATGTGGAAACCAATGGAATTCACGAAGCGGATCGTTCTCGTCGGCAATCCGTTCGTCTGGCTCGCCTCGACGACCGCGGTCATCGGTGCGCTTTGGCTCACGATCAAAAGCGGGGTTAAGCGATTTTTTGACGAAAAAATGAAACCGGCCTTGCTTCTTATGGTCGGTTATATTTTTTGTCTCATGCCGTTTTTCACCATTGTCCATCGCGCCACATTTCTCTATCACTACTTCCCGGCGCTGCTTTTCGCCATCGCCCTCGCCGGAATCTTCGTCGGAAAGCTGATTGAGAAAAACGACTTCGCCGCGCGCCTCGCGCTCATCGCGATAGCGGTTTTGACCGTCACAGGATTTCTTATTGTCGCCCCATACACGTACGGAATTTAGAAAATAAAAGGGCGCGAGGTTTTGTTTTCTCGCGCCCGCCGAGCTCGCGCTCGATGAACTTGGACTTAGTGGCTCAACATTGCCACTTGTCCATGACCTAGACGTAGGATGTTTATCGTCGCCGTCCCCTCGCAGTTATCCCCGACGATGGAGATGGCCTGAGGTGTTGGGTAGATGACCGGATTATGATCGTACGTCCTCGTGAACTTCCTACCATCAAGACAATAGATGGATATCGATTGTCCTGGTGTAGTAAGAGCGGGGGTCAAATCCGTAGACCAGCTACCAGTGGTCCTGGGAAGATAAACCCAGGGAGTGCATCTGGCGGTTGTGTAGGGAACATCCTTTGATGTCTCGTTGCCAGCGAAACGGATATCCGCCGGCTGTATCGGTTGTGCAGACACGTTTGCCTGCATTCCCGGAGGCATTGGGCTCTGCGTTTGTTGCGCCTGCGCTATCGCTTGGTTCAGTTCGGCTTGGCTAGTGGCCAACGGAGCGAGAGGAAGTCCTGGTTTTTTAAGATCCAAGACTTTTTCGTTTGCCCAACGAATCCAACTACTTCCGACCGGAAGGATATTCGGAAAGAAGAAAGCGAGTATGGTGATAGTCAGGACCGAGCCAACGAGCTTCGTTGCCAACTTATTCGGCTTCTTACCCTTTATCACCTGTGATCCAGACCAAGAAAACCAAGCGAGCAGTATCACCGCGACGATCGCCACCGGCAAAATATTCGGATTATTGCCGACAGGAACGATCATTGCGCCGAAAGCAAACGCTGTTTCCATGGCCAGCACCTTACCGACCGTATGGACATAATTCTTACCGAATCCGGAAGGGTAGTCAGCAATCATTTCAATTAGGACCCCGACAGGCGCGGCAATCACGAAGATCAAGATAGTGCAGATTGACCAAAATACGCCGACGATCCCAATCAACCAGTTCCAGTCGGTTGCGATGCCTATGGCCAGCAACACCATCGGAGCGATGGTAATCGCTAGGGCATAGCGTAGCAACGCCTGAAGATACACAGACCAAACCGATCGCTCTTGCGGTTTTTTGATGAAGGCGAGCTTTCTCGCCATATCGACAAAATCGACCACCGGCTTGTCGCCGATAGAGGCGATCATTTTCAGCAATTCGGAAAGCATTTTAGACCTCCTTATTAAGGGTTTATTTAGGTTTTTCTATCAATCCCACTAATTTTCTATTATGAGAAACTGGGTGAATATTAGCATAATATATGTAATTTGTCAAATAATAACCCGCTTCCGATGAAGCGGGTTTTTGAATGATTACAACTACCTATTCGAGGTATGAAGGGATGACATAGCCCTTGTTCTCCCTGTTCTTGCGGGCCGCATTTTTAATCGGCTCCGCAACTTCGCCGATCTTCTTTTTGGCCACGGCGTCGAATTTTTCGAGTTTTTGTTGGAGCTTGTTGTTGCGCAGTATTTCCAATTGAGAGAATAAGGCTTCACGGCCCTGTTCTACAAGCACGTCGTTCAAAATAACATACTCCGTGCTACGTTCATCTACTGGTATCTGCATAAGCATCAACCCCAGTTCGTCTTCCGTGTAGGCCTGATTCCCGACGAAGATGACGTGTTTCACCTGGAGTTCGAGGTAGAGTTCCATAAGTTTCTGGATGCCGCCTTGGGTATCAGCGTTTATGGTATGAAGTTCATGGAGTAGAGTGCCGCGATCAAGCTTTTCGGCTAGTTTTTCTTGGAGGTATCCTCCAAGAATCTTACCCGGGCTTGCACCACCAACAGGTTTGTTACCATCTTCGGCAGCAAGCTTACTGCCCCAAATGGCGGCGAGGACATCACCACCGAATGTAATGATCCATTGCCAAATCGATTTCAGGTTCATACGGGAAACCTCCTTTCTAGTTCGGCTGTTATTGGACTTAGTTGAAGTCGCGGCGGTTTTGTGTTCATAATGACTGATTCCCAGTTATGAATCGGTCCATCGCCAATTTTAACTCTGATAACGCGAGTTGGTTCGTTTCCATCGAACTTAACTTCGTGGACATAAATTCCGCTTTGTCCGGTTGTGAATTCTTTAGAGATCAAGCCGTCGATCAAGACACCTTCGGCGTCTGCTATCAGACCACCGTTCTCCATGCTAACGGAGATGAATAGTTTTTGTCTGCCTTTCGGCCCAACCACCTCAACGTTAAGAACCTCTCTCGGCTTTTGCTTGTCGCCGTCCGATTCACCTCGATGTTTTTTGCCTTTCGAGGGGATCGCGAAACCCATTTGCATAATAAACCTCCTTTCAAGTTTCAAGGTTTTTCTTTCTTTTCGTTATCAAGCTCTTTCAGGACATCTCTCCACGTCTTGAGGAGTCCTTTCGTAAAACTCTGGACCTTCTTGTTTTCATGCAGAGAAGCAATGCCGTGGATGAGGTCGTCGTCAAGATTTCTGACAACTCGGCCGACCGTCTTGCCGATCTGTTTCAGTTTTCTCTTGACCTCTTCTGCCGGCGTTTCTGGTATAGACATACAACCTCCGCTTTTATTCCGAGTTTCTTTCAATTCCGATAGTCTTAATTGTGACAATAATTCTGCCTAAATACTAGCAGAAAACCGGTGATTTGTCAAATCAGAAAAACCTGATAAAATCGTAGTGTTGCCCTCGTGGCGGAATTGGCATACGCGCAGCGCTTAGGACGCTGTCCCGCAAGGGTTAGAGGTTCAAATCCTCTCGAGGGCACAGATTATTTTCTCCTCCGGCCGTGGAAGGCCTGGTGTACTTCGCGGAGCTCTTTATTGGTTAGATGAGTGTAGATCTGGGTGGTTGCGATGTTCGCGTGGCCGAGGAGCGCCTGGACGGAGCGGATGTCAGCGCCGTTTATCAAAAGGTCGGTGGCAAAACTGTGCCGGAGCTGGTGCGGATGCAACTTTTTCGGAATTCCCGCCGCCCGGCCGTAATGGTCGACCAACCTCTGGACCGCCCTCGGCGTGATGCGGCCAATGACCTTGCCGGTCTTTGTCAAACTCACAAAGAGCGGCTCTTCGGTGTCGGTGCGCTTTTCCAAATAGTTCTTAATGGCCTTCTTGGTGGAGTCGGCAAGAAAAACGATGCGCAGCTTATCGCCCTTCCCGCGCACGGAGATCTCCCCGCGGCCCAGATCGATGTAGCGGGGGAGGGAACAGAGCTCGGCGAGACGGAGGCCGGTCGAAAAGAAGGTTTCCAAAATCGCCCGGTCGCGAAGAGCCCGCAAAGAGTTTCCTTTGGGGGCGGCGAGGAGGCACTCGAGCTCGGCATAGTCCAGGACCTCGATGTCCCGGCGCGAGACCTTGGGCAACTCGATCTTGTCCGGCGCCAAGACGTCGTAGTCGCGCTTCAGGAGGAACTTAAGGAAGTTCCGAATGGCAATCACGTAATAGCTCTGGGTGTTCTTCTTGATGTTCCGGCGGGCCAGGGCGACGCGGAAGTCGCGGACGGCGGTCTCGGTGAGATCGGTTATATCCTTCACGCCCGACTCCTTGAGGAAAAGTCGGAGATAACGCTCATAGTTCTCACGCGTCTTCGGCGAACGATTCCTTTCCACCTCGAGATAGGCGAGATAGTCGTTCAAAAGTTTTTCCGCACTGGGCATAGTTTATCATCTTAGTTTATCACTCGCGTCGCAAAATAGATATTGGCTATACAACCAACGAGAAAATTAGGGGGTCGAACCTCCCCAAGGAAGTTCGACCTCCACGGCCGCTTGCCAAGCGGCTAATCCTGCGGTAGAATCTGAAAAATGCTCAAGAAGAGGCAGAAACAGAATACGATCAGCGATTTCCAGGTCCACGAATCCGACACCGGCTCGAGCCCGGTGCAGATCGCGCTCCTCTCGAGGCGCATCAAGGCCTTGGCCGATCATCTCAAAAAGAACCCGAAGGACTTTCATTCCCGCCGGGGGCTTTTGATGATGGTGGGTAAGCGCCGCCGTTTCCTCCAGAACCTGAAGGACAAGAACGAGAAGGCCTACGATCGCATCGCAAAGAAGTTGGAATTAGACTAATGTCTTACGAACATCCCTCTCAACGGGTGGGCGTCTTCGTGGACGTCCAGAACGTTTACCATTCCGCGAAGAACCTCTATCGCGCTCGGGTCAACTTCAAGGAACTGCTCCGGAACGTCGTCGGCCGCCGGTCCCTCATCCGCGCCTTCGCCTACGTCGCGAAGAGCGATACGGCCCTCGGGGAGGATTCCTTCTTCGAGGCCTTAAAGAAAAGCGGTTTCGACCTCCGGGTGAAGGACCTCCAGGTCTATCCCGACGGCACGAAGAAGGGGGATTGGGACGTGGGTCTCGCTGTAGACGCCGTTCGCTACTCGCCGATGCTCGACGTCGTGGTCCTCGTGACCGGCGACGGTGATTTCATTCCGCTCGTGGAGTATTTGAAGACGGGGATGGGCCGCGACGTGGAGGTAGCCGGCTTCGGTCACACCTCTTCGGGCAAGCTCAAGGAGATCGCGACGAAGTTCACGGAGATCGAGCGGATGCCGCGGGCCCTCCTTAAGATCAAGGACCGGGGTCAAGAGACAAGCGACCGGAGACAGGAGACCAGGGATAGGAACTATAGAAAATAACAATTATGGATCTGCAGAGAAAATTATATAAGACGACCTTGGACAGAGAGGAGGTCTCATTGGAGTTCTCGAAGCTCGCCGGGCAGGCGAACGGTTCTGTCCTCGGGCGCTACGGCGAGACCGCCGTCCTCGCGACGGTCGTGATGAGCAACGAGGACAAACCGGGCGACTTCTTCCCCTTGACCGTGGACTACGAGGAGCGCTTCTACGCCGCCGGCAAGATCATCGGCAGTCGATACGTCCGGCGCGAAGGCCGCCCCTCGGACGAGGCGACGCTCTCGGCCCGCCTCATCGACCGGACCATCCGGCCGCTCTTTGACCCGCGTCTCCGCCGGGAGGTCCAGGTCACGATCACCATCCTCGCTTACGACGAAAAGAACGACCCCGACGTAATCGGTCTTCTCGCCACCTCGGCCGCTCTCGTGACCTCCGACGTTCCGTGGAGCGGGCCGGTCGCGGGCGTGAAGATTGTCTCCGAAAAGCCCGTCGAAGAGGGTGGGTATCAGGCCTTCTTCGCCGGCACGGAGAAGTTCATGAATATGATCGAGTTCGGCGGCAAGGAGGTCTCGGAAAGCGAGGCCGCGGACGTTTTCCGCCGATCCTTTGAAAAAATAAGGGCCTTGACCACCTTTCAAACGAAGGTTGCGAAGGAGATGGGCAAACCGAAGGCAAACGTCGCTTGGGCCGAAGCCGAACCGGCACTGCACAAAAAGATCGAGGATTTCTTGAAACCGGTGGTCGCCGAGACATTAAAGACCAGGACGGCCGACGCCTTGAAGGCGCGGCTTTTTGAACACTTGGTTCAGAGCGGTGAATCGGAGGAGGTTTTCCCGATCGCCGAGATTGTCTTCGAAGAGTACGTGGACAACTTCGTCCATGAAGAGGCGATAAAACATGACCGCCGCGCAGACGGCCGCGCCCTGGACGAGGTCCGCGACCTTCTGGCCGAGGTAGGTCTTTTCAAGCGCACCCACGGATCGGCCGTCTTCGTACGGGGCGAGACGCATGTCCTCGCTATCACGACCTTGGCGAGCCCCGGCGCCGAGCAGCTTATCGAGACCATGGAGACGACCGGCAAGAAGCGTTTCATGCTCCACTATAACTTCCCGAAGTTTGCGACCGGCGAAGCGGGCCGCTCGCGGGGTCCCGGCCGGCGCGAGATCGGCCACGGCGCCTTGGCCGCCAAGGCCATCGCCCCGATGATCCCGAAGATGGAAGACTTCCCTTACACGATCCGCATCGTCGCCGAGACTCTTTCTTCGAACGGCTCATCGTCGCAGGCTTCGACCTGCGCCTCTTCCCTTTCACTTATGGACGCCGGCGTGCCGATCAAAAAGCATGTGGCGGGCATCGCGATCGGGCTCATGTCGAACGACAAGGGTGAGTACAAGATCTTGACCGACATCCAAGGACCAGAGGACCACTACGGTGACATGGATTTCAAGGTGGCGGGGACGCGGGACGGTGTGAACGCCATCCAGATGGACGTGAAGATCGGCGGCATAAACGAAAAGATCTTCGTCGAGGCCCTTGCGGCCGCGAGGAAGGCCCGCTTCCACATCCTGGACGCGATGGAAAGGACCATCGCTCATCCCAGAGCCGAACTTTCGCCCTTCGCCCCGAAGATCGTGACCCTCCACATCAACCCCGAGAAGATTGGGGAGCTCATCGGCCCCGGAGGCAAGGTCATCAACGGCATCATCGCCGACTGCGAGAACCGGGTCGGCATCGACATTGAGGAGGACGGCTCCGTCTTCATCTCGGGCGTCGACCAGGCGCTCGTCGACCGGGCGATCAAGGCGGTCCAAGGCATCACCAAAGAATACAAGGTGGGTGAGATCGTCGAAGGCCCTATCATCAAACTGCTGGACTTCGGCGCGATCGTCGATCTCGGCGGCGGGAAGGACGGAATGATCCACATCTCCGAGTTCAAGGAAGGCTTTGTGAAGACCATCGGCGACGTCGCGAAGATCGGCGACGTGGTGCGGGCCAGGGTCATCCGCGCCGAGGAGGGGAAATTGGCGCTCTCCGTCAAACAATTAAAAGAGATCCCTCACCCTTGAAAATCGAGGGTGAGGGACTGTCCACAACCCGCCCGACCGGCGGGTTTGTTATAATGAGACCAATGCCAAACGATAACTTCAATATCGGTACCGGCGAAGGGGAGTCGCCGATCGTCCCGAACCAGGGCGGAACGCCCAGCTTCGGCGTCCGCACGATGGGCTCCGATCTGAATGCGGTGAAGACCGGTGAGACGCCGAAACCTTACGTCCCCTCAGGCGCACTGATCCCGCCTCCGCCTCCGGCGGGTATGGCGACCAAGGACATGGGCGGCGGCGCTCCGAGCTTCGATCTCCCGAAAATGGATTTCAACCCGCCGACGCCGCCCGTCGTGGGAGCACCCGGCAGCGGCACCAGCTCTCCCTCGCCGATTCCTCCGAAGAAAAGGGGTGGCAGGGGGGTCTTCGTCGGGATAATCACCGTCATCATCATCGTGGGCCTCGCGGTCCTCGGCTACTTCGTCATCTATCCGATGTTCTTCGCGACGCCGACGCTTCAGCCGGCGCCCGTCGCGGAAAATCCGACGCCCCCACCGGTCACGCCGACCTCCACCGAAATAGTTCCGGCACCGACCTCGACCGCATCCACGACCCCCCCGGCCGTCCAGCCTCACGTCTCGCTCTTCAAGACCCCGGCCGACGCGAGCCTTACCGCGACGACCATCACGACCGGAGCGACGCTTGCAAGTCTCAACATCCAAACCTCGACCGCACCGCAGCTCGTTGAGGTAACTTATCAAGACCAAACTGGCAACCCGGTCGGCTTCGCGAGCGTGATGCATACCGTCTTCGGCTTGAGCTTGAACGCCCCCGCTCTCCAGAACACCTGGGACGATCAAGGAACAGCCGGCTTCGTCTATGTGGATAGCAGCGGCAAGGAGTGGCTCGGCTACGTGACCGCCATCACCTCAAACGCGAATTTGAGCGACATTCAAGCTGCTTTCACCCAAGCTTTCGAGAGTAATACCAGCTGGGTCGGCGCCTTCGCGACCGATCCCGGCACGCCCGGCACCTGGAAGAGCGGCAGTGTCTCCGGCGTTCCAACCCGCTATCTCCCCTTGAGCAGCGGAGCTTCCATTAACTACGCCTGGTCCGGCAACACTTTAGTCATCAGCACGTCCTACAACGGTTTCAAGGACGTCTTGAGCAAACTTTAAAAGCCGAAAAAAAAGGAAAACCCGCCGCAGAGGCGGGTTTTTGATTTAAGCGGGCGAGGATGCTAAAATCTTCTTTATGAACAAGGAGGAGCTCAAGGAGGCGGAAAAGCGCCTCATCGCGGAAAAGGTGGCCATCGAAAAGGATATGGCGCGCTTCAAAGAGACGTTGGACTTCGGCGACGACATCGACCACGGTGAAGAGGAGTCTGACGAATCCGAGGAGATGGGCAATTACTTGAGCGTCAAGAAATCGCAGGATGCCCGGCTCGAGCAGATCGAAAAGGCCTTGGGGAAGATCAAGGACGGCAGTTACGGCGTCTGCGAAAACTGCGGCGCGATCATTGAAAAGGAGGTTTTGGCGGCGAACCCCGAATCGCTCCTCTGCCGCAAATGCAAGCTTAAGGCTGCCCCGCGCCGCTAGTGTGTTAAAGTAGCTTAATGGGGGGGGTGGTACGGAAGATCTATTCGGCGGAACTCGCCGGAGAATCGAACGTCAAAAGGGACCACCTCGCCGAGGCGTTCCAGTACCGGTTAAGGGTCAACAAGTGAAGTTATTTCGAGGTTTTCGCCGCTTTCGGACAGTGAAAAGGGCCGTTCCCGCCCAATATGGCGGTGGCGTTTACCCAAAAGATATCGTTGGTGTTCGAGACAACCGTGGCATCCGCTGAAGAGGTCGGCATCCCGGGCACGCCGCTCGCGATTGCCACCGGCAAGGTGGCCAGGAATGAGCTGTCAACGCTCCGGGCGACGGGCGCGGACTGAACGTGTTCCAGGTCGGTCCGAGAAGGGAACTGCGCGGCAACGAGATTGGCGCCGACCAGAAGGGTAACTAAAAAGAGCGGCCAGAACATGGGCACCTTCAAAACCCCCTTCATTTGAGGCGCGAGATTGGATAGAATCTTACTGATGCTCCGATTATAGCACAGACAGATGCGAACACAAATGAAACCTAAAAGATCTCTCGGCCAGAATTTCCTCAAAGACAAAAGCGCGCTCAAAAAGATTGCGGCCGCATTGGTGCTCGGAGGGGGCAACACCGTCATCGAGATCGGCCCGGGGCACGGGGAGCTTACGCGGGAATTGAGAATTAAGAATAGAGAATCAAGAATACTGGCCATTGAAAAGGATGGGCAGCTGGTTAGTTTACTGAGGGATAAATTTAAGAATGATAAAAATGTCGAAATTATCGGCGGCGACGTTTTAAGTGTCTTGCCGGAGATGATCAAAAATAAGAGTTACTCACTACTCACTACTCACTACAAACTGGTCGGCAATATTCCCTACTACCTGACCGGCCATCTTTTGCGGATCTTGTCGGAATTGGACCCGAAACCGAAAAAGATCGTCCTCTTGATCCAAAAGGAGGTGGCGAATCGGCTCTGCGCTTGCCCACCGGAAATGAATCTCCTCGCTGCAAGCGTCCAATTTTGGGCGCGGCCGCGGACTTTGGCCGAAGTGGACCGAAAATCGTTCCGTCCGGCCCCGAAAGTGGATTCGGCGATCATCGAGGTTGTCCCTCTGCCCAAAACGCCGATAAAATCCGATGTTTTCTACCTATTTATCACTGCCCTCTTCAAACAACCGCGTAAAACCATATTGAATAACCTAGCGGCAAGAGACCGGGGACGAGAGACAAGAGAGAGGTTGACCGAAAAATTAAAGCGTTTCGGCATCGACCCGGCCGATCGACCTCAGAACTTGGACCTACCTACGATAATTAAGCTGGCTCGGGGGCTAAAATAGGCGCCAAAACATTAAAAATTCGCTCCTAATGTAGTATACTGATAGGAAAGCGAATATGAAAAGACGAAAAATCATCGCCGCGATCGTTCTTTTGGGCGGAATCGCTCTATTTTTCGTCATCATCGGGGCGTCTTCGTCAAGTAACGCACCCTTGGTCACGGCCAAGACTGGCGCTGGTGCAGACGGCAGCTTGGACTACACCGTGAGCGCGAACCGCGGACCGATGAACAACGGCGGCACTGCGAGCGGGACCGCAGCGGTAACGGATAATCTCACCGACCTTTTGACGCAAAACTACGCCCAAACCGTTTTCCAGATGAACAGCGGCTTCGCCGGCGCGAGTGCGACCGGCTCCAACCCTATCAGCTTCCCGTCCGTGGACGAGACGAGTCAACTCCTCTCTCAAGCCATCAACCAAAAGCTCCAATACAAAACCTACGCTCCGGAGGATATTCTGACATCGGACGATGTTTCGACAACGAGCCAGCTCCAATACCTCGCCGCCGTAGGAGCGATCACCCAAAAGGATTTCGGCTCTTTTAAGACGCCGATGGACAAGATGGTATCGAACTTTTTTAACAACAACGACACTTCAGCCCTAAACCAGTACATCGCGATCGCAAACCAGGAGGTCGTGGACCTCTTGGCTTTGCGCGCGCCGAACAACTGGGCGGCCTGGCACCTTTCTAACATCAACCTTTGGGAAGAGAAAATAACTGTCTTCTCGGCCATCGCCGACCTCGCGAACGATCCAGCTAAGGCGGTTATCGGTTTGAACCAAATCAACGATATTCTCAATGAGAATTTGACGGTTCAACAAACCATGCAAGCGCAATATCAATCATTGGCTTCATGAAAAAATTTCTTACCGCAGTTTTAATTTTTGGCATTGTTACTGTTATTTCGGCTCCCGGTTTTTTTACGCCAACAGCAAAAGCTCAAGTAGCTGGAGTGATGTTGGTTTCCGACCCAACATTACAAAACATAACCACTGCGGCTAAAACGCAAAGCGTGTGGCAATGGGTGCAAGATAATCTCTTGAAAGTTGCCTTGTCCGCACTTAAAAAGCGGATTATCGACACGATGACCGATCAGATAATCACCTGGATAAACGGCGGCGGCAGCCCGAAGTTCATCCAGAATTTCGGCCAAGGGGTCTTCCAGCCAGCGCTGAACCAAGCGGTCGGGGACACGGCCCAGGCGATCCTGCCGACCCTTTGTTCCCCGTTCAGCTTCAAGGTCAATCTGGAGCTAACCGCCCCCAGCCCGCAGGTCCAGCCGAGCTCCTGCACGCTCAATTCCATCGTCGCGAATTTCAACGATTTCTGGAACAGGTTCGACGCCGGCGGCGTCATCGGCTACTACGAACTCCTTGCGCCGCAGAACAACCAGTACGGCGTAGACATCATCACCCAAGACACCCTTTACAACAACGCTCAGCAGGTTACGGCTCAGAACGTCCTCCAAACCCAAGTGAACGTCGGGTTCCAATCACAGTCATGCGTCAGCTGGCGGCTCATCAAGATCCAAGGTGGAACGCCCGTCGGCTCCCAGACAGTACCGGCCCCTTCTAATCTCACCGATCAGGACAATCCGCCGTCGCCCATCAGCGGCACCCCGAACTTCCTCGATCCAGCATTGGTCGCGCCGGGCGTGGACCCAACGACACTTCAGTGGAAGTGCGCCGATCTTAAGATCTCCACGCCGGGCGCCGCTCTCGCAGAGGGCTTGAATAAATCGCTGTACGCTAACCTCGATCTCACCATCAGCGATCCGGATATAACGAACGCGATCGCAATGATCGCCGACGCCGCCTTTAACCGACTGATCAAGGCGGGGGTGCAGGGCCTGCAAGGGGTCATCCTTTCGGCGACGAACGGCGGCCAGCCGTCTAGCGGTCCAAACGCGCCGTCTCCGGAATCACTGACCAATAACACATCGACGATCACAGCGGCAAATAACTACACTAATACCATAAACACGGCGCTCCAGAGCCAGTACATGACCCAACTGAACCAGGCCGCAAGTTCGCTCGCCGACGCATCAACGACGCTCGCGACCGCTTCTAGCACCAATCAAACCCTAATAACGACGTTGGGCGGGCCAATTACCGGGCTCATTGGTTGCTTGGGCACTAATCCCGTCAACCCCGACTACGGCTGGGCTCAGGAGAATCTGACGATCGCCGTGAGTTCGACGCCCGCCGCGTTACAACAAGCGGCGGTTCAGGTTACTTCTTCAACGGTTTCGGTCAACACGCTGATTGGCATCATCGGTGACCCGAATGTCACGTCCAGTACGCTAAATAGCGTTGATTCTAGCAATGTCGCCAACCTCACAATGACTGCGGCCAACTTAGATAGCAACGTCCAGATTATGCTCTCTGGCATTCAAATAACCCTTGCGGCGGCCCAAAACAAACAACAGCAGTGCGAAGCCAACAGATAGGTAAATTAAACAAGTGACAGGAAATAAGCAACAAGTGACAAGAATTTTGAAGATTGCCCTGATCGGCGCCCTGATCGCCCTACCGCTTTTGGTGATGCCGCAGACGACCCACGCGGCGCTTTTCGGCCTCCTCGACCTCAGCCCGGCCGGCGTCGCCACGATGGTCTTCCGCATCCTGGCCTTCATCCTGAACTTCGTCTTCGGACTGCTCTTCATCCTCGGCGGCTTCTTGGTGAACTTGATGATGCACTTGAACGCTGACATTTTGAACCAGAACAACGCGCTCGTCGGCGTCGGCTGGACGATCGCCCGCGACGTGGCGAACCTTGGCTTCGTCCTCATGATGATCATCGTCGCGGTCGCAACCATCGTCCGCTACGAGAGATTCAGCGCCAAGAGCTTATTGCCGAAGCTCATCGGCGCCGCGATCATCGTCAACTTCAGCTTGACCATCGCCGGCATCTTCATCACCTTCTCGAACTCCCTCACGAACGTTTTTCTTAACGGCAAGATGAGTGGCGATATGGTCTCGGCGATCGACAACGCTTTCGCGCCGCAGAAGCTCCTTCTCCCGCCGGAAAACCCGGAACCGCCGAACCCGGCGGATCAGGGTAGCGCCGCGGGCGGGGTGACGGCGGCGGCCCTCACGAGCATCGCGGGGCTGATCTTCACGACGGCCTTTACCGCCATCGCTGCACTCGTGATGATCGCACTCGCCTTAATGCTCCTCATCCGCTACGTGTATCTTTCTTTCCTTCTCATCGTCGCGCCTCTAGTCTGGCTCTTCTGGGTCTTTCCGCCGCTCAATAAGCTCTTCAACGAATGGTGGAGCAAGTTCTTGGACTGGGTCTTCTTCGCTCCGGCCGTCTCGTTTTTCATCTACGTGGCCCTGACCGGCGCCCAATTTTTGGGCTCCGCCCAGATCTCAACGGGTGGCTCCGTCGGCTCGGTCCTCGAGACGACCTTCAGCCAGGGCGCCCAGATGGTGGTCCTCGCCGGTATCCTTCTCGGCGGACTCATCGCCGCGAAGAGCATGGGCATCGCGGGCGCGGCGGGGGCGATTAATATCGCTAAAAGCACAGGCAAACAAGTTAGGGGATGGGCCGGGAAAGCATCGGCCAGAATGGCGACGGCACCTCTCCGCACTCAGGCGGGCCGCAATATTGTCGGCGGAATGCAGAAATTCGGCCAAAATCTTCCGTCGTGGCTCAAACCGATCGCTGCCCCGATCACCGGACAGGTGCGTTTAGCCGGCAATGCTTTGGCCGAG
This sequence comes from uncultured bacterium, assembly GCA_963722655.1. Lineage (GTDB taxonomy): Bacteria > Patescibacteriota > Minisyncoccia > UBA6257 > GWB1-50-10 > JAMCRC01. The sequence continues at coordinate 115,521 of CAVRNT010000001.1, read as the reverse complement.
CAGCGAGCCAAAGTTGAAAAACAAATAGCGGATGCCACCAAAAAACTGCCGAAGAATCTAAAAGATAAGGCACAGCGATACGCTCATGCCAACAATGCTGAGCGTGTGGCTATTGCTTCCGACCTTCTGAAGGAGAAGAAGAAACGGAAAGATGCAGTAGATCCCCTACTTAAAAATCAAGAAGATGCGGGCGATGCCGTGGATACTGCCCAAAAAAATCTTAGGATCGCCGAGCGAGGCAAAGATATTAAGGAAATTAGCGCCGCAGAGAGAGAGCTGGCTGCGGCGAAGGCGAACAAGGTTAAAATCGATAAAAACGTCGATGATGCGCTAAAGGCGGCGGCGGCAATGGAAGATATTATGGCTCAATTACCAAAGAGTGCTCGAAAAACATTCGAAGATGCCGGCTTTGAACTCAAGAATACAAAACTTGGCAAGGCTTATGGTCAGGTCGGTAAAGAATACCTCGCCACGCCAGGCAAAACGGAGAAGGTCGAGGAGGCGATAAAAGCGATCAACGAAGAGGATGGGGGGGAAGAAAAGGAAGGCGGCGCACCGAAACCACCCAGCGGTGGCAGAGGGGGTGGCGGTAAAAAATAACGGTTATGGAAGAAGATATTCAAACAATATTGAGTGTGCTCCCGACTTGGGACGAGTCTATTTGGGCACCACTCCAAAAGAAACAGTTTACAGCAGCCGAGCGGGGCTTGGAGAGTTTGCTAAGCGGTTTTTCATTAGAGGATTGGGAAGCGGTCTATTGGGAGGGCGTTTTCTCCGGCCTCCCAATGGTCTTGGGCGATCTAAGTGATGATGATTGGACGAAGAACGCCCAGCCGGCGCTCGTGCGAGCGGTTCTGAACAGCGCGAACGGCAAGGCATTTAGCATCGTGCTACAAAACCTGTCGCCGGATTCCCAAGACAGGTTCGAAAGGCTTTTCTGGCGATCTATTCCCGGTCAAACGGACAACAGCAAGTTGGGGTGGCTCAAAACGCAAAGACAGTCAATTTACAATTTCGTCATCGCGGCACCCGGCCAGGATATCGGACTTTACCCGAAATCCCTCGGTGACAGCAATCTCGAGAAAACCCTCAAAAGGTACCGTTTTATTCCGGACAACCTCCGGCGCGCGATGTATTCGTACGAGGGAGCGGAAACCACATATAGAACGTGCATTAACCACCATCTGAGCGATGACAAAACCAGTCAAGTGGCAGCAGTGGTAGGGCAAGTGATCTTAGGTTTCGTTCACCCCGACGACCTGCTTAAGACCTTGCAAGAGAAACTTGGCATCGACCAAAGGATATGCGATGAAATAGCATCCGATATCGAAGCCGGCATCGTCGGTGGTCTGACCGGTTCAATTAGTTCCATCTATGAACCTATGGGTGAAATAAAGCCGACGGCTGAAAGAGTAGTTTCTTTGGAGAACATCGGCGGTGCCGAGGAAGAAGAATCGATCCCAGTAGAAACGTCGTCCGTCACGCTCAAGGAACAAAAAACGGAGACGCCGTTCATTCTCCACGAAGAGATTGTGCCGGAGGGGAACATCGCTTCCCAGAAGTCCGTCTTCCGGAGCGTTACCGCGCCCCTCGGTGGATTCTTCCTCAAGAAGAGACCGGCGACCGGGGAACCGAGGTCGGCCTTCGCGAAATTGGAGATACCGGGGATCAAATCGGAAGAGAAACGGGTCGTACATTATAGCGAGACCCGCACGCCCCTCGGTGCCTTGGAGGAACCAGCTTTTCTGAACGTTGGTGAGGTAAAACCGCTTCCGGAAGAAATGCCGATACCGGCGGCCGCAGGAACGCTCTCCGAAACGATGGGAAAGCCGGCCATGACCATCAAACCTAAGGCGGAGAACATGCCGGAAAAGACGTTCGCGGCGCCGACCGCGGTGAAGCCGATGGTCGCGTCCTCCGATCCACAAACGTCTCCCGCGGGGGTGGCAACGCCGGCGATACTCGGCGCCATCAAAAAGCCGGAGCCGAAAATCGAAGGCAACACCGTCGACTTGAGCAATGGCTAATTTCCAAATTCCACAATTCATAGAACAGAAGCCGAAGATCGTCGGCTTCCTCACTCTCCAACAGTTCTTCTACGTGGGCGGGGCGGCCCTTCTGGGCTACATCTCCTTCCAAATCTTCAATCTCTTCTTCGCCGTCATTGTGACGGTGATCGTCGGCATGATCGGCCTCGCTTTCGCTTTTTTGAAGATCAACGGCCAGGAGTTCCCGAAGATTGTTACCTCGGCACTCACTTATTTCTGGCAACCCCGGGTCTACACCTGGCAAAGGATCAACCCGACGACCACGATCGACCTGAACAAGTTGACGGACATCGAGAACCTCCGGCACAAGATGGGCCTGGAGGAACGGCTCAAGAACGTCGCTTTGAACATCACGACCGGTAAGTTCTTTGCGCTGAAGGCGCAAAAGGGCGAGGAGCAGGGATACGAGACGGTCGTCTATCTCACGGGCGAGCGCAAGCAAGCAAAAAGGATAGATTACTGATAAAATAAGATAAAATGGCGGAGAAACAACAGCCAACCAAACCGTCGCAGGAGTTCGTGGAGGTGAAATCCATCAAGGACGGCGTCGTCTACCTCAAGAACAAATCCCTCCGGCAGGTCCTCATCGTCGGCGGGGTCAACTTCGAGCTCAAATCCGAGGAGGAGCAGAACCTTATCCTCGGCGGCTTCCAAAATTTCCTGAACGCACTGGATTTCGCCGTTCAGTTCTTCATCCACTCGCGGAAGGTGAACGTGGAAAAATACCTGAAGCTGATGGAGGCGCGCAAGGCCGAGGAAACGAACGAGCTCTTGAAGATCCAGATTGACGAGTATGTCAACTTCATCCGGAACTTCGTTGAACAGAACGCCATTATTACGAAGACTTTCTTCGCCGTTGTGCCTTACGACCCGGTGGTCGTCCCCGGCGGCGGCTCCAAGGGGCTGCTCTCGCTCTTTTCGGGAGGTAAATCGGCCGCGAAGGCCGCGGAAGAGGCCTCGCTCCAAGAGAACTTGGAACAGCTCCGCCGCCGCACCGAGCAGGTCATCACCGGCTTGAATCAGATCGGCCTCCGGGCAGTGCCTTTGGAGGACGATGACCTCGTGGAACTTTTCTACAATCTCTACAACCCGCAGCTGGTCGAAAAGAAAGAGGTGATAACCCAATGAGCGACGAGATCAAAATACCCAAGGCCTACAAGCCGGGCGAAGAGGACCTGCCGAACATCATCGCCCCCGCCGGATTAGAGGTGGGGAGCAACTATTTGAAGATCGGCGATTACTTCACGAAGACAATCTTCATCTTCACCTATCCGCGATTCGTCACGAGCGGTTGGTTCTCGTCCATTATAAATTTGCCAGCGATGATCGACATCTCGATCTTCATGCATCCGATGGACACGGCGCTCGCCCTTCGGAACCTGCGGAAGAAGGTGGCCCAGATCGAGGCCGAGATGAATGAGAAGGAGGCGAAGGGCATCGTCCGCGACCCGGTCCTTGAGACCGCCCACGAGGACGTAGAGACCCTCCGGGACTCCCTTCAGCAGGCGCGGGAGCGGCTTTTCGAAGTCGGGGTTTACATCACCCTCTACGCCTCGACCCAAGAGGACCTCAAGACTCTTGAGGAGACTGTCGTGAACGCCCTGGAAAGCAAGCTGGTCTACGCCAAACCGGCGCTTTTCCGCCAAACCGAAGGATTGACCTCCGTTCTGCCCCTCGGGGAGGACAAACTCGCCTTGCGGACGCCCCTAAACACCGGTCCGGCCTCGTCGCTTTTCCCCTTCGTCTCGCCGGACCTCTCTTCTGAGACTGGCACGATGTACGGCATTAATTTGAATAACAACGGGCTCATCATCTTCGACCGGTTCTCGCTCGAGAACGCCAATATGGTTGTCTTTGCCAAATCCGGTTCGGGCAAGTCCTACGCCACCAAGCTCCAAATACTCCGCTCGATGATGATGGGCACGGACGTCCTCGTCATCGATCCGGAGAACGAGTACCAGAACCTCGCGAACGCGATCGGCGGCAGCTATTTCAAGATCTCCCTCACTTCCGAAAGCCACGTGAACCCGTTCGACATCCCGATCATCCCCGAGGGAGAGGAGCCGGCCGACGTCTTTAAGTCGCATATCCTGAACCTCACCGGATTAGTGAAGCTGATGCTCGGCAAGATCACGCCGGAGGAGGAGGCGATGCTCGACCGGGCGATCACCGAGACCTACGCCTCCCGCGACATCACGGCCGATAACTTCGGTTCGCTCAAAGAACTGAATCCGCCCCTCCTCGGCGATCTTCAGACCGTCCTCCAAAGCAGCGAGGGCGGCCGGGGAATGGCGGCGCGTTTGGATAAATACGTGAACGGCTCCTACTCCGGCTTCACGAACGCCCCAACGAACGTGGATATCAAGAACCGCCTCATCGTCTTCTCAATCCGCGATCTCGAGGAAGAGCTCCGGCCGATCGCGATGTACATCGTATTGAACTTCGTCTGGAACCTCATCCGGTCGTCTTTGAAACAGCGGATGCTCGTGATCGACGAGGCCTGGTGGATGATGAAATACAAGGACAGTGCTTCCTTCCTCTTCGGGCTCGTGAAGCGCGCCCGCAAGTACTTCCTCGGCGTCACGACCATCACCCAGGACGTGGACGACTTCATTAAGTCGGAATACGGCGCGCCGATCATCTCCAACTCATCGCTTCAGCTACTATTAAAACAGTCCCCGACGAGCATCGAGGCCGTCGCCAAGGCCTTCGGCCTCACCGAGGGCGAGAAGGCCTTCCTTTTGGAGGCCGCGGTCGGCGAGGGACTCTTCTTCGCGGGGCTGAAGCACGTTGCGATCAAAATCATCGCCTCCTACACCGAGGACCAGATCATCACGACGAATCCGGAGCAGATGCTCGAGATAAAAGGATTACAAGAAAAATGACGCGGGATTACAAAAAAATCAACGAGGCGGAAGTAGTGATTTGGGTCATCTTCCTTTTGGGCCTTTATACCCTGAACGACATACTGGACGGGCTGGCGATAGGTCTCGTGATCGCCCCAATCATCAACTTCGCCTGCACTGGCGGCACCTGGTTCTTCTTCAAAGAAAAGGGGGATACGACGGCCAGTAAGCCCGTTTCTCTGCTCGTTCAAGTCGTCGGCGACGCGATCCCCTTCATCCCCGCACCGGTTCTGACCTTTGCCATCAAGGTCTATCTTCACAATCACCCCAAAGCGGCCAGCGCTGTCGTGGCAAAAATACCGGTAACGAAATGAAAAATATTTTCCAAAAAATAATTCTGTGCGCCTTTTTAGGGGCTCTCACCGCGACACTGCTCTTCGGCGCTTCCGTCGGGCCGGCCAACGCTCAAACGATCAATCCGCTCGTCATCACCTGGGAGGCCAATAATTACTTCCCGGCCGACTTTCCGGGAAAGGCGATGATCACGCCCGGGACGCAGGTGATGGCTGCGGTCGAGGAGATCGCCGGGAACAAGCTCATCAACTTGAGCGGCGCCCAAATCGGCTGGTTCGTGAACGACCAGCTGGTCCAGAGCGGCACGGGGCTAAAGAGCATCTCCTTCACGGCCAACCCCGACCCGTCCGGACTCATCACCGTCCGCGTCCAAGTCCAAGCGGCGGGTGGCGCCCAATTCCAAAACGCCGTTTCCATCCTCGCCTCGGCGCCATTCGCGATCATCGATTATCCTTCAATCGGCAAGACCGTTCCCGCAGGCGGGACGGTCACCCTGACGGCTTGGCCTTATTTCTTCAACGTCGATTCCCTGGATCAGCTGCAGTTTACCTGGCAGACGAACGGCCAAAACACGACGAGCAACCAAAACCAGCTCACGCTTCAGATCGGTTCGCCCCAATCGCCCAGCCAGCAGATGCTGCCGGTGACGCTCACGACGCAGAACACGGCAAATCCGCTGGAGTTCAGCAAAACGATAAGCATTTTCAATATCCAATAAACGGCATATGAATAAATACAAGATAATGGCGATAGGCTCACTGGCCGTACTAACGCTCGTTATACCCGTGGCTTTCGTCCACGCCGGACCCAACAGCCAGCTCGTGAATCTCAATTTCCCGTGTCCTTCTAGCTTCGGCAATTGCGTACAATTATCCGACGCAGCTTCTTCTTCAAATCCCATCGGCACATTTTTGAACTCGTTCTACCAAATCGCCCTTGGCCTCTCCGGCATTCTAGCGCTTCTAATGATCGTCTACGGCGGGGTCAAATACACGATCTCCGCCGGGAACGCCGGAGGGCAGGAGGATGCACGGGATATCATCCTTTCCGCCATCTACGGTGTGGCGTTGCTCCTCGCCTCTTACTTGATCCTGAACACCATCAACCCGCAAATCACTACCCTCACCCTCCCTGGAGTGGGGTTCAATCAAGTCGCGACAAGCTCCGGCGTGTCTGTCCCAATCACGGAATGTATCCCCCTCAACGCACAAACTGCCGACCCCAACAACTCTTCTACACTCTCAGCCGACGCCACTTATGCCAGCATGGCCAATCCCACCACTTACCTGGGGGGTGGTAACTACGATTCCGGATCTAGTGCAGACGACCCGGCCACGGCGAATTGCCAAAATCGAGTATTTTATACGCGTTCGACGCTCACCCTTACCAGTGACAAAGATTACTATAGCTTGGGACTTGGTAATATCGTAAACTTACTCAATTTCAAGTCGGGAACCGTGGTTATCAATCCCGGATCTGAAATTTGGCAGTACCCCTATTTCCCGGGGTCGGCCACGACGAGCGGTGCTGTCGCTGTTGGAGCGAGATGTTTAATCTACGCTTATCAGGAAATGAATAGTTCGGGCACGAGTATGATTGGATTAAACCCGTCCCTGGAACTCTGCTACCCCCACAACCAATCCATGGGTGCTATTGCTCCGTCCTCTGACCCAAAGGCTTTCTGTAATCCGATATACAGCCAATGCGGTTGCTCTGCCCTGCAATGTTTGGATCTATCCAGCACTGGATTGCCGAACAAGGGACCTCTTAGAGCATGCAATGATAGCCTTTGTTTGTTAAATTCTGGTTTAGTCATAAAAATGCAAGCAGCTTACAGGTCTCCGTATAACGGCTGGCAAATCAGTGAGGCCTGGCCGCCGACCGTCGTTCATGCTTCCCTCTGCCACAACATCGGAACCTGCGCTGATGTTGTTTTAACGAAAACGCCGCTTGATTGCGGTTACCTCAATAACGTCATGCAAAGTTTCTTCAATCAGGGTTTAGGCGTCCTTAATGAATACAGCCAGTGCGGCGGATCCACTTTTGAAACCACAACGGGCAGTAATTTGCACGTGGAGCTGTGCAGTGGAGGAAAGCACCCGACGGATGGCCAGGGTTGTCAAAATTAACGACGTATCATCGCCATGAAACCTTATGTAAAATTAATTATTGTCGTCAGTGCGATTATAATTGTTGGTCTCTTAATTTACTTTATCTGGACGAGCACTACGACGAAACCGACTCCGGTCAGCCCGACGAGCGCACCCTATTTCCCCCTCGCCGGATTGACCAGTACCAGTACTAGCGGCGGTGGCATTCCCTCGGTGGGAGCAACGACGACTATCGGAGCTCTAATTAGGGTATCGGATAAACCGGTTTCGTTCTTCTGGACCGACCCAGGAACGGGCGAGGTCTTCTATTTGGACCAAGGTGGCATCGTCTGGCAGGCCGAGTCGGGAGAGAAGAATCCCCAGATCACCCAGCAGGGTGTGAGCGCCGTGAACTTCATCAAACAAAGTCCGGATGGGAAATCCATCCTGGCCGCCTTCGGCGACCCGCGTCTGCCGAGTTGGGGAATTTACGACGCCATTGACCAGGTTTGGCGACCCCTGCCAGCTAACATCTTGAACGCGACCTGGGGAGCGGACTCCGACACGCTCGTGGCGACCGAGCAGAACGGGTCTAATGTCAATTTGGTGACGCTCGACCTCACAAAAACGCCCCCGAAACCAAGGGTACTTGTGAACGACCTCCGATTACTGGACACCTCATTTGATTTCGTTCCGCCAAGCACGCTCCTCATCAAGGAGAAGGGGAACGCGAACTATGGTGGAAGGATTTGGAGTTTTAACATTAAAACATCCGCGATCAATCTCTTAATGGGTCCGCTAAACGGCCTAATCACCGAACTCACGAATGATGGTTCAACTCTCATAACCTATTCCTCGGCGAGCGGGTTCCAGGTCCTCAAGAGTCAAACCCTGCAGAACGTCGCGCCGATACCTTTCATCACTCTTCCCTCAAAGTGCTCGCTGAACTCCGGCTCGATCGTTTATTGCTTCGTTCCGACGAATAGCAATTTCAAGAGCGCCTCACTGCCCGACGATTATCTCGAGAGGAAGGTCTACTCCAACGACGTCCTTTACGGCGTTGATACCGTAAGTGGTGTCTCCACTCTTCTGCCGCTCGCCGCAAACAGCGGTCCGCTAGACGCGGGAAAACCGGCTATCGCCGGCGGTAATCTTTATTTCATTAACCGATTCGATAACTACCTCTATGCACTCAATATCGGAAATAATCCGCTGCCGCTGCCCGCCACGCCTAATGCAAGTGGGAGTATCCCCGTAACGGGGGATTAAAGGTTCGTCGGCTGGATGACGATGTGCCGGTCCTTGCCGGCGCCGACGCTCTCGGTCTTAAGGTCGGGGTTCGTCGATATCTCCACGTGGACCAAACGCCTTTCGTAGGCGTTCATCGGGGGCAGGGCCACTTCGCCCTTCGTCATTGCCGCCTTCTTCGCGGCGGCCTTCGCTAGCTCGACGATGAGCCGCTCGCGCTCGCGGCGGTAGTAATTCAAATCCACGACGTAGGCCGGGGATTTCACTTTGCGGAGGATGAGGTTCACGAGATGCTCCAGGGCCGGCAGGAGATTGGGGAGTTGGGCCCGCACCGCTTCGTCATCAATAACGATCGAGACCTTGTGGTGTTCGTCATCGACGGAAATTTGGGCTTCCGGGAAGCCCATTTTCTCAACCAGTGATTGTACCTGTTCTTTGAGGTCCATTGTCGTTATTTCTTCGGCTCGTCCGGCAGGGGAGCGAGTTTTTTATTAATATAGACCTGCTGGCCCAAGGAAAACAAGTTTGAGACGCTCCAGTACAGGCTGAGGGCCGCCGGGAGGTTCCAAAGGACAATAATCGTCACTGCCGGTCCCAAAAACACCATCATCCGCTGGGCGGTCTCCATGCTCTTCGTCGGCATCGTAAGACGCGCCTGAAGGTACTGGAGGGCGGCCGCGACCGCCGCGAGGACGATACTCTTCGCCGCCAAGTCCATCCCGAAGAGGGTTGGGTTAGCGAAACCGACCGACGTTATCCCTTTGGTGAATATCTCGAAGAGGGCTATGAAGATGGGAAGCTGGAGAAGAAGGAGGAGAAAACCGGAGAACGGATTGACCTTGTTCGTCTTATAGAGTTCCATCATCGCCCGCGCCTGTTTCTCCTTGTCGTCCTTGTGGTCCAACTGGATCTTCTTGATGTGTGGCTGAAGTCGCTGGAGGACAGTCTGGTCTTTGGCCCCCTTGTAGAAAAGCGGAAGGAGAATCAACCGGACAATTATCGTAAGGAGGATAATCGCGACTCCGAGGTCGCCGAAAGAGGCGTTTTGATACAAAAAGACCAATACCCAGAGGATCGGTTGATAGATTATGGCGTCAAAAATCGCTCCCATGTTTTTTAAATGCTCCAGCCAATCTCTCTTTAAGCTCGCTGAAGCCGATCTTTCCCGCTCTCCCTTTGATGTAGATAGTCAGGTCCGTCCGGTTCGCGAGCGCCTGCCGCGCGAGGAGCGCCCGGAGGCGCCTTTTGAGGAGATTGCGCGCCGAGGCCTTTTTAAGGGTCGCCTTTCCGACCACCACCAAGACCTTCGGCCGGCCGCTCCGGCAAGCCCTCGATTTAAGCGAGAGTTCCACGCTTAAACCGTGAGCCGGCGGCGGCCCTTGCGGCGGCGAGCCTTAAGGACGCCGCGGCCGGTCGCCGACCCCTTCCGGCGAATGAACCCGTGGGTCCGCGCTCGCTTTCTCTTTTTCGGCTGATAAGTGACGCTCATCTTTTCTGATTATACCCCGTTGCGACTATCAACAGATAATGCACAATTAAAGCACAGTTAGGGTCTTATCGCAACGTTGCGCCGTCCCAAAATATCACTATGATGAACCTGAAGTGCAAACCGTTAAAAGATCATGAATCCTGTTAGAGGCTTTGGTAAAAATAAACTTGAACTCAATTTTCCAAATCGATTTATTGAAACCAGTCGAAGTTTTCCCAAAACCAAGCTTCTAATAACAGGATGAATCCTAAAGACGTTTGGCAAACAGTTCTCGGAGATATCGAGCTTCAGATTTCCCGACCGAATTTTTTAACTTGGCTCAAGAACAGCCAGTTCCTCGGGAAGGACGACAGGGAGGGGGTGGCGCTCGTGGGTTTGCCGAACAACTTCGCCAAAGAGTGGGTAAAGAGCCGGTACCACAAGATCATCCTCGGGTCGCTGCGCAACCTCGACGGATCGATCAAGAACATCGACTACGTCGTGGTGAACCAGAACAATCCGAATCCGGCCGCGAGCGCCCCCAACAAGAGACCGCGGAGCGACGCCCAAGAGGTGGTCGCGCCGCAAGCCGAGCTCATCGAGCTCAAGACGGACCCGAAGACCAACCTGAACCCCCGCTACGACTTCAAGACGTTCATCGTCGGTTCCTCGAACGAGCTGGCTTACGCCGCCGCCCAGGCGGTCGTGAGGAACGTCGGGAAGAAGTACAACCCGCTCTTTTTCTACGGCGGCGTCGGACTCGGTAAAACCCACATCATTCAAGCGACCGGCAACGAGATCTTGAACACCTACAAGAATCAAGTGGCGGTCCTTTACGTCTCATCGGAGAAGTTCATCAACGACGTCGTTTGGGCGGTCCGGAACAAGCGGATGGACGACGTGAAGAAAAAATACCGCGACATCGATGTCCTCATCGTCGACGACATCCAGTTCATCGGCGGCAAGACCGCCACCGAACAGGAGTTTTTCTACACCTTCAATACTCTTTACGAAAACAACAAACAGATCATCATCTCCTCGGACCGGCCGCCTTCCGCAATTCCCACCCTCGAGGAGCGTCTCCGGTCGAGGTTTGAAGGAGGGATGATCATCGACATCGGCTATCCGGATTACGAGATGCGCCTCGCAATACTCAAGACTAAATCCAAGGGGATGGGCGTTGTGGTGGAGGACAAGGTGATGGAACAGATCGCCGCCCGGGTTCAAAAGAACATCCGAGAGCTCGAGGGGGTCTTGAACAAGGTGGCCTTCTACAGCCAGTATAAAAAGGGTGGCTTGGACGGCAAGAAGTTGGATGAAATAATCAACGAAGCCGTCCAGGTGACACCAAAGAACATCACCCCGAACGACATCGTAAAGACGGTTGCGGAATTCTTCGAGGTGCCGGTCGGTGATATGACCCAGAGGAGCCGCAAACAAGAAGTGGTGGAGCCGCGTCAAATATCGATGTATTTGATGCGCGAGATACTTAAAATGTCCTATCCTCACATCGGTGATCGGTTGGGGAAACGGGATCACACGACTGCCATCCACGCCTGCGATAAAATAACCAGGGAGGTGAGCCAAAATCCAGGGTTGAACCAGAAGATACTTTTGATCAAGGAGCGGCTGTATAAGATGTGAATGTCCTGTTTTGAAAAACTGAGCTTTCGGGGAGGTGGCGTAAAAGCATCAACACAGCGCAACCGATTATCAACAGTTTTCAAAATATAAAACACTCGAAACCTCAATAAAAATCAGAAGAAGAAGACTTTTCCACATAAACGGCTCATCTACTACGACTACTATGAAGTTAATAATACTAAGAACGAACTTAATAGAGGCCCTTGGGGTTATTGAGCGCGGCGTCGGGGAAAATTCCAATTTGCCGATCCTTAAAAGTTTCCTCTTCAAGACCGACGGCGGAAGGATCATTCTCACCTCGACGAACCTCGAGTTGGCGGTCGAGTGCGTCGTCCCGGGAAAAATTATAGAATCCGGCGCGGTGGCGGCACCGTTCTCGGTCTTCAGCTCGATCTTGAGAAATCTCGCCGCCGAACGGGTCGCGATCGAGGAGAAGGGCGGTAAAATCACCGTCACCACCGACAACTACGAGGCGGTAATCCAGGGTCAGGATGCCGGCGACTTCCCGATTATTCCCGCCGTCGACGGCGGGGAGCCGTTCAAGATCGACGCCAAGGAGCTCCGGGAGGCGATTGGGAGCGTGATCACCTCCGCCCAGTATTCGGAAATCCGGCCGGAGATCAGCGGCGTGCTCATCGCGTTCGACGGCGAAGAGATCGAGTTCGTCGCGACCGACGGTTTTCGTTTGGCGGAAAGGACCTTGAGCGGCGAGAAGATTGAGGGGAAACGCTCCGATTTTTCTGTTATCCTCCCCCTCAAGACCGCGAGTGAGATACCGAGGGTTTTCGGCGACAGCGAACCCATTGAAGTGTTCCTCGATCAGAACCAAGCGATGTTCAAGGACCAAAACAGGCGTTTGGTCTCCCGTCTCATCGACGGAAAATTCCCGGACTATAAGGCGGTGGTGCCGAAGGACTGCAAGACGAAGGTCGTTCTGGACAAGCAGGAGATATTGAACGCGGTGAAACTGGCGAGCACCTTCTCGGGTAAAAGCAATGACATCACAATCCGGATCGGAGAGAATAAAAAGTTCCTCGAGATCTACGCGGCGGACGCCTCGGTCGGCGAGAACAACTACAAAGTTCCGGTGAAGCTTTCCGGCGACAAGTTCTCAATCGTCTTCAATTGGCGCTACATCTTGGACGGGCTGAAGATCCAAAGGACCGGGAACGTCGTCCTAGGCTTCAACTCATCGGAAAAACCAATCGTCTTGAGCGGCGAAGGCGACAAAACCACCACCTACGTCGCGATGCCCATCAAGGGCTAGGGCCGGACCGTTGACAATTTAAAATACTTTCCTATACTCTCCCCATTGAGTTCAAAAGGTCGAGAATATCAGCGACTATGGAAACGTTTGTTTTAAATCCCCCTAAGATGTCAGCGAAAAACGACGACGATCTCATTGAGGAAGGTGGGGACGAAGTGGTGGAAACGCCCGAAGAGATCGGCTTGCCGGGAGAGGATTCCGGTTCGAGCGTCGGGAGCAACGATTACCAAGGCGACGACATAGAACCGGAGGAATATTAAAACGACCCCCACGAAAACACCGCTCCCCGGCGGTGTTTTCTTTTCTCTGGTCAGTCGCGATAAAGCGTTATAAGATAAATCTGTGGAACGATTTGGTAACCGTCGCAAGCTCTGGCTCTCAATCCTAGTTCTGGGATTTTTTTTCGCCGTGAGCGTGGCCGTCGCTGGCACGGTTTACGTCGTGATCGCGATCAGAACCCTCCCGACGCCGGAGCAGTTCTCCACTCGGGAAGTCAGCCAGTCCACCAAGATCTACGATCGCACCGACACCACCCTTCTCTACGAGATTCACGGTGAGGAGAAGCGGACGGTGGTCCCATTCACCGACATCCCCTCCACCGTCAAGGAGGCGACCATCGCCCTTGAAGACGCTAGCTTCTACACCCGACCGGCCATCGACCCTCTTGGTATTCTCCGAGCCGTTTGGGCCGACGTTCGGGCCGGCGGCTTCGTCCAGGGCGCGTCGACCATCACCCAACAGCTCGCCCGAAACGCCTTCCTTTCCCCGGAGAAGACCATCACCCGCAAGGTGAACGAGATAATCCTCGCTTTCGAGCTCGAGACGAAATACTCCAAGGACCAGATACTTGATTTTTACCTTAACCAGATTCCTTATGGCTCGAATGCCTACGGTATCGAGGCCGCCAGCCAGACCTATTTCAACAAATCCGCCAATAACCTGACGCTCGCCGAGTCCGCCGTCCTCGCCTCCCTTCCCCAAGCTCCGAGCTATTACTCGCCTTGGGGCGACCATGTTTCGGAGCTCTTGGCCCGGAAGGATTACGCTTTAGACCGAATGGCCGAGTTGGGTTACATCACGGCCAAAGAGCGCGATGCGGCCAAAGCCCAAACGATAACCTTCGCGCCGGCCTCCCTCGGGACCATCAAGGCCCCCCACTTCGTTCTCGCGGTCAAAGACTATCTCGTCGGCAAGTACGGCGAGGACGAGGTCCTGAACGGCGGGCTCAAGGTCACGACGACGCTCGATTGGCCGATGCAGCAGGCCGCCGAGAAGGCGGTGACGGACGGGGTCGCCCGAAACACCAAACTTTACGCGAGCACGAACGGGAGTTTGGTGGCTGAAGACCCGAAGACCGGTCAGATTCTCGCCCTCGTCGGTTCAGCCGATTATTTCAACGCGGCCATTGACGGTAACTTCGACGTCGCCCTCCAGGGTCTGCGCCAGCCCGGATCGAGTTTGAAACCATTCGCCTACACCCTAGCCTTCGAGAAGGGTTATTCGCCGAGTACAATGGTCTTCGACGTCCCGACCGAGTTCGTCTCGAACGATCCCAACTGCCCGGCCATTCCGAACTTCGACGCACCGGCGGACCCGAACAGCGAATGCTTCCATCCCCAGGATTTCGATCCGTTCCAAGGGCCCATCCCCTTCGCCCAAGCCTTGGCCCAGTCAGTGAACGTCGCCGCCGTTAAGGTCCTCTACCTCGTCGGTCTCCAAAACCTCATCAACACCCTTAATCAGTTCGGCGTCACGACGCTCACCGAGCCGTGGCGCTACGGCCTCTCCCTAGTCCTCGGTGGCGGGGAAGTGAAGTTGGCCGACCTTGTCGGCGCTTACTCGACCTTGGCCACGGAGGGGGTCCATCACGCCCAGGCGATGGTCCTTGAGGTCAAGGACAGCAGCGGCAACGTCCTTGAATCGTACAACGATAGCTCTTCCCGCGTCGTCGACCTGGAGTATCCCCGGCTCGTGAACCAGATCCTCTCCGACGTCGACCTTCGGGCAGGGCTCATGGGGGCCAGTTTGCCCCTTACCGTGTTTCCGGGGCGCGACGTGGCCCTCAAAACCGGTACCACGAACGATTATCGCGACGCTTGGGCTTTCGGGTACACCCCGTCGCTCGCCGTCGGCGTTTGGGCGGGGAACAGCGATAATACGCCGATGCAGCGGAGCGGCAGCAGCATCTTGGCCGCCGTCCCGATGTGGAGCGCCTTCTTGAACCAGGTGCTCCCGAACTATCCGCCGGAGCTCTTCAATCACCCCGACCCGCTCCCGCCATCGTCCAAGCCGATGCTGAACGGCAGCTACATCGCGAACCCTTCCGTGGGCGGGGTGAATTACCCCCAGATCCACGATCTGCTCTATTACGTTGACAAAAGCGACCCCTTGGGCCCGGTACCCCAGAATCCAGCTAACGATCCCCAGTTTACCAATTGGGAGACGGGGGTCTTAAGTTGGGCCGCAGCGAACATTCCGGACTTCGCCACCACGTACAACAAACCCGTTCCAGCCGCCGCTTGGGGAAGTCAAAGCGGAGGGAGCGGCGCGACGATCGGGAACGTCTACCCGACGAACGGATCTTTCGCCGCCTCACCGCTCAATGTGAGAGCCGACATCTCTTCGGTCACTAACCTCACGTCGGTGGAGATCGATCTGAACGGCGCCGTTCTGAAGACCATTCAGGTCGCAGGAACGAACTACTCGTTGAACTACGTGGTCGCCAACTCCCTGGAGGCGCAAAACCTGATAACAATAAAGGCCACGGATATTTCCGGGGTCTCGAATTCAGTCAATATAATCGTTTACCACTGATCTTAAGGGTAGCTCGAGCTCGCGGCAACGGCGATCGCGAGAGCGTCCGTCACGTCGTCCACCACCCTGCGGGGCGGGATGTGCAAAATCAGGTTCGTCATCTTGGCGACCGCTTTCTTGTCGGCCCGACCGTCGCTCGTGACAGCGATCTTCACGGCCGAGGGCGACACCTCGGCGAGGAGGACCCCGGCTTGGGCCACGGTCTTCAATATGACCCCGCGCGCCTCGGCGACCCGCATCGCCGTTTTCTTGTTCTTGGTGAAGAACAGCTTCTCGACGCCCACGATGTTAGGTTTCGCCCTTTCGATGAGCGCCCCGAGGGCGGATTCGATCTTCAACAGCCGGTCAGCCGGCGAGAGACCGCTCGGCGGGACAGGCAGAAGCCCGCTTTCGACGTGCCGCAGATCCATCCCGGTCTTTTCAATGAGGCCGTAGCCGATGCGGGTCGTGCCGGGATCGATGCCCAGTATCCTGACCTTCATTGTGGTGAAGCGTTCGTCGTGACCGCCTGAACATCTTCTAGGTACTCAAGCGCCTCGATCATGGCCTCTAGTTTACCTCGCTCCGCGCCGGGGTCTTGGGTGAACTTGGGCTGCACGGCCCCGAATTCGTCGCCTTTGGGTTCGAAGCCCCAACGGACGCTGCCCGGCTCGGCGAGCTTGGTGCCGAAATCCTTGAGAGTCAACTTAACCTCGTTCACAGTCCGGTTACTGTTGTCGGTGATCGCGTTGATCAAAACGGCGATCCCGCCCGGGCCATAGCACTCTAGAACAATCTCCTCCAGGTTCGCGCTTTTATCCTTGGCCTTTTGGATCGCCCGGTCGATGTTCTCCTGCGGGACTTGGATCCCGCGGGCCTTCGCGACGAGCGTCCGGAGGCGGGGATTGAAGTCCGGGTTCGATTCCCCCCGAGCGGCGATTGAGACCGCGTTCAAGAGCTTCCCGAAGGAGGCGCCCCTCTTTTTGTCCGTGACCGCCTTTTGGATCTTGATCTGCTTCCAATGGCTGTGACCAGACATGATCTATCTCTTGACCGGGAGGGTGAACCAAAACTCGCTACCGCGTCCCGGCTCGGACGTGACGCCGATCTTTCCGCCGTGGCCTTCGACGATGTTCTTCGCGATGTAAAGCCCCAAGCCGCTGCCGTTCGGCTCGATCTGGGTGACGTTGCCGCCCCGGTAGAACTTTTGGAAAAGGTTCTTTTGGTCGTCGGGGGAGATACCAACGCCGTTGTCCCTGATGCTCACCCGGACGAACTTCCCGTCCGCGGTCGATGCGGCGCCGACCTCGACCACCCCACCCTTAGTGTTGTATTTGATGGCGTTGTCCAGGAGGTTCGCGACGACGAGGCCGATGCGCTCGGCGTCGACGGGAATGACGACGCCCGCCGGCAAGTTCGATTTGATCTGGACGCCGTACGTTTCGGCGACCGGTTTCGCACCCGTTAAGGCGTCGCCGAGGAGCGCCCCGATGTCGGTCGGGGCAAAATTGAAGCCGAAACGACCGCCTTCGAGACGAACCGCCTCAAGGAGGTCGTTGATGATCTTGAGCGCCCGTTCGGTGAGGCCGCGACTCTCCTTCACGCCCCTTAGAGCCTCCGCTGGCATCCCGCCAGTCTTTTCGACGTTCTCCAGGGTCCAATTGATGGCCGTGAGCGGCGTTCGGAGCTGATGGGCGGCCACGGTGATGAATTCACTTTGCTCGCCGAGGAGCGCCTTTTCGCGCGTCCGGTCGTACACAAGCTTCAGGAAGCCGACCATGGTTCCGCGTTCGTCCAATATCCGGTTCAAAGTCACCCGCAGCTCGCGGTGCGGGTCCTCGAAGGCCAGGTCGATGATCTGCGGCCAAGCGTCGTCTCGGACGGTCGTGACGCTCGGCGCGAGTGACGGGAAAACGACCTCGGCGAGAAGTCGAAAGCGGGGATTTTGAGCGAGCTCGGGGCCGATCGTCCTCCCGACGACCTCGGCGGCGTTCAAGCCGAAGATCCCCTCCGCCGCCCGGTTCATCGCCGACACCTTGAAGTTAGAGTCGTAGACGAGGACGCCGTCGCGGATGTTTTGGATGACCGCATCGAACTCGGCCTGGGCGGAGGTCGCCGGTTTGCCGTCACCCCCCGGCTTGGTCAAAAATTTGGAGAAAAGTCCCATTTCCGACTTACGATATCATAAAAAACCTCGAATGACGAACCGGCACTCAAATGAGCTGGCCGCTCTCTCGTTTTTTCGGCAGATTCTTCACTGGAGCGGGACCACCATTACCTTCAAGCCGTTTCGCGAGCGTCTCAAACCCCAGCTCGTCGAAGAGCGGGAGGAGCTTGGTCTTCGTGAGACCCGCGAACCTCAGGTCTTCTCTCTGGGGAGAGATGGGTACGTCCCGCCGGATGGTCGCGAGATGTTTGGAAAAAAAGGCCTCCTTTTTGAATGGCAAAACCTTCTTCGCCGCCGGGTCATCTTTGGACATTTTGTCGAAAATCCCTTCGATCGAACCGAAGCGCTCAAGGAGTTGTTGGGCCGTCTTCGGCCCCAGGCCCTTGACGCCCGGGATATTGTCCGAAGCGTCCCCGACGAAGCCTTTATAATCGGGGAGCTGACCCGGCTTCAAATGATAGCGTTCCTTCACCCCCGATTCGTTGTACATCAAAGTCTTGCTCACGCCCTTTTTGAGTATCTCGGCGACGATTCTGTCGTCTTGGACGAGTTGGAGAGTATCGAGGTCGCCGGAGAGAATCACCACCCGAAGGTCCTTTTCGTTCTTGAACCTTTCAGCGAGCGTGCCAATCAGGTCGTCGGCCTCGAAGCCGGATACCTCGAAGGTCGGTATCCCGAAGGCTTGAAAGACCGCCCGGGCTTTTTTTATCTGCGAAACGAGCTCGTCCGGCGCCTTGGGCCGGTGGGCTTTGTAGTCCGCGAAAACCTCCTTGCGGAAGGTCGGCTCCGGGCGGTCGAAAGCGGCGGCGACGTAGTCCGGTCTCTGGTCGCGGCAGATCTTGAGAAGGAGCCCCGCGAGGCCATAGAGCGCCCCGGTGGGTTCGCCCGCGGGCGAGGTGAGGGGTGGGATGGCGTGGAAGGCCCGGTGGATCAATGAATTGGCGTCGATGAGAAAAAGTTTCTTCATTTTCCGATCGTAATGGACCGCTCGTCGGTCTTTCGGCCGTGAGTGAACCTCATTCTAATCGCGCCTCGCGGCAAGGCGCCCCGGATATTCTCCGCCCATTCGATGAGGACAATGTTTCTGGGGTCGCGGAGGACTTCTTTAAACTTCAGGGCCTCGGTCTCACCGGCGTGGCGGAGGCGATAGGCGTCCAAGTGGAAGAGGGTGCGGTAGCTGGCGCTGGTTCGGGCTTTCACCTCGCCGGAGTGACTCCGGCCGCGCAGGCGGGGGAGCTTGTACGAGCGCATCAGTAAAAATGTCGGGGAGAGCAATCGGCGTTTGATGCCGAGCGCCCTGGCGAACCCCTGGATGAAGGTCGTCTTGCCGCTCCCCAGTTCGCCTGAAAGCCCCACGACGAACGGATGAGGCGCCTTCGCATCCAGCTCCTTGGCGAGGAGGGCCGCGACCGCCTGGGTTTTTTCGGCCGAACTGGTCTTAAGTCGCATCACTAGATCAATTTCTTGTCGCGCTTGAGGCCCAAGTGTTCGTAGGCGCGGGGCGTCGCCATCCGCCCGAGGGAGGTGCGGTTCAATAGGCCGAGCTTCATTAAGAACGGCTCGTAGACCTCTTCGATCGTCTCCATCTCCTCGTTCAGGGCGGCAGCTAAGGTCTTGAGCCCCACTGGCCCGCCGTTGAACTTCTGGATGATGATGCACAAAAGTTCGCGGTCGGTCTCCTCAAGGCCCAGATCGTCGATCTCGAGCATCTGAAGTGTCGCTTTGACGACCTCGTCGTCGACGACGTTCTTTTTGTAGACCTGGGCGTAATCGCGGGCGCGCTTTAAGAGCCGGTTTGCGACGCGCGGCGTGAAGCGCGAGGCTCGGGCCAAGGCCGCCGCCGCCTCCGGCGTGACCTTCACACCCAAGATCTTAGCCGACCGAGCGATAATTTTCTCGATGTCCTCCGGTTGGTAATAGTCCAAGCGGAAAGTGGCGCCGAAGCGGGAGCGCAAGGGGGCGGAGAGCATATTTACCTTGGTCGTGGCCCCGAGGACCGTGAAGGGCGGCAGATCGAGAGTGAAGGTGCGGGCCGACGGCCCTTTGCCGACGATGAGGTGCAGCTTCCGGCTCTCGAGGGCCGGGTAGAGGATCTCCTCCGCGAGCTTATTCAAGCGGTGGATCTCGTCAATGAAGAGGATCTCGTTCGCCTCGAGGTTGGAGAGAAGGGCCGCCATGTCGCCCGCCTTCTCGATGGCTGGGCCGGAGGTGGAGCGAACGTTCACGTTCATCTCCCGGCCGATGATGTAGGCGAGGGTAGTCTTACCCAAACCCGCCTGGCCGTAGAAGAGTAGGTGGTCGCAGGGCTCGTTGCGCCCCTTGGCCGCGTCAATAATGAGCTTGACGTTGGCCTTGATCTTGCTTTGGCCGACGTAGTCCGCGAAATTGGTCGGCCGGAGTGCCTCCAAGGCCTCCTCCTCCGTCTTTATTTCAGGCGCTTTTTTGGGTATGTCCATACTCTTGACATTTAAAACCTCTTATGCTAGAATGGTCGCCGTCATCCTTAATGGAGACCTGTGAGCAAGGAGATTTCTCCCAGCTTCGGGTTGCTTGGTTCCGGCTGGGCAATTCCTCGGAGAGGTCTTAATTTCGCCTCCACCATTGGCAAAAATGCTCACAGATCTCCCTTCGGGATGATTTTTATTTTTCGTTACACCCATTCAATGGGTCCTGTTAGGCGCTCCACTTCGTCCAAACTCGTGATTCCCTTAAACGCCTTGAGGAGCCCGTCTCCCTGCATCGTAACCATTCCCTGGTCTTTTGCCAAGGTCTTCAGCTCGATCTCTGTCGGATTTTTATAGATCGCTTCCTCGATCTTCTCCGTCACCTCAAAGAGCTCGAAGATAGAGGTGCGGCCTTTGTAGCCCAATCCGCCGCAGGCGGCGCACCCGACGGCCTTGTACGTTTTGGGAGCGGTATAATCCGCCTTGTTCACCCTCACCGGGAGCCCCGCGAGGAATTTTTTGATCTTTTCGGAAAGGACCGCATCGATCTTCTCCTCGGTCTTGCATTTAGGGCAGAGGATGCGGACCAGGCGCTGGGCGATGACCAAGCTTAAGGCCGGCCCCAATATGTTCGTTTGGACCTTCAGGTCAACGAGGCGGGGAATGGCCCCCACGGCGTCGTTCGTGTGGAGCGTCGAGAAGACCAGGTGGCCGGTCAAGGACGCGTTCATCGCGATCTCGGCAGTCTCTTTGTCGCGGATTTCGCCCACAAGAATGATGTTCGGGTCTTGGCGAAGAATGGACCTAAGACCGTCCGCGAAGGTGTACCCAGCCTCATCGTCCACCTGCGTCTGGGAAATGCCGGGCAGATGGTATTCAATCGGGTCCTCGATGGTGATGATCTTAAGCTCCGGTTTTTGGACGTGGCGGAGAAAGGCGTAGAGCGTGGTCGTCTTGCCGGACCCGGTGGGGCCGGTGTTCAAGATAAGCCCGTTCGGTCTCTTGATCTCAGCCTCCGCGATTGCGAGGTCGTCTGGTCGCCAACCCAACTCCTCGAGATTCACCTTGAGAGAGTGCGGGTCGAGAAGCCGGAGAACGACCGTCTCGCCGTATTCCGACGGGATGATGGAGGTGCGGATCTCGATGCCGCGGTCCTGGAGGGCGATGGTGAAACGCCCGTCCTGGGCCTCGTCCTTAATGTTGAGCTTGAGCCCCGAGAGGAGCTTTACCCGCGTCACGATCGACCGGTACATCGGGAGGGGAAAGGCGTCGAAGACGCCGTGGAGCAGGCCGTCGACCCGGAGACGTAGGAGGCCGGCCTTCTCATTCGGCTCCAGATGGATGTCCGAGGCGCCGAGGGCGAGAGCGCCTCCGAGGACCACTTCAAGGATTTGGGAGATATAAGGACTGTTAAAACCAGCGATGAGCTTGTTCAAGGAATCCAAATTGGTCACGCCGGCGCCGATCTTCTTGAGTTCCACCTCGTCGATTTCCACCTTTCCACTGATCTCTTTCTGGGGGAGGATATATTCGTAGTAGGTCCAGGCGTGCTTCAGTCCGGAGATTGAAGCGACGAAGACCTTGACCTCGTAGCTCTTGCGCAGTTCGTCGATGATCGTTTTTGCCTCTGGTCTCTCCGGATCGAAGGCGGCGAGGACGATGGTTTTTTTGACAATCTGGAGAGGGCAGAGCAAGGCGGTCTTAGCCCGCTCTTCCGGGACAAGGGCCATCGCCTTGATTTCCGTTGGGACGCGGGTGGAGATGAGGTCTAAGTAGGAGAGACCGAGCTTTTCGGCTCGGCGCTTCGCGTCGTCCTCCTCGGCGGCGCGCCGCTGTTTTGCAAGCTGCTCCTCAAGGTTCTGGTTCGAGGCCATTTGCCGTAATTATACCTCAAAATTTGAAGGTTGAACCTCCCCGGGGAGGTTCAACCTTCTGTGTTTGACAAAACACTGATTTTAGAGGTATAATTTGGCCAGTAAAAGGAGGTTTTAAAATTGAAAATTAGAATTTTCGCGGTAATGATACTAACCGCTACTTTTATCGGTTGCGCGACCTTCCGGTCTTTCCATGTCGTAACGAACGTGAGGTTTGACCCGGCCAAGGTGGGCATCTACAACCAGGCACCCTTCTACGGGAAGGTGTTCGCCCAAGCGGATACGGCGGCCCCACTCTGCGTTATCGGTCCGCACGAAGCGGTCCGAGGAAGCGTATGGTTATCGCAGGGTTCTTCCGTTCTCGCCCTCGTGGTGCCGATGTACTCCGATTCATCCTACCGGCATTGGATCGGGACTGCGCTGGCGGTCATGCAATTAAGGAACGGCGAGTTTGCTGGCTGGGCCATCCAGACCGTCTACTTTCCGGATGGCACCTACCGTGCTTACGGGAATTACAGCCCGGACACGTATCCGGCGTCTCTTATTGGAACAGGGCGCGAGATCGATATTCCGGACGTTCAGGACAGAACGACCGTCTTCTTGCAGATCCCCAATATCACCAACGACGATCTTTACATCGTGCTCAGCAACGGCAAGAGGGCGATTTGGGCCGCACCCAAGAGAATCGGGGTGGGCGGTCCCGGCAGTTTTTACGCCAAAGAAGAGTCGTTAGGGAACCATTCATACGTCGTCTATGGTATTGTTGCCGAATACGTCGATCATCACGGCCGCGTAGTTGATCGACGAGACCTTGGCGATATTTCTATTTACAGCAACTGGTACCCGAACGCCATGCAGTTAATGGCCTCGCCGCAGAACGGCAAATTCTCATATTGATCCGACGGCCGTTGTAAGGAGTTCACTCCTTGCGACGGCTGTTTTTTTGTCCGAGAATTGGATTATGCCCGAACTTCCAGAAGTCCATACCATCGCGAACGACCTCAACAGAAAGGTGAGAAGCGACGTCATCAAGGATGTTTGGACCGATTGGCCGAAATATTTCCGCCCCCAGACCGAGGCGGCCTTCAAGCGGACGGTCCGCGGGCGGAAGATTCTCTCCGTGGGCCGGCGGGCCAAGAACATCATCTTCCGCCTTTCGGGCGGTTACGCCATGCTGGCCCATCAGAAAATGACTGGCCACTTCCTTGTCGGCAAATGGCAGAGGTGGCCAGGGATAAGCGGCAAGCGACAAGAGGCAAGAGACAAGATTTGGGCCGGACAGAAGTGGGTGCCGGTGGAAATTAACGGGCCGCTTGGCCAAGACCGGAACCGTTTCATCCGCCTCATATTCTTTCTGAAAAGCGGCCGAATGCTCGCCCTCTCCGACCTTAGGCGTTTCGCCAAGGTCGTCGCTGGGCCGGAAGAGAAAATATTAAATCTCGCGGAGCTCAAGAAATTAGGGCCGGAGCCGCTCGAAAAAGGTTTTACGTTTCAAAAGTTCGAGAAACTCATCGTCGGGAAGAAGACGAAGATAAAACCGCTCCTCCTGAACCAGAATTTCATGAGCGGCCTCGGCAACATCTACGCCGACGAGTCGCTCTGGTTCGCGCGTGTCTATCCCGCGCGGAGCGCGGCCAGTCTGACCCCGGCGGAATTAAAACGGTTGTACGACGCCATCCGCACCGTGCTCAAGGAGGCCATCAAACTTCGCGGTTCTTCCGTGGACGACTTCCGGGACACTTCGGGTAGGTCCGGTCGATATCAGCTCGTCCGACGGGCCTATGGCCGCGAAGGTGGCCAGTGCCCGAGGTGCGGGAGTATCATTAAGAGGATGAAAATCGGCCAGCGTTCGGCTCATTTTTGCCCCCACTGCCAAAAACTAAGATGATCTTCCACCTTTACGGTCCCGATTCCTATCGCCGCAACAAAAAACTGCGGGAGTTTTTGGCCGAGTATTTTAAAAAGCATACGACAACCGACATCTTGGAATTGGATTTTGAAGGGGATGAGGAGGCGGCGGCGAAGGCCAAGGACTTTTTGAGCCAGCCATCGATGTTCACGCCGAGCAAAGTCTTGGTCGTGCGGGAGAGCGCCGTGAGCGCCGACAATAAGAGCTGGGCGGCGGTCGTCAAGAAGTACGTTGACGAATCAAAGACCTTCGTCTTCTTTTCGGACTCCGGCAAGCCAGTGAAAGTCTTTGATTTCCTTCTCAAGAAGCCGGTCCAGGCGCTCGCGTTCAATGAGCTCGCAGGCGAAGAGCTCAAGAAGTTCGTCTTGGACGAAGCGGCGGCACGGAGAATTAAATTCTCGCCGGAGGCGTTCCGGTTCCTCATTGGCTTTCTGGGGAGCGCCAAGGACGCGAGCTGGAACGCGGTGAACGAACTAGAAAAGATCGCCCTCTTGGAACTGCCTCAGCCAATCGCCTTGAAATCGCTTGAGCCGATGCTCGAATGGACCGCGAAGACGGCGGTCTTCGAGGGGGTGCGAGCGATAATGTGGGCGCGGGACCGAGCAGAAAAACTGAAGGCCCTAGAGAAACTCCTCCTTCAAAAAGAGGCCGTGGCCTACATCTTCAACTCGTTGGGCTTCGGAGCACGGGGGAGGGACGTGGTGCGTCTCGCCGACTACGACGTGAGCGTCAAAAGCGGCGGGCTGGATTATGAAGAAGCGCTCTTAGGCTTCGTACTGGGATAGATGAAAAAAACCCGCCGGAAGGCGGGACTTTTATTTCAATTTCTTGGACAATCTTGATTTAATTCTATTCGCTCTGTTCTTGTGAATTACGCCGGTCTTAGCGAGCTTGTCGGCGGTCTTATAGACGGCGCTTAAATATTTCGCGGCCTCATCCTTCTTACCGGAGGCGATGAGCTTCCGATAGTTCTTGAGAGCGTCGGCGAGCCGCTCTCTTTTTCCGAGGTTGCGCTTCCGGCGCCGGATGTTCTGACGGAGGGCGTTTTTGGCCGATCGTGTAATGGGCATATAACCCAAACATTTTACATTAAGCGGTGCTTTCGGGTCAAGGACAGAGCGGCTATAATGGAACCGAAGATGATCTACACGCTCGAAGGGAACTTGAAAAGCTTGGGGGATAATTTCCTGGTCCTCGGGGTCGGCGGCATCGGTTTCAAGGTCTTCACGAACAAGCAGGCCCTTGCGAGCTTGCCGCCTGCGGGCGGACCGATCTCGCTTTTCTGCTATCTTCATGTCCGCGAGGACCTCTTGGAGCTTTATGGTTTCCGCGAGGAAGGCGCCCTCAAGCTTTTTGAGCTTTTGAACGCCGTCTCGGGCATCGGCCCCAAAACCGCGCTTTCCATTTTGGATCTGGACACCGTGCCGAACATCATGGCCGCCATCATCGAAAAGCGCGCCGATCTCCTCTCCCGGGCGCCGGGCATCGGCGAAAAGACCGCCGGCCGGATCGTCCTTGAGCTCCAGAACCGCATCAAAATGCCGAAGGCGAGCACACTCTCCCAAGCGATGGGCGTGAACGCCGAGGTGGAGGAGGCCCTCGTCGGTCTCGGCTACAACCGCTCGGACGTGCGCAAGGTCCTGGGTGACATCAGTCCAGAGAAAAAAACGTTGGAAGAAAAATTACGTGAGGCCTTGAAAATAATGGGCCGACGAGCATAACATGCGAACACTGTATTCCGTCTACCACTGGCTTTGGGCCTTATTGAGCGCCGTTTGGTTCGGTTTCCCAAGTCGGTGCCTCATCGTTATCGGCGTGACCGGCACCAAGGGGAAATCCACGACCGTTGAGCTGATCGCCGAAGCCCTGGAGGCAGACGGAAAGAAAGTCGCCTTTATGACGTCCGTTTGGCGGGTGATCGGGGATAGACGCGAGAGGAATGTGTCGGGCAACAGTATGCCAGGCCGAGGAGCCATCCAATCCTTTTTGGGAAAAGCACGGCGGGCGGGATGCACTCACGCGGTCGTTGAAGTGACCTCCCAGGGGGTCGTCCAACACCGGCAACTTTTCGTCGATTGGGACGCGGCCGTATTTTTAAATCTCGCCCCAGAGCACATCGAATCCCACGGTTCTTTCGAAAATTACCGGGCAGCCAAGATTGCCTTTTTCTCCTCCCTGAAAAGATCCGCTAAAAAGAGGCGGATGTTTTTTGTGAACCGGAAAGATCCTAATAGTCCCTGGTTCGTTCGGGCCGCCGCGCGGGTTCCGAGGAGCCAGATCTTCGAGTTTGACAGTTATACCCCTAGCGGCAATCCCTGGTTTCGGGCGGGTTTCAATCAAGAGAACGCCGGCGCGGCCGCGGCCGTTGCGGGGTCGCTAGGAGTCCCAGCGGAAACAATTCATAGAGCCTTCGAAGATTTCGGTGGTGTACCCGGCAGAATGGAATTCGTCCAAAAGGAGCCCTTTGCCGTGGTCGTCGATTACGCCCACACACCGGATTCGCTCGAGGCAATATATAACGCCGTGCGACCGGAGGAGGTCTTCGGAGAGCCCGGCCGGCTAATCGCCGTTCTCGGAGCCGCGGGCGGCGGCCGGGATAAATGGAAGCGCCCGGCGATGGGCAAGATCGCCGCGACCTATTGCGACGCACTCTTCCTCACGAGCGAGGACCCGTTCGACGAAGATGACCGCGAAATAATAAAACAGATCCGCTCGGGCTTTATGGATGCCAGATCGCCTCGCCTCAAACCCGGAAGCACGTTCGAGGTTCTGGACCGAAGGGAAGCGATCGGACGGGCGATCACGTTCGCGAAGAAAGGCGACGTTGTGGTTCTGACCGGGAAGGGAAGCGAACCGTATCTGCGCGTCGCGGGCGGGAAAAAGATCGAGTGGAGCGAGAGGGACATATCGTTGGAAGCCTTAAATAGCAAAAAATAATATAATGATTTTATGAGAATAACTTTCTGCGGCGCGGCCCGGACCGTAACCGGCTCCAATTATCTTTTGGAGGAAGAGGGGATGAAGATCCTCGTCGACTGCGGCTTGAACCAGGGACCGAGCTACTGTGAGGACCTGAACTTCGAACCATTCCGGTATGATCCCAAAGAAATCCAAGCAGTCTTTGTCTCGCACGCCCACATCGACCACATCGGCCGCCTACCCTCATTGGTCAAGGCCGGTTTTGAGGGCACGATTTATTCCACTCCGCCCACCAAGGACTTCGCCGAGCTGCTCCTCTTGGATTCCGAACATCTCTTGGGCGAAGAGGCCGCGAAGCGCCACAAACCGCCGCTCTACGAGATGACGGACATCTTGCACGTGATGGCCCGCTGGCAAAAGAGAAAATACCACGAATCCGTGAAGGTCGGTCCGTTCGAGGTTGAGTTCTACGATGCCGGCCACATCTTGGGCTCGGCCTCCATTCTCGTGAAGTGCGGGGGCAAGAAGATGGCCTTTTCGGGCGACCTCGGGAACACTCCGGCGCCCTACATCCATCCGACTGAGTACATGCCGGGGGCCGATGCTGCCCTCGTGGAATCGGCTTACGGTGACCGTCTCCACGAAGGGGTGGACGAAAGAAAGGAGGCGCTCCACTCGGCCATCAAGGAGACGGTGAAGCAAGGTGGGGTCTTAATGGTCCCGGCCTTCGCGATGGAACGGACGCAGGACCTGCTCTACGAAATCAACGCCCTCATCGAAGACGGCGCAATTCCGCGCGCGCCGGTCTTCGTCGACAGTCCGCTCGCCATCAAGCTCACCGCCGTCTACCAAAAATATGCCTCGAATCCCGATTATTTCAACCAAGAAGCTATCAGCTTGATGCGGCAGGGCGATGCCATCTTTGACTTCCCCGGCCTTCATATGACCCTGACCAAAGAACAGTCCAAGGAGATCAACGATGTCGCGGGACCGAAGGTCGTGATCGCCGGCGCCGGAATGATGAACGGCGGGCGCATCCTCCATCACGCCATTCGTTACCTCCCGGACCCGAAGAGCACCCTCCTTATCGTCGGCTATCAGGCCCAGGGTTCCCTCGGCGCGCGCCTTATCGCCGGCGAAAGGAACGTGAAGATATTTGGTGAGGAGGTGCCGGTCCGAGCTAAAATTTTGAACATCAGCGGATATTCGGCCCACGCCGACCAGAACGGACTCGTCAAATGGGCGAGTGAGATCGGCCCGAGCTTGAAAAAGGTCTTCGTCGCCCAAGGCGATGAGAAAAGTGCCCTCGCCCTCGCCGAACGGCTGAGGAGCGAGCTCAAATTGGACGTCGTGGTGCCTTTTTTGGGCGACGAAGCGGTGATATAATTCCACTATGCCACGAAAGAAGATCAACGAAGTTCAAAACGGCCGGAATCACAATCACAGCTACAGTTTGAAGTATAAGATTTGCGTTTCGGGCGCGGCCGAGACCGGCCACTGCACCCGCGATACCTTGGAGAAAGCGGAGGAGATCGGCGCGGAGATCGCGCGGCGCGGATTCATCCTCGTGACGGGCGCGACGATCGGCGTGCCTTATTTCGCCGCGAAAGGGGCGAAGGAGGCGGGCGGGATCGTGATCGGGATCTCGCCGGCGGCCTCCAAGATGGCCCACGTCAAGACCTATCACCTACCCTTGGATTATCACGACGTCATCATATACACTGGCTTCGATTACTCCGGCCGGAACCTGCTCCTCACCCGCGCGGCGGACGCGGTCATCGCGATCTGCGGCCGGACGGGCACTTTGAACGAATTCACCATCGCCTTCGAGGACCACAAGCCGATAGGCG
The DNA here is from genome assembly GCA_963722655.1 of uncultured bacterium. Classification (GTDB taxonomy): domain Bacteria; phylum Patescibacteriota; class Minisyncoccia; order UBA6257; family GWB1-50-10; genus JAMCRC01. Next base: position 86,600 of record CAVRNT010000001.1, on the reverse strand, counting down.
TCCTTGAGGGAACGGGTGGAACGGCGGATATGATCCGCGGCATTTTGGAGAACGCCCACCGCGGTCTCGGGACCGTCGTTTTCGACGACGAACCGGGACGACTTTTGGACAAGGTGGAAAAGCTCATCAAGGAAGAAGAGACCAAAAACGGCGTCAAAGGTCGCGTTCTTTAAACGAAAAGAATGTTCAATTTCTTAAAATCAAAAGATAAAAACGGCAAGAAGGCGGAAAAACCGATCGGCGTCGTGACCCACTTCTACGGCGGTTTGGAGGTCGCAATCGTGAAATTCGGGGCGGCAGTCCCGGTCGGGACGAAGCTCCATTTCAAGGGAGCCACCACCGATTTCGAGGACACGATCCGATCGATGCAGTACGACCACCAGGCCATTCAAGAAGCGAAGAAGGGCCAGGAGGTCGGCATCAAGGTCAAGGATAAGGTCCGCGAGGGGGACGAGGTGTACTTGGTCGCCTAGCCGGAGAAATACCACGCGCTTTTTAAGCATGAACAAAAACTTTTTGTTCGCGGTTATGATTTTAGCGGGCACCATACTTGGTGCCGGTATTTTTTCCTTGCCTTACGTCGTCTCTCGGGTCGGTCTCGTTCTCGGGGCGGGCTACCTGGTCTTTTTCAGTCTGGTCTACTTCCTCGTCCACCGCTTTTACGGTGAGTCCCTTATGACCGCCCCTCCCGGACACAACTTCCTCTACTTTCTCCGCGAGAGCATGGGAGAGTGGGCCTGGCGGATCTCGAGCGCCATCATCATCGCTGAGTTTCTCCTCATCCTCACGGTCTATCTCATCCTCGCGCCGACCTTCGGCACGCTCATCTTCGGCGCGAACGGAACGATCGTCCTTATGACCTTTTGGATTTTGGGTTCCCTTTTCATATTCTTTCGCCTGAACGTCCTCGGCTGGACGGAGTTCTTCGGCGTCGCGGCGATCCTAGTCTTCACGTTTTTAATCTTCAGCTTCGGCCGCGTTGCGCTCGGCGGAGCGGCCCTGCCAGGCGGCTTGGGTCTCACTAGCCTTTTTCTGCCCCTCGGACCACTCCTCTTCGCTTTGGCCGGTCGGTCGGCGATGGCCCAAGTGGTTGAAAAGGAGCGCGCCGCTCAAGAAGTGGGGAAGCCGTTCAGTATCGCCAAAGTCGCCTTTTGGGGCACTTTCATCGCCGCGGCCGTTTATTTCATCTTCGTCCTCGGCATTTTGCGTCTCACCCCGAACCCGGCGCCTGACACCTTGAGCGGCTTGGGCGGGCTCCCGCCAGTCGTGCTCGTTGTTTTAGGCGTGATCGGCCTTCTCGCCATCTGGAAGTCCTACATCGTGATCGGCCTCAACACCAAGGAAATGCTCGAAATGGACCTCAAGGTGTCGAAGTTCTGGGGGGGGCTCGCGGTCGTAGCACTCCCCGTCGTCTTCTACCTTATCGGTCTGAACAGCTTCCTCTCGGTCATCGGCCTCATCGGAAGTTTGTTCTTGGCCTTCGACAGCGCCCTCGTCGTCCACATCTGGCGGCGGCTCGTGCCTCAAAGCAAATGGCGGCCTGTTTCCTGGCTCCTTTATGCCGTCTTCCTCGCCGCCGCGATCTTTGAGATAATCAGCTTGGTATGAACCGGTTCCGTCGCCACCTTCGCGAGATTGTCCTCTGGCTCCTCATTTTCGCGATCCCTTTCGACACCAAAAAGTTCATCTGGAGCGCTACGGCGACCGTGACCGAGTATCACGGTATTTTCGTATACGGCACCGATATCCTCCTTCTCCTCTCTCTGGTCTTCTGGGGATTTCGGAATGTTGAATGGAAGAGCAAATACGCTAAGATCCTCGCAATCTTCGCCTTGCTTGCACTTCTTCCCGTCTTTTGGGCGGTTTCGCCGCTTCTCGCCCTCTACGGCTGGTTGCGCCTCGTGCTCCTCATCGCCTTCGCCCTCGGTCTCGCAAGCCTCGTTCGCAATGAGGCTGTCAAGCTCAAAACCATCTTCTCCGCGATTTTCGCCTCCGCCGTCTTTCAAGGCATCGTCGCCCTTCTTCAATTCCGCGACCAGGCGAGCTTGGGACTCAAACTTCTCGGCGAATCGGTCATCGGTCCCGCAACGACCGGGGTCGCCCGCGTTGCCGCCGCCGGCATCACCTTCCTCCGGAGCTACGGCACGATGCCTCACGCGAATATCTTGGCGGCCTTCATCGGTTTCGGTCTCATCGCCGCCGTCCATCTCTTTTACGGCGCGCGGACCTTCAAAGCACGCCTGGGTTTCGCCGCCGGATTCTTTTTGATGCTCGCCGCGCTGCTTTTCACCTTTTCCCGGTCCGGCTGGATCGTGGCGGGCCTCACTCTCGCGGCACTCGTCATTTACGGGCTCTGGCGGGAAGGTCTCCGGACGCGGGCCGTCCCATTGGTCTTGGTGCTCATTGCCGGGGCCGCCTTCGTCCTGCCGAGTATGAGCTGGCTTGTCTTCCCCCGGGCGAGCTTCACCTCCGGCGAGCCGTCAGTCGCCGACCGCCTCGCTTATGACCGGATCGGTCTTTCAAAATTCCCCGAAACCTATCCTCTGGGCGTCGGGCTCAAGAACCAGGTCCTTACGGCCGTCCAAAACGATTGGTATAACGCCTTCGGCCTCAAATACGCCTTTCAAGCCCAACCGATTCACAACGTCTACCTCTTGATGATGGCCGAGACGGGGATAATGGGCCTCGTCGCCTTCCTGGTCTTTGTCGTCGTCCTCTTCTATGAAAAATTCTGGGCTTGGCTCAAAACGAAGGACGGCGATATTTGGTTCGCGCTCGTCCTCACAGCCGGCGCCCTCGCCTTCGGTTTGGTGGACCATTTTTATTGGGACCTCTGGCCGGGGCAATTGATGTTTTGGCTCGCCTTAGGCATACTCATGGGAGTAAGCGCCCGTAGTTCAACGGATAGAGCGTATCCCTCCGAAGGATAAGATCGAGGTTCGATTCCCCGCGGGCGCACAACTTAGGGCGCGGTTCAAGGGACTTTGGTCCTTGACTCGTGTAGACGACCTTGCGACTCATCTTGCAGGGGCGCAAAACAAAACAGCGACCTCTCGCTGTTTTGTTTTATCCGATTATTATTTCTCGATCGTGATCACTTTATCCTTGAGTATCAACCTGCTTTTGAGGTTCGACAGTAGCTCCCGCTTCTCTGTTATCGTTCCTTCGGTTAAGAGGTAGATGGCATAAGCCTTGGCATCAAACTCTTCCGGTTCCGATTTTTCCCTGCCCTTACCCAAGGCGATCCTCCTGAATTTGTTGTACCGCGTTATCTCATCTTTGAATTTGTGTCTTATTCCTAGCTCGCTTATGTCGAGCGTATCAAGAATCTTCACGATCTGCTCGATGATTTCTTCTTCCTTGATATACCCCTCCGTACAGGCGGGATTCTTGGCTTTCGTGCAGCGGTAGTACACATACCGATGTACGTTCCCGTTCTGCTGATTCTTATATTTCTCGCAGGCGGTTACGCCCGATCCGCAAGCCCCACAGGAGATGAGTCGCGTGAAGGCGAATTCCTTGTTGTCCTTGTTAATCTCGCTCCGGACGAGCTGTTCCTGCACGCGATCATAGAGCTCTTTAGTAATGATTGGCGTGTGTTGTCCCGTATACCAATTGCCGCTTCCCCGGGGATATTCAAAGACACCATAGTAGAAGGTCTTTTTGAGAATCATATAGATATTTCCCAAGGAAAGTGGTTTCCCCTTGTCGGTTTTAAACCTCACCTCGTGCCGGAGCCAAGCATAGATCTTCCGGCCCGACCACTGTTCGTTCCCGACCTTCTCGAACACCTGTTTGATAACGGGTGCTCGCGCCGGATCCACAAGCACTTCGCAGGGTTTATCTTTCCGTTTCTCATTCAGATATCCGGTCGGAGCCATGCTTGGGCGCAATCCTTGCTCGCACCGCGTCCGCAGCCCTCGTTTCACGTTTTCGCTTTTGTTGTCGTTCTCGAGCTTCGCCGTCGAGCACAGGATCATGAGCATAAACTTCTCGCTCGGATTGTTCGTAAACCTTTGGCTAAACGTTCGTATTTCGACGAGGAGCTTCTGGTCCATGAGGTCCACCAAGCTACCGAGGTCGCCTGCATTTCTGCTCAAACGGTCCGGCGCCCATGTGAGGATGCCGTTGAACTTCCCGGCGCGGATATCTTTCAAGATCCAATTGAACACCTCGCGGTCACCAGTCGCTTTTGCTGAGTGGCTCTCTTTCCTAATCTCTGAGATCTCCAGACCGTCTCGCTCGGCGATCTTGGCCATCTCTTTGATCTGGCTATCGATTGAAAGAACTTGCTGTTCCTCGCTTTCCGTACTCTTTCTTGCATACAGACAGTAGACGACCTTTGGTGGCAGCGGTTGATTGGTTGAGGTCGCCGCTACTGCCGACCTCTTGATTTGGTTGGTCATGTCACAAGGGATGACGCAAAGGCAGTAGGAGTCCAGAGCGCACGAGAAACCTCTCAAAATCTGCTTTATAAGACCCTTCTTATGATGTAAACTTACAATAATGAATCACGCCCCAGATATGACTAAAGAGCAGGAGCGTGCAGAACTTCACCGGGCAATCTGGCAGATTGCCAACGATCTGCGCGGTAGTGTCGATGGGTGGGATTTCAAGCAGTACGTACTCGGCATGCTTTTTTATCGCTTCATCAGTGAAAATCTGACGAATTATCTCAACGTTGACGAACGCCGGGCGGGTAAAAAAGATTTTGACTACGCCGCACTCTCCAATAAAGAGGCAGAATTTGGCCGGGCTGATACGGTCAAGGAAAAAGGATTTTATATTCTTCCTTCCCAGCTTTTTATGAATATTCGCAAAGAGGCACGGAACGATCCGGATCTCAATGAAACATTGACGAAGGTCTTTCACAATATTGAAAACTCAGCAAAAGGAGCTGAAAGCGAGAGTGATATTAAGGGCCTCTTTGATGATCTCGATGTCAATTCCAGTAAACTTGGTAATACGGTGGAGAGGCGCAACCAGCGATTAGTGAAGCTCATGGATGCGATCGGTGACCTAAATCTCGGCACATACACTGCTAACACGATTGACGCATTTGGCGACGCATATGAGTTTCTGATGGGCATGTACGCTTCAAGCGCCGGAAAGTCCGGAGGAGAATTTTTCACACCGCAGGAAGTAAGCGAGCTTTTGGCGCGGATCGCTATCGTTGGGAAGAAGGAGGTGAATAAGGTGTATGATCCGGCGTGTGGCTCTGGCTCGCTTCTCCTTAAATTCGCAAAGATCCTCGGTAAAGAAAATGTGCGGATTGGTTTCTTTGGGCAGGAAATCAACCTCACCACCTACAACCTTTGCCGCATCAATATGTTTTTGCACGATATAAATTACAGCAAGTTCGATATCGAGCACGGCGATACACTCATCGACCCAAAGCATTGGGATGATGAACCGTTCGAGGCCATTGTGTCCAATCCGCCATATTCTATTCATTGGGAGGGCGACAGCAATCCGCTCCTTATTAATGATCCGCGTTTTTCTCCGGCGGGTATTCTTGCGCCAAAGAGTAAGGCTGACCTCGCATTCACGATGCACATGCTCTCGTGGCTTGCCACTAATGGCACGGCAGCAATTGTTGAATTCCCCGGCGTGCTTTACCGCAACGGGGCAGAGCAGAAGATTCGCAAGTATCTCGTCGACAACAACTATATCGATGCCGTCATCCAACTTCCGCACGACCTATTTTTTGGCACTACCATCGCCACCTGTATCATTGTGCTGAAGAAAAGTAAGAAGGATAACAAGACACTTTTTATAGACGCCTCGGCCGAATTTTTGCATGCTGGAAATAAAAACAAGCTTACGGAAGCGAATCGCACGAAAATATTGAATGCATTCATCGCGCGGAAGGATATGAAATATTTTGCGAAGCTCGTGAATAACAAAGCTATCGCAGAAAACGATTATAACATCGCTGTATCAAGCTATGTGGTGGCGGAAGACACGCGCGAGGTAGTGGACATCGTGACGCTCAACGCGGAGATAGCCAGCATCGTTGAGCGACAACAAAAACTTCGCAGTGCAATCGATGATATCGTGGCAGATATAGAAGGAACAAAATGACAAAACGCCAAAGCAAAATTGAAAAACTGATCGCGGAGCTCTGCCCGGACGGAGTGGAGTTTAGGACACTAGGTGAATTAGGTGAGTTTTATGGTGGATTAACTGGAAAGAGTAAAGATGATTTTCACGATGGTAACGCCAAATTTGTTACCTACATGAATGTGTTTTCTAATATTGCTGTAAAAACCGATATTAAAGACTTTGTCAGGGTAGGTAAGGGTGAATCACAAAACAAAATCGAGTACGGCGATGTGTTGTTTACTGGTTCGTCTGAAACACCGAATGAATGTGGCATGTCTTCTGTCTTAACAAAGAAAGTCGATGGGTCGTTATATCTCAACAGTTTTTGTTTTGGCTTTCGCTTGAACGACAAAACCCTACTTTTACCGGAGTTCTCAAAATATTTATTTAGGGATGAACAAATGAGAAAGCAAATTGCAAAAACTGCGAGTGGAGTTACGCGTTTCAACGTTTCAAAAAAGCGGTTTGCAAAAATAAAAATCCCTCTCCCGCCGCTTGACATCCAAAAAGAGATTATAAATATTTTAGATAATTTTACAGAGCTAGAAGCAGAGCTAGAAGCAGAGCTAGAAGCAGAGCTAGAAGCAAGAAAGAAGCAATACGAGTATTACCGCTCGGAGCTTTTAACGTTTGACGAAGAGGGGGGGGTACGGTGGGCTCCGCTTAGTGAAATTTGTGAAATAACTAAACAATAAAATGGTCAGAAAATATAGGAGGGCAATTCTATTACATTGATTTGTCTTCGGTAGACAGAGAAAAACACATGATCACGGACACGCAAAAAATTGATAATGAGACGGCGCCAAGTCGAGCACAAAAAATTGTAAAAACTGGCGACGTAATTTTTGGCACAACAAGACCAACGCTGGGACGTTTTTGTATTATTACTGATCAATATGATGGACAAATCTGTAGTACTGGATTTTGTGTTTTGCGCCCTAAGAGCACTGAAACCCTAACAAATTATATATACCATCAGCTAGGTCTGCGGAGGTTTTCTAAGTATGTAGAAAATGCACAAAGAGGGACAAACTACCCAGCGATATCGGATACTGAAGTCAAAAAATATAGAATTCCTCTCCCACCACTTGTCGAGCAGGAACGTATCGTTTCTATCTTAGACAAGTTTGATGTGCTCGTAACCGATATTTCCATTGGCCTTCCCGCCGAGATTTCTGCTCGTCAATCGCAGTATGAATATTATCGAACTAAACTTTTAACCTTCTCTTAACATGGAAGAGCATCAAATTAATTTGATCGTTGAAAATCCTGAAAGCACGGTAGTGGCCAAATATATGCCGAGCAAATCACATCCGATAACCTATCAAAGCGAGGCGGAGCTTGAACACGCGTTCATCGGTGAGCTTAAGGCTCAGGCTTACGAATTTTTGCCTATCGCGAGCGAGGAAGACCTTATCGCGAATTTGCGCCGTGAACTGGAGAGGTTAAACGATTTCACTTTTAGCGATGCCGAATGGAATCGTTTTTTGCGGGAGAACTCGCCAACCCCAATCAGAGCATTGAAGAAAAAACTGCGACGATTCAGGAGGATTATATCAAGAATCTCACTTGCGATGACGGCGCGGTAAAAAATATTTATCTTCTGAAGAAAGATAATATCCATGACAACGATTTACAGGTTATCAACCAATATGCGACTGACGAAGGACAACGCGCTAATCGATATGATGTAACCGTGCTTGTAAATGGATTGCCGCTGGTGCACATCGAGCTGAAGCGTCGTGGCGTGGCCATTCAGGAAGCATTCAACCAAATCAACCGTTATCAGCGGGAAAGTTTTTGGGCATCATCGGGTCTTTTTGAATATGTCCAGATATTCGTCATTTCAAACGGCACACATACCAAGTATTACAGCAACACCACGCGCAACACGCATATTAAGGAGATGAATGAGGGTGCGGTAAAAAAGGGAAAGCGTACGAGCAATAGTTTTGAATTCACGAGCTGGTGGGCTGATGCGACAAATGCGCCGATTACGGATTTGATGGATTTTGCGAAAACATTTTTTGCGAAGCATGTCCTTTTAAAAATCCTAACCCGATATTGTGTATTTACTGCCGATTGGCAACTGCTCGTGATGCGCCCCTATCAGATCGTTGCGACTGAGCGCATCTTGAGTCGCATTGAAATCAGTACGAATTACAAGAAGCTTGGCACTGTTGAGGCCGGAGGATATATCTGGCACACTACCGGATCCGGTAAAACGCTTACCAGTTTTAAGACGGCGCAACTTGCGAGCAAACTTCCCTATATTGATAAGGTACTTTTTGTGGTGGATCGTAAGGACTTGGATTATCAGACGATGCGCGAATACGACAAATTTGAAAAAGGAGCAGCAAACAGTAATACCTCTACCGCCATTCTGAAGCGTCAACTCGAGAATCCGAATGCGCGAATCATTATTACCACCATCCAAAAACTCGACCGTTTCATCGAACGGAATGTCGGCCATGCTATTTTTAACCAGCATGTCGTGATTATTTTCGACGAATGTCACCGTTCCCAATTTGGCGATATGCACGATGCCATCACGGAGGCGTTCAAAAATTATCACCTTTTTGGATTTACCGGCACGCCGATCTTTGCGGTAAATGCCTCTTCTGGTGGGCGCCCTGATTTAAAGACCACCGAACAGGCCTTTGGTGAAAAACTGCATACCTATACCATCGTAAATGCCATCAATGATAGAAATGTTCTGCCGTTTAAGGTTGACTACGTTTCTACGGTGCGTGAGGCGGAAAATATAGAGGACAAGAAAGTGAGCGATATCGATCGCGAAGCGGTACTTTCTGCGCCGGATCGACTTACTAATATCGTGCGTTATATCCGTGAGCATTTCGATCAGAAGACCAAACGCAATAGCTTCTATAAATTGAACGAAAGAAGGCTCGCTGGATTCAACTCGATCTTTGCTACCGCATCTATAGATGTTGCCAAAAAATACTATGCCGAGTTTAAGAAACAACTTACGGACGTCCCGAGCGATAAACGTCTCAAAGTAGCACTCATCTACAGTTTCGGAGTGAACGAAGAGGAAGCGGACGGTGTTGTTGATGAAAATTCGGAGGATACCAGCGGTCTCGATGCCAGCTCAAGGGATTTTTTGGAGAAGGCCATCGAGGATTACAATGCAATGTTCGGAACGTCGTACGACACTTCATCCGACAAATTCCAAAATTATTACAAGGATGTCAGTTTGAGGGTCAAGAATCGCGAGATCGACATCCTGATCGTCGTTAATATGTTTCTGACCGGCTTTGACGCAACGACGCTCAACACACTCTGGGTGGATAAGAATCTGCGATTGCATGGCCTCTTGCAGGCATATTCACGGACAAATCGAATTCTGAACAGTGTAAAAACTTTTGGAAATATCGTTTGCTTTCGCAATTTAGAACGAGCGACCAATGAATCAGTGGCTCTCTTTGGCGATAAGGAGGCGGGCGGTATCATTCTTTTGAAATCATACGCCGACTATTACAACGGTTATAAAGACGTTGATAAAGAGGTTTATGGATACGTGAGCTTAGTGGATGAACTCATGAAGAAATTCCCTGCCGGAGAGCAGATCGTCGGGGAGCAAAACCAAAAAGATTTTATAAAGCTATACGGGGCGATCTTGCGGTTGCGTAATATTCTAATGGCTTTCGATGAATTTGCTGGCAATGAGATTTTGACTGAGCGTGATATTCAGGATTATCACAGTATGTATATCGATCTCTACGCTGAATTTCGAAAAGGCGTCGAGAAGGAAAAGGAAAGTATTATCGATGATGTCGTGTTTGAAATGGAATTGATCAAGCAGGTGGAAATCAATATCGATTACGTGCTGACGCTCATCAAAAAATATCACGAGGGTCACACGAAAAATCGCGAGCTTTTGATCGACATCAATAAAGCCATTGATTCCAGTGTAGAGCTGCGTAATAAAAAAGAGCTGATCAATCAGTTCATCTCATCACTCGATGTTCATTCAATTGTCGATGAAGATTGGCACGAATTTGTGGATAAGAAAAAGATCGAGGATCTCGATACCATTATCGCGAAGGAAAATCTTGATCGTAATGCAACATACACTTTTGTGCGTAATTCTTTCCGTGACGGCGTAGTCGCCTCAACCGGAACGGCGCTGACAAAAGTGCTTCCGCCCGTATCGCGTTTTTCACCGACCGGAGAGCGTACGCATAAACGAGAGAGTGTTCTAAATAAATTGACGCGTTTCTTTGATAAGTACTTCGATATTTCGGGTGGTAAATTCCCGGAATAAAAGTTAGCCATGTTTAATGGCTAGTCAATCTTTCTATTCTTCTCTCAAATTCTTTTCTGATATCGCGAGAGGTAATTGATTTAGGAAAATAGAAACATTGGCCGCGATTTTCTTCAGGCACAACATAATCGATTAATCTTCTATCGCTGCCATCTTTTGTTCCACAATGTACCTGATGTACGAAATCTTTCTTGTATTTTGGACCCTTAAAGTCACAATAAAAGATGGTTTCATCGGTGGTTAGTCTGAAGGTGTGAGAATCTCCATGACCGCAGAAGAAAACTTCCCGGATACTAGAATCGCCCATTATCTTCTCGATATCCTCGAAACTTGCGTGCGGATAAACACGAAAGTCCAACCATCTTTTTCCTAAGTATCCGAAAATTAACTCCATCTCGCGTTTAGTAAAGTTGATTTTATACCACCCTTTGAATTTAAACCAATTAGGGCGTCCGAGAATAATAGCTACTCCCGCCGAGGCGTCCTGCTTAACCGTCTTTAAATACTTATTAAAAAAGTGGCTGTTAATTGGCGCAAATAATGTGAGCAGACACAATATGAAGATTGCAAAAATAAGGCCAGTTAAAACGAAGGCTATGGTCACAGATGCCAGCACCATCAAAAAGATAATACTGGGACGTAATGCTGGGGAGAAGTATGATCTAAGTAGAAGATACGATGCATAGGCCGATAACAGGAATACAATCGGAAATAAAATAAGTTTCCAATCTAACTTACCAAAAAATTCTCTTGTTTTTCTCATATTAAATTCCATTTGTTCTTGAACTTAGCTCTCTGAGGGGTGTGCTGTCAAATTGCAAAAAGCGTGATATTCTTTAAATAATTGAATATTGGATAGATCGCCTAAACCAGGTATTTTGCTTGGCATGGCTAAAAAGACCCTTGGAAGATACTGAACCCCGCGTTCAGCGACTCTTCCAAGGGCTATATCGGGAAACCGGTGTAGGGTCGCAAGACCTAGCTAGCGCGGGGCTTAGTGTTTATATACCCCTCCGCTAGCCACTCATCATGGCTATATATTCCATAAACAATAATGCAGCAAGAAAGGTTCCGTCTGTAAAAGTCGGGCTTGAAAAGGATATTCAGAAAATCTTCGAGAAAAATCTTGAGGAGATTTTAGATATCATATTCCTTGCCTCCGAATACCCAACGAGTTTCGGTGGACGCATGGATACCCTAGGCATCGATCACAACGGTTCTCCGGTCATCATCGAATACAAGCGTGGTCAGAATGAGAACGTCATCAACCAAGGACTTTCATATCTCCGCTGGCTTCTGGATCACAAAGCGGATTTTGAAGCATTAGTACACCGATTAGAAATCAAGATTGAAATAGATTGGGCTTCGCCACGCGTGATCTGCGTTGCGGAGAGCTACAATAAATTCGATCTTGATACCGCTGATCTTCTACCGATGGACATTGAGCTTCTGCGGTATCGCATGTATGAAAACAATATCCTTCTCGTTGACCCCGAAGTGCAACGCAAGGTGAAAATCTCAACCTCAGAGATTTTTGAGAAAATAGAAAAACAGAAAGGCGAATTTAAGGAAAAAATCCAACACACCATCGAAGACCATCTTAAAGACCGCCAGCCCGCACATCCAAGAGCTTTTCTCGGCCATTAAAGAGAAAATCACCTCTCTTGATGAATCAATTACCGAAGAACCTAAGGCAAAGTATATCGCATACAAGCTGACGACGAATTTCGTGGATATCGTAGTTTCTAAGGATGCACTCAAAATCTTTCTTAATGTTCCGAGCGGAAATCTCATCGATCCCCTGGGACTGGCGCGAGATCTTACGAAACCGAAAGCCATCGGTCATTGGGGCAATGGCGACTATGAAGTGAGACTTAGCCGCGACGAAGATATTGACGCCGTGACGGCCCTTATCAGGCAGAGCTACGAATACAACAAGTAAAATCCTTGTTTAATGTCGGCGTAAATCTTCACTCCAAATCAGAGAAGATTATTACTGCCCTTTTTCGTCCACCATAAAAATATCTGATGGCTTTTTTATGTCTTTAAGAAATAAAAAATCAACCAATACTTATGAACGATGTAATAAAAGAGGGGTCGCCTGAAATCGCGACCACAACAAAGCAAAAAACACCTCTGCCGATAGAATATTGTCTTTACGCCCGGAAATCCATGGAAACGGAAGAGCGGCAAGCATTATCGATTGATTCGCAGATCGTGGAAATGAAACGAGTGGCGGAACGGGACAATCTCCATATTTTAGTCGTACGCACCGAAGCCCATTCCGCCAAAGATTCCGGCGAGCGTCCGGTATTCAATAAAATGCTTGAGGAGATAACGAACGGTAGATACAACGGGATTCTCACGTGGAACCCCGATCGCCTGAGCAGGAACGCCGGAGATCTCGGGCGACTCGTCGATCTCATGGATAAGAAGCTGCTCTTGGACATTCGGACGTACAACCAAAAGTTCAGCGATTCGCCGAACGAGAAGTTCCTTCTCATGATTCTCGGCTCCCAAGCCAAACTCGAGAATGATAACCGCAGCATCAACGTGAAGCGCGGGCTTCGGGCGCTCTGCGAACGGGGCTGCTGGCCGGGCGTTCCCCCGATGGGATATGTGAGCGACGACAAGAAGGACCGCCGCGGCGTACTCCTTACCGATCCCGCCCGGGCGCACGTAATCCGCATGATGTTCGAGAAAGCGGCGGACGGATGGAGTCAGCGCAGAATTCGGGAATGGTTGAGGGATGAATTGCATTTTCTTTCCCCGAACGGGAAGCACATATCGTTGAGCACGGTCCAATTGATCCTGCGCCGAACGTTCTACTACGGCGAATTTGAATACCCGATCCATAGCGGCAAGTGGTACAAAGGACAACACCAGCCGATCGTCTCCGAAGAGCTTTTTGACGCCGTTGCCAAAGCCCTGACCCGCCGGAAACATCTCTTCGCCATTTTCCGTAAGAACTTCGCGTTCACGCGCCTCATGAAATGCGGGCTTTGCGGATCGGGCATCTGCGGGGAGGAAAAGTTCAAGACGCTCAAAGACGGCTCGATCGCCAAGTACGTTTACTACGGCTGCACGCGCGTCAGAAATCCGCAGTGCAAATTGCTTTACGTCCGCGAAGCGGATCTCATCGAGCAGATCCGCAATTTGGTGGACCAGCTGACGCTCGAAGACCTCGGCGTTCAGGGACAATTCGACGCCGAGGTGGAACGCATCTATCGTTTCCATCGCGACGTGATGGGAAATCCGGGAGGATATGCGAACGTCGAAGAACGCAACGCCGACACCAAGAAGTACGTGAAGTATCTCTTGGCCGAAGGAACCATAGAAGAGAAACGCCACATCCTTCTGAGTCTGCGAAGCAAACTCATCCTGAAAGATAGGAAAATATACCTCGAAACGATTCCCGACGAAGCCGAATCCAAATGACTAAAGCAGCCATATTCTCGGAACGGACGGCGGATCTTCTATGACGCTCAGGACGAGGTTCGAGAACGCGTCGGCGAGATCGTCGTGTTTCTCGACGCCGAAGTGAACGATCTGGTTTATGAGCCCTTCGGCACCTTGTTTCGGAAACTTCACCTTGCCGTTCTTGATGACGTTCGCGGTGAGTATGAGACGACTCCGCTTGTCCTGATTGCCCGGATGGGTGGTTTTCACGTCCCGGATTCCCTCATCTCTCAAGCTGTTGAGGGAGAGATCTTTGGTATGCGACATCCTCAATGACAAACGTGGGATTTGATTGCTCCTCCTCGTATTTCCTGTTGAGTGCTTTGCAGAGATCGACCGTTTCAGGGAACGATATTCTGCGGTTAATAATATCCGGTAGGATGTAGATTCTCGTATCCCTGTCATCTCCGTAGAGCCACCCGGGAACCATGGCGGTGTAATCGGCGGTATCGCGCTTCGAGATCGCCAGATCGACGCCGATACGCACCTCGACGTGCTTCGGATACCCCTGGCAATCGGTCTCTCCAGAAGGGAGCTCATCGTAATATTGGATCCACTCGCGAAGGATCGCCTGTTCTTCGTCCGGCACGATGCGGAGCATGTACTCCCGCTCCCAGGCGAATTCGTTTCCCGCCTTCCTTTTTTCATCTTGGATATCGTCGATGGACGGATACTTCCCCGGCCACAGAATCTCGCCGTTCAGCATGAGCGGGTACTCCTTGAATACCCCGTCGATCTTCTGATTCCCGATATCTTCCTTGATCCGCATGAGGAGAGAATCTTCGTGGAGAAGGTTCCCCACGACTACGATCCGGGTGCTTCGGTCGCCGGACGGGATAACCTCGCCCGTGAGCCACTGGTACGTCTTGTTCCTGCCTTCCCGGGTCTTGGTGGATGCCAAATCCTCCACGTCGTCTCCGATGATGAGATCCGGCCGGTGCTGGTTGTGCCGCAAACCACGAATGCTCTGTTCGCTCGAGGCGGCGGTGATGCGGGCGTTCATATTCGAAAACACCAAAGACGACGAACCCCATTCGTCGGATTCTTCGCGGAACGGACCCAGATCCCTTTTGAGAATGGCGTTGCTTTCAAGCTCCCGGCGGAGATTCATCATATGCTGTTTCGCCTGGCTCTGCGTTTGGCAGAGGATGAGCACGAATTTTTTCTGCTGTTTTCCCAAGATCGCCCAGATCGGATATGAGGTCGTGAGGATTGTGGATTTGCTGCTTCCGCGGAAAGCGACGACGAAGAAATTGCCGTTGTCCTTTTCGGTCAATTCGAATATCTCGGCTTGGAATTTCGCCGTCGGATATTTGACGTAGTGGGCGAAGTAAAAATGGAAGAAGTACCAGTGGCTCTCTTTAGTGATCGCCACCCGCACCTTCCGGTCCTTTATCATCGCCTCCGTCAGTTCCGGCGGGATTATGTTCTTGTAATTCATCGATTTTTTCTTCTGGGTTGATTTCGACCTTTTCTTCACTCAAGGTGGCTAGTCTTAAAGCTTCCCGGACGAGCGCTTCCTGTTCCGGAGTCAGATTTTCGTCCTGAATCGCGTGCTTGATTTCAAGCTTATTCGCATAATCGGGATGGTGGTGCCGGAGCCAATATATGATTGCGGGCAGATTCCTTTCCTTGACCGCGCCGATGAGCTGGCTTTCCGCTAGATCGTTCATGAGGGATTGGCCTTCGAAAATCGCCTCGTCCGCAAGCTTCGCGAATTCCGGCTCGTCTTTCTTCCAGCGGTAAAAGGTCATCCTCGATATGCCGATTTTCTGACACGCCACTTCCACTATCGGTGTTTTGTGCAGCTGCTCGATAATAAGTTTCTTCGTCTGGTCGTTCTTTTTCATAGTCGTTTTGCTTTTTTGCCCGTCAGTCGTTCCCACTGATGGATTGCCGTTTGGCAATATTCATAATCAATTTCCACCGCAAGGCATCTGCGTTTCGTCTGCTCGCAAGCGAGAAGAGTGGTTCCACTTCCGAGAAATCCGTCGTAGACTGCATTCCCGATTTCCGATGAGTTGAGAATGAGACGACGGATAAGGCCGATGGGCTTGGTCGTCGGATGCAGTTTGCTCTTAGATGGCCTCGGATAGAACAGAACGCTTCTGTCTTTTGACCGGCGGTATTTATGAGTGCCGTGCCAGCCGTAGAGAATAAGCTCATGCTGCGGGGCGTAATCGAGTCGGCCGATAACCGCCTGCGATTTCACCCACACGAGGAGCTGGGCCACCTTGAATCCGGCGTCGATCATCCCGTCTCGGAGTGGCCAAACCATCTTATCGGCGTTGAAGATATAGGCGGAGTTTTTACTTGCCAGGGATGGCGTGATTGCTTGAAGCCATTCGCGGCTGAATGACCGGTATTCCGCATTCGATTGGGTTTGGTCGTTCGCGATGTCCTTGTCTTTGGAAAGGGTGCGGAAGTTCCGCTTCGAGGCGGCGACATCCACGCCGTACGGCACGTCGCAACAGACGAGGTTGATTTTTTCTTTGCCAATGAGTCTTTCCAAAAGATTCTTGTCGCGGCAATCCCCGTAGGCGAGGCGATGTACCCCGAGCTGCCAGATTGCGCCGGGCTTAGGCGATTCTTTTTGCTTTTTGTCCCGTGAGTTTTTCATAACGATTTAGCGCAAGCTGCACGAAAATCGGCTCGCGTTCGACCATATACGCGATCCGCTTCAATTGATGGCAAGCGACCATAAGGCTCGCCGATCCTGAGAAGAGATCAAGGATGATATCTCCCGGCTTCGAACAGCGACGTAGCGGCCGTTCGTGGAGCATCGGCGGTTTCTCGGTCGGATGTTCGTATTCCGATCCACTCAGCCGCTTCACGAGCCATATATCGATGAGATCATAGATGTCGTCGATCGTGCGATTACCGCTTCCGACATCGTGATTGAGGATTTCCGAGAAATTGAAAGCGCGTTCAGAAAGGTACGGTTTCCCGATCGTTCCATAAAGTGCGGGTTCGTACTGTCGGTTGAAAGCCACTTTTGGTGTCGGTGTGGAATTATTCTTGATCCATAGACAAGTTCGCCGGTACGTAATGCCGAGTTCCTTATATAATTTTTGGAGAAGCCACGCATATCGGGGATCGTGGTACGTGAATACATGCACGTCTTTCGCACAGGCGGAGAGGCCGTTCGCCAGCGCCTTGCGGAGAAGCGATTCATATTCCTCGTCCGATTTTGAATCGTCCATGGTGCCGCCGTAATTGCCTTTGCCGCCGATTCCGGCGTTATAGCTCAGATTTATGTTGAAAGGCGGGTCTTGGAGGATAACACCGGCCTTCTTGCCATCCATGAGTCTTTTGACCGATTTAGGGTCCGTGCAATCGGAACAAATGATCCGGTGAGAGCCAAGTTGGTATAAATCTCCAGGTTTAACGTCCGTTTTCTTTATCTTCTTTAATTCATCGTCGATTCTGAATTCGTCGTCTTCTACGGAAACGTCGTCAAATATGAGCGAGAGATCCGCATCCTCGAATCCACTCGCGAGGATGGCATCGATATCGAAATTCTCGGCGAGTTTGTCCCAATCGAATTCGCCGTGCACACGGTTGCTCGTGAGCATATATTGGTCATACTCGCGCTTCGTGAGCTTTCTGTTCGGCACTCGGACCGGGATTTCCTCGTTTTCCCGGCCGAGAAGACGGAGAGCCATTAATCGCTGGTGTCCGGCGATCACCTGATTATCCGC
Source organism: uncultured bacterium (assembly GCA_963722655.1). Taxonomy (GTDB): domain Bacteria; phylum Patescibacteriota; class Minisyncoccia; order UBA6257; family GWB1-50-10; genus JAMCRC01. Next base: position 69,047 of record CAVRNT010000001.1, on the reverse strand, counting down.
ATCTATAACCGGAAGTTCCACCACCCCGAATTTACTAAGACTTTTCTTGAGCGCTTCCGTCTGACTCGGGCTCATGGTCCTGGGATTCCGAGGATTCGGCACCAAGTCCGACACGTGGCGCATTTCTGTGCGCCAAACTAATTTATTTTTAATCATGCTCCCATCTTAAACAGAAAGGCGACACCCTGTGTCGCTGTTAAGCAGATTGTTTAACCGTAAATACTAGATTTCGCCAAGTCTTTTCCGAGTTCTATTTACGATGGTGCGAACGCTACTAATGGTCAGTTTCGGCCATTTCTCTTTTAAAGCCAGCCAAAGTTTCGTATCGAGGCCGTTATCATTCGGCTGGCGCTTAGTTTTAGGATCTTTCATTTTTTTGTAGAGATTGTAGATCGCGATGTCCCGATTGAATGTTTTCCATGCCTTGTTCTTACCGACGAAATCCTTAAGACTCTTTTGATTCCATGAAATCCAATCCCACTGTCGCATAATATCTTCTTTTTTGGTATATCCGTAAATACGCAGGAACATTTCCGTTTCATTGGTTTTTGAATCCCTAGTGAATTTTATTGAAAGCTTTGGCTTAACATATTCCTTCTGCCCTAAAAAGAAATAGAATTCTAGGAAATTACGGAACCTCTCGTCTTTTGAACCAATGCCAAAATGTTCCAATATCTCGGTGAACACTCGGCCGTATGTGGGAGGTAAAAATCCTTCTCGAAAATTCTCTAACGCATTAAATTCTTCCATGGATATCATCCTCTTGTTTCCTGTGATTCGCCGTTTTGCTTCTAAAAATTCATGACTTTTTTCCATCTCGGTGTAGCGATCCCAATATCTCTTATTCCAAGCTTGGTATGTTTTATATTTTTTAAAAGGCTTCTTGGGAAGGGAGCAACCAATCTCCGTAAAACGCTTCTTGAGCCATTCCGCTTTTTCTATAAACCATGGATCCCGCAACATTGCCTGGGCTTTGTAATAATTCTTATCATATATGTTGCGCTTAGGGAGTTTTTTTAGTTTTATCATTTTCATATAATTCAGTTTATCAAATATTTGAATGGAATGAATTATCCGTTAGAATATTTTCCTTTTTGTTGGGATATTAGAGAATTACTCGCGCCCACAGTAAAATATCTGGGAGAAAGACGACTTATGTATTCTTCGTATGTCTTGAAATTTGGCGTAAGCAGTTGGTCTATTTTGAGTCCGAAAGTCGTTTTCTTCTTGAGCCGACCATTTTCTATAAAATATAATTTACCAAACATTGAGTCCATAGAGGGTTCTTTGATGGCAATCATGATGTTGGTCATGTATCCGAGCTGGTTTATTTCGTTTAAGAGAAACAGTGACGGTCCTTCAAGCAAGAAATGGATTTCGCGACCCGCATTGTCGGCCAAGAGTTTTATGCCGTCTGCTACCATGTGCGCGACACGTCTATCGCGACTGAATTGGCAGTTAATCGCCACGGTTTTCACGGCTGGATTCGCTTGTAACCACGCACTCCAACGATGAAGATGGTTCGTGTGCGTGAAATATATATGCGGGATCGTTTCGATCCCGGCGTCCTGGAAGTATTCTACTGTTTTCAGGCTCTTTTTCATGTTTAATGCCTTTGACAGAGGACAATCGTCCAAGAAAACGGAAAAATTTATCCCGGTAACCACAGCTACACCCATCTGGAACAATTTCTCCGGAAATCTCAGTTCATAAAAATCCTGCCAAATTTTCTCGATCAATACATCCCTTCCGCTCGAGAAAAGTATCACCTTCTTGTTTTTGAAAATCGGGTTCTGTAACGCGTCCTCTCTTATTTTGAGTTGGGGGATGTAGAACTTGCCATCTTTCCTTTGAGGCGAAGAAGAAAAGATGTCTTCTAAGGAAATGCCAATAGTGTCATAACCCATTATCTCAGCCGAATTTTTAAACAGGCCCCTATCAATAATCGGGATAAGTTTGGGTATCGGTAATGTAATCGGTTTGCCCCTAACGGTTACAAAATCCAAACCATCAATCTCCTTCAAATACGTGCTGAGATCGGGATTTTTGCAAGAAACGATATTCTCCGACTTTGGGCTACAGGGCATCTGCACCTGGTAACTTTCGTCTTTTGTTATGTACGGCAAAAACTTGCCGTGTGCGACGTCGCAAGTTACGGAAAATAATGGCAATGTTTTATTTTTGGGTGAATTCAGCATACTGTCGACCCTCGTTCTCCTTCACGACGCCTTCGTAACGAAATCCGGATAGAATGCATTTGATAATCCTTTTTGATGTCGCTCGATTGAGGCGTCCGACTTCTTGGGAGTCGGCGTAAATAACGAGTGTCTCGCCGTGCTGTCTCAATGATAGGTGAGAACCAATCATTAGGTGGCGGCTTAAATCTGCCCGGAATGAAGATGGGCAAACCGGACCCTTGCGATTTTCTTGTGATGTCGGGGAATAGCTTCCTCCCGTGCCAGATATTGGACGCGGTTTTTGAGGTGTTATTGATATATTGTCCCCCTTCCTACGATTTACTCCTGATCCCATGGTTGTTTTTTTGGCCACTATGGCCGATAATTTATTTAGCGACTTTTTATATGTTGTTTTTTATCCACGTGCTGACGTCGTTCGGGAGTTTATCCCACGCCGCAGCCTTTCCGGTGATATCTACGACAAGAATCTTGTCGTTAGAATCCATATGGGCCTGGATCGTATTGCGAAGCTCCGCGATCCCGAGTCCGCTCTTCAAGAGCCATACCGATTCGAGCGGCTTAGCCCAGTCGGAGTAGCTCCTAAGATGCTCGAGAAGGTGGGTATAGTCCTTCCCTGGGCGAATTAGGTCATATGATACGAGATATGTGCTCATGATGATTATTACTGGTTAACTGGCGACCTTCCAAAATGATAAACCCATTTTAGCAAAATGGTGAATATTGTCAAATCGGAATGATAAGCCTATACTTTCAATATGAAAAACGAAGCAAACGCTAACCATATAGGTTCGTGGATTAAGGCCGCCCGCGAGGAAATGGGTCTTTCCCAGATCGATTTGGCCAAGGCTCTGGGCTTTCAGTCGGCTACCGCAATTTCTTTAATAGAAAGTGGCGAACGGGGGGTGTCCTCATCTATTCTGCAGAGGCTAAGCGAGGTACTTCACCGGGATATAAAATATTTCTTGGGACAAGACGAGAAAACAACCACGACTGTTCAGGTGGCTCTTCGAGCCGATAAAGAACTCGCTAAGGAGGATAAGGACGCTATTCTCCGGTTTATTGATCTGGCTAAGCAAAGGAGCAAGACGAGTGGAGATGGAAAATGATATTCCAGATTTGGGGCCGCGCAAAAAACTGGTCAAGGTACTTGCTCAGAAGGTAATTAATGGAGCCAGTATAAACACCGCGCCGGTTTCGCTCCAGCGTGTTATTGAGTATCTCCAGGCAACTCATGATCTTGATGTTAAAAAAATAAATATTGGAAATAAGGTTTCCGGCTTGTTGGTGGTTTGTAAAGAAATTGATTCTGAATACGCTACAATCGGTTTCAATGGAAATCAGCCATGGTGCCGACGCCGCTTTACCATAGCCCACGAAATCGGTCATTTACTATTAGGACACACATGCACAAATAAACAGGATGATGGAACCCACAACGAGAGAGAAGCCAATCTTTTTGCCGGAGAACTTTTAGTACCAACGGGATTTATAAAGAAGGATTTTGGTAATAGCCCAGATCTTCAAGTTCTTTCAAAACTTTATAGAGTAAGCGAACATATGCTTACGATAAGACTGATGGATGTGCGGTTGGTCTAGAGTTTGAGAATGTTACATCCCAAAGTCTCAAAAACTTGTCACTTTCGTAACAATCCCAAAGCACCTTTTCTATTTGAAAAGCTCTTGTTTTGCCTTACAATAAAATAACGAATGCTACCGAGAGGGCTAGATTCGTTATTTTGAAAGATAGTCAAATAACCCTTAGGTGGTCTCATTCCTACAATTCTGAGACCATGAGGGGGCACCAGGGTTTTATTGCTGGCATCGTTTAGCATCCTCCTTAAATCCGGATTATAATGAATCCGATGGTTTTCGTTTATTTGGGCGAGCAATTACTCTTCCGGATCGCCGAGTTCTTGCGGCATTGGTATCTAGGAAGCGCCCGCGTCTATTTCAATTTCCTCATCGAGCGGTTCCACGATTTGGATCGGATCTTGGCCTTTCGCGTCACCCTCCGGCACCTCCTAGAGCCGCTCTACGGCGACTACTCGCTCCTCGGTCGCGTCATCGGATTGCCTCTACGCCTCTTCCGGCTCATCGTCGGCGGCGTTGTTTACCTCGTCCTCGGCGCGCTGGCGATCGCCGTTTACGCGGTTTGGCTTATCTTCCCGATATATCTCGTTGCTCACCTTTTCATTTGATATGGAGACCTATTTCAAGGACAGGAGATTCAATTTGAGCCCGGCCGGGGATTTCACCGCCCGCCTCGTCACGATCTGCGCTTACATCGTCCTTACGGTCGCCGCCCTCGTCCTCTTAATGGCGCCCCAAAGTCATCTCTTCTACGTCGGGCTCCTCATCGCCACTTTCCTCCTCGACCGGCTCTTCCACGCCAAGAAGGGCGAGCGGACGCTCTCCGAAATCTCCCGCCGGACGCGCGCCAATCTCGCTTTAGCCATCACACCCGCTTCGGCCCGCGCCCTCGCTTACGCCAAGCGCCGCACCTCCGTGACCGGAGCGAACTTCAACCTCGTTCTACTCCTCTCGCTCATTGAGCGCCGCGACATCCGCGAGGTCCTGAAGCGCCTCTCGGTGGACCTTGGCAACCTCAAGGACAAGTTGGAGGGCATTTTGAACCAGAGCGGCGAGCGTCATCCGGACGCGGAAACGGCTTTCGAGACGTTCATCCTCAAGGCCTATGGATCGGCGCTGCGTTCGGGGGAGAACTTCATCGAGCCCCGCAATCTCTTCGCCGCCCTCTTCGTCCTCGGCGACCCAGAGGTCCAGATGCTCTTCGATGCGGTGGAGGTGGACCCGGTGGATGCCGCCGCGGCCGTCATCTTCGGCCGCTTCCACCGGAAGTTCGCCGGGCTGCGCTATCTGCCGGCGACCTTGGGCGGTTTCGTCCACCGGCCGGGCTATCTGCGCCACCGGACGATGAACCGCGCCTGGACGGCCCGGCCCACGCCGACCCTGGACCAGTTCGGTACCGACCTCACCGACCTCGCGCGAGGGGAAAAGATCGGCCTCATGGTCGGCCACGAGAAGGAGTTCGCTGGCCTCCTTGAGGTTATCTCCCGGCCCGGCAAACCAAACGCCCTCCTTGTGGGCGAGCCGGGAAGCGGCAAGTCCACGATGATCGCCCATCTCGCCTTCCGGATGGTCAAGGACGACGTCCCGCCGATCCTTTTCGACAAACGCCTCGTCTCCCTCGATATCGCGACGCTCCTCGCGAGCGCGACGCCCGACGTGATGGCCGGGCGCCTCAAGACCATCGCGAGTGAAATTGTGGGCGCCGGGAACATCGTCCTCTTCCTCCCGAACGTCCAGGATTGGTTCAAGACGGCCGAGAAGGGCGGTTTGAACGCGATCGACCTCGTCTTGCCCGTCATCAAGGACGCCGAGATCCCGGTCGTCGCCGAGACCTATCCCCGCGAATTCAAGCAGTTCATCGAACCCCGAACCGACTTTTTGGAGCAGTTCGAGGTCGTCCGCGTGGACGAGATCGGCGAGGCCGAGGCCGTGCAATTTTTGATCTACGAATCCCTGCTTCTCGAAAAGGAGTACGGGATCTTCGTCACCTTCGGGGCGGTCAAGGCCGCCGTGGAGTTGGCCCACCGCTATTTCACGGGGAAGCTCCTGCCGGGGAGCGCCGCCGACCTTTTGAAACAGACGCTCGCCGCGCTCAAGGATCTGCGAAAGAAGGCGGTGACCGAAGAGGATGTGACGGCCTTGGCCGAAAAATTGAGCCGGGTGCCCATTCAGAAGGCCGGCCGGGCGGAGGCAAAAGAACTTTTGAATTTGGAAGACAGGATCCACCAGAAGCTCATCAACCAGGAAGCGGCTGTCTCGGCCGTCTCCCGCTCGCTCCGCGAATACCGGAGCGGCTTGAAACGCGCCGGCGGGCCGATCGCCAGCTTCCTTTTCGTGGGGCCCACGGGCGTCGGGAAGACCGAGCTCGCGAAGATCCTCGCCGAGGTGCAGTTCGGAAGCCGGGAGGCGATGGCCCGTTTCGATATGACGGAGTTCCAAGAAAAGGAGTCCCTCGACCGCTTCATCGGCGCGCCGGACGGGAGCCGGCCCGGGGTACTTACGGACGCCGTCCGCGAAAAGCCGTACCAGCTGGTGCTCCTCGATGAGTTCGAAAAGGCGAGTCCCGATATCTTGAACCTCTTCCTCCAGGTCTTCGACGACGGCCGCCTCACGGACAGCTTGGGGAGGACCGTCGATTTCACGAACACCGCGATCATCGCGACCTCGAACGCCCACTCGGACTACATCAAATCCGAGATCGAGGCGGGGAAAAAGGTGGAAGAGATCGCCGACACCTTGAAACAGAAGCTCACGACCTTTTTCAAACCGGAGCTCTTGAACCGCTTCTCGGACATCATCGTCTTCCGGGAGCTCACGCCTTCCGAGCTCGTCAAGGTAACGGACCTGATGATGCAGGAGCTCGCCTTGACCTTGAAACAATCCAATAACATTTCTCTAGCCTACGATCAAGCGGCCCTCGAGGCGATCGTGAAGATCGGCTGGAGCCCCGTCTTCGGCGCGCGGCCGCTCCGGGGCGTGATCGAGGAGAAGGTGAGGAGCGTCCTGGCCGACAAAATCCTCCGGGGCGAGGTGAAACGGGGGAGCAAGTTGAACTTGAGCTCTAAGGGCGGCGAATTTACCTTCAGTTAGATGTTCAAGAAATTCAAAGGCTTCAACGAGGTCGTGAGGACTATGGTCGTCGTGGATTTCTTCACGAACTACGCTTTCGGCTCCTTTGCGCCCATTTTCGCCGTCTTCGTCACGAACCAGATCGGCGGCGGTTCCGTCGAGGTGGCCGGCTTCGCCACAGCGGTCTATTGGGTCGTGAAGTCCATCTTTCAGCTCCCCATCGCCAAGATACTGGATAGACGGAACGGCGAAATATTGGCCTTTTGGGCAATGTTCTGGGGCTATTTCTTGGAGGCCTTCGTGCCCCTGCTCTACTTTTTCGTCCGGACGCCCTTGGCCCTTTACGGCGTCGAGGCCCTTTATGGTTTCTTCATGGCCTGGGCGGTCCCGAGCTGGTACGGCATCTTCACCCGGCACGTGGACCAGTGGCGCATCAGCTTCGAGTGGAGCTTGGAGAGCGTCTTTTCGGTCGGTCTCGCGACGGCCGCGGCGGCGGCCCTCGGGGGATATCTGGCCGAGCAGTTCGGCTTCGGCATCCTCTTCATCGCCGCGAGCGTCATCTCCCTCGCCGTCTCCTTGCTTTTCCTCACGATCCGGAAGGATATGCTCAAGTGGAGCCCGCCGCAGACCGTGACGCCGGAACGGCAGGCCGACAAGCTTTAAGATGCCCCGCGATAAGATTTCCAACCAGGAGGTCGCGCAGGTCCTTAAGGACATCGCCGATTATTTGGAGATGCAGGACATCGCCTTCAAGCCCGTGGCCTACCGCCGCGCCGCCGAAGGCGTGGAGAGCTTGAGCGACACGGTCCCCGCCCTTTACGCTGCGGGCGGGCTGGGCGCCCTGCGAAAGATTCCCGGCGTCGGCGAGGCGATCGCCTTGAAGATCGAGGAGCTCGTGAAGACGGGCCACCTCAAGTACTACCAAAAGCTCAAGAAGGCCGTGCCGGTGGACGTCGCCGGCCTCTCCCGCGTCGAAGGTTTGGGGCCGAAGCGGATCTATCTTTTGTACAAAAAATTGGGCGTGCGGAACCTGAAGGGACTCGAAAAGGCGGTGCGGGCGGGGAAGGTGAGCAGCCTCGCCGGTTTCGGCGAGAAGAGCGAGAAGAACTTGGAAAAAGGTCTGGGTTTCGCGGCGGAGAGCGGCAAGCGTTTCGTCCTCGCCTATGTCGCGCCGGAGCTCGAAGCCATCGAGAAGCGCCTCCAGGCGGTCAAGGGGACGGAGAAGGTAGTCCTCGCCGGCTCGGCCCGGCGGCTCAAGGAGACGATCGGCGATGCCGACTTCCTCGTGATTGCCGATGAGCCCAAGAGGGTGATGGATGTTTTTACCTCGATGCCGGACGTCGCCAGAGTCCTCGCGAAGGGCAACACCAAATCGATGGTGCGCCTGGGGAGCGGCCTCCAAGTGGACGTGCGGGTCGTGCCCCGGCAGTCGTACGGCGCCGCCTTGAACTACTTCACCGGCTCCAAGGAGCATAACGTCGCTTTGCGCACCACCGCCGAAAAGAAGGGCTGGAAGCTCAACGAGTACGGGCTTTGGAAAGGGCGGAGGTTCTTGGCTGGCCGGACGGAGGATGAACTCTATAAGGCCTTCGGTATGGTCCCTGTCCCGCCCGAGCTCCGCGAGAACCGCGGGGAGATAGAGCTGGCGACGAAGGGAGAGTTGCCGAAGATAATCGGCTACGGCGACCTCAAGGGCGATCTTCAGACCCAAACCGATTGGACGGACGGCGAGGCCTCCATCGAAGAAATGGCCAAGGCGGCTCAAGCGATCGGTTTGGAATACATCGCCATCACCGACCATACGAAGCGCCTGGCGATGACCCACGGCCTGGACGAAAAAAGGATCCAGGAGCAGTGGAAAGAGATAGACAAGCTGAATACGAGATACAAGAAACAAGGGACAAGTTTCAAGATATTGAAGGGGACGGAATGCGACATTTTGAAGGACGGCTCGCTCGACCTGCCAGACCGGGTCCTCTCGAAACTCGATGTCGTGGGCGTCTCGATCCACTCGCTCTTCAGTCTGCCGCGCAAAGAGCAGACGGAGCGCATCGTTAAGGCGATGCATAACCGAAACGTCGACATTCTCTTTCATCCGACGGGGAGGATCATCGGTAAGCGCCCGCCGTATGACGTGGATATGAAGGCGGTGATCGCTGCGGCCAAGAAGACCGGCACGATATTGGAAATAGACGCTCTACCAGAACGAGCGGACCTCTCAGACGAGTACATCCGCGATTGCGTTAAATCCGGGGTCAAGATGTCCATCGACTCCGATGCCCACGCCCCAAGCCACTTCGGCTTTTTGAAATACGGCATCGCCCAAGCCAGGCGGGGGTGGGCTTCGAAAGCGGACATCATCAACGCTTGGCCGCTCGAAAAGATGCTCAAATTCTTGAAATCCGGCCGCTGATTTTGCCGTCCGGTCGTGACCGGTGGTAGAATAAGTCGGATGAAAGAAAATGTTTCTGTTTCGGCCGGGATAATCGTCTATCGCCGGACGCCCGAAGGAATAAAATTTCTCCTCTTGTACCACGGCGGCTATTATTGGAACTTCCCCAAGGGCAAGCTCGTTGAGGGGGAAAAGAGCTTCAAAGCGGCCCTTCGGGAGGTGGAGGAAGAGACCGGCTTAAGCCCAAAGGACCTGCGTTTTAGGGATTGGTTCCGGGTGACCGACCGTTTCGTCTTCTATACCAAGGAAAAAGAGCGGGTTCCGCGCCTCGTGATCTATTACCTCGCGGAGACCACGAAGCAGCTCATCACGATCGTCCCCAGGGAGCATCAGGGCTACGCGTGGTTCCTTTACCGCGACGCGATACGGATGCTCAAAGCCCCGACCCTAAAGAAGAATCTGAAGCGCGCCTACGACACGCTGATGAGCGACGCTCGGAAGCGCAAGCCCGCTCCGGCCATGCCGCCGGCCGCCATTCCGCCTCCCTCCGCCAACTAAAAACCCGCCGATGAGGCGGGTTATTTAACGAACTCCACTATCTTCTTGAAGACCTCCGGTTCGTGCTCGGCGATATCGGCAAGGACCTTCCGGTCCAGCTTCACGCCTTTCTTGTGAAGCGCATTGATGAACCGGCTATAGTTCATCCCTTCGTCGCGGACTGCGGCGTTGATCTTCGCGTTCCAGAGGGTGCGGTAGATGCGTTTCTTCTCCTTGCGTCCCTTGAACTTACGGCTCAATGAATGGAGCAAGGCCTCCTTGGCGGCCCGCTCCTTGCTCTTCCGGTCCCAGCGGAACCCCTTGGTCCGCTTGAGCGTCCGTTTCCTTTTTTTGTTGGCGATGGTACCTCTTTTAACCCTGGGCATGTTTTATGATGCTAATTAACCAATTCACTAATTACCTAATAAAGGTATCTAGTAATCTTCTCCGTCGGCAAATTCAAACCGCGCGAATTCTTCTTGCGTTTCATCTGGGTGGTGTTCTTATTGCCCCGCGAATGCCCAAGGGTCGTCGCGCGGCGCATGACCTTCCCGGACTTCGTGATGCGAATCCGTTTTTGGATGCTTTTGGATGCCATTACTTTTTAGCGATCTGAGCGACAAACCCCCGTCCACCCGGCTTGGGAGCCATAGTGAGGACGTAAGGAACGGTAATCATACTAAGGAATCCCTGCATTTTCTGCAAGGCCCACTGCTTATTGCCCTTCTCGCGGCCCCGGAGGAAGAGGTTAATCTCCACCTGGTGGCCGGCTTCGAGGAATTTGACCGCCGCCTCGGCCCGGATCGCGAGATCGTTCTTGGCCGCCCGGGCGGTGATGCGGACCTGCTTCAATTCCTTTTGTTTCTGGGCTTGGCGCTGCTTCTTCTCCTCCTTCTCCTGCTGGTAGCGGAACTTGTCGTAATTGATGATTCGCGCGACCGGCGGCTTGGCCAGGGGCGCGATTTCGATGAGGTCCAGTCCCTTCTCCTCGGCTAAGGCCAGGGCTTGGGCTTTGGACATCACCCCGAAGTTCTCGCCGTCCGCTCCGACGACGCGGAGCTCGGGAGCAATTATCTGATTATTGATGCGGTGTTGGATATGGGAATGATACCAGAATTTTCAAAAAAAAGAAGGGCCTTATGAAATGAAGTGGCCCTTCGAAAATAGGGGACATTAAAGTCCTTAAGTGAAACTCTTTATTCTGTTTTCGAAGGGCTAACTTATAGTATAGCACGCCGGTGGCGGGAATGGTGTGGATAACAAAACCGCCTCATATGAGGCGGTTTTGGTTGTGGAGATGGTGGGAGTTGGACCCACATCCAGGACGTTCATCGAAAACCTTCTACGAGCGTAGTGCTTGAAATCAAGTACGAAATGCTTTGCTTAGTTTCGGTCCCGCTTGGGCAAAGCGGCCTCGTGGAACCAGAGCCCGCGATATGACACCGGTAACCTCCTAGTGGGCGTTGGAGACCGATGCCGGCTTAAGCGAAAGCTAAAGCCGGAACTGCTGTTTTGTTGGCAGTTAAGATTTTGACCGGATTTACGAGTCAGTCGGCTCGGCTCGCGATTTCCGAAGAAGATGCCCTGTCAAAGCCCGACATCCCCATTCGTAACCCTAACTTTTGAAATTACGGATCTCGCGGTCAGTGGCCTTCTTTTTGAGCGCCTCGCGTTTGTCCGCCTTCTTGCGGCTGCGGCCGAGGCCCAATTCCACCTTAACGAGATGGCTCTTATTATATATCTTGATGGGCACCAAAGTCAATCCTTTCTCCTTCGTGCGGCCCACTAGCTCGGCGATCTCTTCGCGCTTGAGGAGAAGGCGGCGGGGGCGCTTGGAGTCGTAATCCGGCGGTGTATTCTTGGGCTGGTAGGGCGGGATGTCGCAGTTTATGAGCCAGACCTCGTTCTCCTTCACCACGGCGTAGGCGCCGGCGAGGTTCGCGTGCCCCAAAACGACGGCTTTGGCCTCAAAGCCCTTGAGTTCAATGCCCGCGTCATACCTCTCCGATATGTCGTAGTCGAAACGGACACGCCTGTTTTCGGCCAATGTCTTCATTACCCATTCAGGTTAGCACTTGTCGCTGGTTTTTATCCATACCGGAGGTGTTTTACCTCTTTTTTTATTGTTTCAATCCGGGTAGATTTAAAGTGTGAGTGCCAAAGACACCATTTTGAAGATCCTGCGGAAGATCGTCCCCGAGGCCAAGGAGACCGACATCGTCGTGCCCGAAAACCGGGGCGCGCACTATGCGACGACGATCGCCTTCAAACTCGCCAAGGAGCAAGGGAGGAACCCGGCGGCGATCGCCGCCGCCTTAGTGCGGGATGTCAAGGAAAACGCCCCAGCCGGGTTTTTTGAAAAAGTGGAATCGGCCGGCCCCGGCTTCGTCAATTTCTATCTCACCCCCGCCGCTTTGAACGCCGGACTGCTCAAGGTCTTGAAGGAAAAAAAGAAGTTCGGGACGGGCAGCCCGAAAAAGGAAAAGATCCAAGTGGAATTCGTCTCGGCGAACCCGACCGGCCCGCTTACGCTGGGTAACGGTCGCGGCGGCGTCTACGGCGACGTCTTGGCGAATGTCCTCAAGTTTTCCGGTTACAAAGTGACTAAGGAATACTATTTCAACGACGCGGGCGGGCAGATCACCTCCCTCGGCCGGTCCATTCTGGGAGTGGAGCCGATAGAATACCGCGGCGAATACATCGACAATTTGAAAAAGAAGATCAAGGGGAGCGACCCGAAGGTCGTCGGCGAAAAGGCGGCGGGGGAGATCCTGAAGACCATCAAGAAGACGGTGCGGGACGGGATGGGCATCAAGATGGACGTTTGGTTCTCGGAAAAGACGCTCCACCGGACCGGCGCCGTGAAAAAGAACTTGGAATGGCTGAAGAAAAAAGACCTGGCCTATGAAAAGGACGGCGCGCTCTGGTTCCGGGCGGCGAAGTTCGGCGACGAGAAGGACCGGGTGCTCCTCAAATCCGACGGCGAACCGACCTATTTTGCCGTGGACTTCGCCTATCACCGCAACAAGTTCTTGGAACGGAAGTTCGACCGCGTCATCAACGTCTGGGGCACCGACCATCACGGCGACGTGCCGAGGATAATGGCGGCGGCCGAGGTCCTGGGAGCTAAGGACAAATTGACGATCATCCTGATGCAATTCGTGCACCTCGTCCAGAACGGCCAGGCCGTCAGGATGTCCAAGCGCAAGGGGCTCTATGTAACCGTGGATGAGCTCCTCAAGGAGGTCGGCCGTGATGTTTTCCGCTTCTTCTCGCTCATGGTCTCGGCGAACACCCACGTGAATTTCGACCTCGCGCTCGCCAAAGAGCAATCCAACAAGAACCCGGTCTACTACGTCCAGTATTCCTACGTTCGGGCGAAGAGCGTCATCAAGAAGGCCGGCAGGGCGAAAGTGGACCCGAAAGCGCTCGCGCTTTTAAACACCCCCGAGGATGAGAAACTTATCCGGCAGATATTGGAATTCCCGGCGGTCATCGAAGCGGCGGCCAAGGACTATCAGGTCCACCATTTGGCGCGCTACGCCTTAGACCTCGCCAAGGACTTCCAGCAGTTCTACGAGAAGGAGCGGGTGATTGGGGAGAGGCAGGACGTCAAAAACGCCCGGTTGGCTCTCGTCCAAGCGACCGCGGTAGTTCTAGAGAACCTCTTTACTCTGCTTGGGATCTCCGCCCCCTCCAAAATGTGACCAAATTATCGAGGTTGAACCTCGATAATTTTTGGGGATAAGTGGAAAGAGCCCATTTTTTCTGGTAAAATCAGAGGAATGTTAGAGCGCCTAGAAAAATTCTCCCTGCCGGAGGTGGAGGAAAAGGTCCTGAAATCCTGGCAGGCGAACAGGGTCTTCGAGAAGTCCCTCAAGAACCGCGAGAAGGGCAAAAAGTTCGTCTTCTACGAAGGTCCGCCCACGGCGAACGGCCAGCCGGGCATCCATCACGTCCTCTCCCGCTCGTTCAAAGACATCATCCTGCGCTACAAGACGATGGCCGGCTACTACGTTCCGCGCCGGGCGGGGTGGGACACACACGGTCTGCCGGTGGAGCTCGAGGTGGAGAGAAAATTGGGTCTCAAGTCCAAGAAGGATATAGAGAAGTTCGGCATTGCGGCCTTCAACGAGAAGTGCAAAGAGTCCGTCTGGCAGTACAAGGACGAATGGGAACGCCTCACGGAACGGATGGGCTTTTGGTTGGACATGGCCCACCCCTACGTCACCTATGCGAACGACTATATCGAATCGGTTTGGTCCATCTTGAAAGAGGCGTGGAATAAGAAGCTTTTGTACAAGGGCCACAAGGTCGTGCCGTGGTGCCCGCGGTGCGGGACGGCGCTCTCTTCGCACGAGCTCGCCCAAGGATACCGGGAGACGACCGATACCTCGGTCTTCATCAAGTTCCGCCTGAAGAAAGGCCAGAAGATCGGCCGCTTGGCGGTCGAGGGCAACACCTTCGTCCTTTCCTGGACGACGACGCCCTGGACGCTGCCCGGCAACGTCGCTTTGGCGGTCGGGAAGAACATCGACTACAGGATCGTCCGGGTCCAAAGCGGCGAGACCTACATCTTGGCCAAAGCGCGTTTAGGCAGCGTCCTCCACGAGAACTTCGCCGATCTCGGGACCGTGAAGGGCGAAAAACTCGTCGGGCTGGAATACGAACCGCTCTTCGCCGTCCCGAGCCTGAAGAACAAGACGAGTTACAGGATCTACGAGGCGGGCTTCGTGACGACGGGAGACGGCACGGGTGTCGTCCACACCGCCGTGATGTACGGCGAGGACGACTACAAGCTGGGCCTCAAGATCGGCCTCCCGACATTCCATACCGTGACGCCCGAGGGGAAATTCGTCGCCGAGGTGAAGAATTTCGCCGGGCTTTACGTCAAATCGCCGGAAACGGAGAGGAAGATCCTGGACCATTTGAAAAAGGAGAACCGCCTCTTCAGCGAGGAGAAATACACGCACGATTATCCCTTCTGCTGGCGGTGCGGCACGCCGCTTCTCTACTACGCCCGCGATTCCTGGTTCATCGGTATGAGCCGGCTCAAAGCGGAGATGATCGCCGAGAACGAGGGTATCAACTGGGTGCCGGAGAACATCAAGGAGGGGCGTTTCGGCGAGTGGCTCAAGGACGTGAAGGATTGGGCGATATCGCGCGAAAGGTATTGGGGAACACCTCTGCCCGTTTGGGTTTGCGAAAAATGCGGCCACTCAA
Organism: uncultured bacterium; assembly: GCA_963722655.1. GTDB lineage: Bacteria > Patescibacteriota > Minisyncoccia > UBA6257 > GWB1-50-10 > JAMCRC01. The sequence goes on along the minus strand of CAVRNT010000001.1, from coordinate 54,038 downwards.
AGGTTATCGGGAACGGCGCGGACCTAGCGGCCGGGCACAAGAGTTCCGGCAATCGCTATATCTTGGTCCGCCACGGCGAGGCCGAGGAGATAATCTTGGACATCATCGATTCCTGGCCGGAGAGAAAGAAATATCACCTGACGGTGAAAGGCCGGGCGCAGGTGGAGAAAACGGCGCGCGCCTTGAAGAATGAGTGCGTGGACCTCTGCTTTTCGTCCGACCTCACGCGTACCAAAGAGACCGCCGAGATCTTGAAGAAGGCGCTCGGCCTTAAGACCGTTAAGTTCGACCCGCGCCTCCGCGAGATAAGTGCCGGCGACATGAACGGCCATCCCTTGCGCGAATACCACGCTCTTTTTAAGATGCTTCAGGACAAGTTCACGACGTCGCCCAAGGGCGGCGAGACGCTTACCGATGTTCGGAAGCGAGCCTACGCTTTCGTGGCAGAGATGGAAAAAACGCATAAGGGGAAAACGATTCTCGTCGTCGGCCACGAACATTCGCTCTGGATGCTCGCGAGCGTTCTCGGGGGTTGGGATTCTTTCCGGGCCGTTCGGGAACGGGAGAAACAGGGAGAGCTCTTCGCCGGGGAATTTCTGGCCCTTGCCGGCCACCTTGTCACTTCCTCCGTTCCGGTGCCAAGGAACGAGACCGGCGAGGCCGATTTCCATAGACCGTACGTGGATGCGGTGAAGTTCAAGTGCGAAAAATGCGGCGGGAAGATGGTCCGTGTGAAGGAGGTGATCGATGTTTGGTTCGACTCGGGCGCGATGCCCTTCGCCGAGGACCATTATCCTTTTGAAAAGCTCACGGCCTATCCGGCCGACTACATCGTGGAGGGGATCGACCAGACCCGGGGCTGGTTCTACACCCTCCTCGCCGTCTCGACCATCCTCGGCCGCGGTGCCTCGTACAAGAACGTCATCTCTCTCGGTCTCGTTTTGGACAAGAACGGCCAGAAGATGTCCAAGTCCAAGGGGAACGTCGTGAGCCCGTGGGACATGATCCAGAAATACGGCGTGGACGCCGTCCGCTGGTATTTTTACACCGTGAACCCGCCAGGCGAGCCGAAGAAGTTCGACGAGGCGGAACTCGGAAAGAACTCGCGCCAGTTCTTCACGATGCTCTATAACTCCTATGTTTTTTGGAACACCTATGCGGATAGGAGCGTCAGAGGCAAGGGACAGGAAGCAAGAAACAAGAACGCATTGGACGAATGGATCTTGGCCCGCCTCACCGAGACCACGGCAGCAGTCACCAAAGACCTGAACCGTTACGACGTGAACGGCGGGGCGAACGAGATCGAGCGCCTCGTGGATGACCTTTCGCGGTGGTATATCCGGCGCTCTCGGCGGCGTTTCCAAAAACCGGATCCGTCGGCTGACGGAAAGAAAGATCATGCGGCCGCATCGTCGACGCTCGGTCATGTTTTAAACGAAATAAGCAAGATCATCGCGCCCTTCACGCCCTTCTTCGCCGATGCGCTGTACCTGTCTCTGCGGGAACAAGAAACAAGAGACAAGGAACAAGACATGAGCGTTCATTTGGCGGACTGGCCCCTTCGATGCGGCTCGGGGCAAGCCGATAAAAAAATCGTAAAGGATATGAAAGCGGTTCGCGATCTGGCGAGCGCCGTCCTCGCGAAGCGGGCGGAACTCGGCATCAAAGTCCGCCAGCCGCTTGGCGAATTGAGAATTAAGAATAAGGAATTAAGCAACGCTGGCGAGCTGCAAGCCATACTCGCCGACGAGGTGAACGTTAAAAAAGTGATTTTCGACACCAAGCTCAAAGAGAGCTTCGTCCTGGACGCGAACATAACCCACGAGCTCAAGGAAGAGGGGTGGCTCCGGGAGCTCGTCCGGATGGTCCAGGGACTGCGTCAGGACGCCGGGCTGGAGCCGAGGGACAAGGCGGCCTTGATGGTGGACGGGCCGGAGGAGATAAAACATCTCGTCACGGCGAATGCGGAGTTCCTCAAAAGAGAAGTGAACGCCTCGAGCGTCGATTTCGGCCGCAAGGACCGCTTCGAAGCCGAACTCGAAACGAAATTAGAGGATTGGCCGATTTGGCTCGGAGTCCTTAAGGTCTCCAGACCCTAATCGTATCTTTGGGGCGTCGGCGGCCGGTTTCCGGACCGGCCGTTTTCTGCGGCGTTTCGCCGAAGTGCTTCAATCTTTCCTCGATCGCGATGAAGGCCGAATCCCTCTCGCCGCTATCTTTAACCTCCCGCTTTTTGTCGAAAAGGATGGCTTCCAGAGTGGTGATGGCCGAGTCGTACGTTTGAGCCACATCCGGTTTGTTTCTGGATTCGGCGTATCGTTTGAACGTCTTGGCCTGCAGCAACATACTCTCCAGCATCTGGAACTGGATCCAGTGGTTGGCCAAGGCCTTATTGTCGTTTTCCATCCAAAGTTCGGTGAGCTGCCTAATGGTCCCTTGGTTGGCCGCGGCGATCACGCGAGGGACATCATGCAGCGTACCGGTCATCCCGATGTGCTTTGAGTGAAAGTACTTCACTTCCGATAATTTTCCGCTGTCTATCTGCTTTCTTATGCTTTCCAGCTTTTCGTCCATCTCCTTGCTCATCGTGACGTCTATGGCAAGGCCGAGGTAGGAAGCCGACCCCGGTTCTTTCCTGAATTCCACCAAGCTGTCTATTTTGTTCACGATGTCGTCGTATCGGGAGGTTTTGATGGTGACGGCATCCTTGCCGAACCAGTTGCTTAGCTCGCCGTGAGTGTAAACCAGCGTTTCGAAGACGGTTGCAATCTTACTGACCTCTTTTTCTTCCGGCGTGGCCTCTCGTTCGAATTCATCTTCCATTTTTTCGACGTATGCCCTGTCACGATCAGCGTCTTTGTGGTAGCTGAACTGATTGTCTATCTTTATTGCGTCCTTCTCGATGATGTTCTCCGCCCTCTCATAGGCCTGGTCCATCAGCATCTCATCCATCACCCGCGCCTCGAAATTGTTTTCCATGCTCATATGTTTAAACCTATTTTGCCCCTGACCTCCACTATTTTCTTCTCGGCAATGGAGAAGGCCTTTTTGTCTCCGGCCGCAAGGACCTTCTTTACGGACGCCGGGTTTTTCGTAAGCTCCTCCTTCTTTTTCTGGAACGGGGCCAGTTCCTTGATGACCGCTTCAGCCACGGCGTTCTTGAATTCCGCATAAGTCGCGTTTTTGAACTTCTGCTTGGCTTCCGGCACGGTACCATTAATGGTACCGGCGTAGATTTGGAGCAGGTTCGAGATGCCGGGCTTGTTCTTTTCGTCGTATTTCACCTCGCGGCCGGAGTCGGTCGTGGCCCGTTTGAGCTTCTCGCGAATGACGTTCGGTTCATCGTCAAGCAAAAGGCATCCGGTCGGGCGGGACTTCGACATCTTCTTTGTGGGATCGTCCAAGCTCATTATGCGCGAGGCGCTCGTAAGAAGCGGTTTGGGTTCGATGAAGGTCTTGCCGAAGCGCGAGTTGAATCGGCGGGCGAGTGTCCGCGCCAGTTCCAGGTGCTGGACCTGATCGTCGCCTACAGGGACGAAGGCGGCGTCATAGAGCAATATATCGGCGGCCATGAGAACCGGGTAGTCGAAAAGGCCGGCGTTCACGTTTTCCGATCGATCTCCGGACTTGTCCTTGAACTGCGTCATCCGGCGCAGTTCGCCAAGGGGAGTGAAGTTGTTCAAAATGACGGCGAGCTCGCTGTGGGCCGGCACCTCGGATTGCTGGAAGATAACGGACCTTTTGGGGTCAATGCCGGCGGATAGGTAGTCCAAAGCGACGTTCAAGACCTGCCTCGGCTTTTCCCTCGGGTCGAAGTCCTCGGTGAGGGAATGAAGGTCGGCGATAAAGAAATAACACTCGTATTTGCCCGAGTTTTGGAGCGCCACGAAGTTCTGGAGCGAGCCCAGGTAATTGCCGATATGGAGTTTTCCCGTCGGCTGGATGCCGGAGATGAGCACTGGCTTCATAAAATCAGCATAAACAAAAAACCGCCTTTTTACAAAGCGGTTTTTCGTTCCTAGACCTCGATGATGACCGGTAAGATCATCGGTCGGCGTTTGGTCTTGTTATACAAGAACTGACCGAGTTGGTCGCGGATCAACGTCTTCACATAGTCCGCGTCCGTCGGTTGCTGGTGCGGGATGCGGCCGATGATGCCGCGGACGCGCTTCCGGATCTCATCCAAGAGCTCGTGGTTATCCTTGAGATAGATGAAGCCGCGCGAGATGATGTCCGGATTCTTCAAGATGCGGCCGGTCCGCTTTTCGAGCGTCGTGATGACGACAAACATCCCTTCTTGGGAGAGCATCCGGCGGTCCCTGAGGACGATCTCACTCACGTCGCCCACTCCCAATCCGTCCACGAGGACGTAGGACGAAGGCACCTGGTTTTCGATCCTTTCAACGCTACCTTTCTTCAAGAGAGCGACGTCGCCGTTGTCGAGGACGATGACCCTTTCCCGCGGGATGCCGACCTCTTTGGCCAACTTCACGAGCGCCTTGCGCATGAAGTAATAGGCGTGGATGGGAAAGACGAACTCGGGTTTGAGGAGCTTCATCACGAGCTTCAAGTCCTCGCTGTGGGCGTGGCCGCTCGAGTGGATGTCGAGGAGCTTGGTGTTGTAGACCTCGTCCACCTGCCGTGCGATGTTGTCCTGCAGCCCTTGGACGCTCCGCTCGTTCCCCGGAATGACCGAGGAGGAAAAGATAACGGTATCGGTCGGCTTGAGCCGCACGACGCGGTGTTCGCCGTTCACGATGCGCATCAGTCCGGCGTTGGGCTCGCCTTGGGCGCCGGTCGTGAGGATCATCACCTTTTCGTCCTTGTATTTATGGACATCCTCCAAGGGGACGATGGTGCCGCTCTTGGGCTTGAAGTAGCCGAGCTGCTGGGCGATCGTCATATTGTCTTTCATCGACCGGCCGTTCAGGGCGACGAGGCGCCCGTACTTCTCGGCGATGCGGATGATCTCGAAGACGCGCGTCATGAGTGACGCGAAGGTCGCGAGGATAACCCGTCCCTTGGCGTTCTTGATGAGCTCCTCGAGATTGTCCTCGACGGTCATCTCGGAGAAGGAGAATCCCGGGCGCAGGGAGTTGGTGCTGTCCAGAAAGACGCTGTGGACCCCCCGTTTCCCGAGACCCTCGTAGACACCGAGATCGATCGGCTTGCCTTCCTTGTTGGTCTTGAGGCGGAAGTCGCCCAAGTTCACCATATTGCCCACCGGCGTCTTCAAGAGGAAACCGAGGGCGTCGGGGATGGTGTGGTCGACGTTGAAGAACTCGACCTCCAGGTTGTCGCTGATCTTGCGCTTGTCCCCGTGCTTCACGACGTCGAAATGGAGCTTGGGGGCGTTCACGAACTCTTGGTGCCGTTTTTCGACGACCGCCTTCGTGAAATCGGCCGTGTAGATCACGGGATTACCGATCTTCTCGATTACGTAATGGATGGCCGCGATGTGGTCATAATGGCCGTGGGTCAGGAGAATGGCCTTGATCTTGTCCTTGTTCTCTTCGAGGTAGGTGATGTTCGGGATGATGTAGTCCACTCCCGGAGTGGTCTCTTCCGGGAACTGGATGCCGACGTCCACCACCACGATATCGCCCTTGTATTCGAAGAACGAGCAATTGCGGCCCACCTCCTCGAGACCGCCCAAGGGAACGAAACGGACCGCGCCGGACTCCTTCACGATCGCCTCTTTTTCGCCCTGCGACTGGTGCTCCGAGACCGGTCTCTTGAAACCGCTTCCGGGCTTGTTTTCGGAAATCTTTCCGCGCCGGACGTAGGTCCGACCGGAGTACGGGCGTTTCCGATCGCCCGATGATTGTTTGATCATAGTGTTCTTATTTTTTTTCGACTTTTTGAAGTAAAAAGAACTTTTACTTTTGTGGGCAGAGGGGGACTTGAACCCCCATGAGATTGCTCCCACAGGCTCCTGAAGCCTGCGCGTCTGCCAGTTCCGCCATCTGCCCAATCGCTATTCGAAGCGTTTTTTAAGTTCGTCGATCGCCTTGGTCTCCGCCGGCTTCGCGCCGTTCAACTTGGCCAAATTATAGCCGGACCACTCGGCGAGGGCGATGCCGTTCCAAATCCTCTCGGCCACCGTTTTACCCTTGAGCGCCACCTTAACGCTCTCTATCCCGCTGCGTTCCAAGGCCCGAATGATGAAATCAACCTTCCGTTTGGTCACTTTTGCCACCCTGGGTTCGACGAGCCAAATGGCGGACCAAGGGCCCCTGATATTTGAAAATCCTTCTATCTCGTTGTGGTCTATCTCCGGATAAAAATTTACAAAAGCGGCGTTCTTCCCGGTCTCGTTCAAAGTTATCTTCCAAAAATATCCCAATGAGAGATGCGCTTCGTCGGAGTATATCAAAATGTTCTTACCTTTGATGTGCTTGGCCAAAGCGGCGCCTTGGCGGGCCAGCCCGGCCGTTTTGATCTTTTGGGAGAGGTCGCGGACGGTGATGCGAGGGAAGACCCCGCGGAGGATGTTCGTTAATCCGTAGTACATACTGCCAGAGGCCTGCCGCGGCGTCAAGTGCCCGGGCGAGAAAAAGGCGGCCGGGAGCCTCTTCTTCTCCGCGACCCTCCTCATCTCCCCGCCGCGGGCCGTCACAACGGCCACGCCGGCCTTGGCCTTGGTCCGGGCGGCCTCTTGGAGGGAGTGGAGCGTCTCTCCGGTGTCGCCGGAGAAGGAGACGCAGACGTAAAGCGGCCGTTTGAACGGTACTGGCAGAAGCCCGTCGTTCTTGAAAACCACGACCGGGGCGGGCAAACCGATTTCGGCGGCGGTGTCCCGCAAGATGTCGCCGACGATGCCCGAGCCGCCCATGCCGCAGACGACGATGCCGTCCGGCTTGGATTTTTTGAGCTTACCGAGGTTTGCGGTCTTCACCGCCCGAGGGTCGAGCTGCTTGGGGAGCGCCAGGATGTTCTTTTCGAAAGAGTCCATGAGGAGAGGTTGTTGCGCTCTTATTTTAGTTCAAAATCCGGACCTTGGCGACGTACCATTTGGCGACATCGAGGAAGCGGTCCGCCGGCTGGCTGAGCGGTCCGGCCGTGAAGCCGCCCAAGTTATCCGTGTGGTAGTAGGCGTAAGGCAAAGAGAAAAGGAAGGCGGCCGGAGCATCGGAAAGGATGTCGCCTTCGGCTTGGGAGAGGTCGCGCGACTGGGTCGATGAGCTCGTCGTGCTCCGAGCGGCCTCGATGAGCTTATCCACCGCCGAGTTCTGGTAGAGGGCCAGGTTCGAGCCGGGATAATTGACCTCCGAGGAGTCCCAGAATGGGAAGAGATCGTTCGCGTTCTCTAAGACATTGCCGAAAAGGAGCGCCTCGTAGCTTCGCGACTCGATGGTCGCGTCCGTCGGGTCCTGGGGGTCAAAGGTTGCGATCTCCACGTCGTCCACGCCGGCCGCCTTCCAGTCGGTGGCGACCTCATCCGCCACCTTTTTGAGGAAATCCACGTTGGGGACGGTGAGCGTGAGGTCGATCGCGACCCCCTTATTCTTCGTCTTCCAAGCGGCGATCAAAGAAGCGGCATTCGCCGTTTCGTCCGCCAGCGTCGAGGTTGCGGTCGAGGTCGAGGTGCCGGCGAGCCATGGCCCCGAGATGGCGCTTCCGCCCGGGACTTGAGCGAGGATGTTCTGGACGTTGATCGCTTGGATGAGGGCCGTCCGAAGGTTCGGGTCGGCGAGGAGCGGACTCGCCGTTTGATCAAAGAAGATGGCGTAATAGTTGGGGAGCGGCAGGTCTTCCCGAACGACGCCGCGCAAGGTCTTCAAGTCAACGTTCAATGGCAAGAGAGTACCGTAGCCCTGGATCTCGTGGCGGCCGAGAGCCACTACGGCGTCCGCGGCCGTTTTGTAGAAATCGAGGTAGAAATCGGCGATGTAGGGCTTCGGCCCGGCGTAGTCGGGGTTCGCGGTCAAATGGTATTCGACGATGAAACCGCTCTTGTCCTTGCTGAAACTTTCAAAGCGGTAAGGGCCACTCCCCACCGGTTCCAGGTTGTAGTCCGAAAGGCGGAAGTTCTCCGGCGGGACGTCGCCCCAAATGTGCTGGGGGATGACGAGCAGCCGCTCCAAGCGGTCGAGGAAGAAAGCGTAGGGGGAGGCGAGGGTGAAGCGCACTTGGATTTGGCTCACGCGCTCCACGGTCACGCCCGCGAAGTCGCGGGCGAGCGGGGAATCGGCCGCCGGGTCTTGGATGGTTTTCACAGTGTAGACGACGTCGTCGCTCGTGAGCGGCTCGCCGTCGCTCCAGAGAAGGTTCTCCTTGAGCTTCACGTTGTAGGTTAAGCCGTCGTTCGAGACGTCGTAGTTCGAAGCGAGGTTCCCCAAGGTGTCATAGAGCAGGACGCTCGCTTCCTGATCGACGGGGTTCCCGGAGGCCGCCGGGTTCAAGGCGATGGGCTGGCCGACGAAACCCTCGTGATAGTCACCGCCCGCGACGGGGACGTAGTGTCCTTGCTCGGCGACCGTGAGACCGCCCGAGAGGGCGGCCGAAAAGAGCAGAACAAAAATAGCGCCGAAAAGAAACTTCTTTTCGCGCGAACTCAGCGCTTGGAATATTTTCTTCAAAAACCCCACTGGCTTAAGGACTTAAAGGACCAGGTTCAGAATGGCGAGGACCGCAAAGATCGCGGCCGCCACGATGGTCGCCCAATAAATGCTCTTCTCCAAACCGCGGCGGGTCTGGTAGGGCGTCGCCCCCGCTCCGCCGAAGACGCCGGAAAGGCCGCTCGTGCGGTCCTGCACGAGGATGAGGGCGATGAGGATGATCGAAACCACGATTTGAGCGGCGATGAGCATGATTTTATTTCGCGCTCCATCTGGTCGTGAGACCGATGACGGCGTTCACGGCGCTCACAATGAGCGTGGCCAAAAGAAGCGGCAAGTATCCTTGAATGGTAATCGCCGTTGTCAAAGTGTCAAGCAGATAGAGGGATAAGGCGTTGATGATGATGGTGAAAAGGCCGAAGGTCAGGATGACGAGCGGTCCCAGAAGCAGCTTCAAGACGGGTCGGATGAAGGTATTGATGAGAGTGAGGATCACTGCCGCGACTGCGAGGGCCATGATGTCACCACTAAAGGAAAAACCGGCGACGAAGTACGAGGCGACGATGATCGCAACGGCGTTCGAGAGGAAATGGACTATGAAACGGCCGATGAACTTCATTATTTATTTTACGGATATGTCGAAGGCGTCCATTTTTTGGTTGAACTCCTGGTTCAACTGATCGATGGTCATGGCTCTATCGTTCACGGCCTTCAAGGCGCCCGCGACCGCTTGGTCGTTCGCTTGATTGCTCGTCGCGATGGAGCGGGCGAGGGCGTTCAAAAAGTCGTTCAGGGAGCCGGTGTAGGCGATGAACTCGGAGACGAGGGAAAGTTCCACGGCCACGGCCTCGTAGGCCAGCTGCTGGCTCTTCGAAGAATTGATGGTCGCGAGCGCTTCGGTCATCTGCTGCAGGTTTTGGGAGAGGGCGAGGGACTTCTCGTAGGCTGCGGCGTTCGCCGTCCGAGCGTCGTTGATAGCCCCGAGGACCGCTTCGGTGTTCCCTTGCATTTCGGCGGCGTTCGCCGCTTGGATCTTTTGGTTCACCGTCCCCGTGAGCGTGACGATTTCTTGGCTCACGCCGGCGGCGCTTTGGCGCGCCTCGGTGAAGCTCGCCGGGACCGTCGGCTTGCCGGATGTGACGGCGAAATAGACGAGGATACCGACGATGACGATGATCGGCAGGGCGACGGACCCGATTTTCTTGAGCGTCGGTCTTGAACGCATTTTATCGATTAAATGATAACATGGGATTTTCCTTCTTGTCATCTTGTGGTAAGCTCGGAGAAAAGGCGGGTATCGTATAATGGCATTACCTCAGCTTTCCAAGCTGATGACAGGGGTTCGATTCCCCTTACCCGCTCTAATTTAAAAGCGCCAATCCGCCCATTAAGCGGCACACTAGGTGTGATATCTAAGTAGCCCTTTGTTAAAATAGACATAAAGACGGTTTTCGTGTAACGTTACACCGCGTTACGCTTTGTAAATGATGCGTGGAAACAAAAGGATAATTCTATCGTTTTAGCATATGGAAGATGAACGTGATTTGGTCTTAAAGGCGAAGAGGGGCGACAGTACCGCCTTCGGCGCCCTTTACGACAAGCATCTTCCGGCTATTTACAGGTTCATACTGCTCAAGGTCGGCGGCCGAAAAGGCGAGGCCGAGGACCTGACCCACGAGGTCTTTCTGAGTGCCTGGCGGAACGTGAGGTCTTTCGAGTTCAAGGGCTACCCCTTCTCGAGCTGGCTTTACCGGATCGCCCGGAACGCCGTGATCGACCACTATCGGACGGCGAAGAAGAACGTCAGCTTGGAATCCGTTCCGGAGGACGTCTTCGCCGAAAGGTCCGACATCAGCGACAAGGTCGACGTGGGTTTCGATATGCGGAAGGTCCGGGTGCATCTCGCGCGCTTGGAGCCAGTCTATCAGGACGTGCTCCTCATGAAGTTCGTGGAGGAGATGTCGAATCAGGAGATCGCCGCCGCGCTCGAGAAGAGCGAAGGAGCGGTCCGGGTCATCCAGCATCGCGCCTTGAAACAGCTCAAGAAATACATCGAAGAAGCGTGAAAACAATGAAGAACGATATTTTGGAACAATTAAAAGATTTGAAGCGCATCGCGCCCGACCCCGATTTCGCGGCGCGGACGAAGCGCCTCATTTTAGCCACATCCGCTCCCCGGAGGCCGTTTGGGATCTTCGCCGCTTGGCCGAAGGTCGCCTTGGGGGCGGCCGTGCTCGCCGCCTTGGTCTTGGTGATTGAAGCGCCCGGAGCGCCGAAAGCGGTCCCCATCGCGAGCGCCGAGGCCTTGAACAACGAATTCACGAACTTGAGCATCAACATCGAGCTCAAGCAGGTATCCTATAATCAGGACGTGAACCAGACGATCGCTTCCGCCATTTCGGAGATCACCACGAATAAATTGAGCCATTTGAACCCGGCGGTCCTCCAAGCGGAGAGCGCGGGTTTGAACCCGGGCGTACCGGCGAGCGACCCCAAGATCGACGACCTTTTGAACCAAGTGACCAACTAAAATTCAAGAAAAGATGCTAAAGAAACGTTCGATACTCCTCTTATTCGCCCTTATCGTTGCTGGGTCGTTTTTTACTTCCCGCGCCGCGCTGGCCCAGACGACCTCGACATCGAGCATCTTGGAAGACGCCCAGACGGCGATCGATAATTTGATCTCCGCCAAGGACACGGGGAACGCGGACGACGTTTCGCTCCGCATCGCGGCCTTCGGGCAGGCCCTCTCCCTCCAAACGGCCGAGACCAAGGATTACGAACTGAAGCTCCTCAACGTCGACAAGGACAAGGTCTACGACGGTTGGAAGACGGCCACCCTGAACTCCCTCAGCCAATTTTTGACCTATTACGATTCCGAGAACCAGCTGCTCAACGGGTCTTCCACCATCACGAGCGGGGATATCAAGCAGATCGCGAGTGACTTCAAGACCTGGCGGGACGACAATTATCTGCCGCTCGTCGGAGCGATCCAGGACTTCCTGCTCGTGAAGCAGGAGACCAAGGCCATCCAAGTGGCGGTGGCGCGATACGGCAAGATAACTGGCGACCTCAGCGGGCTGGATTCGGCCATCTCCGGCTCCAAGGCCATTAAAAGCGACCTGGCGGACGCCTCGAGTTCCGTCGCTACGGCGGCCCAACTGAACCAGCGGGCGGCCAACCTCTTCCTGTCGCTCTACGTGAACGCCACCTCGACCGCGACGAGCACGGCCACCTCGACCGCGGCGACCTCCACCGTCTCCCTTGAAGTGGCGCCTTTGGACCTCACGGCCACGAGCTCGCTGGCCACCTCGACCGATTCGAATTCCAGCTCCACGGCGACCAGCACGCCGGCAACCTCCAACCCGATATCAATCAAAGGACTGGTCAAGGCGTCGCTGGACGATGTCCGGAACGCCTATCAGGACTTTATTGATATCAGCAACTTAGTGAGGCAGTTGCTGAAGTAGGGTATAAAGAACAAAAAACCCCGACTTAAGTCGGGGTTTTTTGTTCGTATCGATCGATATCGGTCCTATTTTACGGCCTCCTTGAGGAGCTTGCCGGCGCGGAACTTCGGTTTCGTCGAAGCCGCGATCTGGATTTTCTCGCCGGTCTTAGGATTCACGCCCATTCTCGCGGCGCGCTTGACCACGCGGAACGTGCCGAATCCGGCGATCGCGACCTCCTCGCCACGCGAGAGGGACTTCACGATCGCGTCAAAGACCGCCTCAACGGCCTGCTGAGCCTGCTTTTTGGTCTCGGTGCCGGCCGCTTTCATGACCGCTTCCACCAATCCGTCCTTTTTCATGGATTTGTCCGATTTATATCTCACTACCGACCTTTGTTCTAATTGAAAGCATTATACCAAAATCCCCTTTATTTTACTACCTTTTACTATCTCGCGTATTCGACGGCCTTAACTTCCCTTATGACCGTCACTTTGACCTCCCCGGGGTACTGGACGTCGGTCTGGATTTTTTGGGCGATCTTTTTCGCGAGTTCGAGCGCCCCGAAATCGTCGATCTTCTCCGGAACGACGAAGACCCGGACCTCGCGGCCGGCCGAAACGGCGTAGGATTGCTTCACTCCGTCGAAGGTGTTCACCGCCTTTTCGATGTCCTCCAAGCGCTTCACGTACTTTTCGAGCGTGTCGCGGCGCGCCCCGGGCCTAGCGGCCGAGATTGCGTCCGCCGCCGTCACGACGTAGGCCTCGGGGGTCGCATAAGGATACTCTTCATGGTGCGACTCCATCGCGTGGATGATGTCTTCGGGGAGGTTGTACTTTTTGAGGAGCTTGCGGCCGATCTCGACGTGGGTGCCCTCAACCTCGTGGTCGATGGCCTTGCCGATGTCGTGGAGCAAGGCGCCCTTCTTCGCCGTCTCCACGTTCAAATGGAGCTCGGCGGCGATCATGCCGGAGATGTGGGCCATCTCGATGGAGTGGGTGAGGACGTTCTGACCATAGCTCGTGCGGAAGTTCAAACGGCCCAAAAGATAGAGGATCTCCTTGGGCAGACCGGTCACGCCGACCTCATAAGCCGCCTCTTCGCCGATCTTCTGCACGCGGGCCTCGAGTTCCTGTCTCGCCTCTTCCACCTTCTCCTCGATCTTCGCCGGCTGGATGCGGCCGTCCTTCAAGAGCTTCTCGAGGGCCATCTTGGCGAGCTCGCGCCGCATCGGGTCGAAGGAGGAGAGAATGACGCTCTCCGGTGTTTCGTCGATCAGCACCTCGACGCCCGTCAGGCGCTCGAAGGTGCGGATGTTGCGGCCCTCGCGGCCGATGATCTTGGCCTTGATCTCCTCGTCGGGCAAATTCACGACGCTCGTCGTGATGTCGGCGATGCCGTTCCGGGCGTAGCGCTGGATCGCGGTCGTGAGGACCTCCAAGCTTTTCGCCTCGACGTTCTCTTCGCGTTCCCGCTCCAAGTGGGCCATCGCGTCCGCGAGCTCTTGGCGGTAGGACGTCTGGAGCTCTTCGAAGATGGCTTTTTTGGCCTCGTCGCGCGAGAGGCCCGCGATGCGTTCCAATTCCTTCACCGTCTTTTCGTGAAGTTCGTCGGCTTCGGCTTCGCGTTCTTTGATGGCGTTTTCCTTGGCCTCTAAATTGGCGACCGTCCTGTCAAGGTCCCGAGCGCGCGCATCGAGGCCGTCCTCCTTCTTGATGAGGCGCTCTTCGAGGTGGCGCAACTCCTGCTTGCGCTCTTTTTCTTCTTTTTGGGCTTCGGCGATGATTGAGGTCGCCTCATCCTTGGCGGTGAGGACCGCCTCTTTCGCCTTTGACTTAGCCTCTTCGAGCTCCGTTTCCGCCTTCTTCTCGAGCGAGTTTTGCAGGCGTTTGGCCGCCGTGACGCGCGCCAAATATCCGATGATCAGGCCCAAAACCGCCGCTCCCGCTATCAGGATGCTTGAATTCATTGATGTTTAAAATGTATGAGTTGTTTTTCATCGACTTTATTATGGCTAAAGTATAAACCCCAAGCCGACAACTTACAACCAATAAGCTAGAATGAAGATAATGAAACGAACCTTTGTTCTGGTGATCCTCGACGGCTGGGGGATCGGCCCCTTGAACGAGGCGAACGCGATCTACCGCGCGGAGCCGAAGACAATGAACTTCATCCAGGCGAACTTCCCGGGCGGCGCCCTCCAAGCCTCGGGCATGGCCGTGGGCCTCCCCTGGGAGGAAGAAGGGAACAGCGAGGTCGGTCACCTCACGCTCGGCGCCGGTCGGGTCATCTACCAGCACTTCCCGAAGATAATGCTCGCAGTCAGTAACGGCAGCTTCTTCCGCAACCCGGCGATCTTGGGCGCCTTCGCCCACGCGAAGAAGAACAGCTCGACGGTCCATTTCTTCGGCCTCCTCACCGAAGGGAACGTCCACGCTTCGCTCGCGCACGTTGAGGCGCTCGTGAAGATCGCCGACGAGCAAGGACAGAAGTTCTGTCTGCAACTCGTTTCCGACGGACGCGACAGTCGGCCGCGGTCCGTGACCGAGCTCGTGCAGAAGCTCTCAGCCCTCGTCGGACGGGACATTTCCGGAAACGTTGCAAGCGTCGCGGGCCGTTACTATGCGATGGACCGTGATCGGCATTTCGAGCGAACCCAGGTGGCCTACGAGGCTTTAACCGCGCCGAAGGGCGACGTGGTGAACGTCGCCGCCTCGGCCGCCAGGGTTTACGACCGCGGATTGGACGACGAATACTTGGAACCGACGGCCGTCGGGGCGGTACGCCCGATCGCCGAGAACGACGCCGTCATCTTCTTCAACTTTCGGGCGGATCGGATGAAACAGATTGCAGCGGCGTTCCTGGACCCGAAGTTCGCCGCTTTCCCGGTGAGGCATTTCAAGAACCTCTTCGTCGCCACAATGACCCGCTACGACCCGGCCTTCAGAAACCCGGTGGCCTTTCCCGACGAGGATATCGCCGGCACCTTCGGCCAGGTCCTCGCGGACGCCGGCAAGCGCCAAATGCGCGTCGCCGAGACCGAAAAATACGCCCACGTGACCTACTTTTTCAACGGCCTCAAAGAAACGCCCTTCGCTGGTGAGTACCGCATCCTCATCCCGTCGAGCGGGACCTTCCATTACGACCAGAATCCCGAGATGATGGCGAAGCCGATCACCGACCGGGTGATCGCCGCCTTGGACGAGGGCACCTTCGACTTCATCCTCGTGAACTATGCGAACGCTGATATGGTAGCCCACACCGGCAATTACGAGGCGACGATGGAGGCGGTGCGGTTCGTCGACGGGGAAATGAACCGGCTCCTCGGCCGGGTCTTGGACGAGGGACACGTCATGGCGATCACCTCCGACCACGGCAATGCGGAGATACTGCTTGATCTCAAGACAGGCGAGCCGGAAACGAAGCATGACGCGAGCCCGGTGCCCTTCTACCTCGTTGCCAAGAACCATCAAAGGAAGGTGCCGATTGACCTGCTCACCCCATTGCCGACGATCGGAATGCTCTCCGATGTCGCGCCCACCCTACTCGCTTTGATGGATTTGAAAAAACCGCCGGAGATGACCGGGCAGAGCCTATTGCCGCAACTTTTAAGTTAAAAAATTGCCCCCTCGGCAGGAATCGAACCCGCATCAACGCCTTAGAAGAGCGCTGCTCTATCCATTGAGCTACGAGGGGGATGTCTGCTTTACAGAGTATCCAAAACGCGGATAAACTCAAGGTAACGGAGAGTGGTGTAATGGTAGCACGCATGCTTTGGGAGCATGTAGTCCGAGTTCAAATCTCGGCCCTCCGACAAGAATTTATATTCTCCAGAATAAGCTGATTACGAAAAGGCCGGCACTCACGAGAACCGTCATCACGCCGGGGTTCAATCCGTAGGCTTCGCCGACCACGAGGCCGGCCGTGAGCGAAAGAACGGCGATCACGATGCTTGTTATCAAAAATCCGTTGAAACTTTTGGCAATATTCCGTGCTGCGGCGGGTGGGATGATGACGATTGCGCTCATTAGGAGCACGCCGACGAAGCCGATGCCGATCGAAATTGTGAGAGCAATAAGCGCAAGGAGGATGAACTGCATCTTGAGCGACGACACCTTGAGCGAAGCGCTCAGATCGGGCGCGATGGCGAAAAGCGTCAGGCGTTTCAGGTAAGCGAGGATGAAGACGATGATGCCGAGCGCGACGACGGTCTGGAGACCGATCTGCAAAGCAGTGAGCTTGGTGACGCTCCCGAAGAAAGCCTCCAAGAGGTCCTGCTCCGGGATGAGGAGCGCCCCGACCGCGAGGGCCGTCACGAAGAGCACACCCGTCACAGATTCGGTCGCGAGTTTGGTCTTGTTCTCCACGAGCCAAATGAGCGCCACGCCGATGAAGAGGAAAACCAGTCCGCCCCAAATCGGAGCGAAATGGAGGATGACGCCGAGTGCGATGCCGGGGAGGGCGACGTGCGAAAGAGCGTCAGACATAAGAGCCATCCGCCGCAGGATCAGGAAAGAACCGACCAAGCCACTGGCCGCAGCGACGAACCCCCCCGAGATCAAAGTTAGGGTGAAGATGTCCATTTATTCTTCGTGGTGATGATGTTCGTGCTCTTCATCATGATGATGCTCGCCGAAATGATGGTGATGGAAGAAGGCGTGGTTGCCGTAGAGCTTCGAGAGCGTCTCGTTCGTGAGGGCCTGAAGCGGCGCTCCGTAGCAAAGCATCTTCTCGTTGAGACAGAGAACAGTCTGGGCGTACTTGTAGACCACGTTCAGGTCGTGGGAGACGATGATTATCGAGATGTTGAGCTCGTCCTGCAGGTCGTGCAAAAGGTCGTAGATGGATTCCTGCGAGACGACATCCACGTTCTCCGTCGGCTCGTCGAAAAGGAGGATCTGCGGCTGGTCGATGATCGCCCAAGCCAAAAGTATTTTTTGGAGCTGGCCGCTCGAGAAGGTCGCGAGGTTTTGGTCGAGCCACGTCTCCGGTATCTCCACGAGGCGGAGAACGTCGGCGAGCGAATATTTGTGTTCCGGCTTCAAGTTCAGGAACTCCTTCACGGTCATCGGGAGATAGAAGTCCACGTGAAAACGTTGGGGAAGATAGCCGATCCTCGTTCCGGGAGCGAAGCTTATCTCGCCGCTGTATTTCTTGTTGATGCCGACGAGAGTCTTGAGAAGGACGGACTTCCCGGCGCCGTTCGGACCGATGACGGCCAAAGCCTCCTGTTTTTGGATCTCGAAGGAGACGTTCTCGATTATTTCCTTCCCGTCTAAAATTACGGAAAGGTCATTTACCCCGAGGATTTTAGAGTTGTCCATTGGTGCCGCGGGAGGGAATCGAACCCCCGACGCCAGCCTCTTCAGGGCTGCGCTCTGCCACTGAGCTACCGCGGCAAGTTACTCAATAAATCTAAGTAAATTAAGGGATATTGGCAAGTTACGGTATGATCATCTTATAGACCTAAACCAAAAACATTGCGCGCCGTGCGAAGGCGGAACGCCGCCGATGGCGAAGAAGGAAGCATAGGAGATAGTGAAGCTCGTCTAAGGCTTGAAATCCTCGCTATCGTCGAACAAGCCCTCCTCTTCGTCTTTTTTTTCCGCGCCGGAAACATTATTGCCGATCTCTTTGGCCTGCTCCGTAATGGCTGCGGCGCCGCGGAAGACCTTGCGGAAGAGATACTCGCCGGCGAAGATGACGACGATCGCGATCGGGATCAGATACTCCGCCTGCTGGAAGATCTTCGCCGATTGGAGGTAATAAAGGCCGGAGTCCAGGAAATAGGCGATGGCCGTCATCGTAGCGAACCAAAGGAAGAAACCGCCGAGCTGGGCGCTGAAGAACTTCTTGAACTTCGTCTTAGCCCAACCGATCGAGAGGACGGTGAAAAGGTTCGCGCCCAAGAGGAATTTGGAGGCGATGAGGACCTTCCGGGTGTTCTCGCGGACGTAATAGAAATAGGCCTGGGCCTTGCGGTTCTCCTTGAGCCGGCGGCGGTAGAACTTCCAGCCGAAGCGGGTGCCCCGCAGGAGCCGGCCGGCGAAGTAAAGGACGAAATCGCTCCCCACGACGCCCGCGGCAAAGGGGAAGATCAAATCACCCCAGCTCAAACTGTGGTTCACGACTAAATAGACGCCGACGAAGATGGTAATCTCTCCCTGAAGGAAGGCGCCGGCGGCGATTATCCAATGGGTCCAAGCGGGATAGGCGATGAGCCAGTCGCCGACGGAGCCGAGAATAGTATTCATAGCCGAGCTATTCTACAATAGTATCAAATTATGAATTTTGTAAATCCAGAGAAGATTAGGTTCGAGGCGGTGCGGGCCGAGGGCGCCGGTCATAACGTCTCCCGCCGCGACACCAAAGTCCATATGTGGATTCAGGTTGAAGACCTGAAGTTGGACGACCATCAGAAAGAGCTCGTACGGAAAAAATTGGTGCATCGCATTACGAAACGCGATGAGCTTGAGGTGACGAACGAGGAAAAGCGCACGCAGGAAGAGAACCGCGAGCGGGCGCTCGAGATAATGGAACAGCTCATTAGTGAAGCGATTAGGGAAAATCCGCCCCGCGTCGTGGGTCAGTAGCCAGCGAACTCCTCCATCCGGATATCATCGTCCGAGATGCCGAAACCACTGAGCATCTTATGCATCGCGCCTGTCATCATGGGCGAACCAGCGAGATAATAAATAGGAGAAAGAACGTCAGCGATGTGCTTCTCGATCATCTCCTTTGAAATATAACCCTTTTCTCCCGGCCACGAGGTGTCATCCGTCATCGTGACGACGAGCCTGAAGTTCGGGCGCTTCGCCTCCAGTTCCTTGAGTTCCGCGAGGAAAGGAGCGTCCTTCGGCGCGCGGTTGGAGTAGAAGAGGAACAGCTTATGGGGAAGTTTTTGGGCCGCGGCTTCGCGGGCCATGCTCCGAAAGGGCGTGATGCCGATGCCGCCCGCAAGCATGACGGCCGGGCGCGCGGCATTCACTTGGAGAGTCATGTTGCCGTAAGGGCCGTCGATCTGTAGGTTGGCGCCGTCAGGCAAGGTCTTTAAAATATTCTTGAAGACCGTATCGCGCATCCTTGTCGCGATTGTAAGATCGACCTCCGAAGGCGCGCTCGCGAATGAGAACGTCCTGATAGCGTCTCGCCCTCCCAATTTTTGCTCCGCAAAATTTAGGAGGGTAAAATCGGCGTTCTGGCCGGCTTTGAAGATGAAACCCTCTGGCCGAGAGATGACGAAGGCCATCGTTCCGTCGGCGACGGTTCGTTTGTCTTTCAGGCGAGCGATGTATTTAGGCATTGGTCCATTATATAGCGTCTGGCTTTTCAAATCAGGCGTTTTGTTTTAAAGTGTGAGCGTAGTTTGATGGTGCCCGTAGTTTAGCGGTAAAACTTCGGTTTGTGGAACCGATATCGAGAGTTCAACTCTCTCCGGGCACCCAAGATGAACACGATATTCTACACCGGCCGCGGCGATGAGGGCGAGAGCTTGTTCGGTAAAAAGGAACTACCGAAAAGCGACGCGCTCTTCGAACTTCTCGGGAATTTGGACGAGCTCAACTCTCTCGTAGGCGTTTGCCGGGCGAATCCATCCGATTTCGATGCGGTCCTGAAGCGCGTTCAGGAAGTTGTCTTCATCGCCCAAGCGGAGGTAGCGGCGACCGGATTCGAATACGAGATTAAGCCGGTGAACAAGATGAGCGCCGCGTACACGGCGTTTTTGGAAACGGAGATAAAGAAGCTGGATGAAAAATTACCGGCCCTCAAAAACTTCGTTTTGCCAGGCGGGACGCGCCTCGCCGCGGAACTAGACCTCGCCCGGGCCGTCGCCCGCCGAGCGGAGCGCTCGGCCGTGGCGTTCAACGAAAAAAAACCGCTCTCGCCGGAGATATTGAAGTTCTTGAACCGGCTCTCGAGCTTGATATTCGCCCTCGCGCGGTTCGCGAACAAGTCAGCGGAGAGGAATGAAGAAAGTCCTAATTACAATTAGAAATTGTATAATTAGCTTATGTTAACCATCGATCAAATGCTCTTGCGTCTCGTCGCGGCCGTCGTCCTCGGCTTTCTCGTCGGATTGGAGCGTGAGTCCATCGGCAAGGAAGCGGGCGTCCGGACGGACATGCTCGTCGCGGCCGGAGCGGCCATCTTCTCGATCGTCGGGTTGATGCTCCCGTACATCGTTTCCGCGGAGACGGGCAACCTCGCCGACGTTCTGGCCCGGAACAGCGGCTTTTTGGCCGTCATCGCGAATGTCGTCGTGGGCATTGGCTTTTTGGGTGCCGGCATCATCGTCAAGCAGGGGACGCACGTCCGGAGCGTCACGACCGCGGCGACCATCTGGTTCGTGGCGGCCGCGGGCGTGCTCTGCGGGGTGGGGCTCATCACCTTCGCCATCGTCGCGACGCTCCTGATGCTCGTCCTGCTCATCATCTTCCGGAACTTCGACTTCGCTAAGGTCATCGAGAAGGAGGGAGAGAAAAAATAGGGCATGCGGCGCGTATACTTGGACTACGCCGCCACGACGCCGGTGGCGCCGGAGGTTTTTGCTGCAATGAAACCGTATTTCGAGAAGGAGTACGGCAACCCGGGCTCATTACATTCCTTCGGTCAGGAGGCGCTCGCGGCGGTGGATGGCGCCCGCGAAAAAGTGGCCCAAGCAATCAAGGCCGATTTCCAGGAAGTTGCCTTCACCGGTTCGGCGACCGAGGCGAACAATCTGGCCTTGCGCGGAGCCGTGCGAGGCCGCCAGCGTCCTAAAGTGATAGTCTCGGCCATCGAGCACGAGTCCATTCTGGAGACCGCGCGCGATCTGGAGAAGGACGGCATCGAGATCAATGTTATCCCCGTCGATAAAAGGGGTATCATCGACGTCAAAGAACTTGAATCAGCACTTGATGAACGGACGGTTCTCGTCTCCGTGATGTACGTGAACAATGAAATCGGCTCCGTCCAGCCAATCGCGGCCATCGCCAAAATGATAGAGGATTCAAAATTCCATCCGCTCTTCCATACCGATGCTTCCCAAGCCCCAGTCTACTTCGACTGCGATGTGGAGAAGCTGGGCGTGGACCTGATGACGCTCTCAAGCCAGAAGGTCTACGGCCCCAAGGGCGTCGGCGCGTTGTACGTCAAAAAATCACAAACTGCTCACTACCCACTGCGACCCGTTATCACCGGCGGTGGCCAGGAATTCGGTCTGCGTTCGGGAACGGAGAACGTCCCAGGTGTCGTCGGTTTCGGGAAGGCGATGGAATCAGCGATAAGGAACAAGAAACAAGCGGCAAGGAGAGTGGCGGCCCTCAAGGAATATTTCTGGCAAAAGCTGAAGAAGATCGTGCCGGATGTGGAGATCAACGGCTCATCGGGGGCGCCGCACATATTGAATGTCCATTTCCCAAGCGAGTACGCCGGCGATCTTTTAGTGCAGATGGACCTCGCGGGCATCGCCGTTTCCTCTGGCTCGGCCTGTGCCGCGCGGGCCTTCACGCCCTCGCACGTCCTTCAAGCCTTGGGATTTTCCGGCGAGAGGATCCGGGGAAGCATCCGTTTCAGCTTCGGTTTGCCGACGACCGAAAGGGAATTGAATGAGGTCATTAAGAGAATGAGAGGGGTGTTATAATGAAAATATGCAAACAGATAAATTAAGGGGGTATCTTTATGTCGCCGTCATCTTAGCCGTCCTCGCGGTCGGCTACGCCGCGCTTTCCGCGGCCGGCACTTACGGCAGCTCAGTGCAGCCATCTTCGTACCGGAGTTTTACGGTCACGGGCGACGGTAAGGCGATCGGCGTGCCGGACGTGGCCGAGTTCTCCTTCAGTATCCTCACCCAAGGCGGGACGGACCTCGGTGCGCTCCAAACCCAGAACACGACCGCAATGAACAAGGCGATCGCCTTCGTGAAGGGAGAGGGTGTGGAAAGCAAAGACATCCAGACGAGCGGCTATAGCATCTCACCCCGGTACCAGTATTACAACTGCGCTTATCCCCAAAGCAGCGTCCAACCGTGCCCGCCGGCCACGATCGTCGGCTACACAGTGACGCAGAACGTTGACGTGAAGGTCCGCGACTTCACGAAGATCGGCGAGGTACTTTCTGGCGTGGTCAAAAACAGTGCGAACACGGTCTCGTCGCTATCGTTCACGATCGACGATCCGACCTCCGTTCAAGCCGAGGCGCGGGCGCAGGCCATCACCAAGGCCGAGGCCCAGGCCCAAGAAGTCGCCAAGGAAGCAGGCTTCTCCGTTGGCCGTTTGCTCTCCATCTACACGAACCAAGGGCCCCAGCCGGTCTACGAGTACGCCAAGGCGATGTCTGCGGGGGTCGGCGGCAATGCCGTTGCGCCCGCGCCGACGATTGAACCCGGCTCGGAGGAAGTGGATGTTTCGGTGACCCTCCAGTACGAGATCAAATAACTGCACCAGCGCTCCACCCTTCTTCGTATATTAATTGAGAAATGCGCCAAGCGGCATTTTTCTTGAACGCGCGCTAACACTTATGTCAGATCTCCCGAAGAAAATATCGGTCATCATCATAGTGGCGGCCTTGGCCGGCGGCTTTCTGGGGTCGCTGGCGACCGCCTCTTTCGCCAGGGCCGACCTGCTCGGCAATATTTGGAACTTCATTACCGGCCAACCCGCGACCTCATCCGCGTCGGTCGCGGCCAAGACCGCGCCTTACGTCTCGCGCGACGCCTACGAGCAGGCGGTGATCGACGCTGTCAAAAAGGCGGCGCCCTCGGTCGTCTCCATCGTCATCACGAAGGATCTGCCGGTCATCGAGCAGTGCCCATATAATCCCTTCCAGAATTTGCCGCCCGAATTCCAGCAGTTCTTCGGCGGGAATTTGAACTTCACTCAGCCATGCCAAACCGGCACCGCGCCGCAGGAGGTGGGCGGGGGGAGCGGCTTCATCATCTCCTCCGATGGCCTCATTTTGACCAATAAACACGTGGTTTCGGACACGAGCGCCGAATACACCGTCCTCACGAACGACGGCAAGAAATACACCGCGAAGGTCCTCGCCCGCGACCCGAACCGCGACCTGGCGGTCGTGAAGATCGACGCGACAGGCCTGCCGGCCGTCACGCTCGGTGATTCCGATTCGATCGAGCTCGGCCAGACGGCCATCGCGATCGGGAACGCCTTGGGCCAGTTCCAGAACACGGTTTCGGTCGGCGTCATCTCCGGCCTCTCACGGGATATCACCGCTTCGGGCGCGACCTACGGCTCCGAGAACATCTCGAACGTCATCCAGACCGACGCCGCCATCAACCCGGGGAACTCCGGCGGGCCGCTCCTCGATCTAAACGGCAACGTCATCGGCATCAACACGGCGATTGCCCAGGGCGCCCAGAACATCGGCTTCACCATTCCCATCAACCAGGCGAAGGCCGACATCAATTCCGTTGAAAAGACCGGCGCGATCAAGACACCCTATCTCGGCGTGCGGTATCTCACCGTGACAGCCGACGTCGCGAAAGCGCAAAACCTTCCGGTCACTCACGGCGCTCTCCTTAGGGGAGACGACTCCGGTCCGGCCGTGATGCCGAAATCACCCGCCGCCAAAGCGGGGCTACAGGCCGAGGACATCGTTCTCTCCGTGAACGGCACGGACGTGGATGCGACGAACACGCTTACGAACCTGCTCGCGAGCCACGCTGTCGGCGACATTATCCAACTTAAAGTCCAGCGGGGGATGAACGTTATAAATGTATCGGTGACGCTCGGGGAGCTTCCGGCAAACCTTAGTCAGTGAGTAGTTTGTAGTGAGTGAATGATTAGCGCTCAACGTATGCGCTTGCTAATCGTGTCCAATCGACCTATAATCTCGTATAATTAAGGAGATGCCGAACTTCCAGAAATTCACCATCAAGGCCCAGGAGGCCCTCCAGGGCGCCCAAGACCTCGTCGCGAAGTACGGGAGCGGCGAGCTCAAAGCGCTCCATCTTTTGCTCTCCCTTTTGGACGACGACCAGACGCTCGTGCGGCCGCTCCTCGTGCGGGCGAACGTGAGCGTCTCGGAACTAGAGCGGGACCTCGTGCGCTCCTTGGAGCAATTGCCGAAGATCGTGACGGGTGGCGGCGCCGTAGGCCAGCTTTACCTCTCCCAAGAACTGATGCGGATATTGGATAAAGCGGGCGAGATCGCCCTCAAAGCCAAGGACGAGTACATCTCCTGCGAACACCTCCTCCTCGCGGTCTTGGAGGTCCCCTCGGCGGCCCAGGAGGCCCTCGTCCGTTTCGGCGTCCGGCGGGACGCCTTAATGAAGGCGCTCGCGGGACTCCGGGGCGCGACCCGGGTGACGGACGAGACGCCCGAAAGCAAATTCCAGGTTTTGGAGAAATATGCGGTGAACCTTACGGAAAAGGCCCGGGAAGGGAAGTTGGACCCCGTCATCGGTCGGGAAGAAGAGCTGCGCCGCTTGATGCAGATCCTCTCGCGCCGGACGAAGAACAACCCCGTCCTGATCGGCGAGTCCGGTGTCGGAAAGACCGCGATCGTCGAGGGTCTCGCTCAACGGATCATCTCCGGCGACGTCCCCGAATCTTTGAAGAACAAGGAGCTCGTGATGATGGACCTGGGTTCCCTCATCGCCGGAACGAAGTTCCGTGGCGAGTTCGAGGACCGCTTCAAGGCGTTTTTGAAGGAGGTCCAGCGTTCCGAAGGAAAGATTATCCTCTTCATCGACGAGATCCACATGATCGTGGGAGCGGGCATGGCCGAAGGATCGATGGACGCCTCAAACCTCTTAAAACCCCCCTTGGCGCGGGGCGAGCTCCACGCAATCGGCGCGACGACCATCAAGGAGTACCAACGCTACATCGAGAAGGACGCGGCCCTCGAACGCCGCTTCCAACCCATCTTCGTCGATGAACCGTCCGTCGAGGACTCCGTCGCCATTCTCCGCGGGCTCAAGGAAAAGTACGAAATGCACCATGGGCTGAAGATTACGGACGACGCCTTGATCGCCGCCGTGAATTTGGGCGCGCGCTACATCACCGACCGTTTCCTGCCGGACAAGGCCGTCGACCTCATCGACGAGGCCTCGGCCGCGAGGCGCCTGGAATCCGACAGCATCCCCGCCGAGATCGAGCGCGTCCGGCGCGAGGTGACCCGCCTCGAGGTGGAACGCTCCGCCTTGGTCAAGGAAAAGAGCCGGGCCAAGGGGAAGCAGGAGTGCTTGAAGGCGGTCGAGGCGGATTTGAAGAAACTGAAGACCGAGAACGACAAGCTCACGAAACGGTGGTCGGCCGAAAAGAGCGGGATGAGCGGCTTGCACGGCCTGCGCCAGATTATCGAGGACCTGAAGCGCGAGGCGGAGACCGCCGAACGCGGCGGGGACTTCGACCGCGTCGCGGCGATCCGCTACGGCGAACTGCCGAAGGCGGAAAAGAAATACGCCGAGATTGAAAAGACCGCGAGCGGTCGGGGCACCGGCGAAAAGCATTTTATCAAGGAGGTGGTGGACGAGGAAGACATCGCCGCAGTCGTCTCGCGTTGGACGGGCATTCCCGTCTCGCGGATGCTCGAGTCCGAGATGAAGAAGCTTGTCCGGATCGAGGAGGTCCTGAAGGAACGAGTGGTCGGCCAAAACGAGGCGATCCAGGCCGTCGCGCGGTCGCTCCGCCGGAGCCGGGCGGGACTCGCGGACGTCGACCGGCCATCGGGCTCGTTCATGTTCCTCGGGCCTACGGGCGTCGGGAAGACCGAGCTCGCCCGGACCCTCGCCGAGTTCATGTTCAACGATGAAAAGGCATTGGTCAGGATCGACATGTCCGAATATATGGAGCGCCACGCCGTTTCGCGCCTCATCGGCTCGCCGCCGGGTTACGTCGGCTACGAGGAGGGCGGCCAGCTGACCGACGTCGTGCGTCACCGTCCCTACAGCTTGGTCCTCTTCGACGAGATCGAAAAGGCCCACCCCGAGGTCTTCAATCTGTTGCTCCAGATATTGGACAACGGGCGCCTCACCGATTCCAAGGGGAAAACGGTCAATTTCAAGAACACCGTGATCATTCTGACCTCGAACGTTGGGAGCGAGTACTTCCGCGAGATGTCCGGCTTGGGCTTCAAGTTCGGGGAGGACGGCCAGGAACTCAAGGAACAGGAGGAAAATTTCCGCGCCAAGGTGATGGAATCCCTCCGCGAGACGTTCAAGCCCGAATTTTTGAACCGCTTGGACGAGACCGTCATCTTCAACGCGCTTGGACCCAAGGACATCGAACAGATCGTTGATATTCAGCTCCGGGAGGTCAAAGAGCGCTTGGCGGCCAAGGGCATCGTCCTCGCCATCAAACCGGAGGTCAAGAAATATTTGGTCGAGAACGGATTTGACCCGAACTACGGCGCGCGGCCGATCAAGCGCCTCATTCAGAAAGTGATCGTGGACGCCCTCGCGGAAAAGATCGTGGGCGGTCTCCTTAAAGATGGTGAAAAAGCTACTATCGTCCTTAATCGCGAAAACCGGGTGGAGGTTGCTCTTTAAGGCGCTCGCCGGGTTCATCGCCCTGCTTTTCGCCGGCCTCGTCGGCTTTTCCTTCTGGGGTATCGTCGTCTTCCTCGCCGTTTCTTTTTGGCTCTATTTTTCCGAGGGAGCGGAGCGGACGAACCGCCGGACCTATTTTTGGCTCCTCGCGGTTTGGGCGCTCGTCGCAGGCACCGTCTCCTCTGGCCTCTTGTTTTATCTTGTCTCTTGTCTCTACTTCGCCCTCCTGTATCTTTGGTTGGGTGACGTTCGCCTCCTTTGGCCCAACCGGGCGCTCACCGCGGACATCGGCGAAGCGGGACTCTTCGCCTTCTCGGCCGCTCTGCTTTTTGAACTCTTCCCCGGCGCCCGCCAGACCTCTTTCTGGGGGGGTGTCGGGTTCCTCTTAGCAGTCTTCGCCCTCTCGGCCATCCTCGTCCGGGAGGCTTTCCGGTCGGCCCCCGAACGTTTCTTCCGGCGGGAGCGCCTGGCCGCTTGGGCGATCGGGCTCATCCTCGCCGAGACGGCGGCGTTGCTCGCCTTCCTGCCCCTGGGGTTCTTGAATGCCGCAGCAGCCCTCACCCTGGTCTTCGTGGTCTTGCGGGACGTCCTTTTGGCCCATTCCCGCGGCCTTTTGAACAACGGCTACGTTTTTCGGGAGATAACTATCCTGACCGTATTTTTGGTGCTGATCTTCGCCGTCGTCCCCTGGGTTTTGGGGTGAGGGCTGTGGATAAGTGATAGTAACGGCCCCAAGGCCGTTTCGTTATATTCATTGAAACCAAAGGATTTGATTTTCAGGCAGGTTTCCTGTAGTTTGGTATAACATAGTCAAGTTAGCTTGGAAGTGAGGCCAGCTAACGGGTAGGGAACGCCTTTGGTTGAATTAAGCGTCGCTTATTCCTTTTTTGCTCGGGGAATGGCGTCGGTTAATTCAATCAAAGCTTTTCCGTCCGTTAAAAGTCCCGCTTCAAAGCGGGACTTTTAAATTTTAGATATTAACAACCGATTCCACCGTCTTCCGCCGCTTAGTCCTCACTCTAGGCGGGGGTCGAAAAGCGGCGGAACCAGGTTTTCCGAAACTTCTAAAGGTCGGCGGCTTAAGGAAAACTTAAGTCGAACAGTCGAAAAAAACAAAAATTGTCGAAAACAAAACGGGTCAAAACGGTCTTACAATAAGGATGAGCAACTTATTGGAGTCCATTTATGATCCGTCCTAAACAATCAGAAATGAGTAAATTCAGTCGAAAAGCTGTTGCAGTGGGCTTGGCTTTGACCACGGCCGTTTGGCTCGCGGGTTCAATTTTGCCGGCCTCTGCGCAGACAACGGCCCAGACGATTGCGACCTTGATGGCCCAGATTCAGGCCCTCACGACGCAGTTGCAGGCCCTACAGGCTTCAAGCGGTTCTTCCGTCTCTTCCTACAGCTATACCCGTGACCTCACTACGGGCAGCAGTGGAGCGGACGTTTCCGCTTTGCAGCAAATGTTGATCAACGGCGGGTACCTCAAGATTTCGGCGCCGACCGGCTACTTTGGTTCTTTGACCACGGCGGCCCTCGCGGCGTACCAGAAAGCCATGGGTATCAGCCCGGCCGCCGGCTACTTCGGCCCCAAGACGCGGGCCTACGTGGCATCCGCGGGCGGAACTACGGTTACGTCCGGTGGTACAACGGTGGTCGTCCCAGCAGGGAGCGGCCTTTCAGTTACTCTCGCTGCCGACAACCCGGTAGCGGGGAACGTTCCAGTTAACCTTGCCGCTAGCTCCGAGGTGGTGCCAGTCTTGCGGATGAACTTCACGGCGGGCAGTGCTCCGGTCACGGTCACTAGTTTGACGGTGAACCGCAGCGGTTTGTCCTCCGACCAGGATCTCTCGAACGTGTACCTGAAATACGAGGGCGGCGCGATCATCGCGACCAACCTCGGCATCTCGAACGGTGCGGTGAACTTCACCAACCCAGCCGGTCTCTTCACGGTTCCGGCGGGTCAGTCGGTTGAGATGACCATCGCGGTCAGTATCGTTAGCTCCGCGACCGGTCACACCTACCTATTCTCGGTGCCTTCAGCCTCGTCAATCGTGACCGTCGGGAGCCTGCCGGTCAGCGGCACCTTCCCGATTACGGGTAACACGATGACCTCGGCTTCGGTCGGTAACCTCGGCGGCATTCAGATTACGAACGCTTCCGCGGGCTACACCGGCACGAGTGCGAGTGGCGGATTCGGATTATCGGTGAACGCCGGTCAGACGCAGTTCAACGTCGGCCAGTTCACCTTCCAAGCCCAGAACCAAGCGGTTCAGGTGAACAGCATAACGTTCACTTCGACTGGTAGCACTGGTCCTTCCGACGTTCAGAACTATAAGCTCTACAACGCCGGGACGCTTATCTCGACGGTTCCGGGACTCTCGAGCGGCAACACCGTGGTTTTCAGTAACCTCGGTATGCAGCTCGCGGCGGGTCAAGCGGCCAACCTCTATGTCTATGCGGACATTGTGGGCGGCGTGAACCGCAACTTCCAACTCTCGATCCAGCACAACTACGACGTTTCCACCAAGGACATGATGTTCAACATCGGCTTCTTGCCGAGCGTGATTCAGTCCGCGGGCGGTAACGCCTCCTTGAACACCTTCCCGGCTTACGGCTCATTCGTGAGCGTCAGCGCGGGGACGCTCACGGTCTCGAAGGACGCTAATACCCCTTCGAACTACGTTTTGCCGGGCGGGACGAACCAGACGATCGGCAAGATCGATTTCCAGGCCAATGGTGAAGCGGTTCGCATCACCAGCTTAAGCGTCGCCTTAGGCGGGACTATGCCGACCTATCAGCTCTCGAACATCAACAACC
This sequence comes from uncultured bacterium, assembly GCA_963722655.1. Lineage (GTDB taxonomy): Bacteria > Patescibacteriota > Minisyncoccia > UBA6257 > GWB1-50-10 > JAMCRC01. The sequence goes on along the minus strand of CAVRNT010000001.1, from coordinate 24,719 downwards.
TGAAGTTGATTGATGATCAAGGTACGCAGATCGGCACGACCCAGAATCCGGTCAGTGCATCGACAACGCCGTACACCAGCCTGAACTACGTAATTCAGGCCAACCAGACCCGAGTTCTCTCGGTTGTGGCGGACGTTGCTTCGGCGGCGACCGGCACCTTGACCGCATCGATTAACTCGATTGTCGGTCAGGGTTACACCTCATTGGCTGCGATTTCAAATGCCGGCCAGTCGGGTAACCAGCTCACCGCGAGCACCAACATCCTCACTGCGACCCAGAACAGCGGTTTGGGCACGGTGAACGTGGTGGCGGGCCAAGCGGCCGCGAGGATCGGTTCCTTCGCCTTGACGGCGGGGGCGGCCTCGGCGGTCTCAGTCTCGAACCTCCAGGTGATGGTCTCTTCGACCGCGGCAACCTACTTCCAGAACCTTAAGGTGATGGTTGGGTCCACCCAGGTTGGCCAGACCCAGAGCACGATAGTAAGCGGCAACACTTACACCTTCTCGGCTTCGACCCCGTTCCAAGTCTCGGCTGGCGGTCAGCTCATCGTCGACGTCTATGCGGACGTGAAGACGGGAGTCGGCACGGCCACGCTCGCGGCGGTTTCGATGCCGGCGACAGGCGTTTCAGCCGTTGCGCTGTCGACGAACCAGCCGATCTCGAACGTGAATGGCGGTTTGACGACCGCAATCGGCGGCCAGACGGATAACGTAGTTGCGGCCGGGACCTTGTCCTACGCCGCGACGAACATGCCGACCGGCATTCAGGTCGGTATGGGTACGACGGGCGTCCAGCTCGCGCAGTACACGATCACTGGTTCCAACAACGAAGCCATCAACGTCCAGAACGTCTGGGTGACGGCGACTTCGTCCTTGACCGGCGCCCTCGTGTACTTCCGCTTGCAGGATAGCAGTGGCAACTGGTACGGCGGCACGGCGACGACGGGTAGCAACCTGAACGGAACCGGTTCGCCTTACACCTTCGAGTTCGTGGGTGTGAACATCCCGATCTCGCAGGGCGGCCAGTTGGGCTTGAAGCTCATTGCCGATGCGAACAACTACACCGCCTTGAGCGCCTCCTACCCAGCGACGGGGGCCACGTCCACGGCCTTGATCAACCAGATCGACTACCAGGGCAAGGCCTCACAGCAGACGGCTTCCGCCACCTCGACTTCGTACAGCAACACCTTCACGGTCTTGCGCACGACCTTGAGTGCGGCGGGCGTCTCGGCTACACCCGGTTCCAGCCCGGCTAACCAGCAAATTGGTGCCTTCACCTTCACGGCTGGTTCGGGTGCGAACGCTACGATCGGTTCAACGACCATAGCGATGTCGGTGTACAACGCAAGTTCGTCAGCGGCGACAACTACGCTGAGCGTTATCAACCTTGCGAACGGCGCTACGTACACAGTCGGTGGCGCGAATGGGATTACCACGAACATCGGTCCTGGTAATGGCATCGGCACTCTTGGGACGAGCACGATCGTTACGTTCAACCCGGCGATTACTGTTACCGCTGGTCAGTCAGTGACTCTCCAGTTCTTCGCAGTAATGAACACCGGCGGTCTCTCGACGAGATCGCAGTCCGGTACGGCGGTTACGACTCAAACTAACCTGTCGTCGTGGACATGGAGTGACGGTACGGCTAATAACTTGGGCCCGAACCCGAGTTACAACCTGCCGACAGCGGTCATAACCGGCTCGCCTTCCCCGATAATCGTGAACTAGCAGTCATTGGTTTTCTGGTAGCGTAGAACCAGCAAGCAATCGGCCCGCCTTTGGCGGGCCTTTTGCTTTTAAAAATCAGCGCTTTGTACTATAATCTTTCAATCCAATGGATTATTTCAAAGTATCCCGGTTTTTCCTTTATTTAGTCCCCTTCGTCGTCGTTGTCGTCACCCCCTTCACCCTTTTCCCGTTCATCGTCGGGAAATACGCCGTTTTCCGCGGCGCTATCGACCTAAGCTTCATCTTTCTTCTTTCAGGCTTCCTTTTTTCTCCCAGTGCCGAAGAGCATCTCAAAAGATTGTGGAAAGTTCTGCGTTCCCCGCTGGGCATCGCGGTTTCCATTTTCACCGCCGCTTTCCTCCTCGCCTGCGTCTTTGGCGTTAACTTCAACTGGTCCTTCTGGTCCAATTTTGAAAGAGGGGAGGGCGGATTGCAGATCATCCACCTTTATCTCCTCTTCCTGCTCCTCGTGACGCTTTTCAAAGGTGAGAAGGACTGGTCGCGTTTTTTGACCTTCATGGTCGCGGGCTCGATCTTAATGGTCGTTTACGGCTATCTTGCCAGCATGAACTTCGGCGGCTTCGTCGGTTCGCGTTTCACGGACGGCGGCTATCGTTTCCAGGGCTCCATCGGCAATCCGGCCTACGTCGGCGCTTATCTGATCTTTGCATTTGGGTATCTTTTTTATCTCCTCTTCACAAAATACCGGCAGAAGATGAAAATCCTCGGCTGGGTTTTCTTCGGGGTTATCACCGCCTTCCTTTTCTCCGCCTTCATTTTGACCGGTACCCGCGGCTCTTTCATCGGTTTCGTAGTGGGCCTCATTGCCGCCTTGGTCTATGCGGCGTTCATGAAACCGGCGCTTCGCAAATGGATTCTCGGCGCAATTGCACTCATATTGGTGGTCGTCGGTCTACTCGTGGCGTTCCAGCAGTCGTCCTTCGTTAAACGCATACCTGGTTCGCGTGTTTTTGACATCTCGGTTTTAGCTGGTACTTTCCAGACCAGAGCAGTGATGTGGCAGATTGCTTGGGACGGATTCCTCGCGCGGCCCGTTTTCGGCTGGGGCCCGGAGAACTTCCCGGTCGTCTTCAATAAGTTCTTCAACATCAATTATTTCGACCCGAGCCAGGGCTTCGGCGCTTGGTTCGACCGGGCCCACAGCATCATTTTCGACGGTTTGGCCGAAACGGGAGCTGTGGGTACTGTTGCGTATCTCGGCGTGTTCGTCGTCTTCTTCGTCGGATTCTTCAAGAGCGCTCGGCCGAAGGCGGGTGAGACCCTCCTTAGCCAAAAACCGCCGTTCGTCCGGGCGATCCTCCCGGCGCTCGCGCTGGCCTATCTAGTCCAAGGTCTCGTGCTCTTCGACGTGTTGCCGATCTACATCAACGTCTTCGTGCTCTTGGCTTTCGGATACTTTTTGTTCCAAAGAAAAGAGCTGAAGACCGACAGCTAATAAGTCAAACTCAATGCTCAAACCGATAATCATCCCCGTGCTCATCCTCGCCGCTTTCCTGTCGCTTATCTACGGCGCTTATCTGCCTTACGTCAAGGCGAGCCTGTATATCACTGCTCTCCAAGGTCTCCAGAACGTGAAGACGCTGGATGATTTTGATACCGATTTCAATCAGGCGCTCCAGTTCTATTCCCCAATTGGACAGTTCGAGACGGTGAAGTTCCTTTTGGGGAACATCGTGGGCATCATCTCTCAAAAGGGTCAGAGCGAGGCGGTCGCGCGGGCGCTCACGAACTACGTCGAGCCGTACATTGACGTGAGCTACACCGCGGAGCCGCTTACGATGGGCCAGATCTACGCGACGCTCTGGATGAACTACACCCACAGCGATTCGGACTACGCCAAAGCCGTCGCTTACTACAGCGATGTGCTCGCCCAGGGGCCGAAGCTGCCGCCGGCGCTCTATCCGCTTCTGCAACTTTACGCCGCTCACAACGATGCGGTCGACGCCATTCGGACCGCCGAGACCATCCATGCCTACTGGCCGACAGACACCCAGGTCTCCGCTTTCCTCAACCAATTCGCCCCAACGATCGCCACTTCAACGCGGCGATAAGGCCTTTTATGTGCGGCATCGCCGGGGTCTATTTCAAGGAAGGGGAAGAAAGGGAATTGGAGCGCGCGGTCGGGCGGATGAACGCCTGCCAAGCTAAGCGCGGTCCGGATGACGAAGGAGTTTTCGTTTCAACACCCGTGGCCTTCGGCCACCGGCGGCTTTCCATCATCGATCTTTCCCCGGACGGCCATCAGCCGATGGAGCGGGGGGATCTCGTCATCACGTTCAACGGGGAGATCTACAACTTCGCCGAGCTTAAAAAGGGGCTGGAAGCGCAGGGCGTGAGGTTCAAAACGCATTCAGATACCGAGGTCATTCTCGCGCTTTTCGAAAAATACGGCCCGGCCTCGTTTGCCCGTCTGCGCGGGATGTTCGCCTTCGGACTTTACGACAAAAAGAGCGGCGCCCTCCATCTCGTGCGGGACCAATATGGCATTAAGCCGCTCTATTTCGCGTCTTCAGGACGAAGGTTGATCTTCGCCTCCACGGTCGAGGCAATAAGGGGATCGGGCTTTGTGACGCTAACGGAGAACCGGGATGCGAAGATTGCCTTCCTTCTTTTCGGCTCCGTGCCCCTGCCGCTCACGACCTACCGCGAGGTCCGGGCGGTCCGGGCCGGCCACTACGTCGTTTGGGACGGCCGAGAGGCCAAAGAAGTCCGGTACTACGATTCGCTGGCACCGTTCACGAATAAGCGAAAAGTCTCTTTCAGCGAGGCGAAGCAGGAAGTTCGCCGGCTGCTCCAGGAAGCCGTCCGCCTGAACCTTGTGAGCGACGCGCCCCTTGGCGTTTTCCTTTCCGGTGGCACCGACTCTTCGGTGCTCTCGATTTTGGCCGCTAAAATCAGGAGGTTCGACCTCCACGGGAGGTCGAACCTCCGAACTTTATCCATCGTCTTCGACGAACCGGAATTTTCCGAGCAAAAATACCAAAAGCTTGTAGCTAAGAGGATAAAAAGTGATCATCGCGAGGAAAAGATAACGAAAGAGGATTTTCTCGCGAAATATGACGACGTATTTGACGCGATGGACCAGCCGACCGTGGACGGCGTGAACGTTTATTTCGTGGCCCAAGCAGCTCGGGCAGCAGGCCTCAAAACCGTCCTTTCGGGATTGGGGAGCGACGAGATCTTCTGCGGCTACCAGAATTTCCGGCGAGCGAAAGCAATGCGCCTTGTTCAAATGGTCCCTCTTCTACCCGGCTTGCTGGCCGCGATTGTTCCGAAACCGGCGGCAAAAAGGCTCCGGTATCTCCGGAAGAAACACCCGCTTTACTTTTATCTCGCTCTCCGAGGACTTTTCCTGCCGGAAGAAATCGCGCGCACACTTAATGTCCCCGAAAGCGAGGTTTGGGAAGTTCTGAAGAAAATTGAGGCGCTCATCCCGCCGGAGGCCGCCCGACTTCACCCCGTCGACCTCCTTTCATATCTCGAGGTTAACTTCTATATGAGTAACCAGCTCCTCAAAGACGCCGATTTCATGTCGATGCGCCATTCGCTCGAGGTGCGTGTGCCGTATTTGGACCCGCCGCTCGTGGAATACCTAAACTCCCTCTCGCCGGCGCTCAAGACGAGCGGCCAACCGAAACGGCTCTTGATCGAAGCCCTTGGCGCGGACCTGCCGCGCGAGGTTTGGGACCGGCCGAAGATGGGTTTTACCTTCCCGTTCCAAAAATGGCTCGAAGTCAAACCCGCCGTAGGCCACTGGTCGCGCTTCTGGGCCAACGTCGTTTTGAATAAATGGAACAAGAAATAAGGCCGCCATCCCTGAAAGCGGTCCAATTATCGATCGTCGTCGCGATCCTCTGGATCCAGAATGCGGTTCTTGAAGCGCTGCGCCGCCTGCTTTTTCGAAGACCAGGGGACCCGAAAAGCATCTTGATATTCAAAGTGGGGAATATCGGCGATGTTATCTGTGCCATTCCAGCCTTCGTCGCGATTAGGCGCGCCTATCCGCAGGCGAAGATAGTTCTTCTCACCTCTCCCGGTAAACGGGGAGCGGTTGGCGGGAAAGAGCTCCTTACCGGCGCGAAATATCTCGATGATTTGCGGGTGTATTATTCAGACGACATCGACAGTGCCAATAAGAGGAAAACGTTTATTGAAGCCCTAAAGCGGGAGCAATACGACCTTTTTATCCAAATACCGGATGATTATGTCCGCTTTCGGACACTCGCTAGGAACATGATCTTCGCGAAACTAATCGGCGCAAGATCGGCGTTCGGTTTCCGCGTGCGCACCATCCTGAATTTATTCAAGAACACCCAAGTCGATTACTCTTTTGAAAAGTGCGAGGTCGAAAATATCTTGGACGTTTTGAACCGGTACGCGCCTTTTGGGGGGAAAGTGAAGTTTGATTTCCCGTCCTCCGAGCTTACCGAAGAAAAGATCGGCAAGCTACTTGATTATCTGGGGGCCGGGAAGAGAACGATTATTGTTATCAACGTTGGAGCCAAAAGGGAAGCTAACGCGTGGCCTCCGGAGCGGTTTGGAGAAGTAGTAAAATATTTAGTTGATGAGTATAATGCAGGTATCGTTTTCATCGGGAGCGCCGACGATGCGCCAAGAATTGCCATCGCAGCGCGCCAAATTTCTGAGTCCCACTCGTTAATTCTGGCCGGCAAGTTGACGCTCCTTGAAACCGTATCGTTGGTAAGAAAATGTGACTTGTTGATTTCCAATGATACTGGCGCCGTACACATCGCCGCGGCAGTTGCGACTCCCGTCGTCGGGATATACGGCGTTAGGAACGTTTTCGGGAAATGGTTTCCTTACGGGATTCAGCATAGAATAATTTATCACAGGCCCATTCCTTGCGATTACACGAAAGAAAACTGCATCGCTGAAAGTGTGTGCAGCGTGACCGCAAACGAAATTGAGGCTGCATGCGACGATATTTTAAAGCGCAACGGAAGCAAAACACATGAGTAAAGAATCAAAAGTAAAAAAATTGGGCCGAAAAGTATTTGCGAAAACTGTTAAATTCCTTAGCAGGGGTTATGGATTAGGTCAGATCGGCATCGTGTCCAAGATTTACACTTTTTTTATCTCACTCGTAAAAGACGAGAATGTAAAGTGTGTCGAGGTGAATGGTTCCAAAATGTATTTGGATCCTGAAGATAGGTTGAGCTTATCGGTGTTCGGGGCTTATGAAGTACCGGAAACGGATTTGGTCAAGAAAGAAATAAGAAATGGGATGACGGTGGTAGATATTGGAGCCAACATAGGCTACTATACGCTGCTTTTTAGCGGGCTCGTGGGCAAATCTGGTAGGGTTTTTGCCTTTGAGCCCGATCCAGCCAACTTTTATTTGTTGCAGAAGAATGCAAACGAAAACAAGCGATTTAATGTAGTTCTTGAAAATAAAGCTGTGTCCCAAGCTAACGGTTTCGCGAAATTATACATTGGAGAGAATCGCACAGATGACAGAATCTTCGATCCCGGGGAGAAACGTAAGATTATAGACATAGCAACTATAGCCTTGGACGATTATTTCAAGAGTCTGAAGCTCTTTCCTGATTTCATCAAGATGGATATTCAAGGAGCGGAAATATATGCGTTACGGGGTATGTAGAATATCTTAAATTCATCGAAAAAATTAATGGTCATGACGGAATTTTGGCCGAAAGCGATGGTGGAGGCAGGAACAAATCCCAATGATTTTTTGGCCATATTCAGGAACTCCGGTTTCAATATTTTTGAAATTGACAGTGATAGTAACAAACTCGTCACAGTTACTGACGATAAATCTTTTTTAAGAAAGTATGGACCGGAAACGGGTCGAGATGCTAACCTTCTTTGTGTTAAACCTAAAATAAGATAAGAATTATTTTCGTCGGTGATTTCAACGATTACACCACAACCCTTCGATGATATATAGCGGCAAAGGTTTGCGGCCAATTATTAATTACTAGATTGTAAATAGGTTTATTTCATTCATTACATCAATGGACTACAGAGAAAAGTTTTATGCGCAGTACGTTTCTAAACATACGCTACATCTTTACGGTGCCTTGAACATGGCCGACATCAAGAAGCAGTTTGTCGTTTGGGACCGTTATTTCGGAGAGTTTCTCCCCCAGAACGACGAGGCCAATATTTTGGAGTTAGGCTGCGGCAACGGAGGATTGGTTCATTGGCTTCAGAACAAGGGCTACGTCAACGCTACTGGCATTGATGTCAGCCAAGAGCAGGTCGCTTCTGCCAAGAAAATAGGAATAAAAAACATTATACAGGGAGATTTGATGTATTTTCTCAGAGACAAACACGAGAAATACGACGGAATTTTCTTAAGAGATGTCATTGAACACTTCAAAAAAGAAGAAGTATTAGAAATTATGGATTTATCGTACCAAGCTATTAAAAATGATGGCGTGCTAATCATCCAAACGCCGAATAGCGCCAGTATTTTTGGTAGCCGCTACAGATATGCCGATTTTACGCACGAGCTTAGTTTTACGGAGGACAGTTTAAGGCAGATATTGCTCGTCGGCGGTTTTTCGAACCTACGTTTCAAAGAAACGGCCCCCGTGGCAAGGGGCGTGAAATCTTTTATCCGAACGATCTTGTGGAAAATATTAAGGAAATGCCTGCAGATCTTTCTTCTGATCGAGACCGGAGCGACCGAGAGAATCTTGACCCAGAATATAATTGCCGTTGGCCATAAGAAAGCGCAATGAAAGAAAGGATCCTTTTCGTTGGCGATCTCAACGAATACAGTCGGAGTTTGCAGCGCTACAAGACCCTAATCCGTCTAGGATACGCACTAGAAGGAGTATCTACCGTCTTGGTTCCATTGAAATTAGGCGTTAAACCCAATCTCTTGGTAAGAATCGCTTCAAAGATCAAAGTGCCATGGGACACTACCGGCGTTAATGGGAAAATAAGGAAATTGACGAGGACTGATCATTTCGACGCGATTTGGATAGAAAAAGGGATAACTATTTGGCCCGGCACGTTGAGATTGATCAAAAATATCGCACCGACCACTCATCTCATCTCCTGTTCGGAGGACGATATGTATGCGAAACACAACCGCACTTTATTTTACGATTGCGGATTGAAATATTACGACGTTGTTTTTACAACCAAACCGTATAACTTAGCGGAGTTGAAATTACTGGGAGCCAGAAGGACGGAGTTGTTTTTTGACGCTTACGATGAAGATCTTCATCGACCACTGAACCTTTCCAGAGAAGACAAAAAAAGGTTTGGCTGCGACGTCAGTTTCATCGGCTCTTTTGAAAAAGACAGGGCCGACCACATGCTTTATCTAGCCAAACGCGGAATCAAGATCGTCGTTTGGGGAAACGATTGGGCGCCTTTGATGAACAAACACCCAAACCTAATCATAAAAGGAGAGCACCTTTATGGCGAAGATTACGCCAAAGCGATCAACGCTACCAAGATAAATCTTTGTTTTTTGAGAAAGATCAACCGGGACGAGATCACGAGCCGGAGTGTGGAAATACCGGCTTGCGGCGGGTTCATGCTCGGCGAAAGGACCAAACGCCACTTGGAAACGTTCAAGGATGGCGAAGAGGCGGTGTTTTTTGGAGACGATAACGAGCTTTACGCCGCCATTGTCAAATACCTCGCAGACGATAAGTCGCGAGAGAAAATTGCCAAAGCGGGGCGCAAAAGATGTTTAGAGGGCGGTCTTAGCCATCGAGAACAATTGACCAGGATGTTGTCCCAAGTTTTTCATTCTCGGCAATCGAACCGATAAACGGCGAAAGAAATCCCGTGAAATATTCATTGTTTTACATTTCAACGAAATTTTACAGTAAGTTGTCGCCGTTTTTGCCAAGATTTATAAGACGAGGGTTAAGTTTTGTCTGTCGTCCTCTAGTCGACCACCATCTTAAAAAAGGAAGTATTCTCATCGCCGAACAATTCATTCATAAGGACGATCTCGTATTTGACATCGGGGCGTACAAGGGAGAAATGACGGATACATACCTTTCTTTGGGAGCCAGAGTGGTGGCAGTGGAACCTCAATCTAGTTATGTCCACCAATTGAAGAAAAAATACGGGGGCAACAATCGAGTTCTGGTGATTGGGAAGGGAATTGGCGAACGCGAAGAGAAAAGGCCGTTTTTCATCAATAAGGACTCCGGAAGCACCTCGAGCTTTTCCCATGCATGGAAAGATGATCGCTACCCCGACGTGCACTGGGAAAAAGTCTTGGTCCCCGTAACCACCCTCGATGATCTGATTGCCCGGAACGGCACGCCTTCTTTTTGCAAGATAGATACCGAAGGTTTCGAGAAATACGTTCTGTCTGGTCTGCACGCGCCGATCAAAGCCCTATCGTTTGAATTCACTCGGCGCTATCTCGATGACACCCAAGAGTGCCTGAAACAGTTAAATCGGTTGGGGAAATACGAGTTCAACGTCTCTCTCGAGACGACCAACGTGCTCGATCTCTTTTATCGGAAGTGGGTTTCGGAGAAAGAGTTGATGAATTTCATCCGAACGCTACCGCTGGATTCCGCTGGAGACATCTACGCGCGGCTTCTTTAGTCGTGGTTCTTTCCCAGCATTTCCTTCGCCACTCTTAGAACTTCATCGGGTTTTATGGAGTCGAAGAGGGAGCAGCCGTATTTATTTTTTTCTATCAGCAGTGACCTAATTTGCTGGCCGTAGCCACATTCCTCGTCGGAAGCTTTAAAGGCGAAGTGGCGGTGGTCCGGCAGGTCTTTATAAGGATTCCACCAGCCGTAGTTGCTCTTGCTGTTGAAAGAGATGGTTTTGATTCCTAACGCGAAGGCGAGATGAAGGACCGAGGTATTGTGGCAGATCACCAGCTCCGACCCCGCGATCAATCTGGCCAGTTGCTCAAAAGAGTTGACGGCCACAGTTCTCACCCCGGCGGCTTTCGTGAATTTGCCGACGGCCGCCAAATCTTCGTTGCTGCCTATGACCAAGTATTTCAGCCGCGCATCGTCCAATTTCCTGAATAATTCTAGGAAATTGGCGATCCTCCAGTTTTTGCACAAAGAACCGCTGCCTAGGTGCACCAGTATTTCGTTGGTCTTGGGTAAGGAGCGATATTCGTCGAAACTGTAGAGTCGATAGGTGCCGCCGAGATAAACGGTCAGGTCGGTATACAAATCGAGAACATTTTTATAATCTCGCGCTCGGAAGGTCTTGTTGAGGAAACCTGCGCCTTCGTCCGCGAAAATACCCAGTTTGAACGGGACCCGCCGGAAATAGAAAAACGTCGCTAAAAAGCTCGCTATGCTGATCTCGTGGAGGACGAGAATGTCGATTCTTTCCCGGCTTAATTTTCTGCACACCTTGAAAAGGCCCATTGACCCGTCGACCTCGATCAGCCGATTCGCTGGAACGACATTGCGATAGACGGGACGATGGTAGGCCTTAGTCAAAATGTTGACATCGTACCTATTTCTGACGCCCTCCAGCGTCCTGCGAAAGAGAATGGCATCGCCCAGACCCCCAACTTCGGAGATCACCAACATTTTCCCTGCAGGCGGCTTTTCGGATCGGACGTAGAGGAAGGGATAAAGTGCCCCGACCAACTTGAAGAAATATTTTTTCAGTCGGCCCGCCGTGAACGCTAAAGAATAGCTAGCCAGTGAATATTGCTGGGACGTCCTCTTATTGAAATGACTGAACATTTTTATTTTAACCAGCGATCAATCACTTCCCGATCTTTATTCGGGTTTGCTGGCTACGATCATTAAACTCCCGGCCCAATGAAATTTTTCCGTCACGATCTTGTTGATCGGGTGGGTCAGGTAAGTGAAATAGCGGATGATCAACGAAATCACCGGCCGTTTCAACATTTTTTGGAGGTTAAATTTGTAAGCAATAGAGTAAACAATGGCTCCGCGACCTGCCTTTAATTGAACCGATTCTATCTTAAAACCGGTTTTTTTGAGCCTTTCCGATAAAACGCTGGAAGAAAAATGGAAAAGATGCCGCGGAGCATCGAGATGGGACCAAAAAGTGCCAAAAAAACGCCTGGCGGGAGAGTTGAAATTAGGAACTTCGATGATCAAATGACCTCCCGGCTTTAAGATCCTATAGCACTCCATGATCATTGAGGCCGGATCGGGGCAATGCTCTAAAACATTGTTCATTAAAATGACGTCAAAGAAATCGCTCCGATAATGGGAGTCCTCCAAAAAACCCTCAAAGATTTCCACTCCCCCGACCTGTCTGGCGGCCAAAGCCGGCAAATGACTCGGTTCTAGGCCGTAAAATTCCCAACCGGGATATTTTTTAATTACGTAAGATTCGTAGAGGGCGTTACCGCAGCCGACGTCCAAAAACCTGCCCCTCATCTTTCCGAAATACCAGAATTTCGGATTAGGCGGTCGAGACAACTTTCTTTTTATTCTTCTAAAGAAAGCGTAGGAATTACCGCATTGACCCTCTTGGTCTGGACCATTGGTGTAATAATCGCCCCCGTAAAAATATTCCAATTCCGGCCATTCTGGTTGGGGGTTCAAATACACTAAGCCGCATTTTTTGCAACGGTGCAGATAGAACTCGCGGCTGTCATCCTCTCTCACCTGCCGATCTTTAGCAACGTAAAGCAATTCGGTTTCGTCGCTGTTGCAAAAATTACAAAGAATATGTCTCATTTATTGCCTATGGAAACCAAGATTTTAACAGGAATAGCCTATATGATATAGTTTCCAAGAAGAGCAAGCAAGTTTATGAGCTTTTATTCATGAGCGACAGGCCATTCCTATCGATTTGCATTCCGAGCTACAACAGCGATCGCCGTCCGGGTAACATCTTCCGGTTATTGAGCACGGTCGATTGCAAGGCGGCCAACGATATAGAAATAGTCATCTGCGATGATCGCAGCCCGAATATCGGCGATGTGCGCCGGGCGGTAAACGAATTCTCGGTCAAAAGCACCTATAAGGTTCTGTTTTTTGAAAACGAAAGGAATCTGGGTTACGACGGCAACCTGAAAGAATTAATAAAGCGGGCGACCGGCGAATGGATCGTCTTTATGGGTGATGACGATGAATTCATCAATGGCGCACTTGATAAGTTGATTGATTTTTTGAAAAACCACGATGATTTGGGCTACGTCCTGAAATCGCACGTAACCATGCGCAAGAAAGGCATTGAGAAATTCCGTTATTACGATGGGAACAAATTCTTCCCGCCGGGTTCGGAAACGCTTGTCGCACTTTTCCGAAAGAGCGTGTTCATTTCCGGTTTTACCATTCGCCGCAAATTCCTTCCAACGCCGATAGATAACTTCGACCACTCGCTCCTTTATCAACATTACTTACTCGGCGAAGTGGTACTGAAGCACCCCGCCGCCTATTTCGACGAGCCGCTCACGAGACAATATGATAGCGGAGTCGAAATTTCGGGGAAGGAAGGGGCTAAATCCCCTCATGTCGCCAGAACCCCATCCATAGAAACCTCGATAGGCTTCCTAAAAAGCTTCCTCATTATTCCGGAGTTTTTTGACGAGAAGTATGGCCTTCGCACGGCGGACGCCATAAGACGGGACATGTCAAAGTACTTTTACCCGACGTTAGCGGTCCATCGGAACAAAGGCATCCGGATATTTTTAAGATACGCGAACGATTTACGGAATCTGGGTTTTGGTTGTACAATCTACTTCTACCTCTACACCGTCCTCCTTGCCGTTTTCGGCACACGCATATGCGATGAAGGGATCAGACTGATAAAAGGCGCGCTCAAAAGGACGCCCCAACTTTAAATCCATGAAACCATTTAAAGAACAGAGTTTTTTGATGAGGTTTTTCCTGGCGCTGGGATTGGATTCTATTGCTTGGTCGTTGCGGCGGTTATATTGCCCGGTCAGCAAAGACGCCCTGGTCTTGGACGTGGGCAGTGGTGGCAATCCTTATTTCCGCGCGAATGTTCTTTGTGATGCTTACGTTGAAAGCCAGGAAAGGTACTTCGCGCCCCTCATCGCCGATCGGCCGACCGTTCTGTCTCTCGCGGAGGAATTACCGTTCAAGGACGACGCTTTTGATTTCGTTATCGCTTCTCATACCTTGGAGCATTCAGCTGACCCGGAAAAGTTTATCAGCGAAATCCAGAGAGTGGGTAAAGCGGGTTATATAGAAACACCAGACGCGATAATGGAGCGTTTAACGCACTATACATTCCATAGGCTCGAAGTCACGGAGAGAAACGGTGTATTGGTGATTCGTAAGAAGAAGAGTTATGTTCAGGACGAAGAATTAGCCGAACTTTTTGATCATCGCGCCATCGCCGTTTTCCCCAAATTGGTTTCAAGGTACCCCTTTGATTTTCACGTTAGGTATTATTGGAGAAAGGGGAATGGCGGCATAAAATATCGTATCGTGAATAGCGGATACAAATTTGACTGGGAAATACCGGCTACCGACAGAAGCTCAACAAAAACTTTCAAGATAATTCCGGCCGCTAAGAAATTGACCTTGTCATTGGTGAGGAAATTACTCTCTCAAAATTCTAGGAATCGGCAGTTGGATGTCGTCGAGTTAATGCGATGCGGCCGATGTGCCAGCGACAAGTTAAAATTGAATCGAGAACAAGAGAATGTAACCTGTGCCGTTTGCGGCAAAAAATACCCGGTTTATTGTTTCAATAATTAACATGGAACACAGAGCATCCGTAGTCGACATAAAGCATTTTCTTGAAACCTACGCCCGAAACAAGAATTTGAGTTTGCTGGATATAGGCTGTTCGGACGGGCAAAAGGTGACCCAATTCCTTGGCCAAAAAGAATTTCGGGGTCTCACCTATACCGGCCTAGATTCGGTGTATTGGGACAACGACAAGGATTTAAGACCGGCATCCTCCAAGCGGGTGAATTTTGTTTACGGCGACGCCTGTAATCTACCATTTAACGACCACCAATTCGATTTGGTGGTTCTCTCTCATGTTTTTGAACACATACCGAACAGCGATAAGCTCTGTTCTGAAATTAGCCGCGTTTTAAAAAAGGACGGCAAACTGCTTGTAATTGTCCCTCTGGAAAAGGGAGGGATTGTTGGGTTCATCAACCGCAACCGCAATCTTTGGAAGCTATTGAGGATCGTTTTGGGCAGATTAAGGATCCTTCCTTATAATCCGGTTTCGCCCCATGTTCATTTCAAATCCTACGAAGAGTATCGGGATTTTTTCGAAAGTAAATTTAACTTTTTGGAAGGTTATGCCCGTGGGAGTTTGGGCATGCTAATGATCTCCATCGCCCATGAAAACGTTATGGGATTCTTCCACAGGAAAATAAACCTGATGGAACTTACGAAGAAGTACACACCTCATTTTTTCAGTAACGCTTACCGGCGTAATAAGCACTTCAGGATGGATGGAGTTTTCTTTTTATCGCTCAAGCCTGATTATAAAGTACCCTTCAATAAGGATTCCATGGAGCAGGTATGAAAATCCTCCACATCTCGCCGTCATATTTACCGGCCCGCCACTACGGCGGTCCGGTCGAAAGCGTTCACGCGATGAACAGAGCCCTGGTGCGGCAGGGGGTTGAGGTGGTCGTTTACACGACCGACGCTGATGGGCCCGACCGGCTGAGCGTGCCACTCGGCGTACCGGTTGCCTTGGATGGTATAAAAATCTTCTATTTTCCCGGCTCCTTCCCCCGGAATTGGTTCTATTCCGGGGCGATGAAGCGAGCACTGAGGAAAAACGTCAAGGATTTTGACCTGGTTCACATCACGTCCGTTTGGCTCGCGGCCTCCGCTCTCGGCGCCCATTACGCCAAAAAATTCGGGAAGCCGTACATTATTTCGCCGCGAGGGAGCTTGATGCGAGATCCAATGAGCCGCAAATCGCTCAAGAAAAGTGTCTACATGGCACTCATCGAAAAGAAGAACGTTATGAACGCGGCGGCTGTCCATTGCACGACCGAAGCCGAAGCGACCGATTGTCGAAACAAATTCGGTGGCCAGCGGATCGTTGTCATCCCCAACGCCGTCTCCGACGTTCCTGCCGCCGGGCCGGAAGAAACTTTCCGCGAAAAATACGGCATCGCCAGGAGCGAAAAGTTAGCCCTTTTCGTGGGGCGCTTGCATCCGATCAAGGGATTCGACACCCTCATTCCCGCCATGGCGGACATCGTGAAGAGTTTGCCGGCGGCCAAACTCGCCATCGTCGGCGGGGACGAAAAAGGTTATAAGCGGGAAATAGAGAAAATGATCGACAATGACCGCTTAGCAAACCGAGTTGTTTTCACTGGGCGGCTCGTCGGCCGGGAAAAAGCGGCGGCGCTCGCCGCCGCCGATCTTTTCGTTCTACCTTCTTATTCGGAAAACTTCGGCATGGCCGCCGCGGAGGCAATGGCTGCCGGTTTGCCGGTCGTCCTGACGGATGGCGTCGGCATCGCGCCAGAGGTGCGACGGGCCGGGGCGGGAATCATTGTGGAGAAAAAGCCGGATTTGCTCGCCAGAGCAATCCTTGATATTTTAACTGGGCGAGTGGACGGCCGGGCGATGGGCGAAAGAGGAAAACACCTGGTCACCGAAAGATTCTCCCTGGAAGCCGTCGGCGAGGCTATGGCCGGACTTTATCGCTCGATCATCGGAAAATGACCCGAAGTTTTTACGAAAATTACTGGTCCGGCGGAACCGGCCACTTGAGTGACTTCACCCTCAAATGGCCGAAGCTCAAGAAATACACCCCGCTCGAAAAAGGCGCTGTCGTTCTGGATTTCGGGTGTGGGAAAGGGGAGATCTTAAAGGAAATGGAGAAGGTTAACCCCAACGCTCAATACATCGGCTTGGATGTTTCGCAGACCGCTTTGGACAGCGCGCGCAGGGAGCTGCCCGAGGTAGAATTCCATAAAGTGGAAGACGGCGGTCCATTCCCCTTACCCGACGCGAGCGTAGACTTCGTTTTCTCTTCCGAAGTGATTGAGCACGTTTACGATACTGACGACGCCGCAAGTGAGATCGCGCGCATACTGCGCCCTGGCGGCAAGCTCTTAATGACGACGCCCTACCACGGCTTCTTCAAGAATCTAGCGATCGTGCTCTTCGGCTTCGACCGGCATTTCGATCCTGTCGGGCCGCACGTCAGGTTTTTCAGCAAAAGGACCCTTGCTAATTTACTTGAAAAGAACGGCCTGAAGATCGCGGAGCACGGTTACTATGGCCGTTTCTATCCTTTCTCGCATTCCATCTTCGTTCTGGCCCAGAAAAAAATAAGCGAATGAAAAAAAGGCTCACCGTCATAATCTTGACCTACAACGAGGAAGCGAACCTCGCGCGGTGCTTGGAGAGCGTCCGGGGTCTGGCGAATGAGGTCGTCGTCGTGGACTCTTTTTCCACCGATCGGACAAAGGAAATAGCGGAAAAGTTCGGCGCGAAGGTCCACGAGCACCCTTTCAAGAACCAAGCTGACCAGTTCAATTGGGCGCTGGATGACCTTGATGTCGAAGGGGACTGGATATTGAAGCTGGATGCGGATGAATATCTGACGCCGGAGTTGAAGTCGGAGATCTACTCACTACTCACCACTCACTACTCACAAAACGTGACGGGCTATTACATCAAGCGGCGGGTTTACTTCATGGGCCGCTGGATCAAGCACGGCGGTTACTACCCGATTTGGTTCCTGCGGCTCTGGAAGAAGGGGAAGGGCCGTTCGGAGGCGAAGGAAATGGATGAGCACATCATTCTCACGGAAGGGGAAACGGGGCATTTGAAGTATGATTTCTGCGACGATAACCGCAAGGGCCTGACCGAATGGACCAGTAAGCACAACAACTACGCCTCGCGGGAAGCGCGGGACTTCGTAAAAGGCCTCTACGCCTCGGGCGACAAGAAGGCATTCTATTACCGCCTGCCCCCGTTCTTCCGGGCTTGGCTCTACTTCGTTTACCGTTATTTCATCCGTTTGGGATTTTTGGACGGCGTGCCGGGCCTGGCCTTCCATTTCCTCCAGGGTCTTTGGTACAGATTTTTGATTGACGCGAAGATCCGCGAAATAAAGAACGAAAAATGATTCGGCTCGCGAAATCACCCAAGCTTTACGCAGCTCTGTTTGCGGCCGTTTGCATCGTCGTCATCGGCCATTATTTTTTCATCCCCTCCATCGCGGATTCCGATTGGTACGTTAAGATCGCGAACGGGGACATTAAGGACGTTGTCCAACCGTTTTCCAGCCGCGTGCTCCATCCCCTGACAGTCCACCTGATCTCCCTCGTGAGCGGTCTCCCTACCGATCTCTCGTTCTGGGTCTTGAGCATCTTTCTGCTTTTCGGTTTCGTCCTCGTGCTTTCTCTGTTCTTTTCGGAGCTCCCCTCGATAAACGCTTTCGCGGCCTTCGCCGTAGTTTTTTCGCCGTTTTTATTGAATTATTTCCGGTTCTTTTATTTGTCCGAGCTTTTTTACAGTTTCTTGCTGGTCGTATTCTTCTATCTTTTGAAGAAGAATAATCTGGTCTTGAGCTTGATGACGCTGGGCCTGTTGCTCTTTGCCCGCCCCACCGAGGCGCTGATCTTGGGATGCGTATTGGCCGCAGTCAGTTTCTTCAAATCGGAGAAGAAGTTCGCCGCGACGGCACTCCTCGTCGTGATCATCGCCTCCGTGGCCGGTTCTTACGTAAGCAGTTTGGGGCAATCTAACATCCACAATCTCGGCACCCTTGAATTTTACGTTCTGAAGCCGGCCTACAATTTCTTCCGATTCATCTTGGGCGTGAATTGGCTGACGAACACGATGGCCCAATTTTGCCGGCCGCAGCTCCTGCTCACGGTGCCTACTTGGCTTCACCTCGGCGACATCAGTTGGATCGGCATTTGCGGGTTTGATTTCATTTATCCGCTTTCCACCCTGATTTACCTCTTCATCACCTTCGGCACCATTCCCTTGACCTTATTCCTGGTGGGCCGCAAGCACTGGCGCCGAATCTTCGCGGAGAATAAGATTTGGCTCTTGACCGCCTTAGTCTACGGAGCGCTACTCTTTTTCCTTGGGAGCGTAGTGAACGGCGGTTTGAGGACCGTCGGCTACGGCTGGCCCGCTTTTTATCTGGCGGCGCTCTTCATCTTCGATCAGCGGATCCGCGGGCTCCCACCGGACGTTCAAGCGAAACTGCGTCGGTCGTTCTTCATCATTCAAATGGTACTTCTATGGCTGCCGTTCCTCCTTATTAGTTCCCCTTTGCTCTCCGATGCGTTAAGATATTCGCTCGCGGCGTTCGTTGTTTTGATCGTTTGTTTCGTCTTTTTCAAGTCCAAGGTTTATTCGGCCATGCAATACCCTCAACTTCATGAGTAAAATGGCCCCCAATAAGAAGATCGTCGTGGTTTTACCGGCTTACAATGCCGCTAAAACCCTGAAAAGGACGCTCTTCGCCATTCCCAAGGATTGGGTGGACGACGTCATTTTGGTCGACGATGCCAGCCGGGACGACACGGTCGCGGTCGCCGAAGGATTGGGTCTCCGGACGTTCGTTCACGAAAGGAACCTCGGGTACGGAGGGAACCAAAAGACCTGCTATCGGGAGGCTCTGAAGCTGGGAGCGGATATCGTCGTGATGGTCCACCCGGACTTTCAGTATGACCCCTCCTTCATACCGGAGGTAGTTCAGCCGATCGCGAACGGCGAATGCGATGCGGCCTTCGGGTCCCGGATGTACGTTCGGCGCAACGCCCTTTTAGGCGGAATGCCGCGCTGGAAATTTTTGGCGAACATCTTTTTGACGAAACTGGAGAACGCGATCCTGGGGATGGACCTGACCGAGTACCACTCCGGCTTCCGCGCTTACAGCAAGAAGGTCCTGAGATCTTTGCCGTTGGATCTGAATTCCGACGACTTCGTCTTCGACACGGAGATCATCGTTCAGATGAAGATCGCCGGAATGAAGATCAAAGAAGTGCCTATCGTGACCAAATACTTCCCGGAGGCCTCCATGATCGGGTTTTTCAGGAGCACGGGGTACGGATTAGCGATATTGAACGTGATGAGAAAATTTCTGTTGCACCGATCGAAATTGGCGACTTACGATCAATTCACGGTAAGAAACTGACTTATGCGCATTCTGATTATATCCGATTCCTATCCGCCTGAGGTCCGCTCGGCGGCCCAGCTCATGGCCGATTTGGCGGAAGGGTTCGCCGCGCGCGGCGAGGAGGTGACCGTCGCGACGACGGTGCCGGCCTATAACCTTGCTTCCGGCACAGATGCCGACGCCGTGCCGCGCGATGAAAAAAAGAGCGGCGTCCGCATAGTCCGGATTGCGACGTTGCCTCACCATAAGGTGAATTACATTGTTCGCGGCATTAACCAGGTTTTGTTGCCGAAGATGTTCGCGCAATCGGTCCAAAAGACATTAGCTGGCCCCTTTGACGTTGTGATAGTACACAGCCCGCCTTTGCCGCTGGCTCTAGCGGCTTCGAATTTGGCCAGAGTATACGGCGCTGAGTTCATTGCGAACGTGCACGATATTTTTCCGCAAAACGGCATTGACCTCGTCTCTTGGTGGCAAAAGCCGCTAATTCAAGTCTTCTTCGGCTGGATGGAGAAGCGGGCCTACCGCCGGGCGGATCTCATCGTCGTGCCATCTGAAAATCACGCCCGCTACCTAGAGAAAAACCGTGGCGTTCTCGCGACGAAACTCCGTGTTGTTCCGCACTGGATAGATGCGCGGCCTTTCGACGAAGCGAAGCGGACGAACCGCTTCCGCAAGGTGTTGGGCTTAGAAAACGACTTCATTTTCTTTTTCGGTGGGGTTCTCGGGCCGTCGCAGGGATTGGAGATGGTCCTTACGGCCGCGGCGGCGTTCAGGGACGCGCCCGAGGTCAAATTTCTTTTCGTCGGCGACGGGACAGCTAAGCCGCAGCTTGAGCGGATTGCCAAGGAAAATGGTCTAAGGAACGTCATCTTTAAGCCGTTTGTCTCGGCCGAAGAATACCCGGGGCTAGTGAAAGAAATGGACGTTTGTTTTGCGACGCTCACCTCGAAGAACACCACGCCCGCCGTGCCGGCTAAGCTCATGGGTTATATGGCGGCGGGGATTCCAGTTGTAATTGCGGTTCATAGAGAAAGCGATGCCATACGCATCGTGAACGAGGCAAAATGTGGCTTCACGGCCGTTTCGAGCGATGAGAAAGCGGTCACAGCCGCTTTCCGCAAGGCCTATGACAACCGTGCCTCACTAAAACAATTTGGTGAGAACGGCCGGCGGTACCTCGCCGAGCATTTCGAAAAAAATAAGCTCGTCGCCGAGTGGGACGAACTTCTCCGTGGCCAAATTCACTTGAAATAGGTCCAGAACTCCTTTTTTGCCTCCTTGTACCGGTTGCCCCAGCCCTTGAGGCGCTGGAGCTTCTCTTCGAGATCCAGCATCAGCTTGGTGGAGATGAGCGTTGATTCGATGGTGTCGCCTGGTTCGTTCGCGGCAATCTTCGCCCCGATCTTGCGGTACATGTCGCGATAGCTGTTGGTTTTGAATATCCTCTTTTTCCGTATGATGCGGTGCTCATCCTCCGACTGATAACGGATGGCATCCAAGATACGGACGTTCCGGCCGGGGACCTTGAGTTCCACGAAATCCCGCGGGCCGACGCGCGACGTGCCTTTCTCGCTGAAGGTCGTCGTGAAGGTCGCGCCGTTCTCCAATTCTATCCAAACCTCCACGGCGTGGTCCTGGAGGAGCTTGATGTCGAAGTCCTTAGGCCGGCTGAAATCGTTCAAGTGGAGGAAGTGGTCTATCTGGTGACAGCCGTTCGCGAAGAAGGTGCTCCGGGAGACCGGCCAGTTGTACCAAAAAAGCTCCGGCTGGACGAGCTCATAGACGATGGAGTGGTAGGAAATTGGTTCGCCGCGCTTCACGCCGAGGTCCTCGAGGGCGAAATCGTTGAACATTCCGTAACGTTTGTGGAAACCGATGAAGAGCTTCCGGCCGGCTTTCCGCAAGGCCTTTTCCAAAGCGTCCAGTTCCTCGAAATCGCCAGCGACGGGCTTTTCGACGACGACATAAGCGCCTTGGGCGAGGGCGTGCAGCGTGATCGGCACGTGGGTATGGTTGTAAGAGGCGACGAAGTAGACGTCCGCCCTCTCATCCGGCTTGGGGAAAGGCGATGCGTCCCACCTTTCCACTTTTCTAGAGATTGAGATTTGCGTCGGATCTATCTCATGGACGGTCCGAATGTCCACGAACGGGCTCATGTAAGGAATGATGTTTATCTTCGCGTAGTTGCCGAAGCCGTAAAGTACGCCTGTCTTCTTAGCTGAGCTTTTTCCGGGTATCTCGCCTTTAGTTTCGGAAACCGGGGAAGGATTTTCCGCCGTTATCCTTTCGGCCTTGGACCAATCCGTCTTCCGGAGTTCACCCTTAACCCCCGTCTCTAACGTTCTTCTTGTCTCTGAGGTGAACCTCACGCCGGAATAGATGCTCCAGGCCCGGATCTCTTGCCACCACCGGTTCACCGGCTTTTCCGGTTTGACCGGTAGGTAAAGAACGGCGTTGGCCGGAACCGCCGGTAGCGCGTCCTTGTCGACACTGAAGACGAGTTCGCCGGGCAGAACGATCCTCTCGGCGAGGGCCGGGTGCCATGGAGCGACGAAGGCGACGATCTCGCCGGCTTTATGTTTCGCGCCGGTGGGCGTTTCGATCACTCTTCCGATGCCACACCCCAAATATTTTTCATTCCGCCGTTCCTCGCGGAGGCGGGACCAGGTCTTGGTGACCATCCCGACCGGCCCCACGACGGGGAAATAATTGATGAGGAGACGCAGGCTCTTCGGCCGGGTGTGATAGACGTGCTCCAGTTTTTCGAGGTCCTTCCAAGCAAGGACCTCCAGGCGGTATTCGCGCTTGTTCCGGTGGTAGTCTAAATACCCGCCGCGCCAATTTTTACCAGAAAGAACCCTCATCCGCGTTATTAAATCACAAATATTCGATCGTTTCCATTTAACCTCTAAAAAATCGCCCCGACGAGCTGCTTAAGCTCTTTCACCATATTCTCCTTAAGAAGGAAAAGTGCGGCGCCATAAACGCCGATGCTGACGATGATGTTGACGATTACGTTCCAGCCCGCAGCGTTCAGAAGGAAACTCGCAAGTCCCATAACGATCGCGGCGGCAGTGATTTTTTTGAGGTGCGGGAATATCCTTATGTGGTTGACCTTTTTGGTCAGGCGGAGCATCAGAGTGATGTAGATTGCTTGGACCACCAGCGTGCCGAAAGAGACACCGTAGATACCGAATTGCGGGGCGAGTAGTATGTCGAGGACAACGTTCGTGAATGCGGCGATGCCGACGTAAACGGCCGTTTCTTTTTGCTTATCATATGCGAAAAGGATGTTGCTTAAAATAGACCCCATGAAGACCGATACTACGGTTGGCAGGAGTATTTGGAATGAAAGGACGGCCGGAAGATATTGCGAGCCGTAGATCAAGGCGATGATCGGCGCGGCCAAGACAATCCCGCCGATCGTGATCGGTATACCGGCCAGCAGTATCGCAGCCATCGATTTTTCGCTGATGCTTTTTATCTTCTCGTGGTCGCCGCTCTTGGACAGACGGGAGATCGTCGGGAAAATGCCGGTAGCCATTAAGCTTGGTAGCAAATACAGGATTTGGATTATCTTCTGCGCCGCCGAATAATAGCCTATTTCGGTCGCGGTGCGCATCCAGCCCAAAATGACGTAGTCCGCGTTCAACATGAAAGCGCCGAACAAGCTGGAGAAAGCTATCGGCAAAGCCACCCGAATTATTGGCTTCACCAGCGTCTTGTTGAAATGATCCAGGATTGTCTTGAATTCGTGGCGCAGGATGAAGGCGGAGAACAGCGCTCCCAGCGCGGAGCTAATCACGTAAGCATAAGTGAACACCTGTGGCGCGGACGATAATCTCAAGGCGATGAAGCCGAGTATCAATATGGAGAAATTGGTAACGCCCATAATGCCCGCTTCTATTTCCATCTTTTCTTGGGAGCGGAAATAGAAAAGAGAAAAATCCCTGAAACCGTCTGTGACGGTCAAAATCGCTATCAAAGGCATGAGTGCGACCGCCGCCGAAATGTTCGATATGTGCGGGGCGAAGATTAGTATAGCGACGGCGCACACAATGAGCAGCGTCAATTTCATCCAGAAGGAGGTTGAAAAATATTCCGAACGCCTCTCCGGGTTTTTCGAGGCCTCGCGGGTGGCGATTTGAGTGATGCCTAGGTCGGCAAAGGCCGTAAAAAATCCGGAGAGCCCAAGGGCATAAGAAAAAACGCCGTATCCCGCCGCTCCCAGTACGCGGGCGGCGTAAATTAAAATTATCCCGCGAAATAGCCTCGTGCCCAGTTGCCCGGTCACAAGCCAAAAGAAGTTCTTGATGACGGTCTGTTTGACGCCCCGGTTCTGGAGCAAGAGGTTTTTTAGCCGCTCTAACATTTCAGTGGGAGACGAAGACGTACTTGATCGTCTTGATGACGATCAAGAGGTCCAAAAAGAACGAGCGGTTCTTTACGTAGTAGATGTCGTACTTAAGCTTCTCATAACCCTCCTCGAGCGAGGCGCTCGGCTTGTAGTTCACCTGGGCCCAGCCCGTGAGGCCCGGGCGGACGATGTGGCGCATCTCGTAGTAAGGGAACTGCGAGAAGGTCTGGGCCAGTTCTTCTCGCTCCGGCCGCGGGCCGATGAAGGAGATGTCGTTCTTCAAGATGTTCACTATCTGCGGGATCTCATCGAGGTGGGTGAAGCGGAGAAATCGGCCGACGGGCGTGATGCGCGGATCGTTCTTCTCCGTCCAGGCCGGCGTGCCGTCCGCCCCGCCCCGCCAGGTCCGCATCGTCCGGAACTTGTAGAGCGTGAAGATGCGCCCGTTCTGGCCGAACCTTTTCTGAGTGAAGATGATCGGACCGCGGGAGGTAAGGCCCACGAGGAGGGCGGAGAGGACCGCGAAGGGGACGCAGATGATGCCGGCGACAAGGCCGAGGATCACGTCGAAGGCC